>DATIXQ010000144.1:0-18020 GCA_035518375.1 Allostellaceae bacterium | reverse complement strand
GCAAAACGACATGCGGGCAGTTGCCGCGGCGGGGCGACATGAGCGGACTCTTCCTCACCTCGACCGGCACCGACATCGGTAAAACCTTCGTTGCTGTCGGCCTCATCCGCGAATTGCGCCGGCGCGGGCGCGAAGTGGCAGCGCTGAAGCCCGTGGCGAGCGGGTTCGAGGAATGGAGCGCGCCCGCGAGCGATCCGGCGCGGCTCCTCGACGCGCTCGAGCTTCCGAGCACGCTCGACGAGATCGCGCGCATTGCGCCCTTCCGCTACCGCGCTGCGCTTGCGCCCATGCACGCCGCACGACGCGAGGGGCGCGCGCTCGACTATGACGCGCTCCTCGCTTTCTGCCGCACCGAACTCGCGGCGGCCGAGGTGCTCATTGTCGAGGGAATCGGCGGCGTCATGGTGCCGCTCGACGGCTCGCATGCCGTGCTCGACTGGATCGCTGAGCTGCGCCTGCCGGCGCTCCTCGTCGTGGGCAACTATCTCGGCACGATCAGCCACACGCTGACGGCGCTTGCGGCGCTGAGACAGCGCCGGGTGCCGGTGGCCGCCATCGTGGTGAGCGAGTCCGGCGAAAGCGCAGTGCCGCTCGCCGAGAACGCGGCCAGCATCGCGGCATTCGCTCACGGCACCACGGTGCTGTCCCTCCCGCGCCTTGAGACGGGCGCCGGCCATCCTGTGTTCGCCAGCCTGGCAGACCTTCTCTAGGAGGGCCGCAATGCGCCTCGCCATCATCGGGCAGCAGGCTTTCGGCAAAGCGGTGATCGAGGCATTCCGCGCGCGTGGCCACGACGTGGCCGGCGCGTTCGTGCCGCCGCAGGAGCCGGGCGGGCGGGCCGATGCGCTCGCCGAGGCGGCGGCCGCCGCTGGCATCCCCGCCCATCCCATACGGTCCTACAGCAGCGACGAAGCGCAGGAACTTCTCCGCCGCATGGCGGTCGACCTTGCCGTTATGGCCTATGTCACGCAGTTCGTGCCGCAATCGTTCTGCACCATCCCGGCGCATGGCACGATCCAGTTCCATCCCTCGCTGCTGCCGCTCCATCGCGGACCGTCAGCGCTCAGCTGGGCGATCATCTCGGGCAGGACCGAGACCGGGCTTTCGATCTTCCGCCCGTCCGACGGCCTCGATGAAGGGCCGGTGATCTTGCAGAAGAAGGTCGCGATCGGCCCGGACGACACGCTCGGCACGGTCTATTTCGACAAAATCTTCCCGCTCGGCGTCGCGGCCCTCGTCGAGGCGGCGGAAGCGGTGATGGCGGGCACGGCGCGCGAATGGACGCAGGACGAGACGAGCGCGACCTACGAGGGCTGGGTGCGCGCGGCCGAGGCGCGCATCGACTGGGCCAAGCCCATCGACCAGGTCTATGACCTCGTGCGCGGCTGCAACCCTTCGCCCGGCGCGTGGACGACGTGGCAGGGCCGGCGCCTCACCCTCTTCGACGCAAAAAAACACCTAGCCCGCACGTTCGGCGAGGTGCGCAATCTGAAGCCGGGCCAGGTTGCAGGCGCCGCCAGTGGCAGCTTCACGGTGCATGCGCAGGGCGGCTTCCTCGAGGTGCTGCGCTGCCGGATCGACGACGGCAAGAAGATCGTGGCCGGGGAAGCCGGCATTGCGCCTGGCACGATCCTCGGGTAAGCGCGTCGCTCAGCGCACGGCGAGCGCCATGTTGCCTCCTAGCAGCGGGCGGGGATGGTCCCCCCTCGCCCGAGGCTCTAGGCTTCGCGCGGAGAGGTTGCCATGGACAATCGCCCGCCGCTTTGGCCCGAGCCCGGCTTTTCGCGTGTCCCCTACGACGTCTACAAGAGCGCGGAGATCTACGAGGCCGAACGCCAGCGCGTCTTCATGGGAAGCACGTGGAGCTATCTCTGCCTCGACTGCGAGATCGCCAACCCCGGCGACTACCGCGCGACATATATCGGCGACGTGCCGGTCGTGGTGGCGCGCGACATGGACGGCAGCCTCGGCGGCTTCGAGAACCGCTGCGCCCATCGCGGCGCGCTCATCTGCCCGAAGGAGGGCGGTAACGGCGCGCGCATTTCCTGCGTCTATCACGGCTGGACCTATGATCTTAAGGGCAACCTCACAGCCGTGCCGTTCCAGCGCGGGATCGCCGGCAAGGGCGGCATGCCCGAGGATTTCCGGCGCGAGGACTGGGCGCGCCGCGCGCTCCGCGTCGAGAGCTTTCGCGGCCTCGTCTTCGGCACCTTCGCGCCGGACGCGCCGCCGCTCGAAGCCTATCTCGGCCCGGCAATTGCCAAGCACATCGCGCGCGTCATGCGCAAGCCGGTGAAAGTGCTCGGCTACAACAGCCAGATCCTGCCGAACAATTGGAAGATGTATATCTGCAACGTGCGGGATCCCTATCATGCGAGCCTGCTGCACTTGTTCTTCACCACTTTCCGCCTGAACCGGCTCTCGGCCGAAGGCGGCATCCTCATCGACGAGAGCGGCGGCCATCACGTGAGCTATTCGAAGGCCGCGACCGACCGACCCAGCGCCGACTACGACGCCGAGAAAATGCGTGCGAGACAGGACGGCTTCGCGCTCGCCGATCCTTCGATGATCGAGGGCAAAGACGAGTTCGGTGACGGCATCACGCTGCAGATTCTCTCGGTCTTCCCATGCTTCGTCCTGCAGCAGATCCAGAACTGCCTCTGCACGCGCCAGGTCGTGCCGCGCGGCAAGGACGAGACCGAGCTGCTCTGGACCTATTTCGGCTTCGAGGACGATGACGAGGCGATGGTGCTCCATCGCGTGAAGCAGGCGAACCTCGTCGGGCCCGGCGGCTACGTGTCGATGGAGGACGGCGCGGTCGGCAGCTTCGTACGCCGCGGCATCAGCGGCTCGGGCGAAGACCGCGAGCTCCTTGAGATGGGCGGACGCGACTGGCGCTCGCAAGACACGCGCGCCACGGAATCGCCGCTGCGCGGCTTCTGGAAGGTTTATCGCGAGCGCCTGGGCCTATGATCGAGGCCGAGCTGCAATTCGTCGTCGAGCGGCTCGAAGCGCGCTACGCCGCCGCGATCGACGACGACCGCCTCGAGGAATGGCCCGATTTCTTCACCGAGCCCTGCCGCTACCAGATCATCACGCGCGAAAATCACGACAAGAAGCTGCCGGTCGGAATCTTCTTCGCCAATTCGCGCGGCATGCTCATCGACCGCGTGCGCTCGCTGCGGGACGCGAACATCTATGAGGCGCAGCACTATCGCCACATCCTCTCGCCCACGCTCGTGCTCGCCCACCACGGCGACGCGGTCGAAACCCAGACCAACTATCAAGTGATCCGCATCACCGCCGAGGGAGCCACGGCGCTCTTCAGCAGCGGGCGTTATCTCGACCACATCCTCGTGAACGGCACCACGCCACTCTTCGCCGAAAAACTCGTCGTTTGCGACAGCCGCCGGATCGACACTCTCCTCGCGATTCCCCTGTGAATTCGTTGCGTCCGCGCACCAAAATCGACTACCATTGCCTGTGAAACTGTCCGTAATACGGACGATTGCGGGCCGGGAGCGGCGCCGCATCAGGGGGGCGAAAATGCGTTTCAAGCTGTTGTGCTGCTGCGCGATCTCTGTCGCGGCCGCATTTTCTTTTGCCGTCTGCGCGCGCGCCGACGAGCCGATCGTGATGAAGATCTCGCTGCCCACGATCAATGACGGGCCGCATATTTTTTCGAAGAACCTCGCCGCGCGCATCGAGAAGGATTCCGGCGGCCGCATCAAGGCCGAGGTCTACCCCGCGAGCCAGCTCGGCTCGATCCCGCGCCAGATCGAGGGTGTCCAATTCGGATCGATCCAGTGCGTGGTCGTTCCGCCTGAATTCATGGTCGGGGTCGACGACCGGTTCCAGCTCATGGCGGCGCCGGGCCTCGTCGGATCGATGCCACAGGCGCAGCACGTCGCCGCCGATCCCGAGGTGCAGAAGCTGATTCTGGGCCTGGGCGCCAACAAGGGCTTGCACGGCGCTGGACTCTTTGCAGTCGTCCCTTCCTCGATCGACTTCCGCACGCCGGTGCGTCACCTCGCCGAGTTCAAGGGCAAGAAGATTCGGATCTTCGCCTCCGATTTCCAAAAGGTCGCATTCGAGCGGCTTGGCGCGACGCCGGTTGCGATGAGCCTTGGCGACGTGCTGCCGGCGCTGCAGCAGGGGGCGATCGACGGCGCCGTTGCGGCCATGCCGGTCTTCACCAACTTCCAATATCAAGACGCGGCGAAGTATGTCACCGAGACGGGCCAACCCTTCATCTTCATCACGGCGGAGATCAGCGAGAAATGGCGCGCGACGCTGCCGGCCGATCTACAGCAGATGATCGATCATGCTGCTGTCGAGGAAGCTGTCGCGATAAACGGCGTAACAGCAAAGCTGCTCTCGGATGCGGAGAAGGATTGGGTTGCGCGCGGCGGCGAGCGGATCCAGCTTCCGCCCGACGAGCAGTCATCGATGATGGAGTCCTTCGGCAGCGTCGCCGAGGATGTCGCAAGCAAGGATCCGAAACTCGCCGCGGCCTACAAAATTCTCGCTGACGCCGCCAAGCGCGACAAATAGGGGGATCGCATGTCACATCGCTTTTCGACGGCGGCATGCTTCGCCGTGCTTGCGCTCGCCGCGAGCGCGGCCGAGGCCAATGCCGATCCCATCGTGATGAAGATTTCGCTGCCTACCATCAACGAGAACGTGCACGAAGTGGCGAAGAGCCTCGCGGCGCGCGTCGAGAAGGATTCAGGCGGCCGCATCAAGCCCGAGATCTATCCCGCGAGCCAGCTGGGCTCCATCCCGCGGCAGATCGAGGGCACGCAGTTCGGCTCGATCCAGTGCGCCATCATCCCGCCGGAATTCTTCTCCGGCATTGACCAGCGGTTCGAGGTGATGGCGGCGCCCGGTCTCGTCGATTCGATGGACAACGCGCGCAAAACCGCCGCCGATCCCGCGGTGCTGAAGCTCATGCTCGGGCTCGGCGCCGACAAGGGATTGCACGGCGCCGGCATGTTCGTCGCGCTGCCGTCCTACGCCATCGCGAAGACGCCGATACGTCACCTCGCCGACTTCAAAGGCAAGAAGCTGCGCGTCCTTGCTTCGGACTTCCAGACCGCCGCGTTCCAGCGCATCGGCGTGACGCCGGTGGCGATGACTCTGGGCGACGTTCTTCCGGCGATTCAGCAAGGCGCAATCGACGGCGCAATTTCGGGCATGCCGGTCTTCACCAGCATGCATTATCAGGACGCGGCGAAATACGTCACCACGACCGGACAGCCCTATATCTTCATCATAATCGAATACAGCGCGAAGTGGGTGCAATCGCTGCCGGCCGATCTGCAGAAGGTGGTGGACGCTGCGGCCGCCGCTGAAGGGGAGAATGGCGCGGCGCTCGGGCAAAAGTATCTCGACAGCGCACGCCACGACTGGGTCGCCGCCGGCGCCGAGCTGATCGACTTGCCGAAGGACGAGGAAGCGTCGATGATGCAGCAGTTCGCGGCGGCGGCCCAGGAGGTCGCCGGCAAGCGGCCCGACGTCGCCGCCGCTTACAAGATCGTGACCGACGCCGCCAAGCGCGACAAATAGGGGGACGCCATGTCATCCCGCACAACACCAGCAACGATCGTCTCCGCGTTCGTTCTCGCCGCCTCGCTCGCCGTCGCGCCGACGGCGCGCGCCGACGACCAATACGTCATGAAGATAACGCTGCCGACCATTCACGAGACCAACTGGGAGGCCGCAACCGAATATGCCACCCGCGTCGAGAAGGACTCGGGCGGCCGCATCAAGACCGAGGTCTATCCGGCGAGCCAGCTCGGCTCCATCCCGCGCCAGATCGAGGGCTTGCAGTTCGGCTCGATCCAATGCGGCTTCATTCCCCCCGAGTTCTTCGTCGGCGTCGATGATCGCTTCCAGATCATGGCGGCGCCCGGCCTCGTCGAAACGATGGACCAGGCGCAGCGGGTTGCCCAGGATCCCGAGGTCAAGAAGCTCATGCTCGGGCTCGGCGCGAGCAAGGGGCTCTACGGCGCCGCGATGTTCGCCGCGACGCCATCATTCCTCGATTCACGAACGCCGATCCGTCACCTTGCCGACCTCAAAGGCAAGAAGGTCCGCGTACTCGCGTCGGATTTCCAGATGAAAGCATTCGAGCGGCTGGGCGCCACACCCGTTGCGATGAGCCTCGGCGACGTGCTGCCGGCGATCCAACAGGGCGCGATCGACGCCTCGCTCTCGGGCCTCACCGTTTTCACCACCATGTCCTACCAGGACGCCGCCAAGTACATCACGGCAGTCCGGCAGCCCTTCATCTTCATCGTCGTCGAGCTCAGCGCCAAATGGCGCTCGTCGTTGCCGCCCGACCTGCAGAAGGTGGTGGACCAGGCGGCACAAGAAGAGTCGGTGGCGATCCAGAGCTACGCGCTCAAGGACCTCGCTGGCGGCACCAAGGACTGGACCGACCACGGCGGCGAGATGATCGAACTCCCGAAAGACGAACAGGCCGCCATGATGGAAAGCATGGGCAGCGTGGGCGAGGACGTCTCCAAGAAGGATCCCGCGCTCGCCGCCGCCTATAAGATCGTGACCGCCGCCGCCAAGCGCGACAAATAGGCGCCAGCGCTCACCCGCGCTCGAGGATCGACAGGCCGCGCCAACGGTCGACAAGATAGATGAGGCCACGTTTGTCGACATAGACGTCGTTCGAGCACACGCGCTTGCCGCTCTGCGTGTCGGGCACATAGTGCGCGACCTCGCGGATCGCGTGCGGATTGCCGATGTCGATGACGCGCAGGCCCTGTGCGAACCAGGCGCATGGCACCTCGGTCCCCTCGATCGTCTCAACCGGCTGGTGGCAGCCGGTCATCTGCGGATTGCGCTTGCCCTCGACGCCCTCAACCTGGAACGAGCCGACCGGCACCGGCCGCGCCTCGTCGGTGATGTCGACCATCCAGATGAAGGCCGACATTTCCGGCGCCATCGCCTCGTCCAACGGCAGCACGTCCTCGTCGGCGACGAGCGCGTAGCGGCGGCCGCGCAAGGTCTGCTCGACCGGTACCATGCTGTGCGTCGGCCACGGAAAGGGCGGGCTCCAGTCGAGACCCGAGACGAATTTCGGGCGGGTCATGTCGGAGATGTCGAGGATCACGATCCCGCCATGCCAATAGCTCGTATAAAGCCGGTCGCCGCGCCGGATCGGGTGATGGCAGCGATGCGCCTGGCCCTTCCAGCTCGCCACCTCGCCGCCCGCCTTCCACTGGCCAGGCATCCACCAGCGGCCGACTTCCTCGGGCTTCGCCGGATCTTTCAAATCGAGGATCATGACAATGTTGCCGACATAGCCCTCGATCTGCGGCGAGATATAGGCATAGCGCCCGTCAAAGGTGAAGCGGTGGACGCCGTTGCCGTCGCATTCCCAGTGACGGATCTGGCGCGGCTTGCGCGGGTTCGAGACGTCGTAAATCACGAGCCCGCCGCGACCCGGCTTTTCCCCTTCGGGCGGCCGGCCGTGATGCTCGCGGTTCACCACCATGATGCCGTTCGCGGCGCGGACCTTGTGGGAATGGAGCCCGTGCGGGATCGCGATCTCGGCCACGATCTTCGGATGCTTCGGATCCTCGACATCGACGATCGTCGTACCGTTCGGCGCGTCGATATGGCCGATATAGGCAAAGCTGCCGTCGACCACGATCTGACCGCCGCCGGCGCAATCGAGCCACGCGACCTCCCTAATGCCGGAAGCCTCGGACATGGATGCTCTCCTCTTTATTCCCGGATCGATTGCGCCAGGATCGCCTCGTCGCGCACCACCTTCCAAAGATAGTCGACCTTCTGGCCAAAGGCGGGCGTGTTGACGATCTCGGGCCCGGCGCCGTTCGGACGCTCGATAGCGACGATCTCCTTGATGCGGCCGGGCCGCGCCGTCATGACCGCGACGCGGTCGGCGAGGTAGACCGCCTCGCGCACGTCGTGTGTCACGAACACCACCGTCTTGGGTGCACGCCGCATGATGGCGAGAAGCTCCTCGTGCATGAGGCCGCGCGTCTGCGCGTCGAGTGCTCCGAAGGGCTCGTCCATGAGCAGAATCTCCGGATCGACCGCGAGCGTGCGCGCGATTGCCACGCGCTGTTTCATGCCGCCCGAAAGCTGCGAGGGGAAGCTGTCTTCGAAGCCCGAGAGATGCACGAGGTCGACAAGTTCCTTGGCGCGCTGCTCGCGCTCGGCCTTGGCGATGCCGAGTTTCTCGAGCCCGTAAAGGATGTTCTGGCGCACCGTCTTCCACGGGAAGAGGGCGAAATTCTGGAATACGACGCCGCGGTCCGGCCCCGGGCCGCCGATCGGCTTCCCGTCGACCATGATCGCTCCCTGCTCGACAGGGAGAAAGCCGCCCAGCAGGTAGAGAAGCGTGCTCTTGCCGCACCCGGAGGGCCCGAGTAACGCCAAGAACTCGCGGTCCTGAACCGTGAGCGACACGTTGTCGAGCGCAAGCACTGGACGGCGGCGCGGCGGCCGATAGATGTGCCGCACGTCGCGAAAGACAATCCGGTCGGTCATTCCTCCACGGGCCTTGTTCTTATTCGTAGCCTAGGTCGAGATTTGCCGCCGAGGCGCGAAATGTCAATCTAATCGCAACTTCGGGGTTCGGATCAGATCCATCCGAGATCGGTCTCGAGGCCGAGCAGGTACTGGCCCACGGTGCGGAAATGCGACTTCCGCCCCTGAAGCTGCTGCGCCACGGTGTGGATATCGCGGAAGCGGCGCTCGAAGCCGTTGGCGGTGAAGATCGCCGTGGTCCCGGCCGCGTCATAGGCGATGTCGGCTACGTCCTTAGCCTCGCGGATGGCATGGGTCGAAGCGAGCCTAATCGCCATCCGGGCATCGAGTGTGAGTACGTTGTCCCGGAGCGCCTCACGCCAAGCGCCGTCGACCGCCTCCATGAGAAAGGCGCGGGCGGCTCTGAGCCGTGCCTCGGCCCGGCCAAGCTCGTATTGCGTCGGGCCGTCATCGCGGAGCGAGCTGCGGAAGCCGCGCGGTGTCTTTTCACTGGCAAGTGCGATGAAGGACGCAACGAGGCTTCGCGCCACACCGAGCGCGAGCGCGCCGAAGCCGGCGGCGAACATATTGTAGCCGGATAACGCGTAGAGCGGTGTCTTGACGCGCCGCTCGGCCGGATCGTCGATGCGAGAGACAGTAAAATCCTGTGGCACGAAGAGATCCGCCACGGAATAACCGTCGCTCCCCGTCCCCTTCAATCCGACGACCTGCCAGATGTCCCGCATGATCGCCTGCGCCGCCGGGAAGAGCACCCGGCGCGTCAAAGTCTTGCCGTCCGGTCCGCGACGCGGAACGCCGTCCGCGTCGACGATGGTGCAGTCGCCGCCGAGCCAGTTCGCAAGCCAGCATCCGCTCGCGAACGCGAAGCTGCCGCTGACGCGATAGCCGCCGTCACATTGAACGGCGCGGGAATCCGTGCTTGGACCCCAAGCGAGCACGGTGCCGGGATCGCGCCACATCTCGCGGGCGGCAGGAAGCGGCAGGCGCGCCGCGATCATTGCCGTGACCGAGGTTTGACCCAGAATCCATGCCGTGCTTGCCTCAGCTTGCGCGATCGTCTCGATGACGCGGACGTAGGTCGGCGGGTCGAGCTCGGCGCCGCCCAGCTCGCGCGGCAGCAGCATGCGGAAGAAATTCGCTTCTTTGAGCGCCGCGACGAGTGACGCCGGAAGGCGGCGCGTATGCTCGATCTCGTCCGCCGCGCCCTCGATGAGCGGGCGCAGCTCACGAGCGCGCATGAGGAAATCGGCCGGCGGTGGTGCCTTCGCGCTGTCGGGGGGCGGGGTCATTGCGGGGAAGCTATCGCGAATTGTGGCACTCGCCAAGGCGCGCGCCCTCAGCCACACCCTGTGTGCGTGCGCATCAGTGCCGCCAGATGCTCGAGCGGCCCCTCGAGCGTCAGGTGGAGGCCGTGCAGCAACAGCGCCAATACGACGAAGCTCAGTGCCACCGGCTGCCAGGCCAGCGTCGGCAGATGGTCCGTCTTGGCGCAGCGGGCGAACCAGGCGGCGCTCACGCCGCCGATCGCGAGCCCGAGCACGACCTCGCTTGCGGTGTGCGCCGAGAGCAGCACTCGGCTTGAAGCGATGACGACGACGAGGAGCGCACTTCCGACGAGGAGGAGCCATGAGATGCGCTGCTCTCGCTGCGCCGAAATGGCGACCGCGCCGCCAATATAGAACATGGCGCTAAGGCTTGTATGGCCGCTCGGGCTGCGCATGTCGAAGATCGAGAACCAATCGCCGCACGTCATGATGCTGAGCTTCGCGAGGATGGTGAGCGCGATGCAGAGGCCCATCGCCGAAGCCCAGGCGAACGCCCCGGCGCGCGAGCGCAGATAGAGGAAATATCCGAACGGCACGAGCGATGCCGGCAGCAGGAGCGCGGCGTCACCGAGATCGGTCACGAGATGCAGAAGGTGGAACCGCGTCATGCTCGAGATACTGACCCCGAGCGTCAATCGAAGCGGAGAATGCCGCTGAGATTGGCCTGCGCCGCCTGATGCAACGCGCGGAAACGGTGCTGGGCACGCTCCGACGTGCGCGCGAGCTCGCCTCGGTTGGCGGCCCAGTCCGCGATCTGCTCGACCGCGCGCTCGACGAATTCCTCGGCGTCAAACGCCCGGCCGCCCGTCGCCTGCAAGAGATAGCCGATACAGCCGCGATCTGTTGCCACCACGGGCACGCCCAGCGACACGGCGTCAATGACGACCAGCGGCTCGGCCTCGTGCTCGTACATGGTCGGGAACAGGAACACGTCGATCGACTCGTAATAGCCCTGCACGTCGCTTTGCGGCAGCGGCCCGAGATAGCGCAGGCGGTCGCCAAATTCCACGGCGGCGCGCGCGAGAAGGTTCCGCGTCTCTTCGTCCTTGGTCGGCCCCGCGATCACGAACTCGACCTCGACTTTGCGCGCGCGAAGTTGCCGCAGGCATTCGAGCACGAGCTCGATCCCCTTCTCCCGCGAAAGGTTACTGAGGTGCCCGACGCGGATACGCCGGCGCAGGAAATTGCGCGCGCACATGACCGGCGGGATGAAGACCGAGTTCGAAAGCACCTCGATGCGCCGTGCATGTTTATAGAAATTGCGCAGACCCCACTGCATCGGCGGAGCGAGCACGATATGAACTGCGCGCGGCCCGCACAGAGCGATAAACAGTGCCATCAGCGCGGAGCGCTGCCGCATGTTGCGGTAGGAATGGTAATGCACATATAGCGTGTAGCCGCAGAGCCGGCTCGCAGCGGCCAGAAACGACGAGTAGAGCAGGCCAATGCCGCTATGGGGCGCGAGATAGACGGCCGAGAATCCCGCGAACCGCGCCGGCGCCATCAATAGCGCCGCCGCCACCGCCGAGACCGGCTTCGACAGGGGGCCGAGGCGGGGAAAGCGGTCGAGCCCGCGGCGTAGCGCCGTCGTCGTCTGAGAGATCTCATGGAACATGCGCTCGGTGACGACGCGCTGTCCATCGATCGGCGGCGGAAAGAGTCCTAGCACAAGAACTTTGCGCGGGGCGGCCACTGCCCTGGCGTGCACGCCAGAAGACCGCGTCCCGGCAGCGAGGTTCGCGTGCTTGCTCAATTTGAGGGGCCTCCGCGACCCCAGAACGCGAACCGTCCGGCTTCGTTCCATCAATACGCGGATGGCCGCGCCGAGTTCCGCGCACGAGCGGCGAGATGGGAACTTCCTGCCACTATCGGGGGTTAAAAACCGGGCCGAGGTGGCGAGGCGCATCGGACCCTTGAGCCCGCCCCGCAGAAGCCCGACTCGCGAAGGCGACCCTGGTCATGCAATTCCGAACGGTCGTCACCGCCTCCGTCGCTTGGCTCATGGCCATTCTGGTCGTGAACGAGACGATGCTGCAACTCAGGCTGGTGACCGAAGTTGAGTCCGCGCTCCTGCTGAGTCTCGTGTTCGTGCTCCCGACCTATGCCCAGACAGACGAGCGCGCGGCTTGGGCGGGTGTCACACCCCTTGCCCAGGGCGCGTCCGGCTCGGCCGCCTAGGGTCCGGCGGCAATGGCGGTCTTTCTCCCCGGCAACGCCACGCCCACAACGCTGCTCGGCTATGGCTGCTCCCAGCTCATGGGCCGGCACGGCGAGCGCGCGTCGCTTGCGCTCTTGGATGCTGCCTACGACTGCGGCATCCGCCATTTCGACGTGGCGCCGTCCTACGGCTTCGGTGCGGCCGAGCGGACGCTGGGCAAAGCCCTGCGCGGCAAGCGTGACAGTGTCACGCTGACGACCAAGTTCGGCCTGCGCCCACCGCGGCATCAGACGCTCGTCGCGGCCGCGCGCAACTTGGCTCGCCCGCTGGTCAAGCTTTTGCCAGGCGTGCGCCGCCGTCTCGCGCGTACGTCGGGCGCGCTCGTGAGCCGCGCCCGCTTCGTGCCGGAGGAACTCACCCGATCGCTCGACGCGAGCCTCGCTGCGCTCCGCACCGATCATATCGATGTCCTTCTGCTGCACGAGGCGACGGTTGACGATCTCGATGACGCGTTGCTCGGTGCGCTCGAAAGCTGCGTAAGCGCGGGCAAGATCGCGGCCTTCGGCATCGGCAGCGAAGCCGCCGCCGCAGGCGCGGTCTGGCACGCGGATCGTCGCTTCTGCCCGGTCCTGCAGTTCGAGTGGTCGGTGTTGAGTGCTGCCCCTCCCGATTATCACGGCAGCTTCGTGATCACCCATCGGGCGCTGTCGCAGAGCTTCACGGCGCTCACCGCGTGGCTCGGGACCAATCCCGCCATCGTGCGGTCTTGGTCGGACGAGCTCAACATGGACGTTTCCGCGCCAGGGGTGCTTTCGCGCCTGATGCTGACGGCGGCGCGCACCGCGAACCCGACCGGCATCATGCTTTTCTCGTCGAGCAGCACTGAGCACATCCGCCGCAACGCTGCATTCCTCAGCGAGGGCCCGCAGCCCGGGCCGGGCACCGCCTTCATGCGACTCGTTGCGCGCGACGCGCGGCTCCTGAGCCAGCGCGAGCTGACACCGGACCTCGTCGATGCTGATCGACCTTAGGCGTTTTCCCGACGAGACGCCGCAAGAGGCCGAGACGCTCATCATCGGCGCGGGCGCGGTCGGTCTTGCCATGGCGGTCGAGCTGCACCGCAAGGGCTGCAAGGCAATCGTGCTCGAAGCAGGTGGCGCCTCGATCGAGGCAGACTCACAGGATTATTTCCTTACGGCACGCTGCTGTGCTCGGACCTTGCCCGGGCTTCACCTCGCCCGCTTCCGCGCACTGGGCGGCGCGACCAATTTCTGGGGCGGCCAGCTCCTCACATTCGAGCCGCTGGTGCTGCAGCATCGGCCGTGGGTCGCCGACATCGGCTGGCCGATCGCGCGCGAGGAGCTCGATCCCTATTACCAGCGCGGCTACGCGCTCCTCGGCATGGACCGGCACCTCGCCGACGCGCAGGTGTGGCAGCGGCTCGGCATCGAGTTGCCGGCGAGCGAGGGTGCGCTCGAGGGAATCTTCAGCGCATGGGCGCCCGAGCCGAATTTCGCCGCGCTTTACGGCCGCGAGATCGCAGCGAGCCCGAACGTGCGTGTCTTTCTCAACGCGCCCGCACTGGCACTCGAGATGGACGCGGCAAAGGAGCGCATCCTCGGCGTTTTCGTGCGCTCCGCCTCGGGTGCCGCCCGCCGCTTCGCCGCGCGACGCGTCATCCTCGCCAACGGCACGGTCGAGATCGCGCGGCTCCTGAAGCTGCCGCTCGCCGACGGGAGTGCCGCGCCCTGGGCCAACAACAACTGGCTTGGCCGCGGATTTTCCGACCATGTCGATTGCTGGGCTGGTGAGGTGTCGCCACTCGACAAGAAGCGCTTCCACAACCTCTTCGACAATGCCTATCTCGACGGCATCAAATATGCGCCAAAGATCAAGCCGTCCGCGCCCGTCCAGCGGGAGCGGAGACTGCTCGGCATCTCAGGCCATTTCCTCTTCAATTCGAGCTTCGAGGAACATATCTTCAACGCCAAGCTGCTCATGCGCTCGCTTTTCCGCGGGCGCTTGGAGCGGCAACTCGTGCCAAGCGCGCGTTCGTTCGCCTCGATGCTGCGCGTGGCGCTGCCGATGGTCGTGCGCTACCTGCGCAGCCACCGCATGTACAACCCCGCCGACCAGGGCATCAGGCTCCGCCTCTGTTGCGAGCAATTTCCCCTGCGCGAGAGCGCCGTCCGCCTCGGCGATACCCGCGACCGGCTCGGCATGCCCGTGGTTGAGATGGACTGGCGCGTCGATGGACGCGAAGTCGAGACAATGGCCACCTTCAGCGAGATGCTCGCAGCCTGGCTCGAGCGGCATGGGCTCGCGCGCCTTCGGCTCGATCCGACGCTCGCGGCACGCGATCCCGCGTTCGCTCAAAGGTTCGACGACGGATATCACCACATGGGGACGGCGCGCATGGCGGATTCATCCGCAGCGGGCGTCGTCGATCGCAACCTGAAGGTCTTCGGCACGCACAACCTCTACGTTGCCGGTGCGGCCGTCTATCCAACCACCGGCTCTGCCAATCCGACCTTCACCGCAATTGCTCTCGGCCTGCGTCTTGCCAATGCGATCGGCAACGACCACGCGAGCGCGTAGGAACGAACACACTCCCTTTCCGTTGAAACGGCGCACTTCGGCAATCGATGCGCTGATGAAAATCGCTTATCTTTCGCCTTATTTCTGGCCGGAAAATATCGGCTCGGCGCCCTATTGCACGGACCTGGCCGACTGGCTCCGCGGCAAGGGGCATGAGCTCCGCGTGATCGCATTCCGCCCGCATTATCCGAGTGCCGCGACGTTCGCGGCATGGCAAGACGGCTCACGCGACCGCGAGTGGCATAACGGCGCCGATATTCGCCGCATACGCACACGCGGCCGCGGCAGCGGCGGTTTTCGTGAACGGCTCGCGAGCGATCTCGCCTTCCTCGCGGGCGTGCTGCGGCATGGCGCAGGAAGAGATCTCAGCCAGAGCGACGTCATCGTCGCCTACGTGCCGAGCTGCCTTTCCCTGTTCGGTGCGGCGGTGCTGTCGTGGCGCAGCGGCGCGCCTGTTGTCGGCGTCGTCCACGACATCGAGAGCGGGCTTGCGGCAGCGCTCGGAATCGCCCGGCACGGACTTCTGCTGCGCCTCATGCGCCGGGTCGAACGCGCGGCCTTCAACCGTGCGACGCGCATTGTCGTGCTGACCGACGGCATGGCGGCGGAGCTGCGCGACATCGGCTATCGCAATCCGGTCACCGTCTTGCCGATCTGGTCGGCGGCGCTGTCCCCGGCCAAATCGGACTCCGACACGGCGCCGGTCGTGGGCTACAGCGGCAATTTCGGCAAGAAACAGAATCTGGACCAGCTTCTGCCGCTCATCCAGAAGCTCAACGAACGCCGGCGGGACGTTCGCGTCGTGCTGCGGGGGGACGGCTCGGAGCGCCGGCGTATCGAAGCCGCGATCGCCGCGATGGGCGTTTCGAACACCGAGTTTCTGCCGCTTGTCCCGCCCGAGCAAATCTGCGCGTCGCTCCAATCGATCGACCTTCACCTCGTGCCGCAGGCGATGAACGTTGCGCGCTATGCGCTCCCCTCGAAGCTCTTCACCATCATGGCCGCCGGCCGGCCGTTCGTTTGCGTCGCCGAGGCAGACAGTCCCTTGGACCATCTGGCGCGGAAGTCGGGCGCGGGCCTGTGCATCCAGCCCGGTGACGAAGAACGGCTCTTCGCGGAGGTGAGCCGGCTTCTTGCCGACCGCGATCTGCTGCGCGAGATGGGCGGGCGTGGGCGCACCTTCGTCGCCGCGAACATGGACCGTGCCCGGATCCTCGAAGCCTACGAGGAGATCATCGCCGGCGTGGCCGCGGCACGGCCAGCCCCTGCTCCGCGCCGCCGACGCCAGGAGCGACCGGTTACGTGAATTTGCCGCTCGACCGCTCGGCCCAGCGCTCAAGCGCTGACGAGATGCGGCCGCGGCTCGAGACGTTGCGGTTCTCAAGCCAGCGCGGCGCGATATCGGTCGAGCGCACGAGTTTCAAGACGCGCTCGGGATGGATGCCGAGCCCCAGCACCGACGCCGGCTGCAGCAGCCGCGCCGCGGCAACGACGATGCCAAGCGGCAGCTTGAAAGTGCGCGCCTTAGGGAAATACTTCGCGCGGAACGCGTCGACGATCTCGGCAAGCGTGTAGCGGTCGGGATAGCAGGCATTAAACAGGACGAAGCGATCCGGCGTCTGTCGCGCGAACATGATCGCGTCGATCAAGTCGTCGACATAGAAGCACGCCTTCACCGTGTCGCGGCGGCCGGGAAATACGAACATGCCGGCCTTCATGAGCTTTGCCATGCGCGTGAAGTTGCCGCCCTCGCCCGGCCCGAAGATCGCGGCCGGCCGCGCGACGACAAGCCGATGGTCTTGAGACTCATCAAACCAGGCACGGTGCACGCGCTCGGCCAGCATCTTCGACCAGCCATAGGGCGAAGTGGGCGTCAGCGGCGAGGATTCCGACTTCGTATCCTCGCCAGGGCCATAGACCGAAATAGAACTCGTGAACACGATCTCCTTCACATTCGCGCGCCGCGCGAACTGGGTCACCTCCACCGCGCCCAGAACGTTGGTCTCGTAATATTCATGGGCCGGATGTCCGGGCGTGCGGTGCACGGCCGCGAGGTTGTAGATCGTCGCGGCGCCGGCGGGGGCCGTGAAATCCGCGAGATCGCGCACGTCGGCGCGCGCATAACGGACGCCCGGCAGAACTTCCGCGGGCGCGCGTCTGTCGACAGACACCACCTCTTCGCCCGCCGCCGCGAGGCGCCGCACGAGATGCGTGCCGATGAAGCCGCTGCCGCCGAAGACAATCGCCGCGCCCATGACAATACCCACGTAAACCTGTCGGAGTACCGGCTTTTTAACCTTCGGTTCCGCAGAAAGTTCCGGCACGCCGGCTTGGCGGGCAGCTGTGGACGAGCACGGGAACTCTCGCGGCGGCACTGCCGTTTTGAGCGCATCCCGGACACGGCGTGTCCGCCCTGCGAGCGGAAAGTGGCGGCGAACGGAGCGGTCTTGTCCGGGAAAACGAAAATTTCGATGAACGGCATCGCCGGACGCATCGTCTGGACGGCGGGTGCGCAAGGGCTCAACCAGCTGGCGCGCATCGTCCAGATGTTCCTGCTGGTGCCGATCTGCCTCGGTGCCTGGGGCACCGGCGTCTACGAGGACTGGCTCCTCGCGTACTCGGTGACGGCGTTCCTGGCGCTCTGCGATCTCGGACTCGTTCAGTTCACCACCGTCAGGCTCATTGACGCATGGTCGCGCCAAGACAGGCCCCGGTTCGCCCGCGAATGGGCAGCCACACTTGGCATGTTCGCGGTGCTGACCACGGTGCTCGCGCTCCTGCTCGCGCTCCTCTGGATCGCGCCGCAATGGACCGCACTGATCCCGACGCGCCAGCTCAACGGACACAGCCTTGCGACAATGGCAACGCTGCTCGCCATGATGCAGGTGACGGCGATGCTGAGCACGCTCGGCCTTGCGGTCTATCGCGCGCGCGGCGATCTGAGCCGCAGCTATCACGTCTCGAGCATTCTCGTGCTGCTGCAGACGGCAGGCGTCACCGTGCCGGCCTTGGTGGGCGCAGGGCCCCTTGGCGCGGCGGCAGGCTATTGCGGCACGACTTTGCTGCTGCTCGCGGCTCAAGTGGTCGATCTGCGTGTCCGCTACCCTGACATGCGCTGGCGGCCGACATTTCTTCGGCCCGCGGCGATGGCCGCCCGCGTGCGCGAGGCATTGGGCTATCTCGTCTCGCCGGTGACGATCGCCATCATGGTCAACGGGCCAAATCTCATCCTCGCGAACGCCGGCGCGCCCGAAGGCGCGATCGCCCTCTTCACGGCGACGCGCACGATCGCAGGCGTCGCGCGGCAGCTGCCGTACCAGTTCGCGCATCCGGCAGGCGTCGAGCTTGCAGGCCTGCTCGCGCGCAACGACCGTGGCGCGCTCGAGCGGATCTATGCGCGGGCA
>DATIXQ010000143.1:0-19755 GCA_035518375.1 Allostellaceae bacterium | reverse complement strand
GCCTCATTCGCAGCGAGAATGTCGGACCGATCGGTATGGTGTAGGAAACGCCTTGGCGTTTCCTACACCCTACCGGGACCGATCACGTTCTATCAGCTTCTCGCGCGCTTCGGCTCGGCTGGAGCGGCGCTCGATGCGCTGCCGGAGATCGCACGCCGCGGCGGCCGCCAGCGCCCGCTCACGCTTGCGACGAAAGCCGCGGTCGAGCGCGAGCTCGAAGCGCTCGGCAAGGCGCAGGCAAAGCTCGTCGCGTGGGGCGAGCCGGCCTATCCGCCGGCGCTCACGGCGGTCGAGGATGCGCCACCGCTCCTGTCGCTGCGCGGCCACGGCGAGCTGTTGACGCGACGCGCGGTGGCGATCGTCGGCGCGCGCAACGCATCCGCCAATGGCCGGCGCTTCGCGCGCGAGATCGCGCATGCCCTCGGCACGCAGAACCTCGTCATCGTCTCCGGCATCGCGCGCGGCATCGATGGCGCGGCGCATGAGGGCTCGCTCGAGAGCGGCACGATCGCCGTTCTCGCCGGCGGCATCGACACCGTCTATCCGGAAGAGAACCGCGAGCTGCACGAGGCGGTCGCCGAACGCGGCGCGCTCGTCGCCGAGATGCCGGTCGGCATGGTGCCGCAGGCTCGCCACTTCCCGCGCCGCAACCGCATCATCTCGGGCATCGCGCTGGGCGTGCTCGTGGTCGAGGCGGCGGTCGGCTCGGGCTCGCTCATCACCGCGCGCTGCGCCTTGGACCAGGGGCGCGAGGTATTCGCCGTGCCGGGCTCGCCGCTCGACCCGCGCTGCCGCGGCACCAACGATCTGATCCGCAAGGGCGCGCGCCTCGTCGAAAGCGCCGCCGACATCCTCGACGAGCTGGCGCCGCAACTCGAGGTGCCGCTGGCCGAGCGCCGCCGCGCGCTCTTCGCCGCAGCGGCCGCGGCCCCGCTCGACGAGACCCAGCTTGCACGGGCGCGCGAACAGCTGTTAACGCTTCTTTCACCCTCACCCGTTGAAGTTGACGAACTGGTCCGGCAGTGCCACCTCTCCCCTGCCCTCGTCGTGACCGCGCTGCTCGAGCTCGAGCTCGCGGGCCGGATCGAACGCCACCCCGGGAACCAGGTCGCCTTGCTATGAGGCCGCCTCGTTGCCATTTGTTGCCGGTTTCCACAACGCCAGATCCTTCATGAGCAACGTCGTCGTCGTCGAATCGCCAGCTAAGGCCAAGACAATCAACAAATATCTGGGCCGCGGCTATACCGTGCTCGCAAGCTACGGCCATGTGCGGGACCTGCCGCCCAAGGACGGCTCGGTGCGGCCCGATGACGATTTCGCGATGTCGTGGCAGGTCGATTCCAAGGCTGACAAGCGCCTCAAGGAGATCGCCGCCGCCGTCAAGGGCGCCGACCATCTCTTCCTCGCGACCGACCCCGATCGCGAGGGCGAGGCGATCTCGTGGCACGTCGAGGAGGTGCTGCGCCAGCGCAAGGCGCTGAAAGGCGTCGACGTAAAGCGTGTCGTTTTCAACGAGGTGACGAAACAGGCGGTGCTCGAAGCATTCCGCCACCCGCGCGCGCTCGACCGCGAACTGGTCGAAGCCTATCTCGCGCGGCGCGCGCTCGATTATCTCGTGGGCTTCACGCTTTCGCCGGTGCTGTGGCGCAAACTTCCGGGCAGCCGCTCGGCCGGCCGCGTGCAGTCGGTGGCGCTCCGCCTCGTGTGCGAGCGCGAGGACGAGATCGAGGCCTTCCGCGCGCAGGAATACTGGACCGTCGAGGCCGAGTTCAAAACCGCCTCGGGCGAGACCTTCCGCGCGCGCTTGACGCATCTTGACGGCAAGCGGCTCGACAAGTTCGACCTCAAGAACGAAGCGGAGGCGCGCTCCGCCGCCGACAAGATCCTCGCGGCGTCCGGCTATGCCGTCACGTCGGTCGAGAAGAAGCAGGTGCGGCGCAATCCGCCGCCGCCCTTCACCACCTCGACCCTGCAGCAGGAGGCCTCGCGCAAGCTTGGCCTCGGCGCGAGCCGCACCATGCGCATCGCGCAGTATTTGTACGAGGGCGTCAATATCGGCGGCGACACTGTCGGCCTCATCACCTACATGCGCACCGACGGCGTCACGCTCTCGAACGAAGCCATATCCGCGGCGCGCCGCCTCATCGAACAGGATCACGGGCAGCGCTACGTTCCCGACGAGCCGCGCATCTATCGCACGCAAGCCAAGAACGCGCAGGAAGCGCACGAAGCGATCCGCCCGACCGATATGTTCCTCCGCCCGCCGCAAGTCGCGCGCCACCTCGATCACGATCAGCGCGCGCTCTACGAACTCGTGTGGAAGCGCGCGGTCGCGAGCCAGATGGCGACGGCGCTCATTGACCAGGTCGCGATCGATATCGAGCCCGCGAACAACAGCGTGACCTTGCGCGCGACCGGCTCGACCATCGCCTTCGACGGCTTCCTCGCGCTCTACCACGAGGACGAGGACGATCCGAGCGAGAGCGAGGACGGCAGCCGCCTGCCGCCGCTCGAGGAGCGCCAGAAGCTTGCGCGCGGCGTGGTCGAGCCGCTGCAGCATTTCACGCAGCCGCCGCCGCGCTACAGCGAGGCGAGCCTCGTCAAGAAGCTCGAGGAGCTCGGCATCGGCCGGCCATCCACATACGCCTCGATCCTGCAGGTCCTGCAGGACCGCAACTACGTACGGCTCGAGAAGAAGCGCTTCATCCCCGAGGATCGCGGCCGCGTCGTCACCGCCTTCCTCACCTCGTTCTTCGACCGCTATGTCGAGTACGGCTTCACCGCCGATCTCGAGAACAAGCTCGACGACATCTCGGGCGGCCGCATCGAGTGGCAGAAGGTGCTCGAGGATTTCTGGCGCGACTTCTCGGCCGCCATCGACGCGACCAAGGACCTCAAGATCACGCAGGTCATCGAATCGCTCGACGAAGTGCTGGGCCGGCATTTCTTCCCCGACGACGGCAGCGGCCGCGACCAGCGCCTCTGCCCCGCGTGCCAGAATGGGCGGCTCGGCCTGAAGCTTGGCAAGTACGGCGCCTTCATCGCATGCTCGAACTATCCCGAATGCAAATACACGCGCGCCTTGGGTCTCGAGCGCGGCGACGGCACGAACGGCGGCGATGTCGGCCCGCGCGAATTGGGCGAGGATCCGGCGACCGGCGAAAAGGTCGCTCTGAAGAAGGGCCCTTACGGCAACTATGTCCAACTCGGCGAGGGCGAGAACGGCGAGAAGCCGAAGCGCGCTTCGCTGCCCAAGGGCATGGCGCCCGCCGATGTCACGCTCGAGTCCGCATTGAAGCTGCTCGCCCTGCCGCGCGAGGTGGGCCCCCATCCCGAGGATGGCGAGCCGATCGTCGCCGGCATCGGCCGCTTTGGCCCCTATGTTCGGCACGGCAAGATCTATAAATCGCTCACGGCCGGCGACGACGTGCTGACGATCGGGCTCAACCGCGCGGTCAGTCTCCTCGCGGAGCCGAAGACCGGCCGCGGCGGACGCAGCCCGCTCCGCGTCGTCGGAGAACATCCCTCGGACGGGGCCTCGATCAATCTCTATCGTGGCCGCTACGGCCCCTATGTCAGCCACGGCGGTATCAACGCCACTGTGCCGTCCGACATCGAGCCCGAGCAACTGACGCTCGACGAGGCGGTCGCCCTCCTCGCCGCGCAGGCGGAAAGGAAGACGGGCGGGAAAGGAAAACGGGGCCGTGCCAAGGCGCGAGCGCCCAAACGCAAGCAAAAGGCGCGCGAGCCCGCCGAATAGAGGCACGCGAAACCGGCCTTCGGACACGAGCGGCGCGCCGCCGCGTCTTCCCGAGATCGGCGTCCTCGCCATCACCGAGATCGATCTCGACGGCGAAATGCATGGCCGGCCGCTCTCGTGGCATGAAGCCGTCGCCGCACCGGACATCCCTGTCTTCGCCGAGCCTGGGGCGCCGGCGCTCGCGGTGGGCGAGCGCGCGGTCGTGCGCTTTCGCCACGGCGCCGAGGGCTGGGAGGCGCGCATCGTGCGCGCCATCACCGAAGAAAAGCGCGACCGTGTCCTCGGCGTTTTTCGCCGCCATCGCGAGGGCGGCCGCATCGAGCCGACCGACCGCAAGGTCAGGAACGAGTTCCTCGTCGCGCGCGGCGCCGATCTCGGCGCCGCCGACGGCGAGGTCGTGCTCGCCGAGATACTGCCGCAGCGCCGCTTCGGCCTGCCCGAGACGAAGATCGTCGAGCGCATCGGCGACAGCACGAGCCCGCGCGCCTTCAGCCTGATCGCAATCCACGCGCACGGCATCCCCACCACGTTCCCGCAAGCGGCGCTCGACCTCGCCACCGCGGCGCGGCCCGTCGCGCACGGCAGCCGCACCGACTTGCGCGGCCACCCGCTCGTGACGATCGACGGCCCCGACGCGCGCGACTTCGACGATGCCGTCTGGGCCGAGCCCGATCGCGAGGCGCAGGGCGGCTGGCACGCGCTCGTCGCGATCGCCGACGTCGCCTGGTACGTGCGGCCCGGCGACGCGCTCGATCACGCCGCGCGCGAGCGCGGCAACTCGGTCTATTTCCCCGACCGCGTCGTGCCGATGCTGCCGGAAGAGCTCTCGAACGAGCTCTGCTCGCTGAAGCCCGGCGTCGATCGCGCCTGCGTCGCCGCGCATCTGTGGATCGACGCCGCCGGTAATCTCACGCGCCATCGCTTCGTGCGCGGCCTCATGCGTTCGGCCGCGCGCCTCACCTACGAGGAGGCGCAGACCGCCATCGACGACAGCCCGTCGGCGCAGACGCGCGATCTCGTCGAGCCCGTGCTGCGCCCGCTCTATGGCGTCTTCCGCGCGCTTGCGGCGGCGCGCAAGAAACGCGGCACGCTCGACCTCGACTTGCCGGAGCGTCAGATCCTGCTCGATCCCGGCGGTCGCGTCGCGCGCGTCGAGACGCGCCAGCGCCTCGACAGCCATCGCCTCATCGAGGAGCTGATGATCGCCGCCAATGTCGCTGCCGCCGAGGCGCTGGAGCGGTTGCGGCAGCCCTGCATGTACCGCGTCCACGACGTGCCGGACCCGGCGAAGCTCGCGGCGCTGCGCGAGTTCCTGGACAGCCTCGGCATCGCCGGCCTCCGGCTCGCCAAGGGCCAAGCCGTGCGGCCGCATCACTTCAACACGATCCTCGCGAAGGCGGCCGGCACGCCGTACGAGACGCTCGTTCACCAGCTCGTGCTGCGGTCGCAGGCGCAGGCCGTCTACAGCCCGAACAACCTCGGCCATTTCGGCTTGGGGCTCCGGCGGTACGCGCATTTCACTTCGCCCATTCGGCGCTATTCCGATCTTCTCGTCCATCGCGCGCTCATCGCCGGCGAGAAGTTCGGCGCCGGTGCCTTGCCGCCCGTCACGATCGAAGCGATGACCGCGGCCGGCGAGCACATCTCGATGACCGAGCGCCGCGCCGCCGCCGCCGAGCGAAGCGCTTCCGATCGCTATCTCGCCGCCTTCCTCGCCGAGCGCGTCGGCGCGCGCTTCGTCGCGCGGATCAGCGGCGTCACGCGCGCGGGACTGTTCGTCACCCTGCACGAGACCGGCGCCGACGGACTTATCCCGATGAGGAGTCTTCCCGGCGATTTCTACGTGCACGACGAGGCGCATCACCGGCTCGTCGGCCGACGCACGCGGCGCACCTTTACGCTTGGCGATCTGGTTAACGTGCGCCTCGCGGAGGCCAACGCCGTCACCGCCTCGCTTCTCTTCGCCCTCGACGAGGACGAGACCGAGACCGAGCGCGCTCGCCCGCGCCCGCGCCCGGCGGGCCGCGCGAAGCCGCATCGGCGCAAGGGCCGGCGCTAGTTGTTGCCTCGCGCGCGGCGAAATGCGAAAAATGCCGCATAAGAAAACGGGCGGGGGCTGTGTTGTTAATATTGAGCGTAGTTTGGCGCTATGCGGGCGCGGCGCTCCTTCTCGCGCTTGCCGCGTGCAGCACGGGCGGCGGGTTCGCGCCCCAGGACGGGCAGCTCTTCGGCGAGGTCTATGGCGATGTGGTGCGCTACCACATTGAGTCGATTGAGCCGGAACAGCTTGCACTCGCGGCGCTCGCCGGCCTCCGCCGCATCGATCCGGCATTCGTGGTTAACACGGCGAACGGCGCAGTTACGCTGAACGACGGCAGCGAGGTCGCGCGCGAGCCGGCGCCGGCCGATGACAACGCCGCCGCGTGGGGCGATCTCACGGCGCGGATGATGGCGAAGGCGCGCGAGCGCTCGCCCCTTATTGCCGATGTCGCGCCCGACATCGCCGACGAGCGCGTCCTCGACGCAGCGCTCCATACGCTCGACCGCTTCTCGCGTTATGTGCGGCCCGATGTGGCGCGCGACCACCGCGCCGAGCGCGACGGCTTCATCGGCGTGGGCGTGACGCTCGATTTCAGTGACGGCAAAGTGCGCGTTGCCTCGGTGCTGCCCGAGACGCCCGCCGCCGCGGCCGGCATCCAGGTCGCCGACCGCATCGTCGCGATCGACGGCGCGGCGCTCGGCGAGCTCAGCGAGGAGGACGTGCAGCAGCGCCTGCTCGGCCCCAAGAACAGCACCGTGGCATTCCAGATCGCGCGGGCCGGCGGCGATGCTCCCCTGACGCTCGTCATGCGGCGCGAGGTCATCTTCCGCCAGACCGTGACGCTTAAGACGCACGATGGCATCGCCTGGCTCAAGGTCGCGAGCTTCAACCAGCGTACCGCGCGCTCGGCCGCTCGGCTCCTGCGCGCCGCGCACCAGGAGCTTGGCCGCCAGTTTCGCGGCATTGTGCTCGACCTGCGCGGCGATCCGGGCGGACTTCTCGACCAGGCGGTCGATCTCGCCAGCATCTTCCTCGCCGACGAGCCGGTGACGAGCACGGCCGGGCGCGTGCCGGAGAGCCATCAAAGCTTCGATGCGCCGCGCGAGGGCGAGCCGGAGAAGGCGCCGCTTGCCGTGCTCATCGACGGCGGCTCGGCGTCGTCGGCCGAGATCGTTGCGGCCGCGCTGCAGGATGCGGGCCGCGCCGTCGTCATCGGCAGCGCCTCTTTCGGCAAGGGCACGGTGCAGACCGTGCTGCGCACCAGGAATGGCGGCGAGCTGACCGTGACGTGGGCCGAGCTCTACTCGCCCGCGGGCTATCCGCTCAACCACCACGGCGTCGTGCCGACCGTGTGCACGGCAGCGCCGGGTGTGGCGGAGAGCGAGTTGCGCACGGCGCGTACGGGGCTCGACGACGCCGCCTGGACAAGGCTGCGCGGGTTGTGTCCGCCACAGCGCGCAAGCGGCGATGCGGATGATCGTGCGGCGCTGGCGCTCATCACCGATCCTGCGCGCTACCGCACCGCGCTGATGGCGGAGCCACCGCACCCGGCCGAGGCGCGCCTGCCGAACTAGATCGCTTTAGGACGAGCCGGCGCTGCAGAAATGCCACGCTTCGGCGCCGCGCCCTTCGTGCGCGTAAAGCAGGTAATAGCGCTTATCGCCGCTGTGGCTCGTCAACACCGTGAGGCGGTCGCCGGAGCACGGATCCTCGCCCTTTGCCGGCGCGCCCATGCGCTTCAGCTTGGCGCAGGCGGTGACGTCCGCCGGTAGATTTTGCGCCGCGACTTTCGTCGGCGGCTTGCCGTCGATCTCGACGAAATAGCCTTCGGGCGTGCCGTTCTTGACGTTGGCCTTCACCTCCATGCGGCCGAAGCGCGAGTGGTAGAGGCCGGCGTTCTGAACGCCGTCGGTCAAGCCCGATGGGAGCGGGCGAAACGCGATCGCCGAGCACGCCGGAGGTTGGCGCGTCTCCGCGGCGGCCGCGAGCCCAACCGACAGCGACAAGAGCCCGCCGACGGCGGCGGCGAGCGCGATTTCGAGCTTTGCCATTCGCAATTCCCCTCGTTCCCGACGGACGCGGGCAGGCATCCATGCGACGCGCGGATTATGCAAACTGCGTGCGCGATTCGGCAAGAGCCGCGGCGTGATTTTTACGATGCGTTAACCGCGTTCGCGCAGGCTCGGGCTTTCGCCGGGACCCGTGATGCGCTTAGCTGCCGTTCTCGCTCTCCTTCTCCTCTCAGCCTGCATGTCAAGCGTGCCCGCGCCCATGCCCGCCGCAGATCACGAGACGCGCGCCGCCCTTCACGTGCCGGCGCCCCAGGATGCCGCGCTCGGCACGCCGTTCGTCGCCGCCGATGGCGCGCGGCTGCCGATGCGGCGCTGGCTGCCGGAGGGCAAGACCCGCGCCGTCGTGCTCGCGCTGCACGGCTTCAACGATTATTCCAATGCGTTCGCCGCGGCCGGGCCGGTGTTCGCGGCGGAGGGCTTCGCGCTTTACGCTTACGATCAGCGCGGCTTCGGCGCGGCGCCAGCGCCTGGCTGCTGGGCCGGATCTCGCGCCATGATCGATGACGCGCTCGGCGCCATGCAATGGCTGCGCGAGCGGCATCCGGGCGTGCCAGTCTATCTCATGGGCGAGAGCATGGGCGCGGCCGTGGCCGAGCTCACGGCGAACCGCGCCGGGCACGGCCCCGCGGCGCCCGACGGCGTCGTCCTTCTCGCGCCCGCCGTGTGGGGCCGCGACACCATGAACGTGTTTGAGCGCGCCGGATTGTGGCTTGCCGATCTCATGCCGAGCATCCGCTGGTCGCCGAGCCTCATCCCGGTGAAGATCCGCGCCTCCGACAACATCGCCATGCTGCGGGTGCTCGGCGCCGATCCGCTCGTCATCAAGGAGACGCGCTCGGACACGTTGAACGGCCTCGTCGACCTCATGGGCCAAGCGCTCGCCGAGGCGCCGCGTTTCTCCGCGCGCGCGCTCATCCTCTATGGCGAGCAGGACCAGATCGTGCCGCGCCACGCCGTCGAGCGCTTTGTCGCGGAGCTGCCGCCCGGCGCCGGACCGCGCCAGCGCGTGGCGCTCTACCCGGAGGGCTACCACCTGCTGCTGCGTGACCTCGACGGCGCGCGCGTGGTCGATGACGTGCTCGCCTGGATCGGCGCGCCCGACGCGCCGCTCCCATCGGGCGATGATGCCGGTGCGCGCGAGCGCCTCGCCGGCCGCACCGTGCCCATTCCTGCCTCCGCGCCTGCCGCGGGGCTCGCCGCACCACTCGGCCGCAGCCCCTCGTGACGAGCGGCGTTCGCGCCGCCGCCTACGCCGCGGTGCTAGCCGCGTTCCTCGGTGGCAGGGCCGAGGCCGAACCCGTCGATGTGGCGCTCGTCCTCGCCGTCGATGTCTCCGAGAGCGTCGATGCCGAGGAGTATCAGCTCCAGCACGAGGGGATCGCGCGCGCCTTCGAGAACAAGGCCGTGGTCGACGCGATCCGCGGCGGCGCGCACGGCGCGATCGAGGCCATGGTGCTCGAATGGTCGGACCGCGACAAACAGGTGGTGACCGTGCCGTGGGCGCGTATCGCCGACACGAAGAGCGCCGCAGCGTTCGCCGCAGCGGTGCGCGCCTCGACGCGAAGCTCGGCAGGCCTGACCGCGATCGGCGACGCGATGCTCGCGTCGGCCGCCGCGTTCGAGGAAATGCCGGACGCAGCCGACCGCCGCGTCATCGACGTCTCAGGCGACGGCATGGCCAACATCGGGCCGCCGCCCAACGAGGTGCGCGACGCGCTCGTGGCGCAGGGCATCGCCATCAATGGCCTCGCCATCCTCAAGACCGAGCCCTGGCTCGACCAGTACTACGACCAGTACGTCGTGGGCGGCGACCACAGCTTCCTCCTCAAGGTCGAGGATTTTCAGTCCTTCGCCACCGCGATCGAGCAGAAGCTCCTGGGCGAGATCTCGCTCTCCTCGCCGCCCGTGCGCGGCTAGACGCAAAAAAGCCGATGGCCGGGACGAGCCCGGCCATCGCGAACGTCCGGCTTTGCGCCGCGTCAGATGCAGTAGGTCTTGAGCGGCGGGAAGCCGTTGAAGCCGACCGAGGCGTAGCTCGACGTGTAGGCCCCGGTCGCCAGGATCTCGACCTTGTCACCGACCTTGAGATCGACCGGCAGGCGGTAGTCGGCCTTCTCGTAGAGAATGTCGGCGCTGTCGCAGGTCGGGCCCGCGATCACCGCCGGCGCAGTCGTGCCGCCGTCGGCCGGCGTGCGGATGCGGTACTTGATGCTCTCGTCCGCCGTCTCCGCGAGCCCGTTGAACTTGCCGACGTCGAGATAGACCCAGCGCCGCTCGTCCGCGAGCGACTTTTGCGAAATCAGCACCACCTCGGTCTGGATCACGCCGGCGTCGCCGACGAGCGAGCGGCCCGGCTCGATCACGATCTCCGGCAGATCGTTGCCGAACTGCCGCGTCATCGCCGCCATGACCGCACCCGCATAGCGCTCCAAGGGCTGTACCTCGGTGCGGTAGCGCGCCGGGAAGCCGCCGCCGACATTAACCATCTTGAGCGAAATGTCGGCTGCGGCGAGCGCCATGAACACGTCGTGAGCACGTGCCACGGCGCTGTCCCATTGCGTCAGGTCGGTCTGCTGCGAGCCGACGTGGAACGACACGCCGTAAGGCTCGAGACCCAGCTCCTTCGCCTGGCGCAGCAGCGCCACCGCCATGTCGGGATCGCAGCCGAACTTGCGCGAGAGCGGCCATTCGGCGCCGTCGCACTCGACGAGCACGCGGCAGAAGACGCGCGCGCCGGGCGCGGCCCGGCCGAGCTTCTCCAGTTCCGCCTTGCTGTCGAAGGCGAAGAGCCGCACGCCCTTCCCGTAGGCGAAGGCGATGTCGGCCTCTTTCTTGATCGTGTTGCCGTAGGAGATGTGCTCGGGCGCAACGCCGTGCCCGAGGCAGAGCTCGATCTCGCTCGGGCTCGCCACGTCGAAGGCGGAGCCCAAGGCCGCGAGGCGCGCCACGATCTCCGGCGCGGGATTGGCTTTGACCGCATAATAGACGCGCGCGAGCGGCAGATACTTGACGAGCTCCTTGTACGCCTCGGCGACGACGTCGAGATCGACGACGAGGCAAGGCGTCGCGGGCTTCTCGAGCGCGAGAAACTTGGCGATCTTCTGGTTGAGGTCGGCGGGTCGTGTGACCGCCTGGGCCGTGCGCCGGCGCGGGCGCAGCACCACGTAATCCGGCGACTTCTTGCCGGCGGGTGCATTCGCGCGGGCGGTGGCAAGAGCGCGGGCCACCAATGGCGTCTCCATTACGAAAGGAGTTGGAACGAATTCGCGAAACGACAGCCGCGCAACAACGGCGCGGACGCCGGTACCACCGGTTAGTTCAGACTGCTCGGATCGGTGGATACCCGGCCACCAGTGCCGCGGGCGTCCCTGAGGTGCCGGGGCGTGTCGTCAGGGCAGGGCGCCGCGGCCCTGCATCGGTGAGCAACCATATCGACCTCCCTCTCGGGACCGGTCCACGGTGACCGGATCTTCCAAAAAGGACGCGTTACGTCGTTGCATAACCACGATGGGCCATTGGCACGTGCGAATTGCGTCGCCGCGGCGATAGATACGCGCATCGCCGAGCGATTCAAGGAAAAAACATCGGCGCGACTATTTTTTTTCGCAAATGTGTTCAGCGCGGCGGGAGCGCGCGCCAAGATTAATGCGCGCTTAACGTCCGTCAGCGGTTTGCGGGCGCTTCGATGACGGCGACAGTTGCGCCGGTGCGAGCGTTGAAGAGATAGATTGCCTCGCCGCCGCCGGCGAGCGCGACGTGAGCGGCGAGGCGGTCGCCTTCGAGCTCGGTGCCGAGGATGCGGCTCCCCGCGGGAAGTGCTGTGTGCAGCGGCCCGGCGCTCGCGCCGCTCGTCGCCGCCGCGCGCTCGCCGCGCTCGACCCGAATCACCACGGCCACGATGAGCGCCGCCGTGCCCGCAGCGAGCAGCACGCCCATGACGACGACCAGGACCTTGAGCCCCCGCATGTCTCGGGTCCACCTTAGCGGCCATGTCGACGGAACCGATGGCGCACGCCGTGACGGTCGAGGAGAACGAGGCCGGAGAGCGTCTCGACCGGCTGCTGGCGGCGCGCTTGGGCGGGCTTTCGCGCACCCGGCTCAAGCGCCTCGTCGAAGACGGTCACGTGAGCCTCGGCGGCGCGACGATATGCGACCCCTCGCTCAGGGTCAAACCAGGCCAGAGCTATCTGGTGCGGGTGCCGCCGCCCGAGGACGACCGGCCGGTGCCGCAGGCGATGGCGCTCGACATTCGCTACGAGGACGAGCACCTGATCGTTGTCGACAAGCCGGCCGGTCTCGTCGTCCATCCCGCGCCCGGCAATCCCGACCGCACCCTCGTCAACGCGCTCATCGCCCATTGCGGCGCCAGCCTCGCCGGCATCGGCGGCGTGCGGCGCCCGGGCATCGTGCACCGCCTCGACAAGGACACGAGCGGCCTCATGGTCGCGGCGAAGACGGAGCTTGCGCACGCGAAGCTCGCGGCGGACTTCGCCGCGCGCCGCATCGAGCGCGCCTATCGCGCCTTTGTGTGGGGTGTGCCCAATCTTCCTGCGGGCGAGATCAGCGCGGCCATCGGCCGGAGCCCGCGCGACCGCAAGAAGATGGCGGTGCTTGCGCGAGGAGGCAAAAGCGCGGTGACGCGCTACCGCGTGGTCGCGGCATTCGGCGGCGGCCTTGCGTCCGAGCTCGAATGCCGCCTCGCCACCGGGCGCACGCACCAGATCCGCGTCCATCTCGCCGCGCGCCACCATCCGATCATCGGCGATGCCGCCTATGGCGGGACGCTGCGGGCGCGCGGCCTCGGCGCGGTGCCGGAGCCGGCGCGCAGCACGCTCGCCTCATTCCCGCGCCAGGCGCTGCACGCGGCGACGCTCGGTTTCGTCCATCCGGCGAGCGGCGAATGGCTGCGCTTCGAGAGCGCGCTGCCGCCCGATCTCGCCGGGCTCCGGGCGGTTCTGGAGGGGCTGAAATTGGACAGGCCAGACCCGGTGCGATAGCATTTTAACCATGGCCACGACCGCGACGCTGCCGACCATCGCCCGCGAAGGCGGGCTGCAGCGCTATCTCCAGGAAATCCGCAAGTTCCCGATGCTCGACCCGGGCGAGGAGTACATGCTCGCCAAGCGCTGGCGCGAGCACAACGATCCCGAGGCGGCGCACCGGCTCGTCACCAGCCACCTGCGCCTCGTCGCCAAGATCGCGATGGGCTATCGCGGCTATGGCCTGCCCTTGGCCGAGCTCATCTCGGAGGGCAATGTCGGCATGATGCAGGCGGTGAAGCGGTTCGACCCTGACCGGGGCTTCCGCCTCGCCACTTACGCCATGTGGTGGATCCGCGCCTCGATCCAGGAGTACATCCTGCATTCATGGTCGCTCGTGAAGCTCGGCACGACCGCGGCGCAGAAGAAGCTCTTCTTCAACCTGCGCCGCCTCAAGGGCCAGATCCAGGCGATCGAGGAAGGCGATCTCTCGCCCGAGAACGTCAAGAAGATCGCCGAGGTGCTCGAGGTGCCGGAGGCCGACGTGGTCAACATGAACCGGCGCCTCGCGTCCTCCGACCATTCCCTCAACGCGCCGATCAAGGCGGATGGCGAGGGCGAATGGCAGGACTGGCTCGTCGACGAGAGCGACGACCAGGAGACGCAGCTCTCCGAACGCCAGGAGCTGGGCGTGCGCCGCGATCTGTTGCGCGACGCGATGGCACATCTGAACGAGCGCGAGCGCGAGATCCTGGTCGCGCGCCGGCTCAAGGAGCAGCCCTCGACGCTCGAGGAGCTGTCGCAGCGCTACGGCATCTCGCGCGAGCGCGTGCGCCAGATCGAGGTGCGCGCCTTCGACAAGCTGCAGCGGGCGATCCGCTCGGCCGCGCTCGACCGCAAGCTCGTCGCCGGCTGACCCCATGGACCTCACGGGGCGCACGGCGCTCATCACAGGCGGCGCGCGCAATATCGGCCGCGCCATCGCCGAGGCGCTGGCGGCGGGCGGCGCTGCGGTCGCGATCAACGCGCGCACGTCGCTCGCCGAGGCCGAGGCGGCCGCGGCGGCGATCGAGGCCGCCGGCGGCACCGCGCACGTCGTTCCCGGCGACATCACCTCCGAGCGCGATGTGGCCGCGATCGTCGCTGCGACCGTTGCGCGCTTCGGCGGGCTCGACATTCTCGTCAACAACGCCGCCGTGCGGCGCGAGGTGGCGATCGACGAGCTCGATCTCCCGCGCTGGCGCGAGGCGATGGCCGTCATGCTCGACGGGCCGTTCCTGTGCATCAAGGCGGCACTGCCCTATCTCCGTAAGAGCTCCGCCGGAACGATCGTCAATATCGGCGGCATGACGGCGGCGAGCGGCGCCAGGCAGCGCGCGCACGTCGTCTCTGCGAAGGCCGGGCTCGAAGGGCTCACGCGCGCCTTGGCGCTCGACCTCGCGCCTGACCGGATCACAGTGAACTGCGTTTCGCCCGGCCTCATCGGCACGGTGCGCGACCCGGCGCTGCCGCTGCCCGCGACCCACAAGAACCGCACCCTGCCGCTCGGCCAGCTCGCGCCGCCGGTCGAGGTTGCCGCCATGGTGCGGCATCTGTGCGGGCCCGCCGCGCGCTTCATCACCGGCCAGGTGATTCACGTCAACGGCGGCAACTACCTCGGCGGCTGACTTAGCCCTCGCCCCACTCGGACGCGATTTCGGCCGCGCGCGCTTTGAGGCGCTGCTCGGCTTGGCGCGCGCGGAACTCGAGCACCATGCCGGCAAGCACCGGCATCCCGGCATGGAGCCCCCAGCCGATCGCTGCGGCGCCGTACATGATGAGCCAATTCTGCGGCTCGCGCAGGATGGTGAGCGCGCCGGCGAAGCTGAACTCGAAGTGGAGAAGCGCCGTCGCCGGCGGCACCACGCCGGCGAGGTTCGTTGCCGCGACGGTGCGGGCGAGGTCGCGCCGGGGGCTGCGGTCGATCAGGAACGCGACGCCGGCGGGCAGCATCCCGGCGGCCGCCACGGCGCAGAGCGGCAGCGCCGCGATCAGCAGCACGGTCGAAAGCACGATCGGCACTGCTCCGCCGCCTCTGACGCTTGCCGCTTTCCGTGCGGTGCCGATCCGGCGCGCCATGCTCAGCCCCCGACCACGAGCGTGCCGACCGCGACCACGGCCGCGAGCGCCGAGGCGAGCGCGAACGACATCGTGCCGCCAAGATCCGCCGCGCGCTCCGGCCGCGCCGCGGCCGCGCTCGCAAGCGCGGCCAGCTCCGCCCGGATCGACGCCTGCTCGGCCCGCGCGGCGCGGAATTCGGCTTCGTCGCGCGCGATCTCGACGGGATCGGCGACCGCGGCCAGCATGGCGCCGAGCTGGCCTTCGGCGGCGAGGCGCGAGAGTGTCGCCCGCAGAGTCATCCGCCGCGTCCGGCCATGCAGCCGCTCGATCGCGGGCGGCAGCTCGCGCTCGACGCGCTGCGCCAGCGCCGGACCCGCCTTGCCTCTGGCGAGCCCTTCGAGATAGGCCAGGATCGAGAGCGTGCCGAGGATGCGCGCCTCGGGCTTCGGGCTCGCGAGCTGATCAAGCCAGTCGGTGCCCGCGGCCTTGCAGCGCGCGGCGACAAAGGCCGCGAGATGGCGGTCGATCAGCGGCTCGCCGAGGCGGCCCTCGGTGGCGGCGCGCTCGAGCGCCGGGATGACCGCGGCCCCGTCCATCACGTGCTCGCGCTCGAGCGCGGGCGAGAGGCAATGGAGGCCCGGATTGAGCTCGTAGAGGATGCGCGCGAGGCCGAAGCCGAAGCGGCGGTCCTCGAGCAGGAGGCGAAGGCGGTCGAACGCCTTGAGGATCGGCATTTGCTCGGGCCGCAGCGGCCCCTGCACGCTGATCCAGAATTGCGCCAGGCGCGTCATGATCGCGTCGGCGATCGCGGTTGCGGCCGAGCCCGAGCGGAAGGTTGCCGCGAGCGCCGGGCCGAGCCCGTCGAGCGAGGCGGCAAGATCGCCGTAGCGCAGCGGTGCGGCCGGATCGAGCACCATGGCGACACGCGCGACGAGATGTGCCTCGCTCGCCGGGTTGCCGGACTCGCTGCCTTCGACGGCGCGCGCGATCTGGGCCGCGGCGTCGGCATCGCCGAGGCTGCGCGCGAGCCACGCTTCAAGATCGCCCGAGCGGATCGGCTTCACGGCTGCGACAGGGCTCTTGGCAAAGGCCCGCGCGAGCGGCCGCGCCGTGATGTGGCCTTCGCCTTCGAACTCGAACGGCCGCGCGGCGCGCTTCTGCGGCGGCAGCTGCCGCAGCGGCACGCGCCGGCTCGTGAGCCAGATACCAAGATCCTGCAGCGTCCAGCGCTCGCGCGGGTCGTCGGCGAGGAGACCGCGCACGGGCTCCAGCATGCGCGTCGGCAGGTTCGTGCCCGTCAGCAATGCCGCCACGGAGCCGCGCGCGATCTTGGCGGAAATGAGCTCGTCGTCAGGCACGCCTGCGACCGGGTCGCGCCCGAGCAGCAACATCGCGAGCGTCAGGCCGAGCGCATAGAGATCGTCGCCGGGCATTCCCGCGCCGCGCCCCATCGGGTGGGCGAGGCTGTTCTCGATGGTCTCGAAGGCGATCGGCTGCGCCGCCGCCGGCGGACCGCTCACGCATTCGCCGAGCACGATCCTGCCGTCGCCGGCACGAAAAAGGTTGGTCGGGCGCACCGCGCGATGCGTCGTGCCGAGATCGAACACGCCCTTCAGCGCCGCGAGCGTCGCCGGCAGAACGTTGGTCAGGATCTCCTCGTCGGAGAGCGGCGTGAAGGACGCCGCGCCATCGGCGACGAGGCGCTCGCCGGGCTCGTCGAACACGATGACGAAGAGGCGCCGGCCGCGCGGCGCCCAATCGACTGTGCCCCACGCCACCGGTCGCACCAGCGTGTCGATCTGAATGTCGGCGATGGGCTCGAGCAACGTCGTGCGCGGCGGCGCGCCCGGCTCGGTCAGCAGCGCGTAAAGCGCAGTGCTGGGGCGCGCCCGGTCGATCGCGCGATAGGCTTCGCCGCCCAGCGGCGCAAACTCGGCAAGCGGCGTCCCGGGCAGGATCTCGTAGCGCTCGCCCAGGCGAACGACGGTGCCCGCTCCTTGTGCTTCGACCTCGACTGGCGCCACCCGTGCGCTCCCAGACCCCTAGCAGGAAAATGTAGGGCCGCGGCGCGTAAGGAATTGTTAACGCGCTGGGTGGCGCTTCCCGCCCCTAACGGAGGTACGCGCGCCTGTCGTCGACGGAAGGCTGAGCGGCAAACCCTCGACCGAGCGCGCGGCAAGATAGGCGAAGGCCTGTGCTTCGAGCGCGTCGCCGTCGCAGGCGAGCGCCGCGTCGATGGGCTCGACCGGCACACCGAGCCGCGTCCGCAGCGCCGCCATTAACGCTTCGTTATGCCTGCCGCCGCCAGTGACGAGCCAGCGCCCGGCCGGCGCCCGGAAATGGCGCGCGCCCGCCGCCACCGCCGCGGCGGTCATGGCGGTGAGCGTGGCCGCGCCGTCGGCGGGCGAAAGTCCTTCGGGCATCGCGCCGGCGAAGTCGTCGCGGTCGAGCGATTTGGGTGGCCGGCGCGCGAAGTAGGGGTTTGCGAGGAAGCGCGCGAGGTGCGCTTCGCTGACCCGGCCCTGCCGCGCCATGGCGCCGCCCTCGTCGAGCGGCCGGCCGGTGTGCTGGAGCATCCAGTCGTCGAGGAGCGCGTTGCCCGGCCCGGTGTCGAAGGCGAGGAGATCGTCCTCCTCGGCACCGATCCAGGTCACGTTGGCGACGCCGCCGATATTGAGGACGGCCACTGGCCGCGCGAGTGCGCCGGCGAGCGCCTGGTGATAGAGCGGCGCCAACGGCGCGCCCTCGCCGCCCGCGGCGACATCGTTGCTGCGGAAATCGTTGACGACCTCGACGCCGGTGAGGCGCGCCAGGAGCGCGCCGTCGCCGATCTGCCACGTCCGCCCTTCGCGCGGCCGATGCAGGATGGTGTGGCCGTGGAATCCCACGAGATCCACATCGCCAAGCGCGTTCTCCGTGCGCAACGCGTTGATGGCCTCGGCGTGCAGCTCGGTCAGCTCGCGCTCGACGCCGGCGACATCGCCCACGCCGCCGAGCACGGCCCTGAGGCGCGCGCGGAATTGCGGCGCGTAGGGGCGCGTCAGAAACGGTCCCCGCTCGATCCGGGCGCGCCCGTCGGTTGTGAGGAACGCGGCATCGATGCCGTCGAGCGAGGTGCCACTCATCAGGCCGATGACGCGGTAGACGCGCGCGGCACTCATGCGCTAATCCGCCGTCCCAACATGTCCGCCCGCTCCTTCCTCGCCGTCGCCGAAGAGCGCGGCTACGTCAATCAGATCACCGACCGCGACGGGCTCGCCGAGCGCCTCGCCGCGGGGCCGGTCGCCGCCTATATCGGCTTCGATTGTACCGCCGACAGCCTCCATGTCGGGCATCTCTTGCAGATCATGTTGCTGCGGATTTGGCAGCAGACCGGCAACAAGCCGATCGTGCTGATGGGCGGCGGCACCAGCAAGATCGGCGATCCCTCGGGCAAGGACGAATCGCGTCAGCTTCTCGCCAACGAGGTGATCGAAGCCAACATGGCGAGCATCCGCCGCGTCTTCGCCCGCTTCCTCGAATTCGGCGACGGCCCGAGCGGCGCACTCATGGCGAACAACGCCGATTGGCTCGACCGGCTGCTCTACATTCCGCTGCTGCGCGACTATGGCCGGCATTTCTCGGTGAACCGCATGCTGACCCAGGACAGCGTGCGCCTCAGGCTCGAGCGCGAGCAGCCGCTCACGTTCCTCGAATTCAACTACATGGTGCTGCAGTCCTACGACTTCGTCGAGCTCGCGCGGCGCTATCGCTGCGCCGTGCAGATGGGCGGCTCCGATCAGTGGGGCAACATCGTCATGGGGGTGGAGCTTGGCCGCCGCGTCGCGGGACTGGAGCTCTTCGGTCTCACCTCGAACCTGCTCACGACCGCGTCGGGCGCGAAGATGGGCAAGACCGCCGCGGGCGCGGTGTGGCTCAACGAGGAGCGCTTGCCGCCCTACGACTACTGGCAATACTGGCGCAACACCGAGGACGCCGACGTGGGTCAGCGCCTGCGCCTTTTGACCGAGCTGCCGCTTGCCGAGGTGACGCGCCTCGAGAAGCTTGAGGGCAGCGAGATCAACGAGGCGAAGATCGTGCTCGCGAACGAGGCGACGGCGCTGCTGCACGGGCGCGAGGCCGCCGCCGCAGCCGCGGAGACCGCGCGTCGCGTCTTCGCCGAAGGCGGGATCGGCGAGGAGCTGCCGGTCATCGATCTGCCGCGCGCCGAGCTCGAGGCGGGCATCCAGGCGATCCAGCTCTTCCACCGCGTGGGCCTCGCCGCGAGCCTGGGCGAGGCGCGGCGCCTCGTGCGCGGCGGCGGCGCGCGCATCAACGACGAGACGGTCAGCGACGAGGCGCGCCGCCTCACACCCGCCGATGTCCGCGACGGCGTCATCAAGCTGTCGGCCGGCCGCAAGCGCCACGCCCTCGTGCGGGTGGCATGACGGGGCGTCCTCGCTCATCCCCCTCACCCTCCCGTTGCTGCGCAACGGGTCCCTCCCTCTCCCCGGTGGGGCGAGGGTTTTTCTCCCTCTCCCCTCCGGGGAGAGGGCCGGGGTGAGGGGGCGCGTGCTTTCGGACGCTCTCTCCGACCTGCCGGCGCCGGCCGACGAGAGCGCGGCGGAGACGGGGTTCGCGCGCTGGCGCGAGCGGGCGGACGAGGCGGACGCGAAGCTCGGCGCCTTCATGCGCGGCCTTGCGGCCGACGCGGCCGGCCACCGGCTGTTGGGAGCGCTCTTCGGCAACAGCCCGTTCCTCACGCACTGCTGCCTCGCCGAGCCGGAGTTTGTCGAACGGCTGCTCGACGAGGGCCTCGATCCG
>DATIXQ010000142.1:0-20543 GCA_035518375.1 Allostellaceae bacterium | reverse complement strand
CTCCCATTCGGCGACGAAGTCGGGCGTGAGGGCGGCCTCGGGATCATAGCCGAGGGCCCAGTTGTAGACGAAGGTGTGCTCGTCATCGACCGGGACCCAGACGTGACCGTCGAGCTTCGGCACCTTGGCGCGTCCGCCTGTGATCGCCGTGGTGCTGGCACGCATCTGCTGCGCCGGCATGACATAGTGATAGACGCGGACATATGCGCCGTCGGCGCCGCTCTTGCGGTGCGAGACGTAGCAATAGCCGTAGTCCGTCAGCTCGATCTCGAGGCGCGGCGCGCCGTCCTTGGGCCGCAGCAGCCTCTTGTCGCGGAGGTCGTTGTTGTGCACGAAGGACGAGTGCGCGGTGTCGAGCCCGCCTTCGAGCGCCTGGAGGTAGTTGCAGGCTTCTAGTGTCTTGGACACGTGACGATGCGTCTCTGGCGCGCGCACCCATTCGTAGTCGGGCGCAGGCGGCCTTTCGGCTCGGGGGCCGAGATATGCCCAAACCACGCCGCCCCGCTCTACGGTCGGATAGGCGAGGAGCTTCACCTCGGCCTTCATCGGCGAGTCGGCCGGTTCAGAGGGCATGTCGACGCAGTTGCCCTGGGTGTCGAACTTCCAACCATGATACACGCAACGCAGGCCGCATTCCTCGTTGCGGCCGAAGAAAAGGGGTGCGCGCCGGTGCGCGCAGTAGGCGTCGACGAGCCCGACCTTTCCCTCGGTGTCGCGGAACGCCACCAGGTCTTCGCCAAGAAGCCGCACGCGAATGGGCGCGCCGTCCCTCTCAGGAAGTTCGGAGGAGAGGAGGGCCGGCTGCCAGTAGCGCCGCATCAGCTCGCCCATGGGCGTGCCGCGTCCGACACGGACGAGGCGCTCGCTGTCGCTTTCGCTCATCATGGCTCAGCTCCAGGGTGCCACGGTGATGTGGATCGAACGTTCCTCCGTCTCGCCGCCGACCATGCGCAGTGCGTGGTCGATGTCGCCAAGCCCGACAACGTGGCTCGACATGCGCTCAAGCGGCACGCGGCCGGCGGCCATGACGCCGAGCGCGCGTTCGACCGCCTCGTAGCTGTGCCCGCGCGTGCCCCGCAGGATCACCTGCTTGTCGACGATCTGGCGCAGATCGAAGCCGTCGATCGGGCCCTTGCGCGCGGCGATGACGAGGACCCCGCGCTTGCGTAGCAGTGCCACCGAGGCGTTAACGATCTCGGGGCCGCCGCCGCTCGCGTCGATGACGAGGTCGGCCATGCGCCCGCCGGTCAAGCGCTTCACCTCCTCGAGCAGATTCTCACGATCGACCACGACCGTGTGGTGCGCGCCAAGCTCGCGCGCCACGGCAAGCCGGCGTTCGTCGCGTGCGAGACCGGTCGAGATGATCTTGTCGGCGCCCACGACGGCGGCGGCGATGACGCAGCCGAGGCCCTGTTGTCCTGGCCCCTGCACGACGACCGTTTTACCGGGGCCGGCGCCACCATCCATCCACGCCCATTGGAAGCCGTTGCCAATGGGCAGCGCCATCGCCGCGACGTTGGTCGGCACACCCGCCGGCACGCGATGCAAGACCGTGCGCGGATGCATGTAGAGATACTGGCTGTAGCCGCCCCAAAGCGCTGGCGCCACCGTGAGCGGCGTCGAGCCATAGCGGACACCGCCATGAACTCTCGCGTCGGTCTCAAGGCATGAGCGGTATTCGCCGGTGCGGCAATACTCGCAATGGCCGCACGGCAGGTATTCCTCGAGCGCGACGCGATCGCCTTCGCTCGCGCCCCACCGGGCGCGCGCGACCTCGCCCAGCCGCTCGATTACGCCGATCATCTCGTGCCCAAGAATACGCGGCCCCGGCCGCTCGTTCAGATACATGCCCCAGTCGCTGCCGCAGATTCCGGTTGCCTCGATGCGTAAGAGCCCAGCATCGGGAGGAATCTCGGGGAGCGGGAATTCGCGAATCTCGGTTTGCCGCGGTTTGACTGCGACTGCTGCGCGCACATGCCCGACGGAAGGGCTCATGGATCACCTCCGGCCCCAATCATAGCGCGGGCCGGGCGCGGTCCTACGTCTTCCTGCGCTTGCGCAAAGCGGCCTCGGGCAGCGCCCGCGGCTTCGCGCGCACCACCGCGGGCTGGTAGGCGCCTGCCAGAAGCTGCTCGAATCGGGCGTGGTCGACAACCTGGAAATGATGCCGGTCGATAAATTGGATGATGCGGGTGCGCTCGAGGGTACTCGAGGCGCGGCTCATAGCCTCGAGCGTAAGGCCGATGAACTGGGCTGCGTCGCCGCGCGACATCGGGAAATAGGTGACGCTGTCGGGTCCGCGCGACGGCCCCTGCTGCTCGAGCTGGCGCAGGAGCATCGCGAAGCGCCCGAGCGCGTCGTTGCGCGCGAGGATCCGGGCGTGGCGGCGGTTCTGGCGCAGCCCGTCGGCGGCCTTGCACAGGAAGCGCACCGCGAGTGCGCCATCGCGATCGAGCAGAGGCTCGAGCGCAGCGAGCGGGATGCGAAAGGCAACGGACGGGATGATCGCCTCGGCCCATTCGACATAGTGCCCGTGCTCCGCAAGTCCGAACATATCGCCCGCGAAATGGAATCCCGAGACGATGCTGCGGTCGTCCGGCAGGACGTCGTAGGTCTTCACCACGCCCTGGACGAGATTGAAGACGCTGTCCGCGGCGCTTTTCGCGCGATAGACGATCGTGCCTTTCGGCAGCTGAACGATCGTGCCGATGGCGGCGAGCGCCGCCGACTGCGCGGTGCTGAGCAGCGACACCGCTTGGCCGCGCGAGCGCTCGCGAAACGGCACGCCTGTGATCCGCGGCTCTGTCGTAATTTGCAACCGTCGGGGCGGCATTTTTCCTCATCGTCCTTCAGGCGAGTGCCCGCGACGTGCCGGTGAACCTGGTTGATCTTCCAACACTGACGGCCGCACGTATTGACTATTCGGGCACAATCTCTTGCCGCGCGCGCTGTTTGTTGTCCGGTTCCGAATGGCCGCAAAATCAGACCGAATTTTGACTGTGATCAATCAAATGAGGATTATCATCGGAATTGTTTGGAATTAGTGTTTTATCTGACCTATGCGCGAGCGACGTTCGGTGTCCGTTCGCAATGGGTTGCATGCGGATGTATGTAACTGCGGCGCGTTCGTTGCCGCATCGTTCGCATATCTTGACGCAATCGTATGCGGCTCGTGCGCTTGCGAGTGCGGAGACGAACGTCCCTTCGCGCGAGTTAGGCGGGGCGTCGGCCGGGCTATGGCGCCGGCGCCTCGACGGGATAGGGCGCTCTCCTCTAAGCTCCGATCCGGCGCCTTGATTAAAGGCGCGAAGGAGTAGCGATGCCGCGAGTACGCGAGATCGAGGATGCGGGAGGCGACCCGACGTTGACCGAGGCCTTCGAGAGAGACCGCAAGGTGTTCGGCTACCTCCTCAACCCGACCAAGGTGATGGCGCACTGCCCGCCGATCCTCGCCGCGGCCAAGGCGTTCGGCCAGGCGATCGACCGCTCGGGGCAGTTGCCGCCGGCGCTCGTCTCGCTCATGTATCTGCGCGTTGCGACCATCAACGGCTGCCCGTTCTGAATTGACTCCAATTCCATCCGTGTGATGGAGCGGAGCGGCGAGGCAAAATTCAAGCAACTGACGAAGTGGCGCGAGAGCTCGCTCTTCAGCGAGGCCGAACGCGTGGCGCTCGAATATGCGGAGCGTATCACCATCACCGCCGAAAGGGTCGACGACGCGCTGTTCGAGCGCCTCAAACAGCACTTCACGGAAGCGCAAATCGTCGAGCTCACGGCGGCAATCGCGTTCGAAAATTTCCGCAGCAAGTTCAACCCGTCGCTCGGCATCGAGGCGCAGGGGTTCTGCCTCATTCCGCGACCCTAGTCCTCGGTGCCCACGTCGGGCGGAAAGCGCAGGCCCAACACGTCGCGCTCGGAGTAGGCGATGTCGCCGAGGCGCGGGCGGTCGGGCCCGCGGAAATATTTTGGCGTTGCCTGCCGATAGTGGCCTACGAGGCCCGGCACGGCTCCATTGGCGTCGAGCACGACGAAGGCGATGCCCCGACGGGCGAGAAATCGCCCGAGTGGGCCGGCAAAGCGCACGAAATCCTTGATGCTCGGGCTATAGGCCAGATGAGCGAAACGGAGCACGCGCAAGCGCGTCATCGGTTCGAACACGAAGGGATATCGTCGCCCGCCTATGCTTACGACGACGCTGATGCAGCCGTAGCGGAGATGCGCGTAGAGGAGCCCGATCTCCTCGAGCGAAAGCCCGGCGCCCGGCATGATCGCGGGCGAGATCGGCTCGACGCGCGCGCCCATGCCGCGCAGCGAGAGCGCAGGGACCGCGATGAAGTGGCCATCGCAATAGCGTGTGTAGCCTTGCGCGGCGAGGATTTCGGTCGTCGGCAGCGTGGGCGAGATATTGAAATATGTCGCTTCTTTGTGCCGTAGCGCATGCCGCGCGAGGATCGAGGCATAGGCGCGGAAGGCCGGAAACACGTACCAGCTCGAGACGTTGCACCGCACTTTCAGCTGGCCATTCACCGGCACGAGCGACGAGATCAGCAGCAGCATGCCGGCCGGAACTCCATTCACTTCGAGCAAGTAGCCGTATTTCGGAAAGCCAGCTGGCGTCGGGTGCCTCGCGAGGCGCTTCAGCGCGTCGGCCCAGAACGCGTGGTCGCCGCCGAAGCGGGCTTTCAGCAGGAGGTTGATGACCGCGTCTTCGTCCTCATCGCGAATCTGGCGGCAGCGCACGCGGAGCGGGGGCGACGCCATCAGTCCTTGCTCCACCGGCCGATGGCCGCGCGCAATGTCGGTGCCAGCACGGCGCCCGCGCGGCCGCCGAAATGGCGCGCCGCGGCGGCAAGTCCCTTCGCGGTGCGCGGGTTGAATGCGATAAGGCCGGCACGCTCGCGCCGGCGGCTAAGCCATAATCCCTTGAACGGCTCGTCGCCCGGTCCGAAATCGATCTCGCGAAGATCGCCCGAGGCGAGCGCGTGGCGGAACATCGCGAAAGTCAGTGCCGCGCCCGGCCGGTGCTTGGCGAATTTCTGCGCATAATGATGCCGCCAGATCGTCGCGCGGCCGCCTGCGACGAGCCAGATCTGCGCCGCTGCGAGCGCGCCATCGAGATGGAGCAAGCCCAAGCGCAGCGCGCCCGCGGCGGCGGCGGCGCGGATCAGCTCGGGCGTGCAGTCCGCATAGAATTCGGGCTCCTTCCAACTCTGCAGGTCGACGAGCGCATAGTCGATGAGCGCCGCTTCGAGCTCGGGACCACCGTCGATCACGGCGAAGCGCGCGCGGTCCCCACGCGCGAGAAGCCGCGCCGCGCGCTCCACGTCTTGCTTCAGCTCGGGTGGCCGGTGCGCGAGATACTGCCCGAGGTCCTGTCCAGAGACATCGTCGTAGTAATTGTGGAAATTGAAGAATGCCTGGACCGGCATGTGGGCGGCGCGAAAGGCCGCGGCAAACACCGCGAATTCCGGTGCGGAAGGGTCGAGACAATCGAAGCGCAGCACGTGGAACGGGGGCGATGAGCGCGCGATCGCGGCGGCGATGGCAAAAAGTCCCGCGCGCCCATCTTCGGTGGCGACGAGTGGCGCAAAGAGCGAGGCATTGGCGCCGCGCGACGGCGCAAGCAGCATGTGCGTCTTGAGCTTGCCGGCATGCTTTCGCTCGCGCGCAACGAGCGCCGCGAGCGGGCGGCCACCGCGCGTTGCCGCATAGATGCGCGGCTTGTCGCCCTCGGGCCCCGCGGTGCGGAGCATCGTGCGGTACCACGGGATGCTCTGGAAGAAATTCGCTGCTCCCGCCGCCGCAAAGAATTGCGCCAGTGGCTCCGGCAGAGACTCGAATCCGGAATGGACTTCGACATCGATGGCGGCAGCGGTCGCCGCGGCAGGGCGCGAGAGCGCGACCTCCGATTCTGCCGCCTGGGCCATCTCCGTTCCGCTTGGTTCTCGCACGGGACTTGTATAATTATAACAGAACCCGCACACGCGCGCCCGGACCCGAGTGACCGAGATTCCCGAGGACAGAAACGCCGCACGCGCGTCATGGCTGCGTGCGCTCGAAATGACGAAGGGGATCGGGCGCGACCCGTCGCTCACCTTTCCCATCGTCGTCGAGCTTCTGGCCGAGAAATTTGGCGATGCGCCGGCGCTTCTTTCGGACGGCGAGGTTTGGTCCTTTCGCGCACTGGCGGGGCAGACGAGCCGTGTCGCGCGCTGGGCACTCGACGTTGGGCTTGGGGCCGGCGAGACGGTCGCGCTCTTCATGCCGAACGCGCCGGAATATCTCGCGCTCTGGCTTGGCATCACGCGCGTGGGCGGCGTTGTGGCGCTCGTCAATTCCAATCTCGCGGGCGACGGGCTCGCGCGCTCGCTCGCACTGGTGGCGCCGCGGCACATCATCGTTGGCGCGGCGCTCGCGCAAAGACTGTCAGCGATCGCACCGCATCTCCCCGCGGGCGCGCAAATTTGGGAATACGGCGCGGCGGGTACCGGGAAATTCCCGCGGCTCGACCAGGCGGTGGCGGGCCTGCCCGCCGATCCGCTGCCGCGCGGCGAGCGCGCACCGAGGATCTTCGATCGCGCGCTTTATATCTACACCTCCGGCACCACCGGCCTCGCAAAGGCGGCCAACGTCAGCCATGAGCGCATCATGCATTGGAGCCATTGGTTCGCCGGCATGATGGACACCGGGCCCCAGGACAGGATGTACGACTGCCTGCCGATGTATCATGGCGTCGGCGGCATCGTTGCGATTGGCGCGGCGCTCGTCGTCGGCGGCTCGGTGGCGATCCGGCCCGGATTTTCCGTGCGCGGCTTCTGGGATGATGTCGTCCGCTTCGATTGCACGCTCTTCCAGTATATCGGCGAGCTGTGCCGCTATCTTGCCGCGACTCCGCCCGACCCAAACGAACGCCGGCACCGCATCAGACTCTGCTGCGGCAGCGGTCTCGGCGCGGAAGTCTGGGAGAAATTCCAGGCGCGGTTCGGGATACCACGCATTCTCGAATTCTACGCCGCGACAGAGGGGGTCGTGTCGCTTTACAACTGCGAGGGCAGGCCCGGCGCTATCGGCCGCGTGCCGCAGTTCCTCGCCCATCGCGCGGCGCCGGCGCTCGTGAAGCTCGACGAAGCCGGCGCGCCGATGCGCGACGTGGCCGGCCGCTGCGTACTCTGCGGCACAGGCGAGGTTGGCGAGGCCTTGGGCCGCATCGGCCCGAACGGCGTCCGCTACGATGGCTACAGCGCAGAGGCCGAGAGCGAAGCGAAGGTCCTGCGCGGTGTGTTCGCCGCGAACGATCGCTGGTTCCGCACCGGCGATCTGATGCGGCGCGACAAATCCGGCTTCTATTACTTCGTCGATCGCATCGGCGATACCTTCCGTTGGAAGGGCGAGAATGTCTCGACCGCCGAGGTCGCGGCGGCGATCGCCACCTGCCCTGGCGTAATTGACGCTGCGGTTTATGGCGTGCGCGTGCCGGGTGCCGAGGGTCGCGCCGGCATGGCGGCGCTCGTCGTGGAGCCGGGATTCGAGTTCGCACACCTGCGAAGGCACCTGGCAGAACGCCTGCCCGCTTATGCGCGGCCTGTATTTCTTCGGCTTTGCTCCGCTCTCGAGACGACGGGGACGTTAAGGCCGGTAAAGCGGCAGATGGCCGAAGAAGGCTTCGAGTCCGCGGCCATCGCCGACCCTCTCTTCGTCGATGACGGCGATGCATATGTGGCACTCGACGCGGCGCTCCATCGCCGCATCGTCACCGGCGAGCTACGGCTCTAGCTAGATCGGGTAGCAGGACTGCGAGCTCAGCGTCACCGAGGTCGGAAACGGTGAGGCGCCGATGATCGGCATGCTGCCGATGCTGAGAAAGCTGAACGCGTAGGTGGCCGACACCTTGTTCTCATTGGCGCAGGCGCCCGAGGTGGGTTGCGTTGCCGTGAAGACCGGGCACACCGCACCCGCTGGACAAGAGGTCGAGCCGTTCGGAAGCGGCGCCGCCTGTCCCGCGGCGTAGGTCTGTGTTGTGCCCGTCGAACTGCAGGTCGTGGTGTTGATCGAGGCGCAGCGCGCCGCCTGCTCGACCGCGTAGTCGAGAATGCCCTGCACCCAGATCGCGCGGCCGAACTCGAAGATGCCGAGGAAGATGACGATGATGACCGGCACGAGGAGCGCGAACTCGACCGCCGTTCCGGCGCGTGTGTCGCGGCGAAGGCACGCGAGAGATCCGACGAGCTTTTCGATGCGCGTCCGCATGGGACAAGGCTAGCCGGGGCAAGGTAAGGAAAAACCTAAGGCCGGGCGCGATCGCTCGGCATTTGAGTGAAAACCGCGTCGATGTTCAGCGCAGTTCGTTCACTGGGCGCAGCACCTTGCCGTCAAGGAAGGCGCGGATGTCCTCGACCGCGTTTGCATAGGCACGCTCATAGCCCTCGGCGGTGCAATACCCCAAGTGCGGTGTGAGCAGCACGTTGTCGAGCGCCAGCACCGGATGGTCCTTCGGCAACGGCTCGATGTCATAGACATCGAGCGCGGCGCCGGCGATGTGTTTCCCCTTGAGGCAGTCGAGGAGCGCGCGCTCGTCGACGATCGGCCCGCGCGAGGTGTTGACGAGGAAGGCCGTCTTTTTCATGCGTCCGAGTTCGGCTGCGCCGACGAGGCCGCGCGAGCGCGGGCTCAAGACGAGATGGATCGAGACGACGTCGCTCTCGGCGAAGAGGGTATCCTTCTCGACGCGGCGCGCGCCATGCTCCGCGGCCTTCGCATCGGTCAGGTTCTGGCTCCAGGCGATGACCTTCATGCCGAAGGTGTTGCCGTATTTCGCGACGAGGCCGCCGAGCCGGCCGAGGCCGAGGATGCCGAGCGTCTTGCCGCTGAGGCCGAGGCCCAGCTCAGGGGTCTGGAAATGGCCCCGATGCATGGCGTTGTGCTCGGCCGTGATGCGGCGGAAGAGGCCTAAGACGAGGCCCCATGTGAGTTCGGCCGTGGGATAGCCGAGCATCTCCGTGCCGCACACCTGGATCTTCCGCTCGGTCGCGAAGTCGACGTCGATCGCCGCGTTGCGCATGCCGGCAGTCACAATGAGGCGCAGGTTGGGCAGGCGCTCGATCAGGCTCTTACGGAACTGGGTACGTTCTCGCATCAGCACGACGCACTCGAAAGTATGGAGCCGGTGCGCGAGCTCGGCCTCGTCAGAGATATGGTCGGGAAACGCCGCAATGGTCGCGTCGGGATGGAGCCTCCCCCAATCCGCCAAGCGCAGGGCCGCTTTTTGGTAATCGTCGAGGATCGCCACGCGCATCATCGCCGCCTCACCTTCTCCTGGAGGAGGATGGAATGATTTAACCGAAGCTTCCGAGCCATTTCAATGGAGCCCCTCAGGCATCTTCGGGGCATCCCCGGAGCTTTGGATAGGGCGCAGCGTTTATCGCACTGCAAGGCAGTGACGATGCAAACGACGCGGCAGTTGCGTAATGAAATAGGGCGTCTCAATCGCCTCATCGCGCGGATCGAGGCGAAGGCGCAGCATGAAAGCCCGCTCTGGGCCACGGCGCTCGGCGAGCTGCGCGACGAGCGCGAGATGCTGACGCTCGTTATGCTTAATCGCGGCGTCGAGGGCAGCAAGAAGGTGGTGAGCTTCCGGCGCTGGCGCGACGGCCCGTGGGCCCCGGCCCAGTTCGCCCACGCCGCCGCCGGGCGGCGCTAGGGGCCGCGCAGCATCCAGCGCGTCAGGAGCGCGGCCGGCGCGACCCATGCGACGCCCGCCACACCATAGAGGGTGAAGTCGAGCACCGCGCTCTCCGGTAGCCGCGCGACCAGCGCCATCACCGCGCCAACATAGAGCGCGAGCCCGAAAAGCAGCAGGAACGTACCGGTAAGGATGCGGAGCCGCATGTCCCCGCACCTTGCGGTGCGAACACCGATGCCGCAAGGGCCGGCGCGGGGCGATCTTGCGCCCGACGGCGCGGGCACGCATGCTCCGGGCATGACTGGCGCGCTCGAAGGCATCCTGGTGGTCTCGGTCGAGCAGGCGGTGGCGGCGCCGCTTTGCAGCTGCCGGCTCGCCGACGCCGGCGCGCGCGTCATCAAGGTCGAGCGGCCGGAGGGCGATTTTGGCCGCTACTACGACAAGAACGCCAAGGGCGAGAGTGCCTATTTCGTGTGGCTCAACCGCGGCAAGCAGTCGGTGGTGATCGACCTCAAACGCGCCGAGGATTGCGCGCTTCTCGGCCGCATGATCGCGCGCGCCGACGTGTTCTTGCAGAACCTCGCGCCCGGCGCCGCCGCGCGCGCCGGTTTCGATCCGGCGGCGCTGCGCGAGAAGTATCCGCGCCTCATCGCGTGCTCGATCACCGGCTACGGTGAGAGCGGGCCCTATCGCGATATGAAGGCTTACGACTTCCTGATCCAGGCCGAGACAGGGCTCGCCTCGATTACGGGACCGCCCGAGGCGCCGGCGCGGGTTGGCGTCTCGGTTTCCGACGTCGCCGCCGGATTAAACGCGCACGCGGCCATTCTTCAAGCACTCTATGCGCGCGAACGCACCGGCGCGGGCGCGCTTATCCACATATCGATGTTCGATGCGACCGCGGAATGGATGAGCGTGCCCTATATGAACCAGGTATATGTCGGGCGAGCGCCGGCGCGCATGGGTCTCATGCATCCCTCGATCGCGCCCTACGGCGCTTACAAATGCGCCGACGGCAAGGAAATCGTGATCGGCATCCAAAACGAGCGCGAATGGGTGCGCTTCTGCGCCGAGATTCTGGGCGACGCCGCGTTGGCATCAGATCCGCGCTTCAGCTCGATGGAGCGGCGCGTCGCCAATCGGCCCGAAGTCGAGGCGCTGGTGTCGACCGCCTTCGCCCGCGAGACACGAGAGGCGCTGGGCACAAGGCTCAAGGCGGCCGAGATCGCGTTCGGCAACCTCAATTCGGTCGCCGATTTCGCGCGCCACCCGCATTTGCGCCTGGGCGAGACGGAGACCGCGTCCGGCTCCATCACCTTGCCCTATCCGCCCGGGCTCCCGTCAGGTGCGCCGATGGGCGCCGTGCCGAAGCTTGGCGAGCACAGCGCCTTGATCCGCCGCGAGTTCGCCTAGACGCCCTCGACGATGCGCATATCGCGCTCGGCGGCGTTGCCGAGCGCCTTCAGCGCCGCCTGATAGCCCGGGCTGTCATGCGCGGCGATGGCTTTCTCGACGCTGTCGAACTCGATCACCACGATGCGCTGGTTGAGGCCGGCCTCGTAGGTCTTGGACGGATTGCCGCGCGCGAGAAACCGGCCGCCTCCTGCCTGGATCGCGGGACCAGCGAGCTTCGCGTACTCCGTAAGCGCGTCGGGATTTTTGATCGCGCGGTAGCATGCGATCCAATAGGCCTTGGCCATCCTTTCCTCCTTTTTCGCGGCGGCGGCCGCATTGCTGCAAAACCTATCGGCGGCGGGGCGGCGAGGCAAGGAAGCGCTTTACGCGCCCGTCAGCGCTCGCCGCGCTCGAGGAGTGCGGCGAGGCCGAGGAAGGCCGGGATGGCGCAGGTCATGACATAGGTCGGAATCGCGGCGAGATAGTCGCTGAAGCGCCCCTTGTCCTCGAAGCGCGTGCGGAAGCGGCTCTTGGCAAAGAGCGACCCAAGGCGCGGCACGATGCCGCCGGCGATATAGACGCCGCCGCGCGCACCCAAGGTGAGAGCCAAATCACCCGCAACGGTGCCGAGCATGGCGCAGAACATTTCGACCGTTGCGCGCGCCAAGGGGTCGTTCTCGCCCATGTGGCGGTCGGCGATCTGCGCCGCCGTGTAGGGGTGGGCGCGCGTGCCCTCCAACTCCGCGAGGGTCTGGTAAAGGTTGACCAGCCCGGGCCCCGACAGCACGCGCTCGGCCGAGACGTGATCGAAGCGGCGGCGCAGATGCGCGACGACCTCGCTCTCGCGCGCATCGGCGGCGGGAAGAGTCGCGTGGCCGCCTTCGCCCGCGAGCGCGACCGGGCCCGACGGCGCCGGCACGAGGCCGCCGACGCCGAGACCGGTGCCGGGGCCGAGCACGGCGATGGGGGCGTCGGCGACGGCGGAGCCGCCGCCAACCTGAGCGCGCTCGCCCGGAGCCAGATGCGGCACCGCGAGCGCGTTGGCGGCAAAGTCGTTGACGACGACAAGTCGGGCAAGTCCGAGCCGCGCCTTGAGCGCAGCAATCGAGAACGACCACGGGTGGTTGGTAAGGCTCACCGTATCCCCCGCGACGGGCGAGGCGATCGAAAGCGCGGCGGCCGCGGGTCGCGTGCCTTCAGCCGCGAGATAAGCCTCGATCGCTTCGGCAAGGCTCGCGAAATCGTCGCTTGCGAAGACGCGGGCGCGCGTCGCCTTCCCCGTTGCATCGAGCAGGGCGAAGCGCACGTTCGTTCCGCCGATGTCGCCGACGAGACGCGCGTCGCCGTTCATCGGCGCAGGAGCGCGGCCTCGCCGAGTGCCTGCACGAAGGTCTCGCGCCAGGCGGCGATGTCGTTCCGGCGCAGGACGCTCATCATCGATGACCAGCGCTGGCGCCGCTCGTCGAGCGGCATGGCATAGGCCTCGTGCATCGCCTCCGCGACTGCGTCGACGTCGTAGGGATTGACCTGGAGCGCCGCGTCGAGCTCGCGCGCGGCACCGGCAAAAGACGAGAGCACGAGCACGCCCGGATCGTTCGGATCCTGCGCCGCCACGTACTCCTTGGCGACGAGGTTCATGCCGTCGCGGATCGGCGTCACGAGGCCGATATTGGCGGCGCGCAGAAAGCCCATGAGCGTGCGGCGGTTGAAGCTCTTGTTGAGATAGCGCAGCGGCGTCCAATCGAACTCGGAGAAGCGGCCATTGATGTGCCCGGCCTTTTCCTCGAGCGTGCGGCGGATATGGCCGTACTCGGGCACGTCCGAGCGCGTCGGCGGGGCGATCTGCATGAAAGTGATGCGCCCGCGTGTCTCGGGTGCCTGCTCGAACAGGCGCTCGAAGGCGACGAAGCGGTTGAGCAGACCTTTCGAATAGTCGAGCCGGTCGACACCGAGCATGAGCTTGCGCTCGCGCAGGCTTTCGTGGAGGCGCTCGCGATAGCGCGTACCGACGGACTGGGCAGCGTTCGCTGCGACATTGTCGACGTCGATGCCGATCGGGAAAGCGGCCGCGCAGCATTCGCGGCCGAATGCGCGAAGCCGCCCGCCGCCCATCAATCGCGCGTCGGGTTCGCGCTCGAAATAGGAGAGGAAGCCGTCGAGGTCCGGCTCGGTCTGGAAGCCCACGAGATCGAAGGCGCAGAGCGCCGCCATCAGCACCTTGTGCACTGGCAGGTTGCGGAAAAGCGCGCCCGGCGGGAAGGGCGTGTGCAAGAAGAAGCCGGTGGGCTGTTGCGCGCCGAGCTGGCGCAGCTCGTGGCCAAGCGTCATCAAATGATAATCGTGCACCCACACGAGGTCGTCGGGCTGCAGGAGCGGCGCGAGCTGCGCGGCGAACAAGCGATTGACCCGCAGATAGCCGGCGAAATCCTCGCGTCGGAAATCGATGAGGTCGCTGCGAAAATGCAGGAGCGGCCAAAGCACGCGATTGGCGAAGCCGGCGTAGTACTCCTCGTAGTCCTGCCGTTTGAGCGGGATCTTGGCGTAGGTGACTGTGCCCGAGTGCTGGAGCGTCGGCTGCGGTGATGCTTCGTCGGCGATCTCGCCGCTCCAGCCGAACCAGATGCCGCCATGCGCCCTCAGTGCGGCCTCGACACCGACCGCGAGCCCACCGCTCATCTGCGCGCCCGGTGCGCCGCCTGCCATGCGGTTCGATACGACGACGAGGCGACGCTGCGCTGGCGCCGCGGCCGGCACCGGATGCAGCGCCGGCCCCACGCGGTGTCGCGCAGCTGCGGGCGGGAAAGAGGTCACAGGGGTCATCGGGACCGGAGACGGGTTCGCGGTGTTGGGGGAACGCCACCCGGTTAAAACCCGTTCCCATTCTCCCCCTTGTTGGGTGCGGCGCAGCGAAATAAAATTACCAGATTGCATCGCACAACGATGCTGCGTTGCACAAATCACGAGGCGATTTTGCCGTAGGTATGGCGGATTTGCCGCACACATTAAAATTGCTGCAAATGCGATTTTGCGCTTGCGTTGTGCGGTGCAGCGGAGCATATTCCGCGTTGCGGCATGGCCGTTGCCCGATGGCCTGCCGTACGTCTTCTAGGCGTTTCCTCCCTAAACTTGGGCCGTGCGCGAGCACGGCCCAATTTTTTTTGCGCTGGATCAGGCGGCCGCGCCCGTGCCGCGGTGGAGCACGCGGTCCTCCGGCAGAACCGCGCCCGGCTCGATGTCGGCGGAGCCGGCGAGCGCCGCGTAGTAGGGCGTGAAATCCGGGCGGGTCGCATCGAAGAGCTGATCGAACCCGTCGATGACGAAATAGGTTTCCTGATAATCGTCGATGCGGTAGCGCGTGCGCATGACGCGCATGAGGTCGAAGGCGACGCGGTTCGGACGCGGGCTTTCGAGGCAGTAAATGGATTCCCCCTTCGAGGAGACGATGCCCGATCCATAAATGCGCGGGCCGTCCTCGGTGCGGATGAGGCCAAACTCGACCGTGTACCAGTAAAGCCGCGCCAGGCGATCAAGGCTGCCGAGGCGAAGGGCTTTGAGGCCGCCCGCGCCGTACGCCTGCATGTAGTCGGCGAAGACCGGGTTCACGAGCATCGGCACGTGGCCGAAGATGTCGTGGAAGACGTCGGGCTCCTCGAGGTAGTCGAGCTGGTCGGGGCGGCGGATGAAGCACGTGGCGGGAAAGCGCCGCTCCGCGAGGTGGCCAAAGAAAACGTCGTCCGGCACGAGGCCCGGGACGGCGACGATGCTCCATCCGGTCGCGGCGCCGAGCACGTCGTCGAGTCGGCGGAAATCCGGGATGCCGTCGGCGGCGACGCCGAGCCGCGCGATGCCGTCGAGAAACTCACGGCAGGCGCGGCCGCGCAGCACTTCCTCCTGGCGGTAGAACAAGGTGCGCCAGATTGCGTGCTCGGCCGCACCATAGGCATCCCAGGTCTGACGGAAGCCGCTTAGAACATCCATCACATCCTCTGAACGCGCAACCCGCGCGCGAGGTTCACGGCGCCGTGCTCGCGCCTTCGCCGAGCGCCCGCTGCATCAGGACGCTGTCAATCCAACGCCCAAACTTGAAGCCCGTGTCGGGCAGAACACCGACATGGCGAAAGCCGAGACGCTCGTGCAGCGTGATCGAGGCGATATTGCCGCTGTCGCCGATCACGGCGACGATTTGGCGATACCCCAAGGCAGTGGCGCGCGCGATGAGCTCGCCTAGGAGCGCGAGGCCGATGCCACGGCGCTGCGCCCCAGGCGTGATGTAGATCGAATCCTCGAGGGTGTAGCGGTAAGCGGAGCGCAGCCGGTATGGGGCAAGATAGGCATAGCCGACGACCATGCCGGCGGCATCGCACGCGACGAGCCACGGCAGGCCGCGCTCGGTCACGTCGGCGAAGCGCTGGGCGATCTCGTTCTCGCTCGGCGGCTCCTCCTCGAACGAGGCGAGCCCGGTCAGCACGTGATGGGCATAGATGCGGGCAATCGCGCCGATGTCCCCGGGAGCCGCCGCGCGGAGCGCGAAGCCCGCCGCCGCATTCACGAGGGCCTCAGCTGCGCCGGATCGAGTGCGACGAGCGCCGCGACGAGCTCGCGCATGTCGGCGGCAAGGCGCACGAGGAATGGCTTCCGGTCGAAGCGCAGCTCATCCATGTAAAGCCCGCGCGACAGCTCGATCTGCAATGCATGGCCGCCGCTATGTGGCTTGCCGTAATGGGACGTGGTGAATCCGCCGGCATAAGGCGTGTTGCGCGCGACCTGGTAGCCCTTGGCGCGTAGGAGCTGGTGGGCCATCTCGGTGATGGCGGGGTGGCACGAAGTGCCGTGGCAATCACCAAGCACGATGTCGGCACGGCTCCGCGCGGCACCGCGCTCGCCCTGCGCGATCGAGGACGGCATCGAGTGGCAATCGAGGAGAACGTAGAAGCCGAAGCGCTCGCGCGTGGCGCCGACGAGCTGCTTCAGAGCGCGGTGATAAGGGCGGTAGAAGCGCTCGACACGCTCCACGGCCTCGGCGAAGCGGAGCTTGCGTGCGTAAATCTCCTCGCCGGTGGCAACGACACGCGCAATCGTGCCGAGACCAACGCGCACGCGCGGAGAGCGGCTGTTGACGTAAGCCGGAAGCTGGTCCTCGAACATCACCGGATCGAGCTCGAACGGCTCGCGGTTGGGGTCGAGATAGGCGCGGGGAAAACACGCCTTGAGGAGCGGTGCTGCGACCGCGCCGGGATCGAAAATCTCGTCTACGAAGGAGTCTTCCGAGCGCCGGAGCGTAAGCGGATCGAGGCGGGAAGCCGCGAGGAATTCCTCGGGATATTGCGCGCCACTGTGGGGCGAGGCGAGCACCAGCGGCACGTCCTGTGGCCGGTGCGCCGTGATTTCGATCGGCGGGTCGACCGCCGCGCTGGGTTCAAACCGCCCTTCCATGGCCCACCGAGATTAGGGGCAAGCGGCGCCGCCGTCATCCCCTCGATAACGCTTCGTTCAGTCCTCTTAATTAGAATGTCCGGCCGGTCCTCCGAGAACGGTCCATGGCGCGAATTCTCCTTGCGGAAGATGACAACAGCGTGCGCACGTTCCTCGCCCGCGCACTGCGCCGTGCCGGGCACGAGGTGAGCGACATGCCCGACGGGCGCACCGCGCTTGCCTGGATCAGCGAGCATCCGTGCGACCTTCTGCTCGCCGACGTGGTCATGCCGGGGATCGACGGGATCGAACTGGCGCGGCGCGCGGCCGACATGTGGCCGCATCTGCGCATCATCTTTATCACCGGCTTCGCCGCCGTGGCGCTGCGCGCGGCCGAGACCCTGCCGCGCGAGGCGACCGTGCTCGCGAAGCCGTTCCACCTGCGGAAGCTCGTGAGCGAGATCGACCGCTTCCTCGCCGCCTGACTTGCGGGCGGAGCCATCGTGGGGTAGATCGGATTGCGAGGGCGCTTAGCTCAGCGGGAGAGCACTTCCTTGACATGGAAGGGGTCGGAGGTTCAATCCCTCCAGCGCCCACCATAAACTGGACTGGCACATGGGCGGGGGACCATGACCAGCGTCGAACCTGATTTCCTCGGACTGTTCGCACGCGAGCGCAACCTCGTGTCCTTGAAGGCGGGCGAAGTTCTGTTTCGCCGCGGCGACGATGCGCATGCCATGTACGTCATTCTTTCGGGCGAGGTCCGCGTCGGCGACGGCAATGCCGATTACGGCAGGATCGGCGCGGGCAGCATCGTCGGCGAAATGGCCCTTATCGACCACGCGCCGCGCAGCGCGACCGTGACTGCCGTCAGCGATACCAGCCTCGCCGAGATTGACGAGAAGCGTTTCATCTACCTCGTCGAGCGGACGCCCAACTTCGCGCTTAACGTCATGCGCATCCTGTCGCAGCGGCTGCGCCGGTCGAATGAGATGATCTCGGTCTGACGCGCGGAAGCCGCGCTATTGGCCTATGCGCGGACGCTTGCGCTCAAGCCCGGGCTGCGCTCGAATTGCGCGGAACCCAGCGAGGGGGCGCGGTCATGAGCATCGTCGGAATCGAGAGTCTCGTCTATGGCGCCGCCGATGCCGCGACCGCGACGCGGTTTTTCGAAGATTTCGGGCTCGTGGCCGAGCGACGCGGCGAGCGCGACGCGCACTTCAGGCTCGCGGAAGGATCGTCCGTCGACATCCACGCAGCCGATGATGCCGCGCTTCCGCCGCCGTTCGGCGCGCCCGCGGGCCTGCGCGAGCTCGTTTGGGGCGTCGACCGGCCGCAGGCACTCGACGAAATCGCAAGCGATCTAGCGCGCGACCGGCAGACGCGCCGCGACAATGATGGCACGGTCCACACGATCGACGATGCCGGAATCGCCATCGCCTTCCGACTCTATGCGCGCACGCCGCCAGTCGACCCGGATCAAGGCGAGAATGGTCTCAGCACGATCAAGCGCTGGAACAAGCTCAGGAAATGGTACGAACGGGCGCAGCCCCAAGTGTTACACCACGCCGTCTTCGGCGTGCCCGATATCGACAAAGGGGTCTCGTTCTACGTGAAGCGCCTCGGTTTCCGTGTCACTGACATGATCCGCAATGTCGGTGTCTTCATGCGTTGCGACGGCCGGTCCGACCATCACAATCTGTTCTTCCACCGCGGCGGACAGACGGCGCATCTCAACCATGTGGCCTTCGGGCTCGAGAACATCGACGAGATGATGACCGGCGTCAACGAGATGCAGCGGCGCGGCTGGGCCAGCAAGGAAGGGCTCGGCCGCCACCGCATGACCTCGATCATCTTCTGCTACTTCGAGTGTCCGGCCGGCGGGGCGTGCGAGTACATGTGTGACTCGGACTATCTCACCGACGAATGGCAGCCGCATTTGTGGGAGCCGGGCTTCGCCAATCATCATTGGCTCGCCAACTGGAACCCCAAGGAGCCGGCGCCGGAGTGGAAATACCGGCCGCTGCCGCAGCCGTTGCCCAGCTTCGCCGAGGCGTGCCGGCTGCCGTTCTGATCGGCGGGCCGCAGAGAAAGAGGCCGCCCTTTAAGGGCGACCTCTGAAGTGTGATCCGGTACAGAACCTGCCCCAAAAGGAGAGAAAAAGGGAGGTTAGACCGCCAGGCCCTCCTGGTCGCCGCATTAGGCAGCAACGGGACCCGGATCTGATTAGTGGGGGAACGGGGAAGCATGCCCGGACGTTCCACGCCACATATATCCGCGTCAAAGCGCCCAGGACACCGCTGTCGTGCCGCCGTCGACCAGGAGGTCGGCGCCGTTGACGTAGGACGCCTCCGACGAGGCAAGGAACACCGCAGCGGCCGCGATTTCCTCCGGCAGGCCGTGCCGTCCCATCGGAATCTTCGCCATCATGCCCGCGCCGATCGCGCGCTGCTGCTGGTCGCCAGTCCAAAAACGCTCGGTCGCGGGGGAGCGGATAAGGCCGGGGCTGATGCTGACCGCGCGGATCTTGTAGGGCGCGCCCTCGGCCGCGAGCATCCGGGTGAACCCCATCACCCCCGCCTTGGCGGCGCCGTGCGCCGCGGTGCGCAGCGGCAGGAACTCGCGATGGCCGCTCATGGACGCGGTGCTGATGACGACGCCGCCGCCGCGCGCGACGAGATAGGGCCAGACCGCCCGCGTCGCGGTGTAGACGCTCGTCAACTCATACCGGATGGTGAGTTCCCATTCCTCGAAGGTGGAATCTCCGAACGCACTCTTGGCCTTGAGCGAGCCGGCGTTGTTGTAGAGGATATCGATCCCGCCGAAGGCGTCCGCGGCCGCTTTGGCCCAGCTTTTGGCCGCCTCGGGGTCGCTCACGTCGAGCGGATGGAGCGAGCGCATGGTGCCGCCTGCGCGCTCGACGAGCGCCACCGTCTCCGCGGCTTCTTCCGTCTTCACGTCGCAGCCGAACACCTTGGCGCCTGCCAAGGCGAAGGCGAGCGCGGCGGCGCGTCCCTGGCCGCCTGCCGTGCCGGAAATGAGCGCAACCTTGCCGTCGAGCCGGGCCATCATCTTCTCCCAAATTTCCTAGATCGTGATCGTGCCCTCGAGATAGAGCACGGCGTGGCCGGCTAGCCGCACGCGATCGCCCGCAAGCGTGCAGGCGAGCGCGCCGCCGCGGCGCGAAATCTGCCGCGCGCGCAGCGCGGTCTTGCCAAGTCGTCGCGCCCAATAGGGCACAAGCGTGCAATGCGCCGATCCCGTCACCGGATCCTCGTTGATGCCTTGCGCCGGGGCGAAGAAACGCGAGACGAAATCGACGCCGTCCGCGCCCGGCGCGGTGACGATCGCGGCCCAGCAATCGAGCCTGGCGAGCGCAGCGAAGTCGGGCGCGAGTGCTGCAATCTCGGCAGCGCTGTCGTAGACGACGAGGTGGTCGCGCGCGCGCAGCACTTCGCGCGGGCGCCCGCCCAGCGCCTCTATCAGTCCCGGCGGCGCCGGGACAGGCGAGGCGGGGCGCGCGGGAAAATCCATGACCAGCACGTCACCCACGTGCTCGACGCCGAGCGTTCCCGCCTTCAGCGTGCGAAACCGCACCTCGTTACGCCCCGGTTCGAGCGTGCGAAAGACGATGTGCGCCGAGGCGAGCGTCGCGTGGCCGCAGAGATCGACCTCGACCGTCGGCGTGAACCAGCGCAGCAAGTAATCGGCGTTCTCGCCCGCGCCCGCGCGTGAGAAAAAGGCTGTCTCGGCCAGGTTGTTCTCGGCTGCGATCGCTTGCAGCGTCGCGTCCTCCGGCCACGCCTCGAGCGGACAAACGGCGGCGGGATTGCCGCCAAAGAGCCGGTCCGTGAAGGCATCGACCTGATAGATCGGCACGCGCATGACGATTTTCCCGCGCAACGCCTACCGACTCTGAGACGCGAGCGGGCAAAAGAAAAGGGCCCCGCTCGCGCGAGGCCCTCGTAGTGGCGTGGCTTTCGCTTATTTCGAAGCGGACGCGGTCCAGATCGGCTTGCCGTCCTGGCCCTTCAGCTCGTTCTGCCAAGCAGTTTCG
>DATIXQ010000141.1:0-110866 GCA_035518375.1 Allostellaceae bacterium | reverse complement strand
CGTGAATCCCAGCGCGTAGGCCTTCGCTTCCTCGGTCATCGGAAGCGCGTAGGACGGCGCGGAGAAGACGAGAATCTCGTCGGAGAGCGCGCCCAGGGTCGCCAGCATGCGCGCGCCGCGCACGATGATGCCCTTGCCGGTCTCCTTCACCGCCTGCAAGGCGAGATCCTTCGCCTGGACCGTGATGTTCTTGCTGCGGTCGACCTGCGGGTTCGTCAGGCTGTGCGTCAGGACGAGATCGCCCTCGCGGATGAAATCGCAATAGGCGCGTATGTTCTGCGCATATTGCCCGAAATGCTGGGATCCCGCCGCAAAGCTGCTCACCAGCACGTTCATGAAATCGGGCGCGCGGCCCATCATGCCGAGCGTCTCGTCGTGCCACAGCTTCATCATCCCGCCGCGCGCGGCAAGCTCCTCGCGCGTCTTGGGCTCGATGAAGGACAATCCCACGCGCGCGTCCGTCGTCGGCGAGCGGAAGGTCATCCGCTCGACGAGGTCGGCGCGATGCTGCATGTCGTAGAGCGAAGCGAGCGACCGCGCCGCGCGCGCAAAGCGGTGGTCTTGCGTCACGTCGGCGATGCGCTCGCCGTCGATGAAAACCTCGCGCCCGTCGCGAAGCCCGTCGAGAACCTGCGCGCCCGTCCTTATGCCCATCTCTTCCTCACGCGCGATCGACGAGGCCGCGACTCTGCCATTCCTTGCCTTCGGCGAGGCCAAGAAGCTCGCGCCCGCATTCGCCGAGCATGTTGGCCGAGACGATGCGGTGCTGCGTCGCGCCGAACATGTCGCGGAACGAGCGCTGCAGGATGCCCGAGCGCAGCGCCACGCCGCCGCCGGCACGATGCACGAAGGTGACGATCTCCGTCATCGCCGTCGTCACGTGGTTGAGCGAGAGCCGCATCAGCGTGAATTGTCGCATCGAGCACGGCTGGTCGCGGTCGAGCGTCTCCTGCACGTCGCGCCACACCTCGTAGCAAAACGCGCGGCCGGCGCGGAATTTTCCTTCCGCGGCGGCGAAATTCTCCTGGAAGCTGGTCGAGCCGCCGAACTCAGACAACGGGCTCGGCCGGCCCGTCGCCGCGTGGACGAGTGCGCGAAGCTCATCGAGGATGCGGCGCCCCAAGCCCAGCGTGAAGCCCGTATGGCCCAAGGGCGACATGCCGACGATGCCGAGCCGATAGAGGCTGCCGCCCTGGCTCGCTTCGAGCAGATTAGGCGAATGCGTCATCTCTTCGGGCACGAACACGTCCTCGAGCCCGTAATCGACGCTGCCCGTGCCGTTCAACCCGATCACGTCCCAGTTGCCGAGGAACTTCGCCTCTCTCGTCGGCACGATGAAGGTGAGCGCCTCTTTGGGCTTGCCGTTCTCCATCACCATGCCGCCGGTGTGGAGATATTCGGTGTGCAGCGTGCCGCTGCCATAGCTCCAGCGTCCGGTGAGGCGATAGCCCTTGCCCTCGCGGTGAGCGCGTCCGCGCGGGCCGCCTTCGCCGGCGATGATCGGGATGTACTTGCCGAAGACGGCGTTGGCGCCCGCGGGCGGCAGATAGCCTGCGGCTGATCCGGTGCCGACATTGCACGCCATCAGTACCCAGCCGGTCGAGCCGTCGGCATAGCTCACCGCCTCGATCACCTCGAGCGCCTCGACCGGGCCCGCCTCGTAGCCCCCGAAGCATTTGGGTACGAGGAGGCCGAAGAAGCCCGCGTCTTTGAGGGCGGCGACGGTCGTGTCGGAGAGGCGGCCATCGCGCTCGTGCGTGTCGGCCTCGGCGCGGAAGAGAGGGTCCAATGCCCGCGCCTTGGCGACGAGCGGCGAGGAGGGTTCGTATCGGTCTGGCATGGGGCGATTATCGCAGGATATGCCCCTACTGGAAACCGCACGCGCTTTTGCGCAGACTGCTCGTCCATGAGCACGCCCGATTTCCGCCCCTTCATCCCGACGCCCGCGCAGAACAAGATCGCCGGACCCACCGCGCGCGCCCATGCGCAGGCGCGCCGCGCCGGCCCGCGCGGCCAGGCCATGGCGGCAGCGTGGAAGGCAAAGCTCGACGAGCCGTTCCGCGGCATCACAACGGACGGCCTCGTCGTGCCTGGCCTCTTCGCGCTCGGCCCCAACGGCGCGCCGGCCGAGGCGATGGTCGCCGCCGCGAAAGCGCTCGTCGCGCGCCTTTCGCCCGAGCAGCGCGCGAAGACGTGCTTTCCCGTCACGTCGGAGAAATGGCGCAGCTGGCAGAACACCGAGCTTTACGTCGAGGATTACGGCCTCCGCCTCGAGGAGGTGCCGGACGCTTTGAAAGAGGCGGTGATCGACGTGCTGCGCGCGAGCTTGTCGGCCAAGGGCGTGCAGATGACGCGCGACGTGATGCGTCTCAATCGCTTCCTCGGCGACCTCGTCGGTGGCCCGCATGTCTTGGGCGAATGGAGCTTCATCTTCTGCCTCTTCGGCGAGCCGGGTCCCGCCGAGCCCTGGGGCTGGCAGTTCTTCGGCCATCATCTCTCGCTCAACTGCCTCGTCATCGGCCAGCAGATGGCGCTGGCTCCGATCTTCTGGGGCGCCGAGCCCGCCTATGCCGACGAAGGCCCGTTCAAGGGCACGGTCCTGTTCGAGGACGAGGAGAGGAAGGGCCTCGCGTTGATGCGCGCGCTGACTCCTTTTCAGCAGCGCCAGGCGATCGTCGCGCATTCGATGGTGGGCGGCGATTTGCCGGAGGGCCGGCGCCATTTCGCCGACAATCTGCATCTCGGCGGCGCCTTTCAGGACAACCGCATCATCCCGTATGAAGGCATTCGCGCACGCGATTTCACGGCCGAGCAGAGAAAGCGCCTCGTCGAGCTCTGCGCCTGCTACATCGCGCCCTTGCCCGCGGGGCCGGAGAAGGCGCGCATGGCCGAGATCGAGCGCCACCTCGCCGACACGCGCTTTTGCTGGATCGGCGGGTTCGACGACGAGAGCCCGTTCTACTACCGCATCCAGAGCCCGGTCGTGATGATCGAGTTCGATCACCACGGCGGCGTCTTCCTCACGAACGCGGCGCCGGCGAAGTTCCATGTCCACACCATCGTGCGGACGCCCAACGGCAACGATTACGGCATGGACCTGCTGCGCCTCCACTACAAGAACGCGCCGCACCATCGCTAGCTGTCATTGCGAGGAGCGAATGCGACGAAGCAATCTCCTCGCGGCGGGAGATGGCTTCGCGTCGCTCGCAATGACAAAACGGTAATGATAATGTCGCGCGAGCGATAAGGAGACCGTGAAGACATGCCCGAGCTGAAGAACGAACGCTACAAACGCATCGCCGTCGAGGAAGGCTTCTCCATCCCCGAGGTCTCGCGCCTGCGCTTCCGCGAATACGAAGGCAGCGCGCCGACGCCGATGCGGCAGAAGGTGTTTCAGAATCTGCTCGATCTCGGCGAGGGCCGCATCAAGGCGATGGACGAGGACGGCATCGCGATGCAGGTCTGCGTCTTCGCCGGCGCCGTCATCCAGGACATCGACCCGGTGCAGGGCAACGAGCTCGCGGCGCTTGCGAACGACCGGCTCGCGGAAGCCGCGAAGAAATATCCCGGCCGCATCACCGGCCTTGCCGCCTATGCCCCGCGCGATCCGGAGCGCGCCGCGCGCGAGCTCGAGCGCTCGGTGAAGAAGCTCGGCCTCAAAGGCGGCATCGTCAATTCGCACTCGAACGGCGAATATTACGACGATGCGAAATACTGGCCGATCTTCGAGGCGATGGAGGCGATGGGCAAGCCCATCTACATCCATCCGCGCGATCCCTCGCCGCAGATGGTGGCGCCCTTCCAGGTGACGGGCTTCAAGATCGGCTGGTCGTGGGCGGCCGAGGTCGGCACGCACATCATCCGTCTCATCGGCAACGGCGTGTTCGATCGCTTCCCGAACCTCAAGATCGTGATCGGTCACATGGGCGAGGGCATTCCCTTCCATCTCGACCGCATCGACAACCGCTATTTCTGGGAACACGACATGGCCGGCACGGCGCCCAAATTGAAGCGCAAGCCGAGCGACTATTTCCGCGACAACGTCGCCGTCACGACGAGCGGCATGAATTTCGGGGCGCCCTTGAAGATGACGATCGAGATGATCGGCATCGACAACGTGCTTTTCGCGGCCGACTGGCCGTTCGAGGACGCGCGCGCCTCGGTCGACGCGGTTGATGCGCTTGCGCTCTCCGACGCCGATATGCAGAAGCTCTATCACCTCAATTCCGAGCGCGTGTTCGCGCTCTAGGAGGCAGGCCGTGGCGAATCTTCCTCCCGACATCGATCCCGCCTCGCGCTTCCGGCTGCCGCTGCCGAAAGCGGAAGAGATGGACGAGGACGGCCGCGCCGCTTACGCGCGGCTCACGAGCCCCGGCGGCAAGATGATCCGCGGCCTCGCCGGGCCCGGCGGCATCCGCCTCTGGAGCGGCAAGTACGCGCACATGTCGGACCCGGGCAATCGCTATCTACGGTTCGAATCGGGGTTCACGCCGCACGAGCGCGAGGTGGCGATCCTCATCACCGCGCGCGAATGCGACAGCCGTTTCGAATGGGCGGCGCACGAGCCCGAGGCGAAGAAGGAAGGTGTTTCGCAGGCGACGATCGACGCGGTGAAGCACCGCCGCCCGACCGCCGGCCTCGATCCCGCCGATGCGCTCATCATCGAGTTCGGACGCGAAGTGTTCGGCGCGCGCAAGGTGAAGCCCGAGACGTTCAAGCGGCTCCGCGACAAATACGGACCGCGCAAGCTTGTCGATCTCGTATCATTGATGGGGAATTACGCCGCGACCGCGGCGCTTCTCTGCGCCTTCGACATGCAGCTCGACGACGGCGAGACGAACCTGCTGCCGCTACCTTAGTTATCCGCTGTCATTGCGAGGAGCGGAAGCGACGAAGCAATCCCCTGGGAGATTGCTTCGCTCCGCTCGCAATGACAGTACTTCAAGCCCCCAGCACTTCCTTGAAGAAGTCCTGCATCGCGAGCCACGAGCGCTTGTCGGCCTTCTCGTCGTAGGCGAAGGGCAGGTCGGCCGGCAGGGTGCGCGGCAGGTTGTAGTTCGTGAAGGTGTGCTTGGCGTGGCCGTAGGACACGAACTGCCAGTCGGCGCTGGCGTCGTCCATCTCCTTCTCGAACGCCGCCACTTCCGCCGGTGGCACGACCGGATCGGCCGCGCCGTGCAGCACGAGCACCTTGGCATCGACCTTCTTCGCCGGCGCTGGCGTCATCAACTGGCCGTGGAAGCTCACGACGCCGTTGACGGGCATCTGCTCGCGCGCGATGTCGAGGACGACCATGCCGCCGAAGCAATAGCCGATCGCCGCGATCTTGCCGGTATCGACGCGTGCGTGGGCGCGGAGCGCGTCAACGGCGGCGCGCGCCCGCCGCTTCGTCAGGCCGCGATCCTCGTAGAAGGGCTTCGAGATGCGGGCGCAATCCTCCATCGACATGGTCGAGGCGCGCACGCCCTTGCCGAAGATGTCGCAGCCCAGGGCGACATAGCCCAGCTCGGCGAGCATGCCGCAGCGCTGCTTCACATAGTCGCCGAGCCCGCCCCACTCGTGCACGACGAGCACGCCCGGGCGCTTGCCCGCCTTCGCGTCGTCATAGGCGAAATGCCCTTCGCATGCGTTCGAGCCTTCCTTGTACTCGATCGCTTCGGTCTTGATCGCCATGTCGCCTCCCTCGGGGTTTCGCCCCCTGCTACTGCGCGGCCTGGGCGCGCGCGGCGCGGCGCGCGAGCTTCTCCTCCGACCAGACGGGCTCGAGATTGAAGAGCTTCTGCGCGTTCCGGCCGAGGATGTTGAGCTTGTCGTCCTGGCTCAGGAACGGCTGGTCGTAGATCGTGCTCGGCAGGTCCATGTCCCAGTGCGGATAGTCGGACGCGTAAAGAAGCTGCGTCGGCGCGTTGATCATCTTGAACGTCGCCTCGAGCATCTCGCGGTTCTCGACCATCTCCATCGGCTGCGAGGTGAAATACATCTCGCGGATATATTCGCTGGGCTTGCGCTTCAGGCCCGGCGCCTCCGACGTGCGCATCATGAACTCGTTGTCGAGCCGCTGCATGAGGAAGGGGAGCCAGGCGAGCCCGCTCTCGATCCACACGAGCTTCAGCTTCGGGAACCGCTCGGGCAGCGCGTTGATGACCCAGTTGGCCATGTGCGCCATGTTGAAGAAGGTGAAGCCCAGGCTGTGCACGACGATGAAGCGGTTGAAGGTCGCGAACGTCTGCTCGTGCCAGGTGAAGCTGCCGTGGAAGCCCAAGGGCAATCCCCGCTCCTGGAGCATCGCATAGAGCGGCATGTAGTCGTTCTCGTAGCAGCCGCGGCGGTGAGGCGCGGTAATCATGAATCCGATCACGCCCTTCTTGTCGCCGAACTCCTCGACCATCTTGATCGAGGCCTTGGGATCGTTGAACGGCAGATAGAGCATCGAGCGGATGCGCGGCTCCTGGCCGATGACGCGGTCGCAGAGCCAGCGCGCATAGGCATTGGCGAGCTCGTTCTCGACCTCGCGCCGCGGCACCGCGCCGAGGGTGAGCATCGGCGTCGGGAAGAGGCAGATCATGTCAATGCCCATCGCGTCCATCCAGCGCTTCGTGAGCGCGATGTCGCGGTGGACGCCCGGCGGCGCCTTCTCGCCCATGCGGCCGGTCAGGCGCGCGATGCGTCCGCCCATGTTCTGGTAGGTGCCGTCGGGCGACATCACGCCGTTGCGGCCCCAGCCCTGATAGCGGATCTCGTTCCGCAGGATGGGATTAGCGACGTATTCGAGGATCTCGTCGTAGCTGTCGCTTTCGTAGTGGTGCGCGTCGACGTCCATGATGAAGACGTCTTCGTACTTGCGGCGGATCGCCTGCTGCCGCGCGTTGGTGAGGACCTTGCTCTGGCTGTACTCGGTATCGGCGGCAGGATCCCGGATGATTGTTTCGCGCGCGTCCATTCTTCCTCCTCGGGCGAGAGGCCGCCCGTCGCAGGGTCGATTTTAGACGATGACGGGCGCCTGAGCCAAGAAGCTGGTCAAGCTCTGACACGAAGCCCCGGCCCCGTGGTAAAAGCGGGCCGGGTTCAAGTTACGGGTCAGGGACATGGCGAGCACATCTGCGATCACCTGGGATCTCGATGCCGACGTGGTGGTGGTGGGCTCCGGCGCCTGCGGCATGCCGGCGGCGATCGTGGCGCGCGAGGCGGGTGCCCGCGTCCTCGTGGTCGAGGCCGAGGACCATATGGGTGGCCACGCCATGGTGAGCGGCGGCAACGTGCCCTTGGGCGGCGGCACCAGCATCCAGAAGAAATACGGCATTCCCGACACGCCCGACCTGCAGTTCCGCGATCTGACCGACTGGTCCGTCGTCGGCACCAACGGTTTCCCCGACTATCGCTACAACGACCGCGAGATCGTGCGGGCCTTCTCGGACAACAGCGTCGCGACCTGCGAGTGGCTTCTGGCGCACGGCGTCATCTTCGTCGACAAGGCGCCGGACGATCGCGGCGGCAACTCGGTCGGAAACTCCTTGCCGCGCGAGATGCATTGCGCGGCGCTCGACTGGCCGATGGCGCAGACCGGGAAGCCGCAGCCGACGCCCGAGCTGCGCGCGACATTCTCGACCGGCAACGGCCTCATGAACCCGCTCCGCGTCGCGGCGGCGAAGGCGGGCGTCGAGATCCTGCTCGAGCACCGCATGGTGGCGATCCACCGCGAGAGCCCGCGTTCGGGCCGCGTGACCGGCATCAGCGTCGACGTGCGCGGCGAGCGCCGCAACATCCTCGCGCGCAAGGCTGTGGTGATCGCGACCGGCGGCTCGACCGGCAATGTCGAGTTCCGCCGCATGTTCGACCCCCGCCTCACCGAGGAATATTGCGGCCTTGCCGGCATGCCCTGGTCCAACCAGGACGCAAGCGGCGAGCTTGCGGCGATGGACGTGGGTGCCGCGCTCTGGGGCCTCTTCAACCAGACGAGCGAGGTGGGCCTGACGCTCACCAAGGCCGGCATGATCGGCTGCCAATACGGTTATCGCAATCTGCAATGGATGCCGGGCAGCGAGGTGTTCCAGAAGGCAGGGGCCTCGGGCCTACGCGTCCAGAACTGGCAGGATCTGATCCTCGTCAACATGCTTGGGAAGCGCTTCTACGACGAGACCGGCGAGCAGTTCTTCGGCAACAACTACAATTCGATCGATCCCTATACCCAGGGCAGCTTCAAGAACGCGCGCGACATAAAGTTCAAGCCCGCGAACTTCATCAACGCGGCGATGGCCGGGATCGACGACGGCCATAACGGCGGCGGCCCGATCTGGGCGATCTTCGATGCGGACGCGGTGGCGCGCGAGGGCTGGGACCCGAAGCCCCCCAACGTCGATGTCGGCGCGGGCTTTTTCTTCTCCGCCGACACGCTTGCCGCCCTCGCGCGCAAGATCGTGATGAAGCACCAGCGCGTGCCGATGCCGGCGGAAAATCTCGAGGCGACGGTCGCGCGCTACAATTCCTTCGTCGAGAGCGGCGTCGATTCCGATTTCGACAAGCCCACGCCGCAATTCAAGATCGCGCGCCCGCCCTTCTACGCCGCGTGGGCGACGCCCGTCGTCCATGACACGCGTGCGGGGCTCCGCATCAATGCGCGCTGCCAGGTGATGGACATGGGCGGCCGCGTCATCCCCGGCCTCTATTGCGGCGGCGAGTCCGCCGGCGGCTTCAGCCAGCACGGCCTCGCCCGCGCCACCTGCCAGGGCTACATCGCCGGCAAGAACGCGGCGGCGGAGACGCTCAGCAACGAGTGATGGCTGACGCGCCTTGACCGGCCTCGGCCCGAGCGCCATATGGGTGTACGCGCGTGCGTACGTTCGTCCCGTCGTCGGGACGGGCAACGACGGCAGGGGCCGCTGCGAGGAGCGCTAGGGAAGATTCTGAAGGCGAAGTCGAAGGATGCGCGGAAAGGCTAGATCGTGTTCGGTCTGAAACCGCGTTCCGAAACCGGAATGACGGTGGACGAGTACGTGAGCGCGCGCCGCTTGGCGATGCGGTGGAAGGCCCGTTGGGCGCTGTATCAGTTTTGTCTGTGCTTCCTGGCCTTCTCTTTCCTGTTTCTAATCGGAGCGGTTGCCATGGGATTTCTGCACCGCTTCGGCTTTGGTCGCGCGGCAATCTGGTGGGCCATCATGGAAGGCGCCGCCGCTTGGAGCGCGCTGTTGGTGGCGGGGGCCAACTTCCTGTTCAAGGCACCCCCCCCGAAAGTTAACCCCAATCCCTAGGGCCTGTTTGCAATCGCCAATAGTCCTCGGACGAACCCAATGAGGCAGATCTGCAGAACGAACCCAATGTGGCGGGCCGCCAATTCTGCCGAACGAACCCAATCAGTCCAATTTCGCCGAACGAACCCAATTTTAGGGAACTCTCCGGTTGACGTACCATATTCGAGCGCCCCGTTTCGTCGAACTATAGCAAGGCATTAGGGGACTGGCACGGAAGCTCGGAGGGTTCCCGCATTTTCCGTGCGGAAGACAGGGAGGACGGCAACCAACGCACGGAAAGGAATGTGAAGGCGTGCTTTGTCGCTCCCCGAGTTTCCCACGTACGAAGCGTTTGCGGACTGGGCCGCTAGGACTTACCCGCAAGCTTCTCTTCGGCCTGCCTTAGACGCTCGTGGAGACCTTGGTTCTCGGAGCGAAGCTGATCTACCGCACGAGCCATCCGGTCGCACCAATCCCACAGATATTCAAACTTATTCTTCTCCGGCAGATTTTCGAAAAGAGAAAAGTCGGCCATCAATCGACTCCTATGAAATCACTCCGGCAATGATCGAAGCTGGACGCCGCGAGATTGCTAGGGTGTGGTTAGACTTCGTCGGGGCAGAAGGGCATCTTCTATGGGATAGCGTTCTTCGATCGGTATTTCTGGCAATGACGGAAGCGCGGCAAAAATCTCTGCCTTAAGCGGCTTAAATTTTTGTCCGTAAGCGAAGATGATATCGGCATCGGCCTTGAGAGCTTGTAAGGTCGTTTCCTTGATTTCAAAGTGGAGCTTTTTAGGAGCGTCCACTTCAACACGGGCAATCCGACCGTTGCCGCCCGAATCCCATATCCACATATCATGAACGATGCGGTTTCTTTTGCTCAGGGGAGCGCGGCCAGCCTCCGCAAATGCATTGACCTCGTCGATTAGCCGCTGAGGTGCTTTGCGGAACTTCAATAATGCTAAAAGCGCGCGTAGTCTTCCCTCGAAGCTTACGATTTGCGCGGTCATACACGCACCAGGGGCGTATGAGACTTGCGCAAGTTCCCAAATGCACATTGCCACTGAGAACTCCAAAGAACTCCACATAACGGCAACGCGCCCAATCTGCGCCGCAACGTCAGGGTCTATCTCGATTGGTGGTGTCGGCCCGATCTCGGCCATATACTGCTCCTTATGAGTTCAGAAGATGACGGCCAGCGCCGTGACGCGCTCTTACTGCGGCTCTTAAAGTCGCCCCCCTCACCGCGCCCTAAGCGCGAGCGGAAGCTACCCAAAGCTTCGGGCCGCAAGGCGGCGACTGGTCGAAAACGAAAAGCGGGCTAGCGGCACGTCCGACGGATTCGTCGGCCTCTTGATCGCTTATGCGCTCTTACGCTGATGGTTTTCCCACGAGTCGGGTTCCGGCGCTCGGGGCGGCACTTAATGGAATCGGTCATAATTTCTCGCTCCGTAATGACGGAGCCGCTTGACCGAATCCGCGCAAGAATCGTAGGATTCTTGCGGTCTTAACGGATCATCGGCGCGGCTCCATTTAGCCCACCGATAGCGACGGCGGGGGTGGTGCCCCGCCGTTCGCATATCAGAACCGTTTCAGCTTACTCTTTTCGCGACCGTTGCCAGCGCAAGAAAGCGCGTGTGTGTTGTTTAGGCGTTTCGGGTTTCGTCAGGCTGTCGATACAACAACCGCTTGCCCTTTGCCCCGCGCAGCAATTCTGCGGCCCGCTCCGCATCCGTAAGCGCGCGCGTGTTGTACTTGAAATCTGCTTCGCACAAATAGCGGTGCAAGTGGGCGGCTGATACGTTGTGGAATTGCCCATAGACCGCGCGTTTCACGAGTGAGAAAAAACCTTCAATCGTGTTCGTGTGGATTTCACCGTCAGCATATTGGCCCTTGCTGTGGTTGACGGTGCTGTGACCGAAGAACTCGCGGCCTAACCGCGAGTAAACCAAAGCCTCGTCCGTCATCATGTGCGTCTTGCGATCCACCTCTTGCACGATGACGTTGCGGAGCGTCTTGGCGGTAATGTCGGCAACGTGGCGCGAGCGCACGTAACCATCGCGCTCCACGAGCGAGAACACGATTTTCTTGCCCGAACCCTCGCCGCCCGTGCCGCGATGCTTCCGCTTGTTCATGTGCTTGTTCTTCTCCAAGCCGCCGATGAAAGTTTCGTCCGCCTCGACAACCTTCCCTTTGCCGCCAAGCGGGCCAGCGCCGCCGAGATCGTTGGACGCCTCGCGGAGCCGATGGAACAGGAACCACGCCGTTTCGTAATTCGTGCCGATCATCCGTTGCAGTTGGAGCGCGCTCATAGACTTCTTGCTGGACGCCATGAATTGCGCCGCGAGAACCCATGTCGAAAGCGGAATGTGCGACCGCTCCATGACGGTCCCCACGGTGACGGTGAAAGGCTTGCGGCAATCCTTGCACTTGTAGACGCCGGGCCGCGTGCTCTTGCCTTGCAGCTTCGTGATCCGATCGCCCATGACGCCGCACTTGGGGCAGACCGGACCATCGGGCCAAAGCAGGCTTTCTAGGTGTACGCGGGCCGCGTCTTCGTCGTGAAAGATCGGGCTTTTCAGGTTAACTTTCGGGCCGGGCATGACGTGCTTCCTCGTTTCTGGAAGCCAATCTAGCCTATCCAGTGTGGTACGTCAACCGGATAATTCCCCAATTTTATCCCTTAATATCAATGGTTTGAGTTTTTGGCCCAGGCCCTTGGGCGAGCCCTCCGACCGGATTAGAATGACGCCAAAGACCGAGGGAGACCATCATGGCGACGATCGAAGCGACCTATGACGTGGGCGGCATCCGGATGGCGCGGCCCTTCCGCGTGTTGCGCCTGGGGCATTTCGGCTTCAACGTCGCCGACCAGGAGAAGGCGCTCCATTTCTACAGCGACCTCCTTGGCTTGCCGCAGACCGACACCGTCGATTTCGGCCAGCAGTTCAAGGTGACGAGCGCCGAAGGGAAGGACCCGAACGGTTATTTCCTGCGCGTCGGCGCCGACCACCATTCCGTCGTGCTGTTCCCGCACTGGGCCTTCAAGGCGGCGAACCAGCCGAAGGCGCCGGGCACCGAATGGATCAGCCACATGGCGTGGCAGGTCGCGACCTTGCGCGAGGTGACGGAAGGCCGCCGTTGGCTCACCGAGAACCAGGTGCGCATCGCGCGCCCGGGCGGGCGCGATGCGCGTGGCGCCAACTGGAACTTCACCGTCACCGACACGAGCGCGATCTCGAACGAGATCTATTACGGGCTCGATCAAATCGGCTGGGATGGCGTGTCGAAGCCCATTCCGATCTGCCCCAACGGCGATCAGTTGCCGCCGGTCGACGGCGCAGCCGAGCCCGATTTCCCGATGGCGCGCGCCGCGATCGAGGGCGGGCTCGATATGCGCCAGGGGCTGCATCAGCGTCCGTTCGGCGAGCCGCGCTACGACGTCGCGGGGATCAAGCTGCCGCGCCCGTTCCGCGTCGTGCGCAACGGCCCGATCCGGCTCTTCGCGCCCGATGTCGATGCCGCGGCGCGTTTCTATGCGGAGACGATGGGCTTCACCCTCACCGAGGAGATTTCCTGGCAGGGCCATCGTGCGCTCTTCTTCCGCTGCAACACCGAGCATCACTCGATCGCGCTTTATCCGATCGCACTGCGCGAAAAGCTGGGCTTGCGCGCCGACTCTCTCTGCATGTCCTACGGCATGCAGGTCGGCTCCTACCGCCAGCTCAAGGACGCGGTCGATTTCCTTGGCAAGCATGGCGTCACGATCAAATACTTGCCGCCGGAGCTGTTCCCCGGCATCGACTATTCCGCCTTCGCGCTCGATCCCGAAGGCCACGCGGTCCAGCTCTATTACTATATGGAGCAGATCGGCTGGGACGGCCGTCCGCGCCCGGCCGAGGCGCGGCGCAAGATCGACAACGCCAACTGGCCGGAGCATCTGCCCGCGCTCTCCGACACCTATTGCGGTCCGGTGTTCCAAGGCCCGCTCGGATGATGGGTGCGGCGACAAGAGGGATGGTCACGATGATCGTGCGTCGCGCCGCGCTTTACGCCGCGCTCGCGGTTGTCGCCGCGGGTCCGGCGCTGGCGCAGCAGGCGGACACGCGCGCGAAGGACGAAGCGGCGATCCGCAAGGCCGACGAGGATTGGGCCAAGGCGGCGCAAACGAAGCAGGTCGGCGCCTGGCTCGCCTTCTATACCGAGGACGCCGTGCTCCTGCCGCCCAACGACAAGGCTGCGACGTCGAAGGCCGACATCGGCAACGTCATTGGCCAGATCATGATCCTGCCCGAACTCAAGATCGGCTGGCATGCCGCCAAGGTCGAGGTCGCGCGCTCGGGCGATCTCGGCTACGCGCACGGCGCCTACCAGCTCAGCTTCTCCGATCCCAACGGCAACGAGATCAAGGACGAGGGCAAGTATCTCGAGGTCTGGAAGAAACAGGCGGACGGCAGCTGGAAATGCGCGGTCGACGCATGGAGCTCCGACCTGCCGCATTAGAAGCGTTGTCATTGCGAGGAGCAAAGCGACGAAGCAATCTGCTGCGCTCGCAACCCCGTTGGTTGAGGTAACGCGCTAGTTGCAACTCTTGATCGCGCCGAGGGGCACGCAGCCGTTGGCGGTCGGCGCCGGCGCGGACGCGCGCGCCTCGGGTGCGAAGGAGGGCAGGCCGCCGACCAGTTGTTCCGGCGGGGTGGGCGTCGCGCGGCCGCCAAAGAGCTGGATGTCGTTCCGCCGCTTCTCCTCGGCGGCGAGCCGCCCTTCGAGCGCCGTCACGTCGCGCCGGTACTGCTGCTCGCTTATCTCGCCGGCATCGACGCGTTGGGCTCCTCTGCGCCGCGCCTGGATCGAGACATAGACGATGTCCATGAAAGGATAGGCGGCATCCTCATAGGCCGCGAGCACGGGCTTCACCGCGCAATCGACCGCGGCGACATGCGTTCTGAGGCGCCCGATCTCGCGCTGCTGTTCGCAACGGGCCCATGCGGCCTGCTCGTCGCTGCGCGCCTCGCTCGTGCGTCCCGTCAATTGGAAGCAGCCCGTAAGCGCCAAGACGAGAAGGAACGCGGCCGCCGTCAACCTGCGCATCGATGAACCTCACTCTCGCACGATCATCGGCTCCGCACGCGCGGGCCGCAAGCGTCAGAAGTTGTTTTCGCGGAAGAGCGCGCCGCCATCGACATTGACGACCTCGCCGCAGATCCAGCGCGCGCGGTCGGACGCGAGGAACAGCACCACGTTGGCGATCTCCTCGGGCGTGGCGGCGCGGCCTTCCGGCCGGTCGGCCGACAGCAGCTCCTGCCAACGCGCGGGATCGCCCAGAGTCTTGGCGGCGCGCGCCTGGTGGATGCCGCGCCAGCGCTCGGTGTCGACCGCGCCGGGATTGACGCCGACGACGCGGATGCCATCGTCGAGGCTGCGCCCGCCCAAGGAGCGCGTGAAGCCGTTCAAGGCGATGTTGGCGGCGTTGCCGCACACATAGCGCCATTGCGGCCGCTCGGCTCCGGTGCCGATGACGTTGACGATGACCTTCTTTCCTGTGCCGCGCATCCGGCGATAGACCGCGCGCGTCAGGTTGATGTAGCCGAATACTTTGAGGTCCCACGCCGCACGCCAGCGCGCCTCGTCGATCTCCATGAGGTCGCCGGTCGGAATGGCGCCGGCATTGTTGACGAGGATGTCGCAATCGCCATGTGCCTCGGCCACGGCCTCGGGCGCGCCGCGCTGCGCGAGGTCGCTCGCATGGCTCGCGATCCGGCCCGGCGCCTCGCGCGCGAGCCGCTCGACCGCCGCCGCAAGCCGCGCGGGATCGCGCGCGACGATCGTGACGCTCGCGCCTTCGGCAAGGAAGCCGCGCGCAACCGCGAAGCCGATTCCCTGCGATCCGCCTGTCACCAGCACGCGGCGGCCCGCCAAGCCAAGCTCCATCGCGCACCTCCCTTCATCTTGTGCCCTCTCGGCTTGTATCGCATTTTTGCGCCGCCTAACATCGCAGGAAATGGCGTCGAACGCCGATCTCATCGTGAGCCAGCTCAAAGCCGCCGGAATTTCGCCGGGCTTTGGCATCCCGAGCGGCAATGTCCTGCCGCTCATGGAGGCGATGCGCGCCGGCGGAATGCGCTTCGTCCTGACGGCGCATGAAGGCTCGGCTGCGTTCGCCGCCGACGTGACCGGGCGCATGACCGGCCGTCCCGGCCTCTGCATCGCGACGCATGGGCCTGGCGCCACCAATCTTTCGACCGGTATCGGCTGCGCCTTTCTCGACCGCTCGCCGATGATCGCCATCACCTGCAACGTGCCGGTGGCGCAGCATGGCCGCCGGGTGCAGATGCACATCGATCATCACGCGCTGATGCGGCCGATCACCAAGGCGACGCTCCCGCTGCGTTCGGGCACGATTGCCGCGACAGTGAGCGATGCGATCGCGCTGGCGCTCGCCGAGCCGCAAGGCCCGGTTCATCTCGATCTGCCGGAGGACGTGGCGCTCGCGTCCGCGACGGAAGCCCCATGCGCCATTCCGGAACCGGCTCCGCTCGCTGGGCCGAGCGAAAACGCCGTTCGGACGGCACGCGAGATCATCGCCCGCGCGCGAAAACCCGTCGCTGTCATCGGCGCGGGCGCGCGGACGCTCAACGGCTCCGATGCGCTGCGCCGCTTCGTCGAGCACCACCGCATGCCGTTCGCGACGACCGCGATGGCCAAGGGGATGATCGACGACGATCACCCTTTGTCCTTGGGCTGCATCGAGCGGGCGCGGCGTCAGGTGCAGCGCGCGTTCCTGAAACGCGCCGATCTCATCGTCGGCATCGGCTACGACACGGCCGAGGTCGAATACGAGGCATGGATCGGCGACCGGCCGCTCCTTCACGTCGCGATCGAGCGTGCCGATACGGACGGAACCGTGGCGATCGCGGGGGACGTGATCGGGCGGCTCGACCATTCGCTCGCTGCCCTCGACGGCGAAAGCACGAACGACTGGCACGACGACGAGATCTCCGCGCACCGCGCGGCCTTCCAGGCGTCCTTGCGTCCGCCCACGAACCGCTTCGCCCCGCACCAGGCGATCGACGTGGTGCGCCGCGTGTTGCCGCGCGAGGGAATCCTCGCCTTCGATGTCGGCGCCCATACGCACCAGATCGCCTCGCAATGGCTGGCGCACGCAGCGGGGACATTCCTCCTCACGAACAACTGGTCGTCGATGGGCTTTGGCCTGCCCGCCGCGATCGCGGCCAAGCTCGCGCGGCCTGATCTGCCGGTCGTCGCCATCATCGGCGATGGCTGCTTCCAAATGACGTGCGGCGAAGTCGCGGTGGCGCGCCGGCTTGGGCTTGTGCTTCCGATCGTCGTGCTCGACGACAACTGGCTCGCCCTCATCAAGGTGAAGCAGGAGCGCCGCGCCTATCCTTATGTCGGCACGGCGCTGGACCCGTCGCCGCCGCCGGCGCATTATTTCGGCGTCCCGGCCGTTGCCGCCTCGAACGCGGCCGCGCTCGAAGACGCGCTACGCGCGGCACTCCGCGCGAACGGGCCGACCGTGATCGAGGCGATGGTGGACGCCGCGCATTATTCCGAAACCGTCTATGACTGAGGAGGGAATATGAAGTCCGATCTCGTGCTCAAGAAAATGGACGAAGTGGTCGATGCGCATGTCGGCCGCGTGCTCTTCTTCACCGAGCCCATGACCAAGGGCCGCGGCAAGATGTTCGTGAAGCAGCACCGCCTCAACACGCGCCAGCGCAACTCGGTCCTGAAGCTGCGCGTCGCCACCAACTGCCCCGATTGGGATACGCGCATGAGCATTTTGAAGGCGTGCACCCAGGAGGTGATTGCCGACAACGAGTTCGCCGGCGGCAAGCCGCACTGGCAGATCATGGAGGAAATGGGCGTCGCGATCGGCCTGCCGGTCGAGGAAATCCGCGCCGAGAAGCCCATTCCGACGACCGAGATCGCCTGGGCCGCGTGGGACGGGCTCATGACCGGCAAGCACTGGCTCGAGGGCATCGTCGCCAACACGTGTGCCGAGCGCGTCAATGTGCCCGGGTATGGCAAGGGCGCGCAGCGCGAGCACGGCTGGTCTTGGGTGCAGCGGGGACAATGGGCGGAGCTCTTCGGTCTCAGGGACGAGCAACTGGAGTTCTGGCACGTGCACCAGGAAGCCGATCTCGAGCACTCCAATCTCGGCTGGGGCGCGGTCGCGCGCTTCGCCGAGGAGTACCGCATGGAAGAAGCCGCCATTCATGCCTGCGAGATTAATCTCAGCGTGTGGCAGCTCTACATGAATGGCATCGCCGAGGCCGGCGACAAGGCCTACGGGCGCGCCTAGCCCCTGACGCGCGGCAGGATGCGCGCGGCGTTGTCGTAGTAGATCGCGCGCACCTCGTCGGCGCTGAAGCCGCACTGGGCGAGCCCTTCGACATGCTCGGCCGCGGTTGAATAGGGATAGTCGGTGCCGAAAAGTACCTGGCTGATCTTCACGAGCTTCATGAGCGAGGCCGTGGCGCCTGGGTTGGCGGCCTGCGCGAGGTCGTAATAGAAACGCTGCAGCTCGTGCAGGAGGCCGTTCGGCAGGCGCGCAGCGAATTGCGGCTGGCGCGCGAGGCCGACGAAGCGGCCGATCAAGAACGGCATCGTGCCGCCCGCGTGCGAGAAGAGGAAGCGGATGTCGGGGCAGCGCGCGGCCGTGCCGCTGAAGACGAGGCTCGCGATCGTGCGCGTCGTGTCGGTGCCGTACTCGATGATCGCCTCCGACACTTCCGGCAGAAGCGGTGCGCAGCAATCGGGCCTGAGCGGATGGGTATAGACCACGGCCTTGCGGCGGTTGAGCTCGGCGAAGACCGGCGCGAACGCGGCATCGCCCAGATGCTTCATGCCATAGCTCGTGAACAGGCCGATCCCGTCGGCCTTGAGCGTGTCGAGCGCGTACTCGATCTCCTTGAGCGAGCCTTCAACATCGGGCAGCGGGATCGCCGCGAACATGCCGTAGCGGCCGGGATGGTCGGCCACGATCTTGGCGAAATGCTCGTTGACTTCGCGCGCGAGCTTGCGGCCCTCGGCGACGTCGCCGAACCACACGCCCGGCGTCGTCAGCGACATGATCGAGCGCGTGACGCCGGCGCGGTCCATGTCTTCGAGCGACTTCTCCGCGCTGCCGCGGCGCAAAACCTGCTCGGCGTAGGGGTGGATGCCGGTCTTACGTTTCACCATTTCGAGATAGGAAACCGGGCAGAGATGGTGATGCGTGTCGATGATTTGCGACGCGGCGGGCATGATGCTCCCTCGTGTGGTGCCTTGCGATGGACATTAGCATGGCTCACTCTTAGAGTGAGCTGCGAGACAAACGCCGGAGGATACCATGGCGAAGCCGAAGATCCGTCATCTCGCCTTGATGGCGCGGGATCCGAAGAAGGTCGCCGATTTCTACATGAACGTGTTCGACATGGAGTTGAAGCACGCCGGCCGCAACGCTTATTTCCTCAGCGACGGCTATCTCATGCTCGCGATCCTGCCGCACCGGCTCGAGGGCGAGGCCGCGGTCGGCTTGAACCATTTCGGCTTCAACATCGAAAGCCGCGCCGACATCGTGAAGAAGCTCGAGAAATGGGGCGTCGAGACGCCGAAGGCGCGGCCCGGCGACCGGCCCTATGCGGAATTCCGCGCCGTCGACATCGAAGGCAACTGGTTCGACATCTCCGAAGAGGGGCTGAAGGACGATGCCGGGATCGAGAAGCGCAAGCGCGCGCTCGAGACTGCAGGCGACGACTGAGCCTGCCGCTTATTCCTTGCCCTCGCGATCGAACTGGGTAAAGCCGGGGCGATAGGTCTTCTCGTCGAGGAACTGCCGCATGCCCTTCTCGCGGCTGTGCTCGCGGTCGCTGAAGCGGAGCGCGTCGCTCTTTGCGTTCAGGTAGTCGACCGCCTGCGGCTCGCTCATGGTGCGGACGGCGCGGATCGCGTCCTTGGTGTAGCGCATCGCCGCCGGGCTCTTCTCCTGGAGCTTCTTCGCGAGCTTGACGACGGCCGCCTTCAATTCCGCGCGCGGCACCGAGAAATTGACGAAGCCCATCGCCTGCGCCTTCTTGCCGTCGAACGTGTCGCCCGTCATGGCGTAATAGAGCGCGTCGCGGAAATTCAATGTCTGCGCCACGTTCCATGACACGATGCCGCCCGGCAGGATGCCCCAGTTCACCTCGGACAGGCCGAAAATCGCGTCGTCGGCGCAGATCGCGAAGTCGCACGCGCAGGCCTGCGTGAAGGCGCCGCCGAAGCAGTAGCCGTTGATCATGGCGATGGTCGGCTTCGGAAAGGTCGAGAGTTTTTGCCAGCGCCAGGAGTGCGAAGCCGCGCGCGCCTTGCGCATCGAGGCCGGGTTCTTGTCGCCCTCACGGAAGAAGAGGCGGAGGTCCTGGCCCGCGCACCATGCTTCGCCGGCGCCGGTCAGCACGAGCACGTCGGTGTCGGGGTCATCGGCCACGTCGTCCAAGGCCGCGTCCATGTCGCGATGGAGCTGCGGGCTCATGGCGTTGCGCTTCTCGGGCCGGTTCAGGATGACGTACGCGATGCGGTCTTCCTTCTCGATAAGGACCGTCTCGTATTTGCTCTCCGCTGGCATCGGGCTCTCCCTCGGCAAAACTCGCGCTATCAGCATCGCAGGATTTCGTGGCAAATTCACCCCTCATGGACCAAGGGCTCGAGACTTCACGGCGCCTCGTCAGCGCGCTTACCACGCCGAGGAACGTCGTCATTGTCGGCGCAAGCGACCGGCACGGAAGCTGGGCCGAGCGCGTGTGGCACAATCTCGAACGCTGCGGCTTTGCGGGCGCCGTTTATCCGATGAACCCCGGGCGCGCGGAGATCTGGGGCGTACGCTGCTATGCCGATTTCCGCGACCTGCCGGAGCCGCCGGACCACTTGGTCGTCCTCATCCCGGCGGCGGGCGTTGCCAACACTCTACGTGCGGCGGCGACAGCGGGAGCGCGGAGCGCCACGGTCTTCTCCTCGGGCTTCGGCGAGGCGGAGGACGTGCAAGGGATGGTGCACCGGCGCGCGCTCGCGGCGGCGATCGCGGATACCGGGCTCGCGGTCTCGGGGCCGAACTGCATGGGAAACATCTGCGCGCCCGGCCGGCTTGCGACGCTCACCGAGATCCGCCACGCGAGCCTTGCGCCCGGGCCGGTCGCGATGGTCGGCCAGAGCGGCGGCGTGATGATCTTCACGCAGTGGGTGCTCGAGGAACGCGGCCACGGCGTCGGGTATGTCATCACCAGCGGCAACGAGGTGGGGCTTTCGCTCGCCGACTACATCGCCTTCTTCGCCGCCGAACCCGACGTGAAGATCATCCTCTGTTATGTCGAGGCGATCGCAAATCTCGCTCGCTTCAAGGCCGCCTGCCGTGCCGCCCGGGAGGCGGGGAAATACGTGATCGTGCACAAGCTCGGCCAGTCCGATGCCGGGCGCGCGGCGGCGATGGCGCATACGGGATCGCTCGCCGGCAGCGCCGCGGCGTTCGATGCCGTGGCCGACGACCTCGGCGTCATGCGCGTTTCCTCGCTCGACGACGCGGTCGAACTTGTTGAATACCTGACGCACGCGCGCGCGCCGGCCGGGCGCCGGCTCGGCGCCATCACCCTCTCGGGCGCCTATCGCGGCTTGCTCCTTGATGCGGCGGCGGCGAACAATCTCAGCTTCCCGCCGCTCACGGCCGCGACCGATCAGAAGCTCCGGAGCCTCCTCTCGGTCGGCTCGCTCGTCTCGAACCCGCTCGACGGCGGCTATGGCGTGCTTGCGAGCCGCGAGACCTATCTCCATTGCGTCGAGGCGCTCGACCACGATCCCAACATCGACATGCTGCTCTTGCAGGAAGAGCTGCCGCGCGGCCCCGGTGCCGACCGCACGGAATCCTATCTGCGCGGCGTCGAGCATTACGTCTCGGCGCGGGCGCAGAAGCCGGTCGTCTTCGTCTCGGTGCTGAGCCACGGCCACAACGATTACAGCCGCGCGCTCCGCGCCGAGCTGCCACATCTCGCCTTCCTCAACGAATCCGGCAAGGCGTTGCGCGCGATCGACCGGGTCGTGCGGCGCGCCGAACGGCTGCACATCGCGGACGGCGCGGTGCGCGTTCCTGCGCCCGATGCGGCGGCGATTGCTGCACTGCGCGGCAAGGCCACGGACAAGGCCGTAATGCTTGGCGAGGCGGAGTCGAAGGCGCTGCTGCGGCTGTACGGCGTTGCCACACCGCGCGAGGCGCTGGCCACTTCGCGCGCGCAGGCGATGCGCGAGGCAGCCGCGATCGGCTTTCCGGTCGTGCTCAAGGCCGTGTCCGATGCGATCCCGCACAAGTCCGAGGTTGGCGCCGTAATGCTCGGCCTCAAGAGCGAGGACGATGTCGCCCTCGCGTGGGAACGTATTCAGCGCAATCTCCGTGAGCACGGCATCGACGCTGTCTCGGCCATGCTCGTCGCGCAGCAGATCGACGGCGGGGTCGAGCTTGCGCTTGGCCTGCACCGCGATCCCGAGATGGGGCCGGTGGTGATGGCGGGAGCAGGCGGCCGGCTCGTCGAGCTCGTGAAGGATGTGGCGTTCGCGGCACCGCCGCTCGACGTGGCGAAGGCGCGTGACTTGCTTCAGCGCACGCGCGCAGCCCAGCTTCTTGCCGGGTTCCGCGGTGCGCCGCGCTGCGACGTCGAGGCCGCGGCCGCGGCTCTCGTGGCCTTGGGCTGCATCGCGCTCGACCTCGGCGACGTGGTCGAAGCGATCGACATCAATCCCTTTGTGGCGCTACCGGAAGGGAAGGGCGGGCTCGCGCTCGACGCTCTCATCGTGCTCCGCCGCGCCTCAGCGGCCGGCTAGCGCGCGCACCGCGGCGGTAAGCTTCCCCTCGCGGTTCGCAAATTCTTCCAAGACGCCGTAATGGTCCTGGCCATCGAGGACGAGGCGCGTTGACGCGCGCCCCGCGGCCACGAGCGCATCACAATATTCGGCTGATTGCCGGCATAACTCCGACAGTTCCGCGGCGCCCCAGGCGACCGTGACCGGCGGCCCGGCGGTGGCGATATGATGGAGCGGGCTGTTGCGCCGCGCCGTCGCTTCGTCTATGCCGAGCTTGTCGTTGAGATAGCTGAGACGGATCGGCTCGAGGTCGTAGAGCCCGCTCACGGCGACGACACCCGCGACGCCCGGCGCATCCATCGTCATCGTCGCGAGGTGACCGCCGGCTGAATGGCCCGAGACAACGAAGCTTTGGCAAACCTCGGCGCGGAGGTAGGCGAGCGCGCGTCGCATCTCGGCCACGATGGCGTCGATCGTCGCAGCCGGCGCGAGCGTATATTCTGGGATGGCGACGTCGACACCGTGCGCGAGCGGCCCCGCGGCAAGGAAGGCGTAGGTCTCCTTGTCCGAGAATTGCCAATAGCCGCCATGGATGAAGACGAGCAGCGGCGCCTTCGCGCGCCCGCAGCGATAGATGTCGAGGCGGTGGCGCGCGCCCTCGCCATAGCGCAGGTCGCGCCGAACCTCGGTCTTGGCGCCAAGCGCCGCTGAGCGCTGTGTCCAATCGGCGATGATGCGGTCGCGCCGCTCCGGACCTGCGGCGGCCGCCGTGTTGTAGGCAGCATCAAGCGCCGCCTTGTCCATGCCGCGATAGAGCATGAGGGGAGTCCAGCATCTTCGCGCCTGCCCGGCAAGCGCGGGCCATCGGCACGATTGAAGCGCGGCTCTCGTGCGGCCTATGCTGCCGGCAAAACGAGGAGGCACGCCCATGGCACACATGGTCGATATCCATACGCACGCCGCGGTCCCGACCAAGGAGGATCCGTTCGGCGTCGCTGATCTCATGCGCGGCCAGATCGTCGGCAAGAACATGATCAGCCATTTCCGTGGCCTGCCGGCGGTCGGCTACAGCGAGATGTTCAATTTCGCCTTGCAGCAGGAGGTGAGCGCAAAGGCCGGCATCACGCGGCGGCTCATCTCGAGCCCGTTCATGGCGGAATCGGTGACGCCTTATTCGACGAAGCCTGCGCTCGACATCATCAAGTACGGCAATGACGAGGTCGCGACGATCGTCGGCAAGGCGCCTCAGAACACCTACGGCATGGGCACGATCAATCCCCTCGACCGGACGCAGATCCCCGAGGCCGAGCGCTGCCTCGGGCCCCTGGGCTTCAAGGGGCTGCTCGTGTGCTCGAGCTGGCACGGCCGGTTCATCGACACGGAAGACACTTATCCGTTCTGGGAATTCGCCGAGGCGCGGCAGGCACCGATCTTCATCCATCCCGTGCGCGTGCCGATCGGCCACGATCAGCAGATGGACCAATACAAGCTCGACGAGCTCGTCGGGCGGCCGTTCGACACGGCGATGGCTTTGGCGCGCATGATCCTCTCGGGCCTGTTCGATCGCTTCCCGCGCCTCAAGATCGTGGTCGCCCACATGGGTGGCGGGCTGCTGCCGGTGATGGGGCGGCTCGATTTCGGCTGGCGGCTCGGTTGTGACGGCATGCCGGAATCGGCCAAGATCAAATGCAAGCGCCTTCCGAGCTCTTATCTCAAGGAGCATCTGGCGGTCGACACGATGGGCATCTGGGCGCCGCATGTGCGCGAGGCCGTCGAGGTGTTCGGCCCCGACCGCGTCATGTTCGGCACCGATTACGGGCCGGTGCCGATCGATCCCTCAGAGCACGTCGACATCGTCAAGAATTTGCCGATCTCCGAGGACGACAAGGAAAAGATCCTGTGGCGCAACGCCGACAAGTTCTTCGGCCTCAGCCTCGCCTGACCCAATAGTAAGGAGTTCTCCATGCGTCGCGTCGGACCGCACAGCTTCACCGAGATCTATTTCGCTGGCTGCAATCCGAGCTTTGTCGAGACCTCGGACGGCTATGTCATGATCGATTCGCCGCAGCAGCCGATCGATGCCGTGCGCTGGCGTGAGATGATGGAGGAGAAGGCGCCGATCCGCTACCTCATTAACACCGAGCCGCATGGCGATCATATCGCCGGCAACGCCTATTTCCCGAACGTCACCGTCGTCGGCCACGAGAAGCTCAAGGAATGCTTCGACCGCTACCTCAACGCTTTCGGCACGATGGAGGAGAAGCGCGAGCGGATGAAGGAGCAGGACCCCGACAGCGTCTTCCTCATCGGCCATCCCGATTATCCGCCGTCCAATCCGCCGAAGCTCACCTATAAGGACGAGCTGACGCTCAACGTCGGCAACCACACGTTCCACATCGTCCACCATCCCGGCCATACTGCGCCGCAGACCTCGATCTACGTGCCGGAGGAGGGCGTGGTCTTCACCGGCGACAACATCTTCCACAAGTGCCGTTCGTGGCTCCAGGAATGCGACCCGTGGGAGTGGCTCGCGGCGCTGAAACAGATCGAGGCGCTCGACGCCGAGTTGATCGTGCCGGGCCATGGCGAGCAGTGCAAAAAGGCCTATTTGAAGGAGCAGGCGCAGATCATCGAGAACTGGATCGGCCTCGTCGAGCGCTTCGTCGACCGCGGCCTATCACCCGACGACGCGCTGAAGGAGCCGATCGAGGTGACGAAGCAGGATCCCTATCCGATCGGCCAGCGCCTTTTCATGCACAACGAGCGCCTCACCGGCATGATCGTGCGCAACCTGCACCAGCGCATCAGCGAGAAGAAGGCCGCGCGCTAGGTCTGGCGTCAGCTCGCCGTCACCCGCGGAGATATTCGCACGGCGCGCGCGCCGTGTGGGGGAGGGGTCATGCCCTGGACGCCATCGTGAAGACCGTGCGCAACAGTGAAGATGCGATGGGCTTTGTTTCCAGAACGGGGTGGGTTTCTTTTAGTCTTCCCTTGCCGCAGCCGCAGAGGTTCTTCTCGATGCAGGCTTCCGCCGAGGTGTCATCCAAAATCGGATAGGGGCAGTTGCCAAGCTCCTGAGCCTGATATCCAGCCTTGCCGGGGCGCGGATCAGTTGCACTCAGAACCTCTCCCTGGGGCACCATCATCGTTTCAACCACCGATTGGGAATCGGCTGACGTCGTGTCGGGCCGCAGACGGCGGCTTCGTCCCATGAAGACTGCGCCCGCATCCATCTGCAGCGAGAAATACGTGACGTCGGCATTCACGTGCGCGTGAGCCCCGATGACCACCTTGGCGGCGGTCAGGCTTCCGTCCAACGCACCCTCGATGACGGCCGTGTCGGCATGTGCTTCTCCATGCAGCGTGCCCTCTTTGGAGACCGTGATGCTGCGCGCGGTAACATTGCCGTTTACGAAACCGGCGATTTTGACATCGCCCTCACTGTGAATGTCGCCGTCGATCTTGAGCTTTGGTCCGATGAAGGATAGGGCCTGCCAAGCTTTTATCGATTGGAACATGAGATAGGATTCCTGGTGGGGGCGCTTGAGTGTGCCAGCGTTTGAGCATGCGCGCAGTTAAGAGCCGGTAATTCTCCTTAACGCGCTTCGACAGGTTCTTACGCGCGGCAGCTGTCAGGTCTGAAACGGAGCAGCTTCCGACGTACCAGCCTGATCCGACGCGCTGACCTAAGCCGCCTTGATTGAGCGCCGCAGTCCCGCCTGCTCGAGCCGCGGCGCCACGCCCTCGCGCCAAAGCCGCATCCCGGGGACGTACTCGACCCAGTTCAAGAGCACCCCGTCGATGCCGATATCCTTGATGGCGAGGAGCCGCGTGACGATGTGGTCCGGCGTGCCGACGAGCGGAAAGCCGCCCCATCCGGCCTTGACGTTGAAGCGCCGCCGCTCGAGCTCCTGCTGCAAAAGCTGCTGGCGCTGGATGTTCTGGATCGAGAGCAGCGTGTCGAGCGCCTCGTCGTCGCCATTCTCGACGACGTAGTGGCGAACATAGTCGTCTGCCTCTTTCTGTGTCTCGCGCTGAACGACATAGGCGTTGCACCAGATCTGCAGCTCGCGCCCGTATTCCTCGCGCGCGAGGCGGCGGTATGAGGCGATGTGGGCGCGCGTCTTCTCGAGGTCGCTCGCGTCGATCGTGATGAACGCCATGTCGGCATATTTCGCGGCGAAATGCTGGCCTTTGCCGGACGAGCCTGCGTTCATCAGCGGCGGATAGGGCTTCTGGATCGGCTTCGGCATCGAGAAGCCTTTGCGCACGCGCAGGTACTTGCCCTCGTAGTCGAACTCGTCCTCGCGCGTCCACAAGAGCTTCATGATCTCGATCCACTCGGCCGCGTACTCGTAGCGAGTGTCGTGCTCCATGATCTTTGCGCCGAACATTTCAAGCTCGGGCGCAAACCACCCGCACACGATGTTGAGGGCGAAGCGCCCGCCGCTCACGTGGTCGACCGTGGCCGCCTGTTTCGCCGCCATGATCGGATGGACCGTCGGCACGTGCGAGGTGGTGAAGACGGCGGAGCGCTCCGTCGCCTGGGCGAGGCCGGCGGCCCAGGTATAGGTCTCGAAATTCGTGCCGTTGAAGTTCGACTTGCCGCCGAACCCCTTCCAGCGCGCGACCGGAACGAGCGCCTCGAGGCCCAGGGCGTCGGCCTCGCGCGCGGCCGCGAGAGTGTTGGGCCAGGTCGTCTTGAACGCCTCCTCGACAAGCGTGATGGCGCAGCCGTTGCTGACGTTCGTGCCGAACGTGCCAAGCTTCAGCCGGTTGTCGTTGAAGAGCGGATTGGTCGCGCGCCGCGGATCGTCCGTCATGGCGTCAGTGGCCGCCGGTCGCCTGGAAGAAGCGCCGTACTTCGCGATGCGAGATGCGCCAACCCTCGGCCGTGCGCACGAACTTGTCGTGCCATTCGCCGAGACTGAAGGGCGGCTCGAGCGGCAGCGGCAGCTTCGGCTGAGCGGTGCCGGGATCGTTGTGAAAGGCGAGATAGTAGGTCACGCCTTCGGCGGTCTTGTCGTCCTTCGCGGTGATGAGAATGTTCGACGTCATGTGGCGGGTCACCTGGGTCGGCGAGCCGCGGAAGGATTGCAGCATCTCGGCGCGGCCGGTGTAAGGCTTGCCGCCGCGGATCCAGGTGCCGTCAGGCGTGAAGCACTGGACGGCCTTTTCCTTCTCGCCATGGTCGCTCAGATGGCAGAGCTGCACCACGAGGTCGCGGCACTCGCTTTCGATAAGGCGTCGTTCGCGGTCGTTCATCTCTTCCTCCTGTTCAGGCGATGGTCGTCGTCAGGATACCAATCCGTTCGATCTCGCATTCGACGCGGTCGCCGCGCTTGAGCCACCACGGCTTGTCCTCGGGCTTCCGGCCCGCCGCGACGCCGCCGGGTGTGCCGGTGCCGAGAATGTCGCCGGGCTCGAGGCCAATCCGCGACCAATGCGCGATCTGCTCATCGATCTTGAACATCATGAGGTCGGCGGTCGAATCCTGCCGCGTCTCGCCGTTGACGCGTGTCCTGAGGGCGAGCTTTTGCGGGTCGCCGATCTCGTCGCGCGTGCAGAGCACCGGCCCGAGTGGAGCGAAGCCCGCGAAATTCTTGCCCAGGAGCCCGATGCCACCGCCCTCGCGGTTCTCGCCGCGATACATGTCGCGGTCGGTGATGTCGTTGAAGATGGTATAGCCGAAGACGAAGCCGAGCGCCTCGTCGCGCGCGACGTTGAAGGCCGGCCGGCCGATCACGGCCGCGATCTCGACCTCGTAGTCCATATGCTTCGTCTCTTTCGGGAAGTGCACGGTCTCGCCCGGGCCCACGATGGTCGAGGCGAACTGCACGTGGGCGATCGGAAGCTGCGGGCCCACCGGCGCCGCGCGCTGCTGCATCTCCTGCTGGTGCGCGAAATAGTTCTTGCCGGCGGCGATGAATTTGCGCGGCCGCGGCACCGGCGCAAGGATGCGCACGGCGCTCGCCTCGAAGAGGATGGTCTCGCCGCTCGGGCCCGTCGGGGCATCGCCGCGGCGCAGCTCCGTCTCGGCGAAGTCGAGCGTTTCCTTCGCCGCGTCGAGCGCAATGCGTCCCGTGGCGATGAAGTCGCGCGCCTCGGGCGGTGTCAGCGCGCGCGCCAGCGTAAGGGCGCGGTCGCGCGGCATATCTCGCGCGAGCCGCGCGGCCGTTGTGCCCTCGAGATCGAGGAGCCGCCCGTCCGCCGTCATCGCACCGAACCGTTCGGCTCCCGCGACTGCGAAATTGACGAACTTCATAGCGATATCCTCGCGCGCAGGACGCCCACCTGCGGGTGGGCCACTTCGATCAAATCACCGGCCGCGAGCGGGATCGGCGAATCGACCTCGTTGCCGGCCCGCGGCCGCGAAATCGCGGCGCCGAGCGCCACCATGTCGCCGGGCGCCAGCACGACGCGCGACCAGGCGCGCAGTGCTGTCTCGATGCCGTGCGCGAAATCCGCCGGCTTGAAGCGCTGGCGGACGGCGCCATTGACGCTGAGCGTCACCTCCGCGGCGGGGTCGAGCTCGGACGCGCCGCCGATCCAGATTGCCGGGCCAAGCGGCGTGAGGCCGGGGCAGTTCTTGGCGAAGAGGCTGTTGTTGGTGCGCGCCTCGGCCTCGAACATGTCGCGCTCTGTGATTTCCGCCATCAGCGTGAAGCCGACGATGGCGCGCGCGGCCTCCTTCTGCGTCAGGCGGCTTGCCGGGCGGCCGATAACGGCGGCGAGCGCCGCTTCGACGTCGTAGCGGACGCCGGCTCCGGCGAGGTGCAGCGTGGCCTCGGGATCGGCGAGCGATGTCGCGAACTTGGAGAAGCCCACGACCATCTTGGCGGGACGCTGATCGTTCGAGCGCGCGAGTGCCACCGATCCTTCGGTCAGGAGGATCTTGCCCAATGGCTCGATCGGCTTCAGGAGCGACGGCACATCGATACCGTCCGCGAGGCCGTCGAGCGTGCGCTCGAGTTTTTGCCGACCGGCGCCGCTCAGCGCCGACACGGCGGCGAGAACCGCGCCGAGGTCGTGCGCCGCCGGCAACACTTGCGCGCAATCATGCCAGCGGCCGTTGGCGCCGCTCGCGATGACGCGCGGCGCCGCGAGAAAGGGCGAGGGAAGATGCGCAAGCGCCAGTCTCACAGCGGCCCAACCATGCTGTTTCCCATCGGGGTGCGGTGACCCTATCATAGCCCGAGGAATTGAGAAGCTGGAGGGAGCCATGGCGCGCATCGCGGTACCGGCGCAAATGACGTCGGAGCAGAACTCGGTCGCAGAGCGGGTCAAGAAGTCGATCGGCCGGCCGCAGATCGGCGGACCTTATTCCGCCTGGATCCATCGCCCGCCCTTGTGTGCGCGCATCCTCGAACTGTCCGACTATTTCCGCGACGGCTCGATCCTTCCGCCGAAGCTCAGGATGATCGGCGTGCTCATGTCGGTGCGGCATTGGGGCGCCGACTATCCCTGGAGTGCGCAAGTGCCGCGTGCGCTCGAGGCCGGGCTGTCGCAAGCGATGGTGACGGCGATCGGCGAGGGCAAGACCCCGTCCTTCACCGATCTTGACGAAGAGGCGGCCTACCAGGTCGCGAGCGAGTTGCTCGGGCGGCGGACCTTGTCTGAGGGGACCTACAAGCGTGCGCTCGACCGGCTCGGGCAGGATCAGCTCGTAGAGCTCGTGGCGATCGTCGGGCACTTCTCGACCGTGTCGCTCACCGCGATCGCGTTCGACGTGCAGCCGGCGCAGCCGCCGGCGACGCCGCTCAAAAAACTGTAGCGGTGCTTCGCGCGTAGGCCGCGGTCTCGTATGATCGGCGGCATGAAGGAGGATCGTTCATGGGCGCCATCGCGGTCGTCGTGAAGGAAGCGTGTCAGCTGACGCCGTCTATCCGCGAACTCGTGCTCGAGTCAGCCGATGGCGCGGAGCTGCCGCCGTGGACGCCGGGCGCGCATATCGAGATCGATGTGCCGCTGCCCGGCGGTGCGATCGAGCCGCGCGCCTACTCGCTCATTGGCGGCAGCGAGAGCGAGGACGATCCGCCGAACCGCTATCGCATCGCGGTCGAGCGTCAGCCCGAAGGCCGCGGCGGCTCGCGCTATCTGCACGATGAGGTTGCGGTCGGGGGCATGCTCTCGATTGCCGCGCCCCGCAACGAGTTCCAGCTCAATTTGCACGAGGCCGACCGCGTGCTCGTTGCAGGCGGCATCGGCATCGCGCCGATCTATGCCATGGTGCGCGTGCTCGTGCGGCGCGGCATTCCGTTCCAGCTTCACTATGCCGGTCCCGATGCCGCCGAGATGGCTTATCGCGAGGAGATCGCGCGGCTCGCGGGCGAGCGTGCGCATTTCCATTTCGAAGGCGGCAAGCTCGATCTCGATGCGGTGTTCGGCGCGCTCGGATATCCGGCCGAGGTCTATATCTGTGGCCAGCGCCCGCTGGTGAAGGCGCTCGCCGCCTCGGCGCTCGATAACGGTCTGTCGCGCATGCAGATCCTGCAGCAAAGCTTCGATCCGCCGGCGCCGCCCGTGCCGTCGACGAACATCGGGTTCGAGGTCGAGCTGCGTCAGTCGGGCATCACCACCTTCGTGCCGCCCGAGGCAAGCATCCTCGAGACGCTGCTCAGCGAAGGCTATCACGCGCAGTTCTATTGCGGCCGCGGCGAATGCGGTTTCTGTCCGCTGCCGGTGCTCGAGACCGATGGCGCGATCGAGCATCGCGATCACTATCTTCAGCCGGACGAGCGCAAGGAGCAGCTTTGTATCTGCGTCTCCCGCCTCAAGAGCGGGACGAAGCTCGTCCTTGATGCCTGAGCGTTACGCGTAACGCGGGAAGAGCGCGAGCGCGTTGCCGCGATCAATCGCCGCGCGCTCGGCTGGCGTGTGGAGAACCGGTGCCTCGTGCTCGGAAATCGCGACGCTGAGAACGCGTGAGTTGGCGTAGGGCCAGTCGCTGCCGAACAGGATGCGCTCGGGCGCCGCGACCGTTTTGAGCGCGCCCATGGTCTGCGCTCCGGGCGAGAGCGCGGTGTCGTACCAGAAGTGGCGGAGCCCTTCGAGGACCTTCTCGCGCGGCCATTGCGGCAAGCGCGGATCGACCATCGGCGAAACCGAAAGCCGCCACGCGAAGTACGGGACGAGCCCGCCCGCGTGCGCCAGGATGAAGCGGATGCGCGGAAAGCGCTCGAGTGCGCCCGAGAACAGCAAGTTCACCGCCGCGCGCGTCGTGTCGAACAGAAACTCCATCATGAAGCCGGGCCACGCCAGCTCGATCGCCTTGCTCGACGGATGGTAGGCCGGGTGCACGAACACGACCGCCGCGCGCGCGTCGAGCGCCGCAAGAACGGGCTCGAAACGTGGGTCGCCCAGGAACTTGGCGCCGTAGCTCGCGAAGAGGCACACGCCCGCGAAGCCGAGCATGTCGTAGGCGTAGGCGATTTCAGCCAAGGCGTCGTCGATCTCGTGCATCGGCACGAGCGCGAAGGCGCCGAAGCGTTCGGGCCGTCGCGCCGCAAGCTCGGCCGCATAGTCGTTGCAGCGGCGTGCGAGCTCGCGCGCCGCCGAGGGCATCGCAAATTGCACGCCCGGCTGCGAAACGGAGGTGAGCGCCAGCTCGATGCCGCTCCGGTCCATGAGATCGAGTGCGAGCTCGGGCGAGAACTCGGGGAAACGCCCCAACGCCGGCCCTGCGCCTGCAGCATAGGCGGCATCGCGATAGAACGGCGGAATGATATGAAAGTGGACGTCGATGCGCCGCGCCGGCGCCGTCTCGCTCACGTCTTCTTCTGGGCCGCGATCGCGGCGCGCATCTCGCGTGCGATCTCGCTACCGGCGAGCGTGAGGAAGCGCGCGTCGCTCATCAGCGTCACGAAGTCGAAGCCCATCTCGACCATGCGCTTGGCGTAAGCCGCGCTGCCGGTGTGAATCCCGGCCTTGATGTGATGCCGGCGGCAGGCGGCGAGGATATCTGCGAGCGCGCGCAGCACCACGTCTTCGCTGCGGTCAAGCCCGTGCGGCAGCCCCAGCGTCACCGAGAGATCCGAGGGGCCGACATAGACGGCGTCGAGATCGGGCGTCGACATGATGGCGTCGAGCGCGCCCAATGCCTCGCGCGTCTCGATCATGGCCATGGCGACGATTGTCTCGTTCGCCTTCGCCGTGTAGTCGGCGCCGCCATAGAGCGCGGCGCGCACGGGGCCGGAACTGCGATAGCCCTTGGGCGCATAGCGGCACGCGCCCACGAACGCCTGGCATTCGGCGCGGCTGTTGATCATCGGACAGATGATGCCGTAGGCGCCGGCGTCGAGCGCCTTCATGATCTCGGCGGGATCGTTCCACGGTACGCGCACGAGCGGCGTCACCGCGGTCGTCGAGATTCCCTGCAGCATCGCCACCATGTCGCCATAGCCGACGAGGCCGTGCTGCGCATCGATGACAATTGAGTCCCAGCCGAGTTGGGCCATCAGCTCGGCGGAGAAGCCGCTCGGGATGGCGCACCAGCCGTTCAGGACGGTGCCGCTCGCTGCCCAAATCTGCCTTACCCGGTTCTCGCGCATGGCTCAGCCCATAGACAGCAAAAAGCCCCACGTCGTTGCCGCAGTGGGCCAACGTGCGGACTTATGTCGGCGACCTGAAGTTTGTGAAGGAGGGCGCCCACTGGCACGAGCGGCGCTGGTGCCGCTCGTGCCGCGATTGGGGGCTCTCGAAAGCGATTACTGAACCTTGGTGATCGTGCCGGTGCGGGGTCCGCATTCGCCGGCCCAGCTCGCCGCGCCGGAACTGCCGCTCAGCTTGCCGGTGACATGGAAGTTCTGCCAGCTGACCGACGCCGAACCGTCCGCATTGACGGAGCCGCTAAGCGGCGACGAATTCGACGACTTGCCAGCTTCGATCGTGCCTGTCGCGGTGCGATGCAGATCGCCAACGACCTGGCCGTTGTTGACGGTGAACGGAATACGGATCGCCGGGCAGGTATATTGGCCCTCGGACCCGATCGCGCCGCCAGCCGGCGGTGCATCGAGGACCCAATTGCCATCGTACGGGCCTGCGGCGTGCGCGGGCACGACGTACGCCATGGCCACCACTGCGGCGACACCAGTGAGAATCGGCAAGACTCGCGCCATCGGTGAAATCTCCCTTATTGTGCTCAGTCCGCTGGAGGCGTGGCTTGGAAGACTTCGGAAAGAACCCCCCAACCGCATCGGTCCCCCAAACGCGAGGATTGCACTGAAAAAGGCCGCTGTCAACAATGCGTAAATCTTTATTGCCGGCCGTGCAGCCATTGATATCGTTGCGGAATCCGAGCGTTCGGCGAACGCTCGCTTGCGTCAGCGCGGCGCACGCCTTGAGCGGCGAAAGCGCGCTATGATATCGTTAACGCGCGACTCGGGATAAAGCGGGGACAACGAGAGGGGCGCCCGATGATGGTGGTCGAGTTCTGAACGCATGTCGCGTGTAGCGGTCGAAAACCAGTGGGTCGCGCTGATCTCGAAAGTCGCGCCGTTCTCCTATCTCGCCGAAGACCAACTCGTCGAAATCGCCGATAGCTTCACCTGGTTCACCGCGCTCGGCGGCAAGACGCTCATCCGACAAGGTGATCCGTCCGACGAACTTTTCATCGTCGTGAGCGGCGCGCTTGGCGTCTATGTCGCGAGCGATTCCGGGCCCGAGCGCTTCGTCGGCCGCATTGGTCCGGGCGAGACCGTCGGCGAGATGGGCCTCATCAGCGGCGAGCCGCGCTCGGCGACAGTGCGCTGCCTCAGGGACGCCGAGGTGCTGTCGATCGCCAAGAAGGAATGGGAAGATTTCGCCGACCGCCACCCGGGCGCGCTGCTCGCGATCACGCAGACGCTCATCACCCGCCTGCGCGCAACGCAGAGCGACCGACAAGCCAAGCCGTTCGAGCGCTCGCTTGCGATCATCCCGAGCGACCCCGAGCTCGACATCGACTCGTTCGCTCTGAAGCTCGTTGCCAATCTCGCAAAGTACCATTCCGTCGTCTGCGTCACACACCAGATCGCGGCCGGACGCTCGCTCGACTGGTTCCGCGAGCTCGAGGCCGGCCACAATCTCGTCGTTTATGTCTCCGAGCCTGGCCCGACGCCGTGGACGCAGTTGTGCCTGCGTCAGGCCGATTCGCTGCTGCTCGTGGCGCGCGGCGGCCAGACGCCGCATTTGTTCGACGCGCTGCGCTTCGACAGCACGCCGGAAACAATCCGCCCGCTCGATCTCGCGCTTGTATGGGAGAAGGACGCGCCCATTCGCGGTACGGCGGGCTGGCTCGCGCTGCACGATGCGAAGATGCACCATCACATCCGCAGCGATATGGATATCGAGCGGCTCGCGCGGCTGATGACAGGGCGCGCGATCGGCCTCGTGCTCGCGGGCGGCGGCGCGCGCGGCGTCGCGCATTATGGCATTATATGGGCCTTGAGAGAGCACGGCGTGCCGATCGATCTCGTCGGCGGCACGAGCATCGGATCGATCGTCGCCGGCATGGTCGCCGCGGAATGGCCGCGCGATAAGATGTTGCAATGTTACGAGGACACGTTCAGCGGCCGCAGCCCGCTCACCGATTTCACCATTCCGACGGTGGCGCTCCTGTCGGGCCGGCGTATCGGCACCTGGCTCGACAAGTGGTTCGGCGGGCTCGACATCGAGGATCTGCCGCTGGGCTTTTTCTGCCTTTCGGCGAACCTTACGAAGGGCGGCCCCGCGATCCACGACAAGGGCAGGCTCGCAACCTGGATCCGCGCCTCGATCTCGATCCCCGGAATCTTTCCGCCGCTCATAAATGACGGCCAGATCTATGTCGATGGCGGCATCATCAACAACATGCCGGTCGATGTGATGCGCGCGCTCGGGCGTGGGCCGATCATCGCCGTCGACATCCATTCCGACACGCCATTCACCGCCAAATCCGAGCCGAAATCGCGCGGCTTCTCGTGGCGCTCGGCGCCGCAGGGGCCGTCGATCTTCCAGGTGCTGTGGCGGGTCGCCACGATCAACGCGGCCGCGACTTATGGCTCGGCGCGGTTCAAGCCCGACGTGCTGCTGAAGCCGACGCTCGGCTCGATCGGTCTCCTCGACTGGCGCGGTCTCGGCAAGACCATGGAAGACGCATACACCTACGCCGTCGAGCACATGGATGAGATCAAGGAGGCGCTCTACTCCGCAGCGCCGACGCGCAACTGGTAGGAGGCGATGCAAGGGGTCGCGCTCGTGTCGATTTTGTGTCGCGATCGGATCGGCCTCGTCGCCGCCATCGCGGATCATATGTTCGCGCTCGGCATCAACCTGCGCGACACGACCTTCGCCGTGCTCGGCAAGGGCGCCGAGTTCACCTCGATCTGCGAACTCCCGGCCGGGCTCGCGCCCGACGCGCTCGAGCGTGGCCTCGTCGGCCTGTCCGAGCTCGAGGGCGCGCAAATCCGCGTCGTCGCCTACCCGTTCGACCCGGTGCCCGGGCCGACGGGCCGCATCACCCACCGGGTTGAGGTCGAGGGCGGCGACCAGCTCGGCCTCATCGCGCGGTTGGCCGACATCTTCTCGCAGTCCGGCGCCAACATCGTGCGGCTCGACGCGCAGAAACTGCCGGAGAACGAAGGCGGCCGCTATGTCACGCGCTTCCTCGTTTGGCTGCCGCCGGCGCGCGCGGCCTATTGCCTTGCCGCGGTCGCCAACACCGCGGGCAGCATGGGTCTCGTGAGCCGCGCGGAAAGTGTCGCGGAGGTGGCACCATGAGCGAGGAGCGGGACGGCGCGGCCGACGAGTCGCTCGCGGCGCTGGCGCGCCTCATAACGGCGGCGCGGCGTGCCGTCGTCTTCACCGGTGCCGGCATCAGCACCGAATCGGGCATTCCCGACTTCCGTAGCCCTGGCGGCCTGTGGACAAAACAGGTTCCGATCGATTTCGACAGCTTTCTCGAGTCGGAGGCTGCCCGAATCGAGTCGTGGCGCCGCCGCTTCGAGAGCGAGGCGATCTTCCGCGCGGCCCGGCCGAATCGCGGGCATCGCGCCGTGGCCGAGCTGGTCCGGCGCGGCAAGGTCGCGACCGTCATCACCCAGAACATCGACGGCTTGCACCAGGCATCGGGTGTCCCCCCCGGTCAGGTGGTCGAGCTGCACGGCAACACCACCTATGCGCACTGTCTCGATTGCGCGGAGCGTTACGAAATCGCGGATCTGCGGCCGAAATTCGAGGCCAGTGGCTCGGCCCCGCGCTGCGCGCACTGCGGCGGGTTCGTCAAGACCGCCACCGTCTCGTTCGGCCAGGCCATGCCCACGGACGCGATGGCGCGCGCGGAGGCGGCGACGCGCGCGGCCGACCTCTTCCTCGCCATCGGCTCCTCGCTCGTCGTCTACCCGGCCGCCTCGTTCCCCGAAGCCGCCAAGCGAATCGGCGCCGCTCTTGCTATCGTCAACCGCGCGCCGACCCACCTCGACGACCTCGCCGACACCGTCGTGCGGCTGCCGATCGGCGAGGCGCTGGGCCGCACCGTCGGGGTCGTCTGAGGCGTCGTCTCGCGCCTGCAAAACAGCGGCCAAGCCATGATTTCTATTGTCTAAACGGGCGATCTGGTATTGCATGACGACACGCGGCGCCGAAGCCTGCCGAGGCGCCGCTCAGGGGTTTGCGGGGGACATGTGGCCGCTCAATTTGCGATCGCGATCGTCGGGTCGGGCCCCGCCGGCTTAAGCGCGGCCGCTCGCGCTGCGAAGAACGGCGTGACGCACGTCCTGCTCGAGCGCACCGCCCACGTCAACGACACGATCTTCAAGTATCAAAAGCGCAAGCACGTGATGGCGACGCCGGAGTTCCTGCCGCTGCGGAGCGAGCTCGGCTTCAAGGAAGGCGCGCGCGAGGAGGTGATTGAAACCTGGACCAAAGGCGTCGAGGGCGCCAAGGCCAACATCCGCCTCAATACCGAGGTCGTCTCGATCAAGGGCGAGCGCGGCAATTTCCAGATCGGCCTCGGCGGCGGCGAGACAATCACGGCCGAGCATGTCGTGCTCTCGATCGGCGTTCAGGGCAATCTGCGCAAGCTCGGCCTTCCCGGCGCGGAGCAGGCGTTCGTCCAGTATCAGCTCGACGACCCCGACGAATATCACGGCGAAGAGATCATCGTCATCGGCACGGGTGACGCCGGCATCGAGAACGCGCTTGCGCTCGCTGCCAACAACAATGTCACGATCATCAACCGCGTTGCTGATTATCCTTATGCGAAGCCGGCCAACGCTGCTCTCATCCAAGGCATGATCAACAAGGGCCAGATCACCGCTTTCGTGAATTCCGAGCCCAAGGCGGTTGAGCAAGGCGCGCTCGTCATCGACACGGCCGACGGCGAGGCGCGTGTCAAATGCAATCGCATCATCGCCCGTATCGGCGCGCTGCCGCCGCGCAAGTTCGTCGAATCCTGCGGTATCACGTTCCCGAGCGACAGCCCGACGGCCTATCCGCACGTGTCCGACACCTACGAATCCGAGATCCCCGGCCTCTACATCATCGGTGCTCTCGCGGGATATCCGCTCATCAAGCACTGCCTCAATCAGGGCTATGAGGTGGTGGAGTACATCCTCGGCAACAACATCCCCCCGGCCGACGAGCCGTTGCTTCAGGACAAGCTGGACAAGGCGCGCGTCGCGATGTCGGTGACCGATCTCGTCACCGCGATCCGCGAGCGGCTGCCGCTCTACCGCTCGCTCACTTCGCTGCAAATCCGCGAATTCCTGCTCCATTCCGAGATTCATTCGAAGCTCGCTAACGAGATCGTGTTCAGGCGCAACGACTACACGAATTCGCTCTTTTCGATCCTCGACGGCGAGGTCGGCATCCAGATCAATCCGGAGCAGCCGGACGATATGGTACGGCTCGGGGGCGGACAGTTCTTCGGCGAGATGGGCTTGATCTCGGGCCGCCGCCGCACCGCGACGACGGTCGCGACCAAACCCTCGCTTCTGCTCGAGGTTGACCGCAACACGATGGTGAAGCTCGTCCGCTCCGTGCCCGAGATCAAGCAGGTGATCGACCGCGACGCGGTGGTGCGGCAGATCAAGACCTATCTCGCGCCAGGCGTCGACGAGCAGCGCCTGCACGAAGTTCTGGACAGCGCCAAGGTCGTCGCGTTCAAGCCCAACGACACGCTGATCGAGGAAGGAGCGGAAGACGATCCGGTCTATCTGATACGGACCGGCTCGGTGACGGTGTCGCGCAAGATCGCGGGCAAGGACATCGTCCTGGGCTATCTCCCGGCCGGCAATTATGTCGGCGAGATGGCGATGCTGACCAAGATGAAGCGCTCGGCCACCGTGCGCGCCGCCGTCGCATGCGAGGCGATCAAGATCGACAGCGCCGCCTTCCGAACGCTCCTCGAGCACGCGCCGGAATTGCATCGCCAAGTCGAGGACCGGCTCCAGCACCGTCTGATGGAACAGCACCGGATGGAGCTCGGTGCGACGCAGAGCGGCCTCATCGAGTTCCTGATCCACCAGGGTCTCGGCGAGGCGACCGACGTGCTGCTGATCGACGAATCGCTGTGCGTGCGCTGCGACAATTGCGAGAAGGCGTGCGCCGAGACACATCATGGCGTGAGCCGGCTCAACCGCGAGGCCGGGCCCACCTACAACACAACTCACGTGCCGACCTCGTGCCGTCACTGCGAGCATCCGCACTGCATGAAGGATTGCCCGGCTGACGCCATTCACCGCGCACCCAACGGCGAAGTCTTCATCGACGACAAATGCATCGGCTGCGGCAACTGCGAGCGCAACTGCCCCTATGGCGTCATCCAGATGGCGGCGGTGCCGGCGGCGAAGCCGAGCCTGCTGCAGTGGCTCCTGTTCGGACGCGGCGCGGGACCCGGCGAGGACAAGTCGCCCGACGCGATGGCGCGGCGCACCGGCGGCAAGCACGCGGTCAAGTGTGACATGTGCAAGGACATCGACGGCGGCCCGTCCTGTGTCCGGGCGTGCCCCACCGGTGCCGCGATCCGCGTCAACCCGGAGGAGTTCATCAGCGTCATCCGGGGAGGCCCGTGATGCAGGTGCGCGCGCGGGCGGAAGAGCGGGTCGCACGGCCCGCGCACGAGGAGGACCGGCATACGCCGTTCCTCCAGTACCGCAACTTCCTGTTCCTCAAAATTGCCGCCGCGGCCGTCCTCGCGTCGATCGTGCTTTATTACGGCTATGTGCCACTCGGCGACCGCTATGGCGGAACCTGGGTCGGCTATTTGCTTGGCACCGTGGGCGCGCTCCTCATCTTGTGGCTCATGTGGTTCGGCTACCGCAAGCGTTCCTATGCCGTGAGCCAAGGCAAGCTCGAAGGATGGCTATCGGCGCACGTCTATCTGGGCCTCGCGCTCCTTGTCGTCGCGACGCTCCACACGGGTTTCCATTTCGGCTGGAACATCCACACCGCCGCCTATGTGCTGATGTGTCTCGTCATCGCCAGCGGCGCCTTCGGCATCTATTGCTACGTCCACTACCCGCGGCTCATGACCGAAAATCGCGGCGGCACCACCATGCCGCAGATCCTGGCACGCATCGCTGTCCTCAACGACAGCCTGCGCGCGGCGGCGATGACGATCGATGATGAGACCGCGCGTCTCGTGCGCGACGCGACCGAGCGGACCGAGATCGGCGGCTCGGGCTGGCAACAGATCAGGGGCGCATATCCGAACTGCACCACGAGGCGTGCGATCGCGGGTGTCGACGAGGTCGCCGCGCGCCGCCCGCCCGAACAACAAGACGCCTATCGCCAGGTCCGCGTGCTGCTCGACGAAAAGGGACAGCTTCTCGCGCGCGCGCGGAGCGATCTCAGCTACAAGGCGATGATGGACGTCTGGCTTTACTTCCACGTGCCGTTGTCCTTTGGCCTTCTTGCGGCGCTCCTTGCCCATGTCGTTTCCGTCTTCTTCCTCTTTTGAGGACTTCCCTCCATCGTGCCTTCCGTGAGTCAGTCTTGAACGAGTCGCATTTTTCCGTCGAGGTCCGGGCCGATGCAGGTTGAGGTCACTTTCCTGACCCGGCGCGGCGCCGACGCGATCATGCGTCGCGCCCAGACCGTCACCGGCGAGGCGATCCGGCTGGGGCGCGGCTCCGACAACGAGATACAGCTCGCCGACATCCGTATCGGGCTCCATGCCGCGGTCCTGAATGAGCGCGAAGGCGGGCTCTCGATCGAGCGCGCGGCGGACGAGTTCCTGCGCATCAACGGTGCGAGCGCGGCGAGCGCCGCCGTCTTTCCCAACGACAAGATCAATATCGGTCCCTACGAGATCGTCATCGCCGAGCCGCCCGAGGGGTTCGACGCCGCGCTGACGATCGAGCTGACGCAGCCTCTGGGCGATGCGCTCGAACGGCTCATGTCGCAAAGCCGGATCGGCCTTTTCCAGGCCGGATGGAGCCGGCGCCGCTGGTCATGGGTGCTCTTCCTGCTGTTCGCGATCGTGGGGCTCGTGCTGCCGATCGCCGTCTATCCGTTCGGCGCCGTTATCACCTCGAGCAAGCAGACGCCGAAGACGGGCCTTGCGACCTACATCAGCCTATCGTGGAATGCCGGCGCTCTCTCGAACCCGCACCGTTTCTTCGCGCAGGATTGCGGCACGTGTCATCGCGCCGCCTTCGCCAGCGTGCCCGACAGCGCCTGTCTCTCCTGTCACGGCGACATCGGCGGGCATCTCGCGGTCGGTGTCGATCTCGGCCGCTCGCGCCACGATCTCGAGACGACGCGCTGCGCCGAGTGTCACGAAGAGCACCGCGGCGTGCGCGCCCTCGTCATCCGCGCGGAGGCGCTGTGCGTCGACTGTCACGCCGAGCTTGCGTCAACGGCTCCCAAGGCCGGAATCGAGAACGTCAGCGGCTTTCCGGCTGGCCATCCTCAATTCCGCGCGACGGTGGTCGCCGACGCGGCCGCGCCGCGCTTTACGCGCGTGCCGCTCGACGGGAAGGAGAAGGCGCAAGACCATTCCAATCTCGTCTTCTCGCACGCGGCGCATCTCGTTCCGGCGGGGTTCCTCACGCCGCACGGCTACAAGACCATGACGTGCGCCGATTGCCATGTGCCCGAGCCGAGCGGGCAGGGGTTCCAGCCGATCACATTCCAGGGCCAATGCCATTCCTGCCACGATCTCAAATTCGATGCCGACCTGCCGTGGCGCGAGGTACCGCATGGCGACGTCGCCGCCGTCGTCAATGCCGTCAATGACTTCTACGCGCGCATGGCGCTCGAAGGCGGGGTGCAGGATCCCGAGGCGCCCGCCTTTGCGCGGCGGCCCGTCGGCACGACCGAAACGCCGAGCGAGGCCGAACGCCGCGACGCGCTGCAATGGGCCAAGGCGCGCGCCGACGACGCCATGACGATCATCTTTGATCCGAAGCGGGGTTGCGCCTATTGCCACGTGACCGGAACGAGCGATGGCCATTTGAGCGTGGCGCCGGTATTGCTGCGTACCCGCTTCCTGCCTGAGGCCCAGTTCGATCACGCGAAGCACCAGGCGCTCCAGTGTGCGGATTGCCACGACTCGGCGCATTCCGAGAAGAGCAGCGATGTGCTCGTGCCGGGCATCGAGTCGTGCGTCTCGTGCCACGGCTCTGAGCGCGCCGCCCTGAAGGCGCAGTCGACCTGCACCTCGTGCCATGTCTTCCACCGTCCCGAGTTCGGGAAGATGAAGACCGCGAGTGCCGGCCAGTGAGGGGAATTTTCCGATGAAGCATCTGTCGGCAAGGCTGGCGGCGGCGCCGTGGTTCAAGGCGGCGATGGCTGTGCTGTCGGTGCTGTGCATGGCGCCCGGCGATTGCGGCGGGGGCGGTGGCGGGCTCGGCAGTGAAACCTTCGTGGCGGCCGATCCGACCACGGAAATGCTCTCGACGGCCGATACGACGAGCATCGTGAACCAGGCGGTCAACGCGGCGGCGGGTCTCAGCCCGGCAGTCGTCGCCGTCGTCGACCGCGTCGGCAATGTTCTGGCCGTCGCGCAAATGGCCGGCGTCGCCACTGCCGGACCCAACGGCACCACGTGCAAGGCCAATCCCTGCGCCACCATCAGCTCCGGCACGGGCGCGGTCGGCGGCCTCGAGAATACGCGCGTGCCGACCACGCTCGCCGCCATCTCGAAAGCCGTCACCGCGGCCTATCTCTCCTCGGGCGGCAATGCTTTCTCGACGCGCACCGCCAACCAGATCATCCAGCAGCATTTCCCGGTCGGCGTCGCCGGCAATCCGGGCGGTCCGCTGTTCGGCGTCCAGTTTAGCCAGCTCGCCTGCTCCGACCTGATCGGCTCCGGCGCCGGGACCACGGCGGGGCCGCATCCGGCGCCGCTCGGCCTCGCCGCCGATGCGGGTGGCCTGCCGCTCTACAAAAGCGGCGTGCTCGTCGGCGGTATTGGCGTGATGAGCACCGCGACATATTCGCTCAACACCGTTCCGCCGCCGCTTGGCGCCAATACGGACGAGGAGATCGCCTTGGCCGGCCAGTCCGGCTTTGCGCCGCCATTGCCGATCGAGGCTCCTAACATCTTCGTCAACGGCGTCTCGCTCAATTATCTCGGGGCGTCACCAACGCCACCTGCGTCGCCAGCCGCGCCGGTTCCGGCGCCATCGTTCGCGGCCGTTGCGCCGTTCTACGCCGGCGGTGGTGTCCTGGCGGCTCAGCAATACGGCATGGCGGCGTCCGGCATCGAGGCCGATGCGAACGCGACGACCTCGTTCTATGGCGCGACCCCGCCCGCGGGTTTCACCGCGTTCCCGGGCCTCAACGCTTTCGTGCTCGTCACGACCGCGGGCGCGCCGCGCTTTCCGCCGATCGACGGCACTGCGCCGGCCGTCGGCCATCTCACCAAGTTCGAGGCGCAGGCGCTCGTCGGCAATGCGCTCTCGGTCGCCGCGCAAACCCGCGCCGGCATCCGCATCCCGCTCAACACCGCTGCCGAGGTTACGGCCAGCGTGATCGATCTCGACGGCAACATCCTCGCGGTCGCGCGCTCGGAGGATGCGCCCGTCTTCGGTATCGACGTGTCGTTGCAGAAGGCGCGCTCGTCCGTGTTCTTCTCGCGCAACGACGCGAGCAGCGCCTTCAACACGATCAGGCCGCTCGCCGCCGCGTCGAGCGCGCCAGGCGGGACCTTCGCCTACTACATGAATGGGACGAGCGTCGGCGATCCCACGGTCTTCAATGTCGGAACGGCGTTCTCCGTGGTCGCGATCGGCAATCTGGCGCGGCCGTTCTATCCCGACGGGCAGGATGGCCAGCCGCCCGGGCCCTTGAGCCTTCCCGCCGGAAGCTGGAGCGTGTTCTCGACCGGGCTTCAGACCGACCTTGTCCTGCCGGATCTCGCCACGTTCCTCACGGCGGGCACGTTGCCCGCGACGGGCTGCGGTGCCGGCGTCGGGCTCACGCCCGTTGCTGCCGGCGAGAAGACGCAGATCGCGAACGGCCTGCAAATCTTCTCGGGCGGCTTCCCGATCTACCGCGGCAGCACGCTCGTGGGCGCGCTCGGCATATCGGGCGACGGCATCCAGCAGGACGCGCTCATCGCTTATGTCGGCATCCAGGGCGATGGTTCGATCAGCGTCGCGGGCGTGCCGACGGTGAACAACGCGCCCTCCGGCATCCGCGCCGACACGGTGACGGTCGACGGTACGAACCTTGTCTACATCACGTGCCCCGTCGCGCCGTTCCTGACCTCGCGAGAGGCTACGCCATGCTCGTGACCGGCGAGAGCGGCCGATAGAATGCGGCTGGGGGGAAGCAAGCGGCGGTTCGCGCCGCTCGTCATGACGGCCCTCGCGCTCGTTGCGCGCGCGGCGTACGCCGACGACGCATCGGCGCCCGCGCCAGCCGCGCCGGCGGACCAGGCCGCGCCGGCGCCGCTTGAGCGGCAGATTCCTGGCCAGCCGCCGCCGGTGGCGCCGCCCGCGCTCGGAAATCCCAACGCGGTGCCGCCGCCGCAACCGACGACCAGCGACATGTTCCTGCCCGTGCCCGACCGCTGGCGCATCCTCGACGCGCTCGGCCGCCGCGAGAACATGTTCGATCCCTACAACACGAACAGCCTTAAGGGCGATAAGCCGATCTTCGGCGAGGACTGGTTCTTCAGCCTCGGCGCGATTTCCGATACGCTCTACGAGCCCGCGCGCGTGCCGACGCCGGTGGCGCCGCAATCGGTCAACACGCCGGGCTCGAACAGCGTGTTCGGCAAATACGGGCGCTCGCTCTTCAGCCAGACCGCGCTTCTCAATCTCGACCTGTTCAAGGGCGATACCGCGTACAAGCCGCCTGAGATCGAGTTGCGCCTAACGCCCGCCTTCAATTTCAATCACACCGCGGTCGACGAGCGCGGCGTCATCAACATCAATCCGCAAAGGGGCACCGTCCGCGACGACACGTTCGGCGCGCTGCAGGAAGCCTTCGTTGATTATCACATCCGCAACGTGTCGGAGCGTTACGACTTCGATTCGATCCGCGTCGGCATTCAGCCTTTCTCGACCGACTTCCGCGGCTTCCTGTTCCAGGACACGCAGCTCGGCGTGCGGCTCTTCGGCGACCGTCAAAACAACCTTTGGCAATACAATCTCGCCTATTTCCGCCGCCTTGAGAAGGACACGAACAGCGGCCTCAACGATGTCTCGAAGCCGCTCCGGCGCGATGACGTGTTCATCGCCAACCTCTATCGCCAGGACATGCCCCTCACCGGCTTCACGTCGCAGGTCACGTACGTACGCAATGACAACCACGAGGCCGGACAGTTCTACTACGACAACAACGGCTTCCTGGTCCGCCCGCTGCCGATCGGCAGCTTCACCGGTTATAACTATGACGTGAACTATCTCGGCTACAACGGCGACGGGCATTTTGGCCGCTTCAACCTGACGGTCTCGACCTACTGGCAGTTTGGCCATATCTCGAACAACGAGTTCAGCCCGTCGCCGCTGCCGAGCCCGGAATTCGTCGATGGCTTCTTCTTCGCGGCCGAGCCGTCGATCGACTTCGACTGGATCCGTGTGCGCGGCTCCGCGCTCTACCAGAGCGGTGACGCCAACCCGCAAAGCGGGCGCGCGACGGGTTTCGACGCGATCTTCGAGAACCCGCAATTCGCCGGCGCCGATTCGAGCTACTGGATCCGCCAGGGCATCCCTCTCATCGGCGGCGGCGGCGTCGCCCTGTCGCAGTCGAACGGTGTGCTCGCCGACCTGCGTTCCTCGAAGAACGAGGGCCAGTCCAACTTCATCAATCCCGGCCTCGAGCTTCTTGGCTTGGGCGCCGATTTCGACGTGCTGCCGGAGCTACGCATCTCCGGCAACGCCAACTACCTGCGCTTCGTCACCACGGCGCCGCTCGTGCTGCTGCGGCACCAATCCAACATCCCCGACGAGATCGGCTGGGATCTGTCGGTCGCGGCCACATATCGGCCGCTCGACTCGCAGAACATTGTGCTGCGTCTTTCGGGCGCGACCCTCGTTCCCGGTTCCGGCCTCAACGCGCTCTATCAGACCGGCAACGTCGCGCCGTTCTCCGGCGGCCATTTCTTATATTCTGCGCTCTTTAACATCATCCTGACATACTGAGGCGATGGCGGTGCGGACGATCTTGGCAGCGATTCTGGCCGCGGGGCTCCTGGCCGCGGGCGCCGAGCGTGCCGCCGCGGCCGAAAGCCCGTCCGCGCCGCCCGCGCCAATGATGCAGACAACCGCGGCGGCCGAGGCCAAAAGCGCCGGCTGCATGAGCTGCCACACGCGCACCGACTCCATGACGATGCACACGAGCCCGGGCGTCAATCTCGGCTGCGCCGACTGCCATGGTGGCGACGCCGGAGTGACGCGCTCGACGGTCATGGCGGAAGGAAGCGAGGCATATCGCGCACTCGAGGAAAGGGCGCACGTCCAGCCGCGCGATCCCGAGGCGTGGAACTGGCCCGCCACATCGGCCAAGCCCTATGAGAGCTACACGCTCCTCAACCGCGAATCGCGGGAATTCATCCGCTTCGAGAATCCAAGCGATTACCGCGTCGCGCGCGAGGCGTGCGGCGCGTGCCACCTCGCCATCATCCAGGCGGCGGAGCGCTCTCTCATGGCGACGGCGGCGCATTTCTGGGGTGCGGCCGCCTACAACAACGGCATCGTGCCGTTCAAGCATTCGATCCTCGGCGAGGCCTATACCGAGGATGGCGAGCCCGCGACCGAGGTGGCGCCGGTGAAGCCGACGCCGCAGATGACGCATGATCACGGCATCGTCGCGCAGATCTATCCGCTGCCGGCGTGGGAGGATTATCCGCCCGCCGACATCTTCCGCGTGTTCGAACGCGGCGGCCGCAACATCAACAGCACCTTTCCCGAGATTGGCCTGCCGGATTCGAACGGCGAGCTCGAGCGCATCGAGGAGCCAGGCCGGCCCGACATCCGTCAGTCCAACCGCGGTCCCGGCACCGGGCTGCGCGTCTCGATCCCGGTGCTCAACATCACGAAGACGCGGTTGAACGACCCCTTCACCTGGTTCATGGGCACGAACGACAACCCGGGCGACTATCGCAACTCCGGCTGCGCCTCGTGCCACGTCATCTATGCCAACAACCGCGACGTCGAAGCCTCGGGGCCATATGCGAAGTTCGGCAACCGCGGCATGAGCCAGTCGGTCGATCCAACCATCCCGCATAACGAGAGTGCCCATCCGCTCAAGCACGTGATGACGAACGCGATCCCGACCGAGCAGTGCATGATCTGCCACATGCATCAGCCGAACCTCTTCATGAATACGTGGCTCGGCTACACCATGTGGGACTACGAGACGGCAGCGCCGCAGATGTGGCCCGAGAAAGAGCAGCATCTTTCGATCGCCGAGGAACGCAAGGTCCTCGATCGCAATCCCGAAGGCGCGGCCGTGCGCGGCAAGTGGGCGAGCTATGACTTCACCGCCGACGACAGCGAATTGAACCCGCAGATCAAGGACACGCAGTTCGCTGACTATCACGGCCACGGCTGGAATTTCCGCGCCGTCTTCAAGCACGACCGCAAGGGCAACCTGCTCGACGATCACAACAACATCATCCCGAACGACGACCCGGAGAAATTCGAGAAGGCGGTCCATCTCGAATCGGTCCACATCGAGTACGGCATGCACTGCGTCGACTGCCACTTCGCGCAGGATGCTCACGGCAGCGGCCACATCTATGACGAGGTCCAGGCCGCGATCGAGATCACCTGCGCCGATTGCCACGGCACCGCGACGAAATATCCCGACCTTCTCGCCAGCGGCCCGGCGGCGGGGCCGCCGCCCTACAACGACCTCTCGCTCTTGCGCACGTCGGACGGGCGCGCGCGTTTCGAATGGCGCGACGGCCATCTCTTTCAGCGCTCGGCGCTTTATCCCGGCCTCGAATGGCAGGTGACGCTCGTCAAAGACACGGTCGATCCCGCGAAGCCCGAATACAATCCGCGCGCGGCGCGAGCGAAGCTCATGTCGATGGGCACGTCGATGAAATGGGGCCCGGGGATTCCGGAATCCGAGCTCGCGCACTCGAACGACAAGATGGCGTGCTTCACCTGTCATCTCTCGTGGACGACGAGCTGCGCCGGCTGCCATCTGCCGATCGAGGCCAATTGGAAGACCGAGAAGCATCACTACGAGGGTGGCGAGACGCGCAATTTTGCCACTTACAATCCCGAGGTCGCGCGCGACGACATGTTCCAGCTCGGCATCGCCGGAACGATCAAGGGCAACATCATCGCGCCCATCGCCTCGCGCTCGGCGCTCGTCCTGAGTTCGACCAACATCAATCGCGACCATATCTATGTGCAGCAGGCCTCGACCTCGTCGTCGGGCTATTCGAGCCAGGCGTTCTCCGCGCACTATCCGCACACCGAGCGTAAGACCGAGACCAAGACCTGCACCGATTGCCACGTGTCGGATCAGAACGACAACAACGCGATCATGGCGCAGCTCCTGCTCTACGGTACGAACTTCGTCAATTTCGTGGGCTACAACGCCTGGGTCGGCGAGGAGAGCCGGATCGAGGCCGTGCGCGTCACGCATTGGGACGAGCCGCAGGCCGTGATCGGCAGCTATCTCGAGAAATACGCCTACCCCGACGACTACAAGGCGCACCTGGCCGCGGGCCGCGAGCTCAAGGAGGCGTACGGTCACTCCTCGAACGAGGCGCGCTGCCTGCAGCTCCGCGGCGAATACCTCTATGTCGCCGAGGGCACGGACGGCATGCGCGTCTACGACGTGGCCTCGATCGCCAACAAGGACGTTTCCGAACGCATTATCACCGCGCCGGTCTCGCCGCTAGGGCAGGACACCCACATCGCCGACAAGGATGCGACCTGCGTCGCCTTGCCGACGGATCAGCCGATCAATCCCGAGCGCAATGCCGGCATGCAGCAGCCGATCCTGCCGCAGACCGATTTCGCCAAGACCATGCTCGAGGACAATGAAGAGCAGCCGATGCATCCGCTCTACAAGTACGCCTACATCACGGATGCGGAGGAAGGCCTTATCCTGACGAATGTCGACACGCTTCAGGACGGCGAGCCGCGCAACAATTTCCTCACGCGCGCGCTCACCTGGAACGAGGACGGCATCCTGAACGGCGCGCGGCACCTGACGATTGCGGGCACGCATTTCTATATTGCGTGCGACAAGGGCATCGTCGAGCTCGACATGGACGACCCGCTCCATCCCAAGGTGATGACCATCATCCCGATTGCCGGCGCGGAGGCGAGCTATCTCCAGTTCCGCTATCTCTTCGTCGTGGGCTCGGGTGGCTTCGATGTTGTCGATGTGACTGATCCGATGGCGCCCAGGATTTTGCCCTCAGCACACATGGCGCTCAATCACGCCGCGCGGGTCACGGTCACGCGCACCTATGCCTATGTCTCCGACGGGCCCGACGGCATCGCTATCATCGATGTCGAGCGGCCGGAGCATCCGAAGCTCTACATGCAATACACCGCCGACGGCGCCTTGAAGGACGTGCGCGACATTGCGATCGGCGCGACCAACGCCTCGCTCTTCGCTTATGTTGCGGACGGCGCGGCGGGTCTCAAGGTGATCCAGCTTCTCTCGCCTGAGAGCCAGCCCGACTTCTACGGCTTCTCGCCCGATCCCAAGCCCGCGCTCATCGCCTGGTACAAGACCGCCTCGCCGGCGCTGGCGCTCTCGCGCGGGCTTGAGCGCGACCGCGGCGTCGATGAGACCGGGCACCAGATTGCGGTCTTCGGCCGGATCGGCTCGCGTCCGTTCAACGCCGCCGAGATGCGGAAATTCTACGAAGGCCCGGACGGCAAGCTTTTCTCCGTAAGCGACAGTGTGAAGATGGAGGATTTCGTGCCGGCGCCGCGCCCGCCCTCGCGCCGGGCCGCGCAGAGCGGGCTTGGGACGCTGCCGCGGCGGCAGTGACGAGCGCCCGCCGCGCGCTGATGGCGCGGGGGGACTACTTCTTGCCTGGCGCCGCGATTGTGAGGCTCGCCTCGGTCCCGCTTGGCGAGGCGAAGAAGGCACGGCCATTCTCGATCCGGCGGAGGGTCCAGCCTTCCACAGTGCCGCCCTCGGCGAGCTCGAGCGCCGGTCCGCCCGCGACCGGCGCCAGCAGCGCGTGGCGCGTCGTGCCGGCGATGACGATACCTTGGAGGCGATAGCGCGCGGCGATGCCCGAGGCGGGTCGCGCGGCCTCGGGCCGGCGCGTCGGCGAGAACAGCGGGCGTGCGGCGATGGCGGCGAACTCCGCAAACGGCGGCAGCGGCTGAAGGCGCGGCAAGGCCGTGTCCGGAGCGGATGGCGGCGTTGGCGGCGCACCCGTGCCAACGACCCACGGCGCCAGCGCCGCGAGTGCCATTGCGGCGCAGGCGGCGGCGAGCGGCAGCGGTGCGCGTGCGCGCGCGCTCACGAGGCCGCACCTGCTTTGAAGGCCGCGACCTCGAACTCGAAATCGAGGTTTGGCGCAGCTGCTGCCGTCGCCGAGCCCGGCGCGGCTGGGTGCGCGGCGATGTGCAGATTGTCGGCGTGGAGAAGCGGGCGCGAGGCGGCGACTGCGTAAAGGAGCCGCGCGATGCCCGCGACGTCGCCCCGGGCCTTGAGGCGCAGCCCAACGCGCGCCGCGCCCGCGAGCCGGTCGGGCGCCAGCACTTCGATCGCGAGGATCTCGACATCGGCCGTCTGTGCCGCGCGCTTCAGCGTCTCCTGCAGGAGGGCCGCGGCCTCGGCGTCGGAAAGCGGCGGCAGCAGGATCGCGTCGTTGGCACCTCGTGCCGTATCTGGCGCCGCAAGCGCGGCACGGTCGCGCGCGAGCGTCGCCGTAGCCGCAGCGAACGCCGCCGCGTCGTTCGCGCGCACCTCCTCGTAAAGGGCCACCGGCCCGAGCCAGACCGTGGCCAGCAGCACCAGCAAAATCGCGAGTGCTCCGGCGCGCGAGAGCGTGATTGGGGCGGCAGCAAGAGTCATCGCGCGGCCTCCGCGATCGTTGCCGAGAGCGCGAAATGCTCGAGCCCGCTCACCGGGTCGCGCGCGATCGGCGCGCGGAACGTCACCTTGGTGAAGGCGCCGCTTTTCTCGATGAGCAGCGCCACCGCCGCCGCCGAGGGCGCAAGCCCGTCGATCGTTATCTCGTTGCCCGAGATCGCCAGCGATTGCAGCCACGCGCCGTCCGGCACCGCGGAGGTGACACGGTCGAGCACGGCGACAAGCGGCGGGCGCGAGGCTGCGAGCCGCAAGGGGCCGGCGATCAGTGCTGCGGCGCTGCGTTCGGATTGGCGCGCGGCGGCGGCTGCGCGCGCGGGCTGCGCCACGGCTGCGATCTCGCGCTCGACCGCGGCAAGCCGCACGCGGTCGCGCACGATGGGCGAGGCGATGGCGGCGAGGGTAAGGGCGGCGAGCGCCACTGCGAGCGCGCGGTGCCACGTTCCCGAGGGTGCGCCCGCGCCATCGTCGAGGACGAGGGCCGCGGTGCCGGACGCGCCGGCGATGGCGATACGCTGGGCCGCGATTCCGGCCGCGGCAAGCGTGGCGCGGATCTCGGCCACGGTCTCGCGCGCCACAGCCACGATCTCGACCGCGGTACGGCCGGACCCACCATCGCGTTGCGGTAATACGCGATGCGCGAAGTGGGCGCGCTCGGCCGGGAACGGAAAATGGCGCGCGATCTCAAAGCGCAGAAGCCGCGCGAGATCGCCGTGCGAGACGGCAGGAAGGTCGACGCGCCGCGCGAGCACGCGCTCGGGCGGAAGCTCCACGGCGACACTGCGGCCACGCCGCCCCGCGGGCACGAGATGCCGCAGCGCCGTGCCGGCCGCGGCGGTGTCGCCGCAATCAACCTGTCCCACGACCGCGCCCTTCGCGCGCACGATCCAATAGCGCTCGCCCGCCTCGACCGTGATCGCGTCGGATCTGCCCCAGGGGAAGAGTTCGGCGGCGTCGTGCGCCGTCGCGCGCAGCTCGCCCAGCCACCACGCGAGCGCCTGGCGCGCCCAGGTCGGAACATGCTTTGGCTCGTGGTCGGCGGCGGCGGTCATCGGCGCAAAGTGCGTGGATCAGCTCACGGGCGGCGAGACTAGCATGGCGCGCGGGCGCGGCGCGCGTGTGAACTATGGCATACGGAAGGCGACGATGTCGTAGGGATGGCGCGACTGCCCGGTGAGGCGCACGGCAAGCTCGGCGCGCGCGCTGGCGCCCTCGGGCGTCGTCGCGACCGCGCTCACGGTGAAGTCGCGGAGCGGGCTGACGGCGAGGAACGCGGCGCCGGGCAGGGTTTCGAAGCCGCTCGCCCCCGGCGCCATCGCCATGAGGCTGGCGCGCGCGGCAAGCCAGCCGTCGACGAGCGTTGCCGTGGCGCCCGGCAGCGCCAGGAGCGCGAGGCGCGGCGCCACGGCCGGATCGATGGCGGAGGCACCGGAGAGGACGGTGATGCAGCACGCGATTCTGCGGTAGAGCGCGTCGCCGAAGCCCGGCAGCTCCGCCACCTGCTCGGGGGCGGCGAAAAGCGCCGCAAGCTCGGGCGTGGCGTCGGGCGGCTCGGGGCAGGACGGGGCGGGCGTGCCGCGGCGGGCGAGGATGCGGCAGGCGAGGAGCTGCGCCACCTCCTCGTTCTCGCCGGCCGCTTCGAGAAGGCCCGCGATAAGGCCCAAGGGCGCGTCGTTGAGGTCGATCTTGCCGGACTCGTCGCTTATGGCGACGGCGACACGGATGGGTCCGTCCTGCCACACCTCCGGCGTGCCGTCGAAGAGGGTGCGGCCGTCGGCGCGGCGGGCAAGGAGGTGGGCAAGGCCAAGCTCGACGCCGCCTTCCGCGGCGGCGCGCGCGCGCGCGCCCGCAAGCTCGTTGCGCACGATCGCCGTCTCCGCGCGCATCGAGAATCCGGCCGCGGCCGCGAGCGCGAACACAATCGCCATGACCCAGAGCGCGAGGATCGCGACCGCGCCCCTCTCGCGTCCGCGCCGCCTCATGGTCCCGCGGCCACGAGGCGCACCACGAGCGGCGGCCGCTCGAGACCGTCCTCGAGATCGAGCGCGACGCGCACGAGGCGCGGCAGGCCCGCCATGCCCTGCCAGCTGTCACGCCATTCAGTGCCGAAATAGGTAAGCCGCAGGCGCGCGCGCGGCGCGAGCACCGTGCGCTGCGCGGCACCGCCGCCAACTGGCGTGCGCGTCAGCACGAGCGCTTGGCCCTCGAGGCGAAGCTCCTCACGGTAGAGCCCGGCGCCGGCATCCTCGGCTGGCGCGAGCCAGCGCACGCGCGCGCTGTCGCCTTCGAGCGGGCGCTCGTTGGGGAGCGCCGCCGGCGCAAGCGAGTCTTCGAGCGAACGGCGCAGCAGCGCCTCGAGGCTGCGCCGCGTATCAAGCCGCTGCGCGCCAACCGAAACACGCTCCAGCCCCTGCGCGGCAAAGCGCGTGGCGCCGACGGCAAGAAGTGCCACGATCGCCGCGAGCGCCAGCGCCAGCAAAAGCTCGACAAGAGTGAAGCCCTTTGCTTCGCGCGTCACGGCGGCGGCGCGGGTGCGAGGCGCAGCGTCGCGAGCGCAAGGCGCCGCTCGCGCACGCCGTTGCGCCAGGAGACGCGTGCCTCGATGCGATAGAGCACGAAATTCTGTGGACTCTCGCGGTCGTCGTAGGGGGCGACGGCGACCTGCCAGGTAAAGCGCCCGTCCTTTCCGGCGCGCATGCCGCGCCCGAGCGGTGCCTCGGCCCCGGCCGCGGCGAGCGCGTTTTCCGCAATCACCAGCGCGTGGTCGGCGTCTTCGCCGGTTGCGTGTCCGACCCACGCGGCGCCGAACACGCCCGCCGCCGCGCCAAGCGTCAGCCCTACGACGGCGAGCGCGAACAGCACCTCGATGAGCGAGAACCCCTTAGGGCGCGAAGGAAGCACGGCCGGTCAGGGTATCGATGTCGAGCGTGGCGCTGCGGCCGCCGCCGCGCAGCACGATGCGGCCGCCCGAGGAGCCTCCAGACGGGAAGAAGGCGATGCCGCCGCGCGGCGTCTCGACGCGCACGCCGGCGGCCGAGAGCAGCGCGTGCTGGTCGCCGTCGATGCGATAGAAGCCGTCGCCGCCCGCGACCGTCACCGCGCGGTCTTCTGCGATCGCGGCCGAGCGCGCCGTGGCAAGCGCTGCGCGCATCTCCTCCGACGCCGCGCCGAGCGCGCTCGCCGGCGCGCGCGCGGCAAGACGCGGAAAGGCGATCGCGGCGACGAGCGCCATGATCGCCAGCACGATCATCAGCTCGAGGAGCGTGAATCCGTCCTCACGACGCGATGTCATAAGCATCGAGCACCGTGCCGAAGAGTGCCAGCGCAATAAGCCCGACGATGAGGCCCAGCACGACGAGGCTCACCGGGGCCACGAGCGCAATCCACTGGCCAGCGGTCGCCTCGATCTCGCGTCGCAGGATATCGCTTGCTTTGAGCAGCATGGCGGGAAGCTCGCCCGTCTCCTCGCCGACGCGCACGAGCTCGAGCGTCAAGGCCGGCACCGCATCCGCCGCCGCCAAAGCGCGCGTCAGACGCTCGCCGCGCTCGACCGCGCGCTCGGCCTCCGCGAGGCCCAAGGCAAGGGCGGAATTGCCCGCGGCCGCACGCGCCGCCGCGAGCGCGGCGGGAAGGGCGACGCCCGCCTCGATCATGGTGCCGACGAGAAGCGTCATGCGCTCGCTCTCAACCTTGGCGAGGAGCGCCCCCACATGCGGCAGAGCAAGTAGACGACGCGCAGAGGCCACGCGGAAAGCGGGATCGCGGCGGCGCGCGGCGAACCACACGACCGCCGCGAACGCCAACACGAGCGCCGGCAGGCTACCGTCTTGAAAGACGGTGGCCAGCGCGAGCAGGAAGCGCAACGAGAGAGGGGGCGCGGCGCGGAAGCCTTCGACCAGCGCCGAAAACCGCGGCACGACGAAGCCCAGAAGGAAGGAGATCGAAAGGCACGCGACGACGAGTACGCTTGCGGGATAGATCAGCGCGTTGACGAGCGACTGGCCGATGGCGCGGTTGCGCTCGACGAGCGCGGCCAGACGCTCGAACGCGACGCCGAGATCGCCTTGTGCCTCGCCTGCGGCGACGAGCGCCACGTAATGCTGCGGGATGGCGCCTGAAGCCGCCAATGCACGCGACAGGCTTTCGCCGCGCTCGACCGACGCGTGGAGCGCCACCGCAAGACGCGCGCGCCGCCCCTGCGTGCGGTCCTCGGCGATGAGGGAGAGCGCGCGGTCGGGCGCAACGCCGGCGCCCAACAGCGCCGCCATCTGCCGCGTGAAGAGCATGAGCTCGCGCGAGGGGATCGTGCGGCTGCCGCGCGGCCGGGTCGCGACGCGTGCCGCCGCGCGCGCGGGCGCGATCTCGAGCGGATAGCTGCCTTCATCCTGCAGATGGCTTGCGGCCTCGTGCTCGTCGGCGGCGAGCAGCTCGCCCTCGAACTCGCCGCCCGTGGCGCGCAGCGCGCGATAGCGGAAGCGCGGCATTTAGGCCGCTCCCGTCACGCGCAGCACTTCCTCGAGCGACGTCATGCCGGCGAGCGCCTTCGTCAATCCGTCGGTGCGAAGATCCGCCATCCCCGCCGCAGCCGCCTCGCGCGCCACGGTTTGAGCGTCGGCGCGCGCGAGGATGAGCGGATAGATCCGCTCGTCGATTGCCAAGAACTCGGCGATGGCGGTCCGGCCGCGATAGCCGGTGCCGCCGCACGCCGCGCATCCGGCGGCGCGGTAAAGCGCCGTACCCGCGGGTGCGAGACCGCCAAGACCCGAGCGCTCCCACAAATCGCGCGGCGGCTCCCAGGGTGCGCGGCAGGCGCGGCAGAGCGTGCGCACAAGGCGCTGCGCCACGACGCCCTTCAGCACCGAAGCAAGAAGGTAGTCCTCGAGCCCCATGTCGAGGAGGCGCACGATCGTCGAGACGGCGTCGTTCGTGTGCACGGTCGAGAGCAACAGATGGCCGGTGAGGCTTGCCTGTGCCGCGATCTTCGCCGTCTCGAGATCGCGGATCTCGCCGACGAGCAGCACGTCCGGGTCCTGGCGCAGGAGCGCGCGCAAGAGGCTGGCGAAGGTGAGGCCGATCGCCGGCCGCACCGGGATCTGGTTGATGCCGGGGAGCTGGTATTCGACCGGATCCTCGACCGTGAGAATTTTCCGCTCGCGTTTGTTGAGGAGCTGGAGCGCGGCATAAAGGGTCGAGGTCTTGCCGCTGCCGGTCGGGCCGGTGACGAGCAGCATGCCGCTTGGCAGCGCCACGAGCCGCTCGAGGGCGTGACGAAGCTCGGCCGAAAAGCCCAATTCGGCGAGGTCGAGTGGCGCGCGCTCGCGGTCCAGAAGCCGCATCACCACGCTTTCGCCATGCAAGGTCGGCACGATCGAGACGCGCAGGTCGATCTCGCGCCCCTCGATCGCCATGCGGAAGCGCCCGTCCTGCGGCAGGCGGCGCTCGGCGATGTTAAGGCCGGCGGTGATCTTGATGCGGCTGACGATGCGGTCGTGGAGACCGGCGGGCGGCGGCTCGATGTCGCGCAAGAGACCATCGACGCGCAAGCGCAGCACGACGCGGTCGTGCGAAGATTCGATGTGGATGTCGGACGCGCGCGCGGATGCCGCTTGCGCAACGAGCCGGTTGACGTAGCGGATGACCGGTTCCTCGCTCGCGAGGTCGGCGAGCCGCTTCACGTCCGACGCGGCGGCTGCGGGCGCCGCGCCCGTATGCCCCGCCCCATCGGCGGCGCCGTAGAGCCGGTCGATCGCTGCGGCAAGCTCGCCGGGCACGGCGGCGCGGATCATGACGGGCCGCCCCGCCGCGAGCCGCACCGCCTTGATCGTATAGTCGTCGGTCGGATCGGCCATCGCCAGCACAATGCCTTGCGGCTCGTCGGCCAAGGGCAATGCGCGTGCGCGCGCGAGGAAATCGGGCTTGAGGCTGTGCGACAGAACTGGTGCCGCTGGATAGTCGCCGGCTGCGGCCACCGGAATCCCAAGAAACTCGGCGAGATGCTCGGCCATCTCGCGCTCGCCCACCATGCCGAGGCGGGTGATGATGAGCGCCTCGCTCTCGCCGCGCTCGCGCTTAAGCGCGCGCACGCGCTCGCAATGCACCGCGTCGAGCCGGCCGCGCGCTTGGAGGAAGTCGACGAGGTCCATGAGCAACGCGCGCCCTTCGACTACACCGCCCCGCTGCGCTCGGCGTCGCCGTTCGGGATGAGGACTCCGACCGTCGCCGCCCCGCTCACAGGAACTGGCGAATGTCGACGGTCGCCTCGGAGCCGACCTTGGCGAAGGACTCGTTGAGCCATTGCTCGCCGCGCACGCGGCCCGCGTCACGCAGATGGGTGAGGAAGTCCCAGTCGGCGTTGAGCTTGCTCGCGACGCCGAGCCCGGTCATCAGCTTGTCATCGGAGATGCCGTGGATGAAGACGTGCTTGCCCTCGTCGAGGTGGCCGCTTTCGATGAGGCCGGTGACGAAGTTGATGGCGCGCATCTCGCGCATGAGCGAGCTGTTGAAGCTGATCTCGTTGATGCGGTTGAGGATGTCGGTCGCGGTCTTGGGCACGTCGGCGCGTTCGAGCGGATTGATGTGGACGATGAGGATATCGGCGCTCTTGCAGCTGTAGATCAGCGGGAAAAGCGCCGGGTTGCCCATATAGCCGCCGTCCCAATAGGCCTCGCCATTGATCTCGACCGCCTGGAACATGAAGGGCAGACACGCCGAGGCGAGCGCCGCGTCGACCGACAGCTCGCCCTGCTCGAAGATCTTGACCTTGCCGCTCCTGACGTTGGTCGCCGAGAGGAACAGCTTCACCGGGCAGTCGGGCTTGTTGAGAACCTCGAAATCGACCGACTGCTGCACCACCTCGCGCAGCGGATTGTAGTTCATCGGGTTGAATTCATAAGGCGACATGAGCCGCGTCATGATGTCGAAGAACTGGAACGCCGGCGAATAGCGCAGGCTGTGGTCGTGCATCATGCGGTCGAGGAAGCTCGGCTGCAGCGGGCTCGTCATCGCCGCGTGGCTGATGCGACGCCAATAGCTCGTCAATGCCTTGCGTGCGCCGTCGCGCCCGCCGACCGTGAGCCCATAGGCGAGGACCGAGGCGTTCATCGCGCCGGCGCTCGTTGCGCTCACGCCTTCAAAGGCGAGGCCCGGCTCCTCGAGCAGGCGGTCGAGCACACCCCAGGTGAAGGCGCCATGCGCGCCCCCGCCCTGGAGCGCGAGGTTGATGGTCTTCACCGCCGGCTGGCGCGCGCTCCTGGGCGCGCGCGCCGTCTTGGCGGCGGCATCTTCCGATGCGATGTCATTCATGGCGCGATCCCCCTTTGTGCCGCCGGCCGCCTAGTGTGCGGTCCAGCCGCCATCGACCGGCAGAGCCGTGCCGGTCATCGAAGCCGCGCCATCGCTGCACAAGAAGAGCGCGAGCGCGCCGATCTCCTCGATGGTCGCGAACTTCTTGGTCGGCTGCTCGGCCAGCAGCACGTCGTGGATGACCTGCTCGCGCGTCATGTTGTGCGCTTTCGCCTGGCCGTCGAGCTGGCCTTCGACGAGCGGCGTCCAGACATAGCCCGGGCAGATGGCGTTGCAGGTGATGCCGAGCTCGGCGACCTCGAGGGCGGTCACCTTGGTGAAGCCGACGACGCCGTGCTTCGCCGCGACATAGGCGCCCTTGAAGGGCGAGGCGACGAGTCCGTGCGCGGACGCGACGTTGATGATGCGGCCCCACTTGCGCGACTTCATGCCGGGAAGCGCCGCACGCGTCGAATGGAAGGTCGAGGACATGTTGATGGCGATGATCGCGTCCCACTTCGCGACCGGGAACTCGTCGATTGGCGCTACGAACTGGATGCCGGCGTTGTTGACGAGGATGTCGACCTTGCCGAACGCCTTCACCGCGTTCTCGACCATCGCGGCGATTGCGTCGGGCTTGCTCATGTCGGCGCCGTCATAGACCGCCTTGACCTTGTGCTCGGCCGCGAGCTCGCCACGGATCTTCTCGATCTCCTTGGCGTCGCCGAATCCGTTCAGCATGATGTCGGCGCCGGCCCCGGCGAGCGCCTGGGCGATGCCGAGCCCGATGCCGCTCGTCGAGCCCGTGATGATCGCCGCCCGGCCGGCGAGCGAGCGCACGCCCGCGGTTGCCGTCGTGGTGGTGGTAGTGGCCATTTGCGGAGCCCCCGATGATGTTGACGATGACGGGCGATCCCGTTGGGGAACGCCTCGCGCGCGCAGCCAAATCTCGCAGCGATTGCGCCGGCAGCGGCGCCGATTTCCTGGCATCTTATGGGCATGGGACCGATCCCGGCAACGACAAAAACTTTTAATCGAGAGGCGCCGCCCGTCGCGCGCGGAAAGCCATGAGCACGGCCAATGCGGTGGGCCTTTTGGCCCTCGTTGTCGTGGCGCTGGCGATCGGCAGCTTCGCCGGAACGCTAGTGCTGCGCCTGCCGGCCGGCGAAGGGATGCTCGGGCGCTCCCGCTGCCGCGCCTGCGATGCGATCCTCACGCCGCGCGAGCTCGTGCCGCTCGCGAGTTGGCTCCTCCAGCGCGGGCGCTGCCGCACCTGCGGCGCGCGGCTACCTTATTTCTATCCTGCGGTCGAGCTCCTGGCGCTCGCGCTCGGCCTGTGGGCGTGGAGCGCGGCCGATGGCTGGCTCTTGTGGGCAAGCTGCGGCCTCGGCTGGACGCTCATGACACTCGCCCTCATCGACCTCGAGCACCAAATTCTGCCCGATCTTCTGACCCTGCCGCTCGTCGCTGCGGGACTCGCCGTGGCGTGGTTCGCGGTGCCGCAGGTCATCATCGACAATCTCGCCGGAGCGGCTGTGGGCTTCGCGCTTTTCGCCATCATTGCTTGGGCCTATCGGCGCTGGCGCGGACGCGAGGGGCTCGGCGCGGGCGACGCGAAGCTTCTCGCCGCGCTCGGCGCGTGGGACGGCGCGAGCGGGCTCCCCAGCATCATCCTCATCGCCTCGCTCGCGGCGCTCGCGGGCGCGCTCGCCGCGCGCTCGTTCCGCCTCAAGGGCGCGCTCCAGGATCGTGTGCCGTTCGGCCCCGCGCTGGCGCTCGCCGGCTGGATTGTGTGGCTCTACGGCCCCTTGAGCCTCTGAGGCGGCTCAGCGCAGCGCGAGCGTCTTCTGGAAATCCTTGAGCGCGCCGAGGAAGGCGTCGGGCCGATAAGTCTCGTTCTTCGCGAGCGACTCATAGAGCCCGTTGAGCGCGTCGTTCATCGCCTTTGCCTGCGAGTCGCTCTCGGCGCCGCTGAGGCGAAGGGCGGTCGCAATCGAGGCCAGGGCCATCGTCGCCTGCTCGGCGCCGGGATAGTCGGCGGCATCGCGGCTAAGGCCGGCCGCGATCACGCCGTCGGCGAGCGCGCGCATGTCGTCGGGCCCGAAATCGTGGCGCTCGACGACCGGCACGAGGGCTGCCGCGATCTGGCGCAGCGCGCGCGCCTCGCGCTCGACCGCGGCCCAGCTCTCGGTGCTGGCGCGATGCAACGCAAGGATATGGTCGGCCAAGGGCTTCGCCTGCTCGGGCGCGACGCGCAGGGCGATGACGCGCAGCATGAGGGCGTTGGCGTCGTTGAGCGGCGGCAAGCCCGGTGGGAGCTGCGCCGCCGGCCGCTGCTGCCAGCGCAGTTCGTCCATGCTGTGATGGCAGGCGGTGCAGTCGAACAGCACGAGCTCGGGGAAGAGGCCCTTGGGTGCGTGCTTCGGATCGAGCACCACGTCCATGAATTTCTCGAGGGCGATCGCCTGGCCCACGGCCCAGACCCGCACGTCGTTGACCGGACCCTTGCGCTCGACATACGTCTTGTTGATGACGAAATGCGCGGGCTCGGCAAAAGTGTAGGTGTCGAGCTCGAAGCCCATGCGCGGGTGGCCGGCGCCCATGATGAGGTGCGTGACGAAGCGCTTGTCGTCGCCCAGGTGGCAGGAGAGGCATTTCGTCGCGCGCGCTGCCGGCTCGTCGGTTGGATAGAGGCCCGCCGCCAGATTCTCCGCGTGCGAGGCGCCCGAGATGTGTACGCCAAGCCACGACTTGGCGCCGCCATGGCACGCCTCGCAGCCGACTCCGTCGCTGATCTGGAACTCAGGCCCGCGGCGGTCGGCCGGCACATTGTCGGCGTGGCAGTCGAGGCAGATCTGAGCAGTGCGTGCGTCGCCCAGGCCGAGATTGCGCGCGATGCGCTCGCCGCGTTCCTCACCGAGGACGGTATAGGCCTTGGCGTGCTTGTCGCGGCGCGACCAGGTTATGAATTCGTTCTGCGCGACGGTCGAGCCCTTGAGCGGCTGCACCGCGCCGTGGCAGGTGCTGCCGGCGCAGCTCGCGACGCCGAGATGGACCGCGTCGTTGGCCGGCGCCTGCGCCACGGCCTGCGCCACGATCCCCCAGCATAACGCCATGCCGGCGAGACCCCGCAGCAGCTTTCTTATCATTATCCCCCGCGCGAAGATTCGCTCGTCCCGCCACCAAGCTAAACGCGTGTGTCACGAGTTGCAACCTCACCGCGCTCCGGATGAGAGGATGGTTTGCACGTGGCGAGGTTTCGGTTATCCTCGCCGTCCGTTGCGGCGGACGATAATGAAATAGCGGGGATGAGAACTTTGCAGCGGGGGGAAGGGGCCGGCACCGCCGGGTTCCGGATGAGTGACGTATCGCGCGCCGGGAGCGCGGGGAGTTGGCGCCTGCGACTCCTTGGCGGCCTGTCGCTCGCGGCGCTCCTGTGGGCCGGTGACGCCCCGGCGCAAGTATCGCCGACTCCTTTTCCGGGCCAGCCCGAACCCGGGCGCAATGTGCCGCCGCCATCGCCCGCGCCTCGGCAGCAATTCGAATTCTCGATTCCCGCGCCGCAGCGCGGACCCGTGCCGCGCGCCGTCGACGAGATCGAGTTCGACGTGAGCGACATCAAGGTCGAGGGCGCGAAGATGTTCCCGCCCGAGGCCTTCAGGCCGCTCTACCAGCCACTCATCGGCACGAAGGCGCACCTTTCGGACGTCATCGGCGTCGCCGACAAGATCGAGGCGCTCTACCGCGCGCACGGTTATGTGCTGACACGTGCCTATGTGCCGCCGCAGACGGTGTCGGGCGGCGTGTTCCAGATCAACGTGGTCGAGGGTTACGTCAAGGCGACGGCGGTGAGCGGCGGCGACGACGCCACGCGCGAGCGAGTCGAGTCCTATATCCAGCCGGTGACGCAGGAGCGGCCGGCAACGCTCTCGACGATGGAGCGCGGGCTCCTCATGTCGAACGAGCTCCCCGGCACCACGGCCGCAGGACTTCTGCGTCCGTCGCCGACCGAGCCCGGCGCCTCGGACCTCCTCGTCACGCTCCAGGAAGAGCCGTGGAATCTCACCTTCTACACCGACAATCGCGGCGCGGCGGTCACCGGCCCATGGACCATCGGCGCGCAAGGCGTCGTCAACAACCTCGTTCCCTATGCGCCCGGCCAGTTCATGGTCGATTTCTCTGGCACGCCCGGATTCGAGACGCGCAACCTGCTGCAGGCCCGCTACGTCCGCCCGATCGGGCTCGACGGCATGCTCCTCACCTTCCAGGGCGTGCACGCGCACGGTGAGCCGGCGGCCCTGGGCGGCAATCTCGTGAGCGACAGCAACGCGATGGGTGCGCGGCTCAGCTATCCGCTCATGGTGTCGCGTCCGACCCGGCTCACGGTCGAAGGCGGGGTGACGATCCAGGAAGCGACCGTGCAGACCGCGACGCCGCCGAGCCCGATCCCCGGCGGCGGGGCGCCGCCGGCCACCTTCGACGACGATCACTGGCGCGAAGTCGACGTCGCGCTCACGTGGGAGCAGCGCGGCCTCATCTATGATTCGAGCACGGCTGCGACGATCGGCGTCACCCAGGGCATTGGCCTTTTCGGCGCACGCAGCACGTCGCCGTTCAACGCCACGTTGAACCCCCCGCCTTATCCGGGCGCGGCCGCGGGCGGCTCGACCGGCTTCACCAAGTACACGCTCGTCGTGACGCATGACCAGCCGCTGCAGGGTCCGCTGAGCGCCAATTTCCGCGTCCTCGGCCAATGGTCGGTCGAACGGCTCGTGATCGGCGAGGAAACGAGCTTCGGTGGCTCGGGCATAGGGCGCGGTTACGATCCCGCCGCGCTCGCCGGCGATGCCGGACTCGGTATCGCGAGCGAGATCCGTTACGACATGCATTTCCCCGAATACAAGATAGATACCGCACAATTTTATTTTTTCATGGACGCCGCAACGATTAATCCGCGCCACGGCGACGAGGCCATTCCTCCGGCTGGAATAACACAGCGAGATTCCCTGCTTTCGACGGGTATTGGGGTGCGTGTGGCATTGCTGCAAAGGGTCACGGGTGGTATAGAATTTGCCCAAGAGTTGAGAGGCGTGCCCAATAACGATATGGGAAAAACCGGGGCGCGTTTCCTCTTTAATGCGGCGGTGCGGTTCTAGGTTTTTGACGGCTGGGCCAATGGCTCCGAGCGGGTCGAATTCAGGGTTGGGGGCCGCGTCGGACTGGTTCGCGGTGGCGGGCATCTCGCCGTCGCACGTACGGTCCACGGCAGGGAGACGATACATTATGAGGAGTGGTTTCGTGCGCGCGGCGCTGGTGGCGCTTGTCGTGGTCGCGGCGTCGGGCCTCGCTCGCGCGCAGCAGGAGGCGGCGCCTGCCGCGCCGGTCGTTGCCCCGGTCGTGCCCGGTACCGGTAACTCGGTCGGCGCCGATCTCGATGGCGTCGCCTGCCGCTGGGAAGAGCGCACCGACTTCCCCGCCGAGCGCGGCGCGCCTGCCCCGGCCAATATCTTCTGCGGCGACGCCAAGCAGCCGACCGGCTCGGTCTCGGCGCTGCTCGCGCCGCCGTCGCTTCCGACCGACCCGGCCGCGCGCCAGCCGGCAATGGAGCGCGCGGTTGGCGAAACCGCCGTCGGACGCGATGACGCCGGCCGCATGAGCTGCACTAAGGGCGTGTGGGACAAGCTCGCGGACGGCGCCGACCTGATGCTGCAGCCGTGCGCCCTGAACGACAGCGAGTGGCCGCAGGTCATCGTCGTGATGCAAATCGGCCAGCTCATCGTGCGCGGCGAGGGGTTGCCGGCGGCGCTGCCGGCGCTCGAGGTCGCGATGGCGCGCCTCGCCGGCAAGGAGGGCGCGGGCGCGGTCGCGTTCGCGACGGCGACCGAACCCAGGGCGCGCCTCGTGAAGCTCGCGGGCGATCGGTGGCTGCGCGCCTCCTCCGCAGATTTCGCCCACTACGGCGAACTCACAGAGACCGCGCGCGTCGAGGCGAGCCGTAAGAATTTCTCCGGCGCGGAGGGCCATTACCGCCAGGCCCTCGCCATCATCGACAACGTGTTCGGCGATCAGTCGCCCGGCGCTGGCCTTCTCCTCATGGAGGTGGCGCTCCAGATCAGCAACCAGGAGCGGTTCGACGAGGCCGCGGCGCTGTTCCGCCGTGCCGATCCGATCATCCAGGCGAACGGCACCGCGCCCGACCGCGCGCGGCTCCTGCTCTATCAGGCATTCGATGCGGCCAACCGCGGTCACTTCGACGAGGCGCTCGAATATGCCGCCAACTCGGCGGGCACGTGGCGCGGCATCATCAACCAGGGCGGCGTCAATGCGGGCGAGCTCAACGCCGACCTCTCCGAATCGCCTGAGCGCGGCGAGTTGGCCTTCAGCCTCGATCTCGCCGCCGAGATGGCCCTGAGGACCGGCAACCTCGCCGCGGCCGACGCCAACGCGTCCGAAGCAGCGCAGATCATCACCGAGATGACGACGCTGCCGCCATGGTGGCGCGCGGAAGTGCTGACCACGATCGGCGAGATCCGCGCGGCGCAAGGCCGGCCCGAGGATGCCGACAACGCGTTCCGCGCCGCCCTCATCCTGCAGGAGCGGCTGTTCGGGAACACGGCGCCCACCGCGGTGACCTATCTCGTCTTCGCGCGCGTCTTTGCGGAGGAGCGGCTCTACGAGGAATCGATCCGCTCGTTCCGCCTCGCGCTCAAGATCCTGCGCGACGACGAGGTTGCGCGCTCCGAGGTCGTGGTCGATCAGATCACGCCATTCGTCGTCTCCGCCAACGCAATCTCGCGTTCCGATCCGAGTCAACGCGCTCAACTCGAGTCCGAGCTGTTCGAGGCGAGCCAGCTGATTGGCAGGAGCCTCGTCGACGACACCGTCAACCGCGTTGCCGCACGCCTTGCCGAGGCCGCGCCCGCGATTGCGGGGCTCGTTAACGACCTTGAGCAAGCGCGGCGCGAGCGCGACTCCGCCCGCCTCACGCTGGCGCAAGAAGTATCGTTGCCCGACGACCAGCGCGGCAGCGACCGCGAGAACGCGCTCATGGCCCAGATCAATACGGCCGCGGCCCGCGCCGACGCGCTCGAGAAGCGCATCACGTCCGAGTTCCCCGACTATTCGAAATTCGCCAATCCCGGCCCGGTCTCGCTGCAGGACATGCAGGCCGCGCTTAATTCCGATGAGGCGCTCGTCCTGTTCGAGGTCGGGCGCGAGCGCAGCTTCGTCATTCTGGTGCGCAAGGACGGCATGACGGCGCGCCCGCTCACGCTCGATTCCGGCACGATGGGCGATGCCATCGCCAATCTGCGCAAGGCCTTCGTCGTGCGCCAGGGCCAGGTCGATGCGTTCGACCTGAACCGCTCCTACACGCTCTATCGCGGCCTTTTCGGCGGCATCGAGCAGGGCCTCGCCGGCATCAATCACCTCATCATCGTGCCGACGGGTCCGCTCGCGAGCTTGCCGCTCGGGCTCCTCGTCACCAAGAGCCCGGCCGGTGCGCCGCGCGATTATGCCCGCGCCGAATGGCTCCTGAAGCGCACCGCCATCAGCGAGGTGCCGTCGGCGCGCGCCTTCATATCGCTGCGTCAGCTGAGCGCGAGCGCGCCGGCGCCGCGCCCGCTCCTTGCGGTCGCCAACCCGAACTTCACCGGCGGTGCCCAGCGCGCGGGCCAGGTCTCAAGCCTCGAGGCGCTCGAGAACCAGTGCCGCGACGAGGGTCCGGTCCCGCCGCAGCTTCTGCGCGCGCTACCGCCGCTGCCCGACACCGCCGACGAGGTGCGCAAGGTGGCGGCGATCCTGCACGCCGATCCAGGCTCGCTGCTCACGGGCAACGAGGCGACCGAGCCACGCTTCCGCGCCATGCCGGTGTCCGACTACCGCGTGCTCTATTTCGCCACGCACGGGCTCCTGCCGACGGCGCTGCGCTGTCAGTCGGAGCCGGCGCTGGTGCTGTCGCCGCCCGCCGCGCCACAAGCGACGCGCGCCTCCGACGGCGTGCTCGACGCCAGCGAGGTGGCGCAGCTCCGCCTCAACGCAGACCTCGTCGTGCTGTCGGCCTGCAACACCGCGACGGCGGGCGGGCAGTTCGGCGGCGAATCGCTGTCCGGCCTCGCGGGCGCTTTCTTCCACGCCGGGGCGCGCACCATCCTCGCGAGCCATTGGGAAGTTCCCTCGGCGCAAACCGTCCAGCTCATGACCGGCCTGTTCCAGAAATTGGGACCCAATTTCAGCGGCGGCATCGCGGAATCATTGCGCCAGTCGCAGCTCGCGCTCGCGGCGCAACCGCAGACTGCGCATCCGTTCTTCTGGGCGGCCTTTACCTTAATCGGCGACGGAGGCGTGGTCCAAGCTGGCCGCAATGCCGTATCTGCGAATACCGCTCCCGTAGCCAGCGCAGCAGCACCTTCACCGGAGAAACAGAAATGATGCGCCCGTTCCTTCTGTCCCTCGCGTTCGCCGGCGGCATTGCCGGCGCCGCCTCGGCCTCCGAGCTTGTGGTGGTGTCGACCCACGGCCTGCGCCTCACGCCCGGCCAAACAGTCGATGGCAGCCAGTCGGTCAAGCTCGACGACGGACAACAGGTGACCTTCCTCGCGCCGAACGGCCAGGTGATCGAGATCGACGGGCCGTTCAACGGCGCGCCCGACAGCCAGGTCCGGGGCGGCGGGACGGATGCTGCCTCGGCCGTGACCGCGCTCCTCACCGAGCGCCAGGCGCGCACGAGCGAGGTCGGAGTGGTGCGCGGCGAGAACGACGTGCGGCTGCCGGATCCGTGGGTCGTCGACGTGACGCATCCTGGCACGAGCTGCGTCATTTCCGGCCACGAGGTCGTGCTCTGGCGCAGCCAGGATTTGGCGGCGACACAAGTCTCGATCGCGCCGGCCGACCGGAGCTGGTCGGTCTCGGGCAACTGGCCGGCCTCGGCCGACCGCCTTGCCATGCCGCAATCTTTGCCGCTCAAGGATCGCACGAGCTATGTCATCAATATCGGCGGGAAGCTTGCCCCGGTTACGGTGCGCGTGATCCCGGCCAGCGTCAGCAACGACGCCATGCGCGCGAGCTGGATGGCGGAGGTCGGGTGCGACAACCAGGCGAGCGCGCTTCTTACGATGCTGAAGAAGTAGCGCGCGCCCCGGAGGGGACGGGGGAGGGATGGTCAAGCTGCGGGCGCTCTTCAAGACGGCAATCGATCCGATCGCGGTCGCCGTACTGTGCGCCGGCATCGCCTTCATAATGACGCATGAGATCGCGTTCCTGACGCAGGCCGAGCGCTTCGTCGGCGACATGCGCATCGCGACGCTGCTCCCGCCCGAGCCGCAGGACAACAACATCGTCATCGCCGCGGTCAACGAGGACACGCTCAAGCTCTTTCCCTATCGCTCGCCGGTCGATCGCGCTTTCCTCGCCAACCTGCTGAAGGCGCTCGATGCCAAGGGGCCGCGTGCGATCGCCATGGACATCCTGCTCGACCAGGCGACCGAGCCGGCGAAGGACGAAGCGCTCAAGGAAGAGATCCGCGCCATCAAGACACCGCTGGTCATCTCCTATACAAGCAATCCCGAGCTCGTCGACGCCAAGCAGCTCGCCTACGTCAACGATTTCGTGCCGCTAGACGACCGCGTCGCCGCCGAGATTCCGACCGACGCGTTCGGCGTGGTGCGCTGGATCCTGCCCAAGATCAAGGAAGCCGACGGCACATACATGCTCGATTTCGCGCGCGGGCTTCTTGCCAAGGTCGGCATGACGACGCCCGACGCGCAGCCCGACATGGTTTGGCACGGCCGGCCCAACGCCGAGACGCCTGCCTTCAAGGAATTTCCGGCGCACCTTGTGCCGGTCATTCCGGCCGCGTGGATCAAGGGCAAGATCGTTCTGATCGGCGAGGTCGTAAGTCTTACCGATCGGCACCGCACGCCGTTCTCATCGGTCTATGGCGGCAACGAAGGCGCGCTCGCCGGCATCGAAATTCATGCAAATGCCGTGGCCCAACTCCTCGAGGGAACCAAGCCGCGCAATCTCGGCACCGGGGCCGAGATCACCTTGGTGCTCCTCATGGCGCTCGTCGGCGCGGGGCTGGGCGCGCTGCAAATTCCGCTGCTCGCGCGTATCGCCGCGGGGTTCCTGTCGTTCGCGTTGCTATGGGGCGGCGGCTTCGCGCTCTTCCGCTTCGCCGGCATCTCGATCGCCCTCATCAGCCCGACCATCGCCGGCGGCTTGTCGCAATGGGGCACCGACATGGTGACCGGGCGACAGGTCCGCCGCCAGCGCGAGTTCATCCAGCAGGCGTTCGGCAAGTTCGTGGCGCCGGGCGTGGTCCAGCGCCTCGTTGCCGACCCGGAAAAGCTTGCGCTCGAGGGCGAGCAGCGCGAGATGACGTTTCTCTTCACCGACATCGCCAATTTCACGACGCTCTCGGAAAAGCTCGCGCAGAAGGAGCGCGAGGATGGCAAGCATCGCCTCGCGCCGCTCCTCAACGAATATCTCGATCGCGTCTGCGCCGAGATCCTGAAGCTCGAAGGGACGATCGACAAATTCATCGGCGACGCGGTGATGGCCGTGTTCAACGCGCCGGCCGATCAGTCCGACCACGCCGAGCGCGGCGTCAAATGCGCGCTTGCGATCCAGCGCTGCACCGAAGCGTTCCGTGCCGAGATGAACGCCTCGTTCGCGAAGGAATATCCCGACGAGGATATTCAGCTCGGCGTGACGCGCGTCGGCGTCCACACTGGCACGGCGGTCGTCGGAAATTTCGGCTCGCACGACAAGATGCAGTACACGGCCCTGGGCGATACGGTGAACACCGCCTCGCGCCTCGAAGGCGTGAACAAGTATTTCGGGACCCACATCTGCGTCAGCGAAACGACGCGCTTGTGCGTCAGCGACATTCCGTTCCGGCCCATCCACGTCATCGTGCCGAAGGGCCGCGAGGAAGCGCTTGGCATCTTCGAGCCGCTCGACGAGGAGCGCGCCCATTCGGACTACGTCATGCGCTATGTCGAGGCGTACGAGCTCGCCGAGCACCGCGATCCGCGCGCGGTCAAACTGTTCGAGCAGCTGAAGGGCGAGGCGCCGGAGGAGGACCAGCTCCTGCTCGGGATTCATGTCGAGCGCCTGCGTCAGACCGACGAGGAAGCGGCCTACGGGCCCATGGTCATGCACGACAAATAGGCGCCGGCGCCGCCAGCGCGAGCTTCGGCGAAGCCTAAAGAAAAATCCTCATACTGAGCGAAGCTCCGGCGCGAAGCGACGGGGCGAAGTCGAAGGACGCGCTTTGCCCCCGCCTTGCGGGGGCGACGAGAACAATTGGATCAGGCGCTAGCGCAGATAGTCGTGCACGACCTCGCCGAGGCCGAGCGTCAGGTCGGCGACGAAGTGAACCGCGGAGACGACTTCGCGCACCGGCAGGTCGGTCAAGGGCGCGAGTGCGTGATGCGCGAGTTCGATTGCGGCGGGGCCGCTCCATGCGCCCTTCACCGTCACGTCCTCGAGGTTGTAGCGCACGAGCTCGAGGATGCGCGGGCTGCAATCGACGTTGGGGATGATCTTCAGAAGGAAGCCCGGCTCCGCCATGGCCTTTGCCACCGCCGCGGTGTCGAGCGCCTTGTACTTGTAGCCCATCGTGCCGGTGGCGATACGGATGCGGCCGTAGTCAAGCGTGCCGACGAGCGTATCGGTCTCGACCTTGAAGGAGACGTTGGCGAGCTTCTTCGGAAAGCCCCAGATCTCGCGCCCGCCCGCGATCGGCGCCTCGTCATCGAGGAACATCGAGTGGACGTATCCGCCGGGCTTGCCCTGGAACGTCACCGGCACGACCTGGCCCGATTCAGTGTAGTCGCCGAAGCCCGAGCTGTCTGGCATGCGGATGAATTCATATTTGACGTGGGGGGCCGCGACCTTGAGCGGTTCGGGGATGACGCGCTCCAGCGCCTCGGGATCGGTGCGGTAGGTGATGATGAGGTATTCGCGATCGATGAAGCGATAGGGGCCCGGCGGAAAGGCGGGGCTCGTCAGCGGCATGGCGAACGCGGTCTTTCTCACATCTTCGATCTTCACTGTCCTCTCCCCCGGAAATAAGGACGCGATCGCCAATCTATGGGAGCACGCGGTGAAAGGAAAGCGCTCAGCGCGTCGCGACGAGCGAATTGCCGGGCTCGATGTTGCCGTCGAGGAGCGCGAAACGCCCGGGGCCCGCGGTGTTGCCGGCAATGCGCGGGCCCCACACATGCGTCTCGATGCAGATCTCCGGTCCGGCCATGTCAGGAAAGGCGAGGCAGAGCGTGTCGCCCGTAACGCGCCAATGCCCGTCGGCCGGCGCGGTGTAGGCGTCATGCGCGCCGTCCCAGCGCCGCATCAGCGCGCTGCCGTCGGTACGGAGATAGGCCTGGAACATGACGCGGTCGAGCACTTCGCCGGCCGCGCCCTCGTGCGGCAGGAAGAGGATTGCGCTCACTGTGTTGCCCGGCAGCCGCGCCGAGAGCGCGTCGCCGTCCTGCGCGCGCGCGACCGGCGCGAGAACGAGAGCGGCCAAAGCCGCAGTCAGCATGCGTGTCATCATTGTCCTCCGCTGCCGCCGCCCGCCGCTGCGCGTGCCGCGTCATAGGCCTGGCGCGCATCCGCGCGCGTCGGATCGGCGGCGCTGGCGCGGCGGTAAGCGTCGAGCGATTTGTCCTTCTCGCCAAGAACGGAATAGGCGCGGGCGAGACGCAGCCAGCCATCGACGTCCTGTGGATTCTGCTCCATGCGCTGGGCGAGCCGCGCCACCATGCCCTTGATCATCTGCGCGCGGTCGCTGTCCGACATTGACTGCGCGGCGGCAATATCGGCCGCGGTCGGTCCTGCCGACGCCGCCATGGGCGGCAGCGACTCGGCGGCGGCAGTTGCCGGCTCGGGCGCGGGCGCGGGCGCAGCGGCGATGGGGGCGACGCTCGTAACCTTGGCGCGCCGCGCCGCAAGGGCGTCGGCGGCAAGCCCCATATGCTCCGCGAGCCGCGAGATGTTGCTCCTGAGGCCCTGCAGCCACGGCGCGTCCGGCGGCGAATCCTTCTCGAGCGCGAGCCAGCGCGTGAGGGCGGCGTCGCTGTTGCCGTCCTGCGCCTCGGCGAGCCCCATGAAAAAGCGCGCGCGCGGGTCCGACGGATCGGCCTTGAGCGCGGCCGTGAAGGCCGTACGCGCGTCGGGGCTCACGACGCCGCTGGCCGCCGTCACCAGGTCCTCGCCGCGCGCCGATTGTGCTGCGGCGTCATCGGGGTTTGCGCCCAATGCGGCCGCGTGCTTTGCCGCATCGGCCGCCTTGTCGGGCTCGCCGAGCTCGGCATAGGAGCGCGCGAGGAGGCGCCAGCCTTCCTGATCGCTGGGCTGTGCCGCGAGTTTCGCCTGAAGCTGGCGCACCGCGGTTTCGAGATCGTGCGGCGCGGCGCTTCGTGCCTCGGCGAGCGCCGGATCCGCGCCGCCGCCCGCCGGCCGCGCGCTTTGGGCGAGGCGGCTGCCGTTCATGGCGATGGTGGCGGCGATCGCGGCAAACGGCAGCACGAGCAGGAATGCAAGCGTGCCGCGCGAGTGAAGGAGCCGCCCGAGGCGCCCCGCTGCGAGCCGCGCCAGCACCGGCTCGACCGCGAGATACCAGGCAAGCGCCAAGCCCGCACCGGACAGCACGGCGAAGAACGTGAGAAACAGCATGGGCAGACGGTCGCTCAGGCGCGCTCGATCCTTCACCTCGGAGTCGAAACGGGCGGCGGATTTTGTCACGCCGCCCGCCGTTGACTTTCGTTCCTGCGCAGGTGCATCGTACGGCACAAGAACTGCTTGTGTCCAGCAAGCGCGGGGGGTTTCGAGATCGTTCGTACATTTTCGCTGGCCGCCGTTCTGGCGTTCGCGCTCTATGGCTGCGCGACGCAGAACGCGGGCGTGTCGCCACCGTCGTCTGAGCCGACCGCCCTTCTGAGCTCGCCGCCGCCCTCGTCCCAGGCCGCGGCCGAGCATGCGCTGACCGTGCTGCCGCAAGACGCGAAGACGCCCTCCGCCGCGCCCATCATCGTGCGCAACCCGCCAGCGGCGCTGCCGCAAGTTGCGGCGCCGGCGCCGGAGCCCGCCGGCGACATCACGCTCAATTTCGCCGGCGCGGACATCCGCGACGTGCTTTCGACGGTGCTGGGCCAGACGCTGAAGCTCAACTACGTCGTCGATCCCGAGGTGACGGGGCCGGTGACGTTCAACGTGAGCCGACCGCTCCGCCGCGACGAGGTTCTGCCGGTTCTCGAAGCGGTGCTCGAGAGCCGCGGCTTCGCGCTCGTACAGACGGACGGCATCGTGCGCGTGATGGCGCGCGGGCCGAACGGCGCGCTGCGGGCGCCGCTTGCGTTGAACCGCGGCGTCGTGGGCGAGCGCATCGAGATCTTCCCGCTGCGGTTTGCTGCGGCCGGCGACATGGCCGCGCTCCTTGGAAAGCTCATGCCGGCCGGAACGACGCTCGTGCCGGACGAGCGGCGTAAGCTCTTGATCGCCGCCGGAACGAGCGACGAGCTGAAGCTCGCCGCCGATACTCTGCGCGTCTTCGACATCGACGAGCTCAGCGGAACTTCGGTGGCGCTCCTGCCGCTGAAGTCGGCCGACGCCGACGATGTCGTGGTCGAGCTCGAGAACATCTTCGACGCCAACCGCAAGGAGGCCGATACCAATCCGGTGCGCTTCCGCGCCGTCGCCCGGCTCAACGCCGTCATGGTCACGACGCGCGAGCCGCGGCTTCTCGACGAGGCGCGCGCCTGGGTCGCGCGGCTCGACGAGACGCGCAACATGAACGAGCAGCGCGTCTACGTGTATTACCTGCAATACGGACGCGCCGGCCAAGTGGCGCAAACGCTGCAGGGCGCGCTCGCGGGGATCGATGTCGAGGTGAAGGGCGCCGAGACCGCTGCGACCTCCGGTGGGCTCGGTGCGGCCGGCGCATCATCTTCACCCGCGGCGCCGTCTTCCACCGTCCAGGGCATGGCGGTGCCGCCCTCGGCGCCCGGCTTCCCCTCTCCGCCGCCGCTCGTCTCGGCCCTCGCGCCTGCGGCGCCGCCGTCAGCGCCGCCACCCGCCTCTGGCGCGGAAGGCCGACCGAGTGTCCGCATCGAGGCCGACGAGGCGCACAACGCGCTCATCATTTCGGCGACGCCCAAGGATTACGGACTTATCCGCGACGTGCTCCAAGGCATCGATACGCCGCCTTTGCAGGTGCTGATCCAGGTGACGGTCGCGGAAGTCACGCTCAACGACAATCTGCAATACGGCGTCGAGTATTTCCTCAACAGCCGTGGCGAGCACTCGGGCAACGTCTCGGGGCTCTTGACGACGGGCACGTCCGCGACCGGCATCGCCCCGACCGTGCCGGGCTTCTCGCTCGCCTACACCGCCGCGGGTCTTCAGCCGCGCGTCGTCTTGAACGCGCTCTCGGGGCTCACGCAGACCAAGATCATCTCGACGCCGCGGCTCATGGTGCTCGACAACCAGACCGCGCGGCTCCAGGTCGGCGATGTCGTGCCGATCATCACGCAGTCGGCGGCAAGCACGCTCACCTCGAGCCCGCTCGTCCTCAGCAACGTCGAATACAAGGAGACGGGCGTTGTGCTCGAGGTGACGCCGCGCGTCAATGCCAGCGGCTACGTCACCCTCGACATCAGCCAGTCGGTGTCGAGCGTCGTGCCGACCACGACTTCGACCATCAACTCGCCGACCTTCAGCCAGCGCCGGCTGACCAGCACGATCAGCGTGCGCAACGGCAACTCGATCCTCTTGGGCGGCCTCATCCAGGACCAGGACAATCGCAACTCGCAGGGCATCCCGATCCTGAGCGAGATTCCGGTCTTGGGCGCGCTCTTCAGCAATCGCACTGACACGGCCGGGCGCACCGAGCTCATCATGTTCATGACGCCGTCGGTCATCAGCACGGACGAGCAAGCGGCCGACGTGACGGCGCGCGTCGCGCGCGACTTCGCCGCGGCGCTCGACCGCTCGACCCTTGTTCCGCCGCGGCCGGCGCCGCGCTGACCCCGCGCTCCCGCGAGAAACCTTTTGACGCGCGAGGCCGCGCGAGCGCATTGTTCGGGCAAGGGGAACTTTTGGGAGGCTGCCATGGCTAACCCACCGGGCGCCGAGTGGCTGGGTGACTTCACAAAAGCGCTGGGAGACATGCGGGCACCGATGGTCGACGTCGAGACCCTCGTTGCGATGCAGCGCAAAAATCTCGAGGCGCTGACCGAAGTGAATCAGGTGGCAATGGAGGGCGTGCAGGCGGTTATCCGGCACCAGATGGAGATGACGCGCCGCACAATGGACGAGCTGTCGCACATGTTTTCGTCGCTCTTCCAGCCGAACGGCTCGATGGAGGAGCGCCTGGCGAAACAGGCGGAATTCTCGAAGACCGCGCTCGAAAGCGGCCTTTCGAACGCGCGCGAGTTGGGCGACCTCATGGCCAAGGCCAACACCGAGACGCTCAACGTCCTGACCCGCCGCATCACCGAGACGCTCGAAGAGCTGCGCGGCCTCGCGACCAAGCGCTAGCGCAGCGGCCGCTAGTGTCCGGCGGCAGGGCCAAACGCGAGCGCAGCAGGCTCGCGGCCCGCGACCTCGTTCAGCAGCTTCTGCACGATCGCATCGGCGAAGGCGTCGAAATTCTGCGCTACGACAAGGAACGAGCCCGGTCCGCCGATCACGTTGTCGCGGTACCACGTGTCGAGATCGGGCTCGACCGATAGGATCGGCAGGCCGTTGATGATGACGCCGGCCTTCACCGCCTCGTCGCGCGCGTCCGCGGCCGGCCGGCCGCGATTGTTCGAGCCGTCGCCCGAGATGTCGATGACGCGCCGCTCGCCGCGATAGGGGCCGCGCGGCAGGAGCGTCATACCGAAATCGATGGCGCCCGAAAGCGACGTGCCGCCGCCGAAGAGCTGGCGCGGCACCGCCGATATCGCGTCGGCGAGGGCGTTGGCCGAGGCGGCATCGTGCACGAGGGTCCAGTCGACGACGATGACGTGAAGCGTCGGCCCCGTCCATTGCACCATCGCAACCGCGATCGCGCCATGTGCCCCCGCCGTGATCGCATCGATCACGCGCTTGTCGCGAAACGCCGCTGCATAACCCTGGCGCTGCAGCTCGAAGCGTGCCTGGTTGACGCTGCCCGACGCATCGACCGCGAGCACGAGCTGGAGATCGACTGGCTCGTCGGCCGCGGCGGGCGGCGCAAGCGCCAGGCACGCGGCGAACACGAGGGCGAGAAACCGCAACGCCGTCACGGCAAGAGCCGCAGCTCGCGATAAGCGCTGAGCGCGCCCTCGTGGAAGCGCGCGGACACGCCGGGAATCGCCGTTAGATCGTGCAAGAGCTCGGGCAAGCCAGCGAAGAGCAGATTGCGGCGCGCGAGTTCGTCAGCGCCCGCCGCGATCGCGCGCGCGCACGCAGCGACGAGCGCCGCCTCGGTGCCGGCGCTTGTCACCAGAAGATTGAGCACGCCGGGCTGCGCCGTGTCGGCATCGAGCCCGCGGAGTGCGCCGCGTGGCATTGTCGCGCGGCGGTAGAACGGCACCGAGGCGAGCACGTGGACGAGGCCTGCGTGGTCCCACGGCAGCACTCGGATGGCACAGCGCTCCGACAACTCCGTCATGACACGGTTCGGGATCGGGCATTGGAGCTGTGCGTCCGCCTCGCCGCTCTCGACCGCGGCGGCGCCGGCCGCGAAATCGAGATAAAGCGGCGTCGCGGCAAGGCCCAGGAGGTCGAGGATGAGCCGCGCATGCTGCGCCATGCCGCTTTTCTCCGGCCCGAACACGACGCGCTTGCCGGCGAGGTCGCGCACGCTGCGAAACTGGCGGTCGAAGCGCGCGATGAAGAAAAGCGGCCCCGCGTTCATGGGCGCGACGATGCGCAGATCGAGCGGGCGCGCGAACGGCGCCTCGCCGGCGCGCGCGCGCGGGACCCAGTTGGCCGCCATGAATCCGAACGCGACTTTACCCGCGGCAAGCTCTTCGGCCGTGGCGATACTCGCGCCGGGCGAGGCGACGACCTCGACGGGCGCGAGCGCGGGGTCGCGCTCGAGCACGGACTTGAGCGCTTGCCCCTGCGTCCAGAATGTGCCGCCCTCCTCGGCGGTGGCGATCCGCGTCGCCATCACTTAGGGCACTTCCATCGCCATGACGCCGCCGTCGACGAAAATATTCTCGCCGAGCACGAAGGAGCTATCCTCGGAAACGAGGAACAGCACGGCGCGTGCCGTCTCGCTCGGCTCGCCGGGGCGCTTCACCAGATTGGTGATGGGCCGCGTCGGATCGAATTCGTCACGGCCCACGGGCGATCCGGTCTTGTTGGGTGAAACCGAATTGACGCGGATGCCGTGCGGCGCGAGCTGCACCGCCATGGCGCGCGTCAAGTTCGCGACGCCCCCCTTGGCCGCGGAATAAGCGACGGCGCGGCCGCGGCCGCGATGGCCCGAGGTCGAGCCGATATTGACGATGCGCCCGCCCGTTCCCTGCGCGACCATGCGCGCCGCCACGTGCTTTGCCATGAGGAACTGGCTCTTGAGCGTCACCGCGATGACGCGGTCCCACTCCTCCTCGGTAATGTCGAGGATGGTCTTGTTATCGGAAATGGCGACGTTGTTGACGAGAATGTCAATGCGGCCGAAGCGGCGCACGACCTCGCCCACCGCGTCGGCAACATCGGCCCCTTTCGACACGTCGGCGACGAGCGCAACCGCTTCGCCGCCGACGGCGCGGATGTCGGATGCGGCCTTCTCTCCGCGGGCGCGGTCGCTATCGATGATCGCGATACGCGCGCCTTCCGCCGCCAGGAGCCGCGCGATCGCCTCGCCGATATTGCGGCCCGCGCCGGTCACGATCGCGACCTGACCTTCGAGCTTCATGGCGCGCATCCCCTCGTTGCGTTTCGGCCGCGAGTATCCGCGTTCGCAGGCCAAGCCGCAACCGATCGCACGGATGCGGCGTTGCCACGTGCATGAGGGGACAGGAGTTCGCCGGCGCATGTGTTCGGATCGCCGGCAGGTGCGTTCGGGTCGGGGGCGCCTTCGTTCTCGGAGTCCTCCTCATCGCGGCGCTGGCCGCTGCCGCCCTCGTCTATGGCGGTCCGCCGGCGCTCAAATGGGCGATCGTGCATCCGGGTAGCTCGCTCATCGGGCGAGCCATCGTGATCGATGGCCCGGTGCAGGTCCATTGGGGAGATCCGAGCCGCGTCGTGATCAATGGACTTCATGTCGCCAACGCGCGCTGGGGCGGCCCGGCCGATATCCTGACCGCGAAGCGTGTCGAACTGTCGATCTACGTCTGCAGCCTTGTCTTCACGCCGGTGCGGATTCCTGTTCTGACGATCTCCGGCGGAGAGCTCCATCTCGAGAAATCGCCCGAAGGCGTCGGCAACTGGACCTTCGGCAATCCCGCGCCAAGCAAGCGCACAAGCTTTCCGCTGCTGAAGCATTTCGAAGTGAAGAACAGCGCCCTCTCCTATCTCAACCAGAAGACGAAGCAGCAGACGCGCCTGGCACTCGCCGACCTGACGCTCGACGAGCCGTCGGTTGACGCTCCGGCGCGCGTTACTGCCTCGGGCGAGCTTGCGGGCTCGTTCGCCCAGGAGCCAGTGAAGTTCGAGGCGACGTTCGGCCCGCTCGCGAGCCTCCGCAATCCGGCGAAGCCTTACCCTGTGAAGATCAACGGCTCGATCGGCGATGTCGCAGCCGTGATCGACGGCACGGCCGCCGAGCCGCTCGATTTCAACGGGCTCGACCTGCGCCTTTCCCTCTCCGGCAGCGGGATCGATCATATCGCGGCGATCATGGGAGTGCCGATGCCGGAGCTGCCGCCGTTTCGCGGCACGGGTGTCCTGAAGGGCGGCCTCGGAAAATATCAACTGAATGCGCTGACGCTCAAAACTGGCGTCAGCGATCTCGATGGCGGTCTCGACATCGACACGACACCCGACGTGCCGCGGATTACCGCCAACCTCACCTCGAGCCGGATCGCGCTCGGTGACTTCAAGGGGCTTTATGGCGGAAAGCCCGAGCACGCCGCACCCACGGAAGCGCAGCAGTCCGCAGCCGACGCCCGCGTCATTCCCGCTACCAAGATCGAGACGAAGAAATTGCCGGGCATCGATCTTGCGCTGAACTTCTATGGCACCAACATCGAATCGGCGGGCGGGCTCCCATTCGAGCGCGTCACGCTCGGCGTGCGGATCCACGATGGTGAGCTCGCGATCGACCCCCTCACCTTCCACGTGGCGCTCGGTGACGTTTCGCTTCATGCGATCTTCGATCCCTTCACGCAAACGTCGCCGCCGCGTCTCAGGGCCGACATCGACATCCGGCACGTCGACTTGCACCGTCTTCTGAGCGCGCCGAGCAAACCGCCCGTCGTGCGCGAGACGGCGGGCAATGCCGGCGGCTTCGTCAAGCTCGAGACGACCGGGGCGTCGCTTCGCGAATTCGCCGCGCGCATGAACGGCGACGCCGGCCTCTTCGTCGAGAATGGCAAGGTCAGCGACCTCTTGCAGCAGCTCGCGCCTGTCGACGTGCTGCGAACGCTCGGAGTCCTCGTGACCGGCGACAAGCCACAGCCGCTCACCTGCCTCGTCACGCGTTTTGATATCAAATCCGGTGTCGCCACTGCCTCGACGATGCTGGCGAAAATGCCGGACACGACGATCATCGGCAGCGGCGACCTCGACTTCCGCAACGAGGCGCTCAATTTTCAGCTGAAGCCTTACAACAACGGGTTCACGCTGTTGAGCCTGCGCACGCCCATCGACATCGGCGGCACGCTCAAGAAGCCCACGTTTCAAATCGAGAAGACCGGTCTCGTCGCGAAGCTGGCCGCTGCGGTCGGACTGGGTGTGCTGTTTCCGCCGGCGGCGATCCTGCCTCTCATCGATACCGGCCTCGGCCCCAACAACGCGTGCCACGCCGCTTATGCCGCGCAGCGCCCGCCGGGCCAGGAGACGACGCAATCCGGCAGCAGTGCGCCGGGCCACAAATAGCTATTTCGTCTCGCCCAGCGTGTCGGCCATCGTGGCGCGGCGCTTGCCTATGGGCTTCGGCGCGCCGATCGTGCTGTCGCGAGCGGTCTGGTGCTCCATCTCGGCATTGATGGTGCCGCCCAGGAGCACGCAGAAGCAGCTCACATAGAGCCACATCAGTAGCGCCACGACCGCGCCCAGCGAGCCATAGGTCTTGTTGTAGCTCGCGAAGTTCGAGACATAGAGCGAGAACAGCGCCGACCCGCCGAGCCACAGGAGCGTCGCGATCACCGCGCCCCAGCTCACCCAGCGCCAGCGTGGCTGCCTGCGGCACGGCGCATAACGGTAGACCGCGGCAAACGACAGCGTGACGAGGACAAGAAGAATAGGCCAGCGCGCGACCGCGGCCACGGCCTTCGTATAATCTCCGAGCGGCAGCAGTGCTATGGCGGCCGGCAGCACAGCGACAAGTGCCACGGCGAGGATAGCGAAGATCGTTCCGCATGCCGTGAGCATCAGCGCGTCGAGATAGAAGCGGAACAGACTGCGCTTCTCTGGCTCTTCGTAAACGATGTTCAGTCCCGACATAAGCGAGCTCGTGCCGGAGCGCGCGGTCCACAGCGCGATCACGACGCTCACGCCGAGCGCGAAGCTGAGCTTCGAGCCGGAGCTCGAGGTGATCTGCGTAAGCTCGCCCGAAATGACGCCGATGGCGTCGGCCGGAACGATCACCCGCATGGCTGCGATCTGCCGGCCCACAGCGCCGGGGTCGAAGACGAGCCCGTAGAGCGCCACGAGCGCGGTCAGCGCCGCGGGAATCGCGAGAAAGGCGAAGAAGGCGAGACCGGCGGCGACGAGTGAGAGGTTCGTGCGCGAGATGCTGTCGAGCACGCGCAGCGCGATGTCGCGCCAACCTCGTGCCGTGATATGGCTCGGCCATGTCGCATCGCGCGCATGCGCAAGATCGGCCTCGCTTGGCTTCCAGTCGTGCGGCGTCCCCGTCATCGTTTCCCTCTGAACGGCCAACGCCGCGCGGCGCGTGGGGGTTCGCGCGACCGCTCGCGTGGCTATAATCGTGCGGGCGAGGGGAGGGGGTATGGCCGAAACAGAGACGCGCCGCTTCAGTCTTGCGGCAGGACGCCGCTTCATTGCGAGCGCGCTCGGCGCGAGCGGGCTCGGCGAAGCGGACGCCGATGCGGTTGCCGATATGATGCTCTTCGCCGATCTCCGCGGCATCGACAGCCATGGCATTGTCCGGCTCTCGGGCTATGTCGCGCGCGTCAAGGCCGGCGGCATCAACCCGCGCCCCAACATCAGGATCGCACGCGAGACGCTCTCGACCGCGCTTGTCGAAGGCGACAACGGCATGGGGCATCTCGTCATGCGCTTTGCCGCCGAGCGCGCGATCGAGAAGGCGGCGCGAACCGGGGTCGCCTGGGTCGGGACGCGCGGCTCGAACCATGCCGGCGCCGGCGCCTGTTATGCGACCATGCCGCAGGCGCGCGACATGATCGGCTTCTATCTCGCGGTCGCCAACAACAACCACATGGCGCCCGCTGACGGGATCGAGGCGCTCGTCGGCACCAATCCGGTCGCGGTTGCGATCCCGACGCAGGACGAGCCGCCGATCGTGCTCGACATCTCGACGACGGCGATCTCGGCGGGCAAGGTGCGGCTTGCGCTCGACCGTGGCGAGAAGCTCCCCGAAGGGCTCGTGATGGATCATGAGGGCCGCGCCGTCACTGATCCGAAAAAGGCGGTCGACGCGCTTTTCCTGCCGATCGGCGGCTACAAAGGCTTCGGCCTCTCGCTCGTCTTCAGCCTGATGGGCTCGGCCTTGAACGGCATGGGCACGGGCCGCGATACCGTCAGCATTGACGACGTGAGCGCCGCCGGCAACACCGGCCAGGCCATCATGGCGCTTGATGTGAAGGCGTTCGGCGATGTCGCCGACTTCAAGCGCCGCATCGACAAGGTCGCGCGCGACATCCGCACGTCGAAGCCGATGCCCGGTGTATCGGAGGTGCGCTACCCGGGCCTGCATGGCCACCGCACCGCGCTCGCGCGCGAGCGGAACGGCATTCCGATCGCCGCGCATCTTGCACAAAACCTGGACAAGCTTGCCGCGTCCTTGGGGATCGCACGCCTGGAGATCGGACCATGACTGGGGATTCGAGCCGCAACATCCGCTTCCTCGCGCGCACCGAGCAGGGCGGCAAGCCCGACGGGGTGCAGTTCATGCTGCACCGCTCGGGCTTCGGCTTCGTGGGGCAGACCTATGCCGAAGGCGTCTCCGTGCTCGACCTGCGCGATCCCAAGAACCCGAAGCCCGTCGCGTTCGCGCCGATGCCGGCCAATACGCGCGCGAGCCACATTCAGCTCCACGACGACCTGCTGCTCGTCGCCAACGGGCCCAACCCGGCGAAGTCGCTCGCCTCGGCCGACTATTTCATCAAGCCCTTGGCCGATACGCAGCGCCGCGATCTCGAATTCGCCGCCGGTATTCGCGTCTACGACGTGGCGCGCCCCGAAGAGCCGCGCGAAGTGGGCTTCATGCCGGTGAACGGGCTCGGCGTCCATCGCATGTGGTATGTCGGCGGGCGCTATCTCTATTGCTCGGCGCATTTTGAGGGCTTCGCCGATCACATCCTCACGATCGTCGACATGCGCGAGCCGATGCGGCCCGAAATCGTCGCGCGCTGGTGGATGCCCGGCATGCACCGCGCGGGTGGCGAGACGCCGCAGTGGAAGGGGCGCTACGCGCTTCACCACGCGCTCGTTGCCGGCACGCTCGCTTACGGCGCGTGGCGCGACGGCGGCCTCACCGTGCACGACGTAAGCGAACCGGCGCGGCCCCGGCTTCTCGTCCATCGCAACTGGTCGCCGCCCTTCGGCGGCGGCACGCATTCGCCGCTGCCGCTGCCCGGGCGCAATCTCCTCGCCGTCGGCGACGAGGCGACCGCCGACAACGGCGCCGACGGACGCAAATGCGTGTGGCTCTTCGACGTGCGCGAGCCCGCGAACCCCGTCAGCATCGCCACAATGCCGCAGCCGGCCGAGATCGACTATGCCGCGAAGGGCGGCAAGTTCGGGCCGCACAATCTGCATGAGAACCGGCCCGGCATGCTTCAGACCGACAAGCTTCTGTTCGCGACCTGGTACAATGCCGGCGTGCGCGTCTTCGACATCGCCGATCCTTATCAGCCGCGCGAGGTCGGGCACTATGTGCCGGAAGCGCCAGCGCGGATGTTGCCCGAGCAGGCAAAGCGCCCGCGCGTCATTCAGTCGTGCGACGTGCTCGTGGACCGGCGCGGCGTCATGTACGTGACCGACACGAACGCCGGGCTTACCATTCTCGAATTCGACGGAGCGAGGTAACGATGGACGCCCAAGCGCCGGCCCAGCCTGCACCGGCGACAGCCGAGAACCGTAACCGCGGCGGGACGGGGGCCGAGGGCCTGCCGCCGAACTTGAAGCGCTATCCGACGATCGCCGATCTGCGGAAGCGCGCGCGCCGGCGCGTGCCGCGCTTCGCCTTCGATTTCGTCGATGGCGGCTGCGGCGAGAACGAGGTGCGCGACGGCAATCGTGTCGCCTTCGACGCGGTGAAGCTCGTGCCGCGCTATGGCCTCGGGCGCGAGGCGATCGCGACCGAGATCGAGCTCTTCGGGCGCAAATATTCCGCACCAATCGGCATCTCGCCGATGGGCATGGGCGGGCTGTTGTGGCCCAAGGCCGAGCGCCATCTCGCGACCGGCGCCGAGGCGATGAGGATTCCCTACGTGTTGTCGACGCCGGCAAGCGCGTCGATCGAGGAGATCGCGCAGATCGCGCCGAATGTGTTCTGGTTCCAGCTCTATGGCGCGCCGCGGAACGACAACGCCATCACCTTCGACCTCGTGCGCCGCGCCGAGGCCGCGGGCGCGCATGTGCTCGTCGTGACGATCGACACGCCCGTCCGCGCCAAGCGCCCGCAGGATTGGCGCAACAACCTCGCGGTGCCGTTCAAGCCGAACCTGCGCACCATCCTCGACGTCGCGCGCGCGCCGCTCTGGCTTGCGGAGGTGCTGAAGAACGGCACGCCGTGCCCCGAGAATTTCCGCGCCTATGCGGGCCCGGGTGCCTCCAACGCCGACGTCTCGGCCTGTTCCTCGCGCGAGATCCGCGGCGGCTTCGCCTGGGAGACGGTCGAGCGCGTGCGCAAGCTCTGGCCGCGCACGCTTGTCGTCAAAGGCATCATCCATCCCGATGATGCCATGCGGGCGCTCTCGCTCGGCGCCGATGGCATCATCGTCTCGAACCATGGCGGGCGGACGCTCGACGCGGCGCCGCCTTCGATCGACATGCTGCCGGCCATGGTCGAGCGCGTGGGCGCGCGCATGACCGTGCTCCTCGACAGCGGTGTGCGCACCGGCCTCGATGTCGTGCGCGCCTTGGCGCTCGGTGCGAAGTGCGTCTTCACCGGCCGCTCTTTCCTGTTCGGCGTCGGGGCCTTGGGAGCCGCGGGCGGGCAGCACGTCATCGAGTTCTTCAGCGACGAGATCCGCATGGCGATGGGCCAAGTGGGCGCGCGCACGATTGCGGCCTTGCCGCAGGTGACGGTGCTCCATCCGAACGCCCTCAAATTCACGGGCACCAATCTCTGAGGGATTCGTTCGTGGCGCGATGGTAGCTCTTACAGACGCGCGCGCGAGCAAGGTCCCGGAAGTCACACTTGTCTTCTGGATCATCAAGATCGCGGCAACGACTCTGGGCGAGACGGGCGGCGACACCGTCACCATGACGATGAAGCTCGGCTACCTCGCCGGGAGCGCGATCTTTCTTGCCGCGCTCGCCGTCATGGTCGTGGTGCAGATTTCCGCGCGGAGATTCCATCCGGTAATTTATTGGGCAACGATCGTCGCTTCGACCACGGCCGGCACGACGATGGCCGATTTCGCCGACCGCTCGCTCGGCATCGGCTATGCCGGCGGCTCGACGGTGCTGCTTCTTGCCCTTATCGCGGTGCTATCTCTCTGGTACTGGTCCATGGGATCGGTTTCGGTCGAAACCGTGAGCAGGCCCGGCATCGAGGCCTTCTATTGGGCCACGATCACGATCTCGCAGACCTTGGGGACGGCGCTCGGCGACTGGATGGCCGACGACACCGGCCTCGGCTATGGCGGCGGCGCGCTCGTCTTCGGCGCCGGTCTCGTGGCTCTCGCCGCGCTCTATTTCTGGACGGCGGCTTCGCGCGTGTTTTTGTTCTGGGCCGCCTTCATCCTCACGCGGCCCTTGGGCGCAACGGTCGGCGATTTTCTTGACAAGCCGGTGAGCGACGGTGGCATGGCGCTGAGCCGGCCGCTCGCGACCGCCGTGATCGGCGTTTTCATCGTGCTCTGCCTGCTCGTGCTGCCGCAGCGCGCGGGGGGGCATCCGGGTGCGGCGAAGACGGAGTAGCTAGGTCTCGCTCGCGCGCACGAAGCACATGATGCCGCGCGCCGGTGTCCAGCACACGACCGCGCGGCCGGTCGGATTGTCGGTGCGCTGAAGCACCTTGTCCTCCGGCACGATGAGCCAGCGCCCGTCGATCAGCGCCTCGTAGCTGTCGCCGTCGGTGCGGTATTCGGTGGTGCGGCAGTCGGCGAGCGAGCAGCAGGAGATGCCGCTTCCCGGTTGGCGCAACGATTGGAACCACGGTGCCAGCCGATAGTCCGCATCGGGAGGCGGCTCGGCAACGGCGCTTGCGGCGAACAGCAGTGCCGCGAGAGAGAGAGGAATTCGCAGCATGGCGGCTAACCTCGACCCCATGCGGAGCGAACGCCTGCGCGCGCCTATTGGTGCCCGCCACCTTCGGGTGGGGGCATGGAACTACCGCTCGCACCCGTGGCGGCGGGGCCCGAAAGCCACTGGAAATCCGCGAGAACGTCGTGCTCGAAGCGGCAGCGCGCGGCGATCTCGTTGCCGTCGGCAGTGCCCGTGACCTCGGCGGTTTCGGCGTTATCCTCGACGCTGGCGCGGCGCGTGGCGATGTCGACTCCGTCGGGCCAAGCGGCACTCACCATGTCGGCGCAGCGCGCGGACACGCCTTCGTCGCGGACGAGTCCGCACGCCGCAAGGACGCCCGCGAATGCGAGTGCGGCCGGCACCGCAAATTTGCCATGGCTCATGACGGATGAACGCTCGCGCGGCGGCGTCGCACTCCACGACCTCGCGTAGCGGACGATTTGGCTTGGCCGCGCGCAGCGCCCATATATAAATTCACGATTTCGGGTCATGACCTTATCCGAGTGGACAGTACAGGCGGCGCGGCAGGCGCTGGGCCGCGGGCGCCCGGGCTGGCGAGGCTATGCCGCCTTCGCCGGTCCCGCGGTGGTCGCCTCGATCGCCTATGTCGATCCCGGTAATTTCGCCACTAACATTCAGGCCGGCGCGCGCTACGGCTATTCGCTGCTCTGGGTCGTGCTCGCCGCCAACCTCGTCGCCATGCTGTTCCAGGCGCTGTCGGCGAAGCTCGGCATTGTGACGGGCCGCAATCTCGCCGAATTATGCCGCGAGCAATTCCCGCGGCCCGTCGTGCTCGGCATGTGGGCGGTCAGCGAGATCGCCGCGATGGCGACCGACCTCGCAGAGTTCTTGGGCGGCGCGATCGGCCTATCGCTCCTCTTCGGGCTGCCGCTCCTTTATGGCATGGCGGTGACGGCGGTCGTCGTCTACCTCATCCTCATGCTCGACCGCTATGGCTTCCGGCCCGTCGAGCTCATCATCGGCGGTCTCGTTGCCGCGATCGCGCTCTGCTATCTCGTCGAGCTGTTCATCGCGCCCATCGAGTGGCGCGCGGCCGCGCTCCATTCCGTGGTCCCGGCGCTCCCCGATGGCGGCGCGATCCTGCTTGCGGTCGGTATCATCGGCGCAACCGTCATGCCGCATGCGGTCTATCTCCACTCCGGCCTGACGCAGGCGCGCATCCCGCCGCGCAACGAGGAAGAGAAAGCGCGCATCGTGCGCATCTCGAACCACGAGGTGCTGGTGGCGCTGGCGCTCGCCGGGCTCGTCAACATGGCGATGGTCATGATGGCGGCGGCGGCGTTTCATGCGGGCTTCAGCGACGTCGCCGAGATCGAGACCGCCTATCGCACGCTTGCCCCGCTTCTGGGCGCGGCGGCGGCCGGCGTCTTCCTCGTGGCGCTGCTCGCCTCGGGCATATCGAGCTCGGTGGTCGGCACCCTTGCCGGGCAGATGATCATGCAGGGCTTCATGGCGGTCACGATCCCGGTATGGGTGCGGCGCGCCCTGACCATGGTACCGGCCTTTGTCATCGTGGCGCTGGGCGTCAACGCGACGCAGGCGCTCGTCGTGAGCCAAGTCGTGCTCAGCCTCGCGCTGCCGTTGCCGATGGTGGCGCTGCTGATGTTCACGCGGCGCGCCGACATCATGGGACGCTTCGCCAACAGCGCCGGGACCCAGGCCGCGGCCGTCGCCGGCACGGTCGTGGTGCTGTCGCTCAACCTTATTTTGCTCTTCACCCTCCTCTTCTGAGCGCGGAACGGCAAGGCGCCGCCCCCGGTTAGCTAGCAGGTCGGATGCAATTCAAAGCGCTCGCCACCGATTTCGACGGCACCCTCGCCGCCGATGGCATCGTCGCCGACGCGACCCTCGCGGCGCTCGAGAGACTGCGCCGCTCCGGCCGCAAGCTCATTCTCGTCACGGGCCGCCGGCTCGACGATCTCGCGCAAGTGTTCGCGCGCATGGAGCTTTTCGACCGCATCATTGCCGAGAATGGGGCGCTCCTCCACGACCCGGCGAGCGGCGCGAGCGAGGTTCTGGCCGAGCCGCCGCCGCCGGCGCTTGCCGCGTTTCTCGCGGCGCGAAACGCCAGCCCGCTCGGTGTCGGGCGCGTCGTGGTCGCAACGGTCGAGCCTTACGATCGCGACCTGCGCGAAGCGATCGCAACGTTGGGCCTCGACTGGCAAGTCATCATGAACAAGGGCTCGGCCATGGCGCTGCCTGTTGGCGTTGACAAAGCGACCGGCGTGCGCGCGGCAATGCGTGCCTTGGCACTTGCGCCGCGCGAGGTCGTGGCCGTTGGCGATGCCGAGAACGACAGCGTCTTCCTGCGCGCATGCGGCTTGGGCGTCGCGGTCGCGAACGCGCTCGCGCTCCTCAAGGCGGAAGCCGATTGGGTGACCGAAGGCGCGTGCGGCGTGGGCGTGGTAGAGCTCGCCGAGCGGCTCGTCGCGTCCGATCTCGCGGACCTCGACCGGCGGCGCGGCCCGCGCTAGCTCCTTCAGCCTTCCTTGGCGCGCTCGTTCAGCTGATCGATCAGCGCCGAGAGTTGGCCGCCATTACGCTCGATGATCGAGCTGAATTCGTCGCGATATGTCAGCGCCTGGCTCACGCCCTCGAGACTCGCATCCTCGATCTTGAAGTCGTCGCCGACCTTCACGACCGACCAGTCGACGCTGACCGGGGGCTGGCCCGACGGGCGCAGAATTTGTGTCGTCACGACGATCGTGCCGTTCCCCTCGTTCCGCGATCCGGTCACTTTGAAGGTCTCGCCGTTATAGCCCGTGAAGCGCGTCCAATAGATATTGAGCATGTAATTCTCGAACGCGGCGGAAAACTGTTTCTTCTGGTCGTCGTTGGCCGAACGCCAATAGCGGCCCAAGACGAAGCGCGCGATCTTGGGGATGTCGAACGCCTGCTCGCCGAGTTCGCGGAACTGCTGCCGGCGCTGAGCCTCGGGCGCCGATTTGTCCGTGATGATATGCAGCAGGTGCGTGCCGAGGTCGCCCATGAAGCTCGCGGGGTCGGAGGCCGCGGCCCGCCCAGGCGTGGCGCCCCACGCGAGCGCGACAACTGCGAACGCGAGAATGGCGAGAAGCGATCGTGCGCGCATCAGCTCCCTCATGCGCTGACCAGAACCAGAGACCCATAACAAAGCGCAGCCGCATTTTCCACCCGCCCAACAATTTTGTGACCCGTTTGGTCCTTACCCAAAAGGCGAGCCGGCGGCGCCCATACTCCCCCTACGGCAACGCTTGCCGCGCGCCGTTGTTACCACCTTGAGGAACCTCGAACGGAGGGACAATGAAGCTTCTCGCGATGGCGGCGGGAATCTGTGCAGTGGCCGCGACGCCCACGCTCGCGCAAGGGGTGAGGGCCGCGCCGCTTGCGGCAGTGCCCTATCCGATGACGGTGACGGTGCCGGCCAATGGCTGCGCCTGGTCCGGCGTGGCCTATTCCGACGGTGCGGTCATCAAGCCGCTGCCGAGCGACTTCAGCTATTTCCGCTGCACGCGCGGTTCGTGGCAACGCTTCAGCTCTCTTGCCGACGCAACGCGCGAGCCCGGGGGCGAGGCAGAGGGAAGCTCCGAGCCGCCGCGCTGAGCCGCGTCTGCGTCTCGAGTCTGGCGCGCGCTTCCTGATCCGCGTACCATTCCGCCAACAACAGCGGAGGTGGAGCCATGCGCAGTCGACCGACCCTTACATCCGACGACGTCCAGAAGATGCTCGCGGCCGCGAAGGCGGAAGCGCAGAAGAACAAGTGGAACGTCTCGATCGCGATCGTCGATGACGGCGGCAATCTGTTGGCGTTCGAGCGCCTCGACGGCGCGCCCGGCATCACGGCACAGGTCGCGCTCGGCAAGGCGCATGCCTCGATCGCGTTGCGCCGGCCGTCGAAGTTCCTCGAGGACCGCGTGAAAGAGCGGCCCGCCTTCGTCAAGTTCCCGGCCGGGCTGCCGATCCAGGGCGCCGTCCCGGTGATGTACCAGGGCGAGTGCGTCGGCGCGATCGGCGTCTCGGGGGTGCAGTCGCACGAGGACGAGCAGGTCGCGACTGCCGGCGCCGCTACCGTCGGCTGATCCGTCTCATCCCCACGGCCCGCGCTGGCGCCCTCTCGGCGCCAGCCGGAACGGCTGCGTGCGCGCCGGGTGAAAGAGCTGCACGTTCGCCGGGCGCAGCAGCGTCACCAGCACGAGCCCGGTGATGAAGCCGCCGACATGCGCCCACACGGCGACGCCGGGCTCGCCTTCGGAGCCGAGCGCGCCAAGCACCTGCAACAGGAACCACAGCCCGAGCAGGATCACGGCCGGCACCGAGACGAGCCGCACGAAGATGATGACCCACAGCAAAGTCACGACGTTGCCGCGCGGGTGCAGTATGAGATAGGCGCCGAGCACGCCGGCGATGGCGCCGCTCGCGCCGATCATCGGCACGGTCGAATGCGGATCGATCGCCGCCTGCGTCATCGCCGCGGCGACGCCCGAGATGAAATAGAGCGCGAGGAAGCGCACAAGGCCCAGCGGCGCCTCGACGCCGCGCCCGAACAGCCAAAGATAGAGCATGTTGCCCAAGATGTGCGCCCAGCCGCCATGCAGGAACATGCTGGTGAAGATCGTCATCCACGGCGCCACGTGCTGCAGTTGCGCGGGGAGCGTGGCATGGTGGAACAGAACCGCAGGGATCATGCCGAACGAAAGCGCGGCCTCGTCGCCGCCGTCCGGCTGGCCTAGCTGCCACAGGAACACGGCGCCGCACGCGGTGATGAGCCCATAGGTGCCGAGTTCGCTGCCGGTATGCGGGGCATCGTCATAGAGCGGTAAGGCGACGAACATGTGGGCTCGCGTTTCCTCGGGGCGCGCGGGAGGCTAGCATATCCGGCGCGCGCAGGTTGCGGCGGGGAGGGCGAAAATGAGGCTCATGTCGTTCGAGGCCGGTGGCGTGCGTTCTTATGGCGCAGTCGAGGGAACGGGCGTCGTCGATCTCGGGCGGCGCCTCGGCGGCGGTCTGCGCGAGCTACTGGCCGAGGGTGGGCTCGCCCGCGCGGCAGCCGCCGCCAAAGGAGCCGCGGCCGATTTCCGCCTCGACGAGGTGCGCTTTCTCCCGCCCGTGCCGGTGCCGGAGAAGATCATCTGCGTCGGCGTCAACTACGCCGACCGCAACACCGAGTACGAGAATCTCGAGCGCCCGAAATATCCCAACATCTTTCTGCGCACGCCGGGCTCGTTCGTGGGCCATGGCGAGGCGATCCTGCGCCCGCCCGAATCGATTCAGCTCGACTACGAGGGCGAGTGCGCGATCATCGTCGGCCGCGCCGGACGGCGCATCCCCAAGGAGCGCGCGCTCCAGCATATCGCGGGATTGACCTGCATGAACGAAGGCACGCTGCGCGACTGGACGCGGCACGGGACTTTCAACGTGACGCAAGGCAAGAACTTCGACAAAAGCGGCGGGCTTGGGCCCTGGATGGTGACGGCGGACGAGTTCCAAAGCTTTGCCGATCTCCGCGTCATGACGCGCGTCAATGGCGAGGTGCGCCAGAACGACACGACTGCGCACCTCGTCTTTCCCTTCGTCGAGCTCATCGCCTACATCTCGACCTGGACCGCGCTTGTGCCCGGCGACGTGATCGCCACCGGCACGCCGATCGGCGCCGGTGTACGCTTCAAGCCGCCGCGCTGGCTTGCGCCGGGCGACAGGGTCGAGGTCGAGGTGACGGGCGTCGGCACGCTCGCCAATCCCATCGCCGACGAAGCCGTTGCTTGATAAGCCCGTCGCGCGGGCCTTAGATACGCGGCATGGACGACCACAACCCCGGCCTCACGCCCGACCAGCGCGACAAGGGCAGCGAGGCCGGGATCGAAAATCCTGACCGCGTCCGCAACGTCGCGTGGCAGACGCGCGCAGCACCGCCCACGCCCGCCGAAATTGCCTTCGCCGACGCGTTGCAGTCGATCTTCGCCGAGGAGATCTACGATCTCCCAGGCATCGTCGCAAAGCTCAACGGGCGCGTGCCGTCGCCCGCGGGAGCGCCGCGCTGGACCGAGGCGGTGCTCGCGGCCGAGCTCGCGCGGCTCGGGCGCTGAATATGCCGGCGCGGCTCGAATTCCGCGGCGTCACCAAGCGCTTTGCCCAGCCACGCTCGGACCAGGTGATCGTCGCGGTCAGCGAGGTGAGCTTTGCCGTCGCCGACGGCGAAGTCGTTTCGCTCATCGGCCCGTCGGGCTGCGGCAAAAGCACGCTCCTTGCGATGGGTGCGGGCCTCGATCCGCCGAGCGAAGGTGCGGTGTTCGTTGACGGCGAGCACGTGGAGAAGCCCAACTCGCACGTCGCCTTCATGCTGCAGAAGGATCTGCTGCTGCCGTGGCGCACGATCCGCGAGAATGTCGAGTTCGGGCTCGAAATCCAGGGCGTGCCGGCGGCCAGCCGACGCGAACGCTCCGCCGGTCTCCTCGGGGCCTGCCATATCGCCGATTTCGCCGCGCATTATCCCTACCAGCTCTCGGGCGGCATGCGCCAGCGCGCGGCGCTCGCCCGCACGCTTGCCGTCGATCCGACCGTGCTTTTGCTTGACGAGCCGTTCTCGGCGGTTGATGCGCAAACGAAGATCGTGCTGCAGCAGGACCTTGCCCGCACGATCAAGGAGAGAGGCAAGACCGCCCTCTTCATCACGCACGATCTCGTCGAGGCGGTCACGCTCTCCGATCGCGTGCTGGTCATGAGCGCGCGGCCCGGCCGTATCATCGAGGAAATCGCGATCGAGCTTCCGCACCGCGAGGATTGCATGCGGCGGCGCGAGCATCCGGGCCTTGCGGCCTATGTGCCACGATTGATGTCGCTGCTCAATCTGCGTGCGGCGGTGGCCTAGAAAGACGGAGGAAATACGCACATGCACAAGACCGCGCTCGCCGCTTCACTGCTCGCCATGGCACTCGCCCTTCCCGCGCACGCGGCCGAGAAGGTGACCTATCTCCTGCCGGCGCCCGCGTTTCTGCCGGCGTTCGGGCCGTGGATGCTGGCGAAGGAACGCGGCTATTTCTCGGCCGAAGGGCTCGATGTCGATTTCCAGGCGGCGCAAGGCGGCGCCGATTCGGCAAAGCAGGTGGGCGCCGGCAACGCGGTCATCGGCGGCGCGATCGGCGATACGCCGATCATCGTGCGCGCCAACGGCGTGCCGGTGAAAGCGGTAGCACTTCTGGGCGGCGGCGGGCTCATGCAGCTCGTGATGAAGGAGGACTCGCCGATCAAGGGGCCTCAGGATTTGAAAGGCAAGACCGTCACGGTCCTGTCCTACCAGGACACGACCTACTACGCGCTGCTCGGGATGCTGGCGAAGGTCGGACTCACGAAGAACGACGTCAACATCCAGTCGGCGGGCGCCACCAACGTGTGGAAGCTCTTCGTCGCGGGCCAGGCCGATGCGATGGCGTCAGTGCCCGACTGGGAGGTCGACGCGACCGAGGCCGGCGCCAAGATCCGAGTCATCCAGGCGGACCAATATTTCCACAGCATGGCGCAGGTGGTGGTGGCGTCGGACGACGTGATCAAGACGAAGCCCGATCTCATCAAGAAGCTCGTCGCCGCGACCATCCACGGCGTCAAGGACATCATGGCCGATCCCGAAGGCTCCGCGCGCGACTACGTCAAGGCGGTGCCGCAGCGTCAGGGGCAGGAGCGGCAGATGGCGCGCGTGTTCGAGCTCTATGACAAGTACGTCTATCCCGGCCAGGCGAAGCTCGGCGTGATGGACGAGGCGCGGCTCGCCGAGCTTCAGGATTTCTACCTGAAGCAGGGCATCATCGAGAAGGCGACGCCGGTCAAGGAGCTCTACACCAACCAGTTCGTGGAGTGATGGCGGCCGAGGCCGAACGTCCGGCTCCGATCGCGCGCCGCCCGGCGCGGCGTCTCGCGGCCTCTTTCGCGCGCCCAGAGACCGCCGGCACGGCGGCCGTGTTCCTCATCTTCCTCGCGCTTTGGCAATGGGGGCCGGGTGCCTTTGGCATCCCGCCCTACATCGTGCCGAACGCATCGCAGTGCTGGGACGAGTTCTTGCGCATGCTGACGCGCGACCGCCTCATGTTCCATGTCGGCGTGACCGCGCTCGAGGTCGCGGTGGGATTTGGGCTCGGATCGCTCCTCGGCATGGTGACGGGCTATCTGCTCGGCATGTCGGCGACGGCCGAGATCGTGCTGTCGCCCTATATCCTCGCATTGCAGATCGCGCCCAAGGTGGCGTTCGCACCCCTTTTCGTCATGTGGTTCGGCTTCACCGTCTATCCCAAGATCCTGGTGGCGGTGCTGATCGTGTTCTTCCCGATCATGGTGAACGTGCTGACCGCGATCCGCCACATCGACCGCGACCTCATTAACCTCGCGCGCTCGTTCACCGCGAGCCGCCTCCAGGTGTTCTGGAAGATCGAGTTCCACGCGGCCATGCCGCAGCTTTTTGCGGGCTTGCGCATCGGCTCGACGCTTGCCGTCATCGGCGTCGTCGTCGGCGAGCTTGTGGGCGGGAACATGGGATTGGGCTATCTTCTCGCCTATGGCGAAGGGGCGGCCGACACGCCGATGGTGTTCGTTGCGATCATCCTCCTGACCATCATCGGCATCGCGGCCTATCTCCTCGTCACCTGGCTCGAGCGCCGCGTGCTGCACTACATTCCGGCGCGCGCCACGGGCGCCGAGGGATTGTGAGCGAAGGGACCATGGCAGAGCCCCACGAAGAAACGGTCGAGCGGCTCGTCGCGCACGGCGTGCGGAATTTCTGGTATCCGGTCGCGCCGAGCTGGATGGTGCATGCCGCGCCTACGGGCGTGACGCGGCTCACCGAGCGCATCGTGCTGTGGCGCGACAAGGATGGCGCCGCTCACGCGCTTGAGGACCGCTGCCCCCATCGCGGCGCGCGGCTCTCGCTCGGCTGGAATCTCGGCGACCGTGTCGCCTGCTGGTATCACGGCATCGAAATTGGGCCTGACGGCACCGTGCTCCGCGTTCCGGCGCAGACCGCGTGTCCCTTGGAAGGGGAACGCGCGGTCAAGTCCTATCCCGTGCGCGAGAGCCACGGCGCGATCTTTCTGTGGTTCGGCGACAGGTTCCATGAGGAGCCGGCGCCGCTCGAGTTCCCCGAAGAGCTCGCCTCGCCGGAGTGGAGCAGCTTCCTCTGCACCGCGCATTGGAAATGCAACTACCGCTACGCGATCGACAACGTCATGGACCCGATGCACGGGGCCTATCTTCACGCGCGCTCGCACTCGATGGCGATGGGCGACAAGACTGCGGTGATGCGCATCGCCCCGACCGACACGGGCTTCATGTTCGAGAAGGTGGGTCAGCGCGACGTCAATTTCGACTGGACCGAATGGGGCGAGACGGGCGCGCCGTGGATGCGGCTCTCGATCCCCTACCGCAAGGACGCCGGGCCCGGCGGCACTTTCTACATCGTGGGTTTCGTCACGCCGGTCGATGAGCACAACTGCCGCGTCTTCTTCTGGCGCTGCCGCAAGGTCGCGGGCTGGCAGCGCGACGCCTGGCGCTTCCTCTACAAGACGCGGCTCGAGGGCCTGCATTGGGAGGTGCTGGAGCAGGACCGCGCGGTGCTCGAGGCGATGGCGGCCGATGCGCGCGAGCACGAGTTCCTTTATCAGCACGATACCGGCCTCTCGCGCGTGCGCCGGCGGCTCCATCAGCTCGCCGAGGAGCAGGTGACGGCGCTGTCGCGCGCCAACTCGGTCGCAGCCAAATGATCGGCCTCGCGGGCAAGCGCGTCCTCGTGACGGGTGCCGCGCGCGGCCTCGGCCGCGCCTTCGCGGAAGCCTGCGCCAATGCAGGGGCGCATGTCGTCCTCGCCGACGTTCTTGAGGCCGACGGAAAGAAGGCGGCGGCCGAGCTTCGCCAGCAGTTCGTGGCAATCGATCTCGCCGATCCCAACTCCGTCGCGGCCGGCGTCGCGGCGGCGGCGGAATTGCTCGACGGGCTCGACGGGCTCGTCAACAACGCCGCCATCGCCACCGCGATCGGCGGCAAGACGTTCGAGGAGATCGACCTCGAGACGTGGGATCGCGTGATGAGCGTCAACGTGCGCGGCACCTGGCTCGTGACGCGCGCGGCCGCACCCTATCTGCGCCGCTCGGCCGCGGGCCGCGTCGTCAACATTGCGTCCGACACCGCGCTCTGGGGCGCGCCGCGCCTTCTCCATTATGTCGCGAGCAAAGGCGCGATCGTCGCCATGACGCGCGCGCTCGCGCGCGAGCTCGGGCCCGACAGCATCGCCGTCAACGCCGTCGCACCCGGCCTCACCATCACCGGCGCCACTGACTATGTCCCCGAGGAGCGCCATCGGCTTTACGTCCAGAACCGCGCCATCCCGCGCAAGCAGATGCCGGAGGACGTGGTGGGAGCGGTCCTGTTCCTGTTGTCCGACGAAGCCGCTTTCGTCACCGGGCAGCTGCTGCCGGTCAATGGCGGCTTCGTGCTGAATTGAAGGAGAGACATATGCCGGGCAAACCCAACTCGCTCGAGGCGACCTTGCAAAGCCGCATCGCGCGCTATGACACGCGCAGCTACGACTGGGACGCGCTCAAGTTCCAGGCCGACTACGACGAGAAATATCGCCGCGCGCAGCTCCGCTACATCGGCACCGGCGGCACGGGTGTGGCGCACGACGACAATGCCGTACCGGCCGAGCATTTCACCTTCTCGACCATGCTGCTTCCCGCGGGCTGCGAGGGCCCCTTGCACATCCATACCGATGTCGAGGAAGTGTTCTTCATGATCCGCGGCAAGATCCGCCTTTTCTTCGAGAAGGACGGCGAGACCTGGGAGACGGAGCTGGGCGAGCGCGATCTCTGCTCGGTGCCGGCCGGTGTCTATCGCGGCCTCAAGAACGAGGGCGAGGAGGACGCGCTCATGTGCGTCATGCTGGGCGCCTCGAAGCCCGTGACGCCGACATACCCGCCCGACCATCCGCTTGCGAAATTGAAGCGGAGCTGAGCCGGATGGAAATGGACCTGCTCGGCTACGAGACGGGCGCGCCGCCGCCGCAGCGCGTCACCGTCAAGGGCCGTACCGTGCAGTATCGCGAATCGGGCTACGACAACGAGCGCACGCTCGTGCTGCTGCATGGCGTGAGCTCGCTCGCGGCCTCGTTCGGCGCGCAGTTCGTGTCGCTGCCCTCGCGCGGTATCCGCGTCATCGCCTGGGATGCGCCGGGCTATGGCGGCTCCGATCCGCTGCCGGAGGAGGCCCCGGCGCCCGCGGCTTATGCCGAAGTATTGAGCGCGTTCGCCGACGCGCTCGGGTTGAAGCGCTTTTATTTGCTCGGCCATTCGATGGGCGCGCTGCCGGCGGCGGCCTTCTGCCGCATGACCGGCACGGAGCGCGTCGAGAAACTCATCCTCGCCTCGCCGACGCCGGGCTATGCGCGCGCTGCAACCGAGCTGCGCGCCGAGCGTGTCGAGGGCCGGCTCAAGAACATGGCGGCGCTTGGCCCCGCGGGGCTTGCGGAAAAGCGCGGGCCCGATGTGCTCTCGCCGCAGGCGCCGCGGCGCGCCTTGATGCTGGTGCAGGCGGTGATGCGCGAGATGCGGCCCGCAGGCTATGCGCAGGCCGTGCGCATGCTGGGCGTGGGCGACATCCTCGCCGAGGCGCGCGGCATCAAGGTGCCGGCGCTCGTCCTCGTCGGTAGCGCCGACACCGTCACTCCCGAGGCGCAGTGCCGCGAGGTCGCCGCCGCCATTCCGGGCGCGCGCTTCGCGTTGCTGCCGGGGCCTGGCCATTCCTGCTATGTCGAAGCGCCGGGTCCGTTCGACGACGCGGTCCTTTCTTTCCTCGACGCGCCATGAGCGATGCGACCACGCTCGGCGACGTCATTGCCGCCTTCCTCGAAAGCGTTGGCGTGCGCCTCGCCTTCGGCGTTGTGAGCGTGCACAACATCCCGATCCTCGATGCGATCCACCGCCGCGGCAAGATCCGCTTCGTGCCGGCGCGCGGCGAAGCGGGCGCCACCAACATGGCGGATGCAGCCGCGCGCATCTCCGGCGGCCTCGGCGTCGTCGTCACCAGCACCGGCACCGGCGCCGGCAACGCCGCAGGCGCCCTCGTCGAGGCGGCGACCGCAGGCACGCCGCTCCTCCATTTCACCGGTCAAGTGGACAAGCCGTTTCTCGACCGCGGCTTCGGCTTCCTGCACGAGGCGCCGGCGCAGCTCGACATGCTGCGCGCGGTGTCGAAGGCGGCCTTCCGTATCGTCGATCCCTCCGAGGCGCCCGCGGTGCTGCACGAGGCGGCGAGGCTCGCACTCGCGGCGCCGCGCGGGCCGGTCAGCATCGAGATTCCGGTCGATGTGCAAAGCGCGCCGGCAAAGATGCCGCAGCACTTCCCGCCCGTCGCGCTTGCGCCGATCGCGCCCGATCCCGCGGCGCTCGACCGGCTCTCGGCGCGGATGGCCGCGGCGCGGCGCCCGCTCCTCTGGCTCGGCGGCGGCGCGCGCGAGGCGGGCAACGCGGCGGCTGCGCTCGCCGCGACGGGCGTCGCGGTCGTCACCAGTGCCGCCGGCCGCGGCATCCTGCCCGAGGACGATCCGATGAGCCTCGGCGCCTTCGCTGCGTCGCCGCCGGTCGAGCAGCTCTATGACAGCGTCGATTTCATGGTGGTCGCGGGCTCACATCTGCGCAGCAACGAGACGCGCACATACAATCTCCATCTTCCGCTCGCCCGCGCGCGGATCGATGTCGATCCGGCGGCCGAAGGGCGCGGCTATCCGTGCGAGATCTTCGTGCGCGGCGATGCGCGTCTCGTGCTCGAGGATCTTGCGGCGCGGCTCGCCGGGCGGCTTGCGCCTGACCCCGCCTTCGCCGCTGATGTCGCCGCCGCGCGCGCCGCGGCGGAGGAGGGCCTGCGCCGCAGCATCGCGCCTTATGGCCCGATGCTCGACGCGCTGACGCGGCTCATGCCCAAGGACGCGCTCTGGGTGCGCGACATCACGCTCTCGAACAGCACCTGGGGCAACCGCATGCCGGCGCTCGGCGATCCGCGCTCGGCCGTCCATGCCATGGGCGGCGGCATCGGCCAGGGCCTCGCCATGGCGGTTGGCGCTGCGCTCGCGGGAAGTCCGCGCAAGACCGTGGCGCTCGTCGGCGATGGCGGGCTCATGCTCAATCTCGGCGAGCTTGCGACCGCGGCGGAATCGGGCGCCGACATTGCGCTTCTCGTGATGAACGACGGCGGCTACGGCGTCATCCGCAACATCCAGCACAACATGTATGGCGGGCGCGAATGCTACGCCGATCTGCTCACGCCGGATTTCGCGCGCGTCGCGGAAAGCCTCGGCATTCCGCACCGGCGGCTTGGCGCACTCACCGATTTCGCGCCTGCCTTCGCCGCCGCCGTCCAGCACAAGGGCCTGTCGATCGTCGAGGTCGACATGCGCGCAATCGGCCCCTTCACCCAGCGCCACGGCAGCTTTCCGCCGCCGCCCGCCGCCGCCATCGGGCGCTAGGTTCCGAAGTCAGAAGATCGATCTTTGCGCGTCTAAGGCGGGACCGTCCTTTTCATCGAAGGCAGATCGGATATGGCGCGCATCCAGCTTGCCAGCTGCCGCCGGTCGGCGGTGAGATCGCCAAGCCCACGCTTCCGCGCCATCTCGACGGCGACGGCAAGGATGAGATGCGCCATGCGCGGCGACCCCTGCATCAGTGGATCGGTTGCGCGGTCCTCGAAGAAATCGGCCATGCGCCGGGCGCGCGCTGATTCATGGGCGAGGGTAGTCGGCGAACGCTCGTTCTCAGGCCGAGCCATTTCCCGGCCCCACACGGCGATGCCATCGCACATACTTCGCGCTGCGGACTCGATCCTTAGATACGCCCAATCGGATGCGTGAGACGCGTTGTGGAAGCGCGGCTTGCCGTCGAGGCCGTCGAGATAGGCGCAGATGAGCTGACTGTCTTCCATGCCAACGCCGGTATCGTCGATCAGATAGGGGACGCGGCCGGACGGATTGATCTGATAGTAGGGGCTGCCGGAAGTGCGTGTTTTCGCCTCGATGATCTCGACGCGGTCGTCGAGCGCCTTTTCGATGACGATAATGCGCGCGAGGCGAGCGTACGGCGACCCGTAGGTGACAAAGAGCTTCATGTTCGGAACACCATAGCAAGTCCGCAGAAAGTCCGCTTGGGGTCGAATCTGACATCGGCGCCCGTCCGCACGATTTGCGCCGTTCTTGCAATCGAACAGCACCTGGGGCAACCGCATGCCGGCGCTCGGCGATCCGCGCTCGGCCGTCCATGCCATGGGCGGCGGCATCGGCCAGGGCCTCGCCATGGCGGTTGGCGCGGCGCTCGCGGGAAGTCCGCGCAAGACCGTGGCGCTCGTCGGCGATGGCGGGCCCATGCTCAATCTCGCTAATCACACGACGTGAGCCGCTTCCCTGCCCAGTGTTTTGAACAGCAGTTCGAGCGCCGAGCCAAGCTCCGCGCGATTGCGCGCGGCGCCAAGGCATAGTCTGACCGCGTGTGGTGAGCGAGGCTGATCGACCGCGAAGGCCTCGCTTCCGACGACAGCAAGGCTCTGCCGCGAGAGTTCTACGACGAAGTCAGCTCTGTTCCAGCGGGCGGGCAGGGGCAGCCAAAGGTGGTGGCCCTTCGGGTGAGCGGCGAAGGCGTGGCCTTTCAGGACGCGCGCGGCAAGCTGCTGCCGACCGGCGGCTTCGGTCCTGATGGCCGTGATGATTTGCTCTGCCTCACCTGAACGAAGCCACTCAATCACCAGCGCATTCATGAGCGGCGCTACCATTTGGCTTGTCGCCCTCAACTTACTCCGCAGGTTCAGCGCCGACAAAGCATCGGGCGTCACAAGAAATGACACGCGCAGCGCAGGCGCGAGACACTTCGAAAGGCTGATGGTCAGAAAAGTCTTCTCGGGGATCAGCGCTGCGAGAAGCTGCTGCATAGGGTCGAGCGCGCCGTAGGCATCATCCTCGATCAGGAACGCATTCGACCTGCGGAGCACTTCGGCGACTTCCCTGCGGCGCGCCTTGCCCATCGTGGCCGTCGTCGGATTGTGCATCGTCGGTGTGAGATAGACGGCTTTGGACTTGGTTGCATCGAGGGCCTTCGCCAAAGCTGCGGGAACCACGCCCTGCTCGTCCACTGGCACGCCGACAAGGCGAATGCCGAGGCTCTCCGCCGCGGCCTTCACTCCTGGAAACGTCAGCGCTTCCGTGAGCAAGGTGTCGCCGGGCTTCAGATGGGCGAGCAGGATATTGAAGATCGCGGACTGGCTTCCGGGATAGATCACAATGCGCCCTGTGGGTACATCCGGCAGACGCCGCTTCAGCCATGCGGCTACGACAAGCCGATCCGGTTCGCTGCCGCCGGGTTCTTGATAGTTCAGGAAGGATGAGAGGCCGTAGCGCTTGTGGATCGAAGCCAGGCCGCGCTCGATGCGCGCATCGAGGGCTGCCTCGACCGGCTGGGGCGGAACATTCATCGACAAGTCGATGCGGACGCTGTCGGGCACATCGAGCATTGCGCGTTTGGTGGATTCCGACACGAACGTTCCTTGTCCAACGCGCGCGTCAAGCAGTCCGCGGTGCCGTGCATCGCTATAAGCCCGCGTCACGGTCGTGAGATCGATGCCAAGCGCAACCGCCAGCGCGCGGTGCGTCGGCATCTGCTGCCCCCGCCGCAGGGCCCCATTGGCGACATCGCGTTCTATGGCGTCGGAGATCTGTCGGTAGAGCGGGCCCGAGGCCCGAGAAAGTGTAGGGACCCATTCCATGCAATTTGCCAATTGTACGTTGATCAAATCCATACAGTCGAATACCGTATGCATACAACGATGTCAAGGGAGGCGACCATGCCTGACAATGACCCTGGAGCAGTCGGGACCGGCCTTCATGGAGCCTGTCCAAATTGCGGTCAGGTCATCGCCTTTGATCGGCTCCTGGGGGAGGCCACTCGGCGCGCGGCCGTCGGCGATGCATTCCAATACTTTCGCGCGGCCGGCTTTGCGGCTCCCGTCGATGCGACCGCCACGGCGGACGAAACCCGGGTGCGAGAAGCGCCTGGTTCGACGAAGGACAAGCTTCTATACGGAGGTCAGGCTGCGCCGGTTGCTGAACTCTCCGCGTCCACTGCGCATGAAATCATTCACCCTCTGACGGCCATTTCGATCAACGCCCAAGTCTGCCAATGCTGGCTGTTGGCCGACCCTCCAAATCTTGGGCAGGCTTTGATGAGCATCGAACGCATGATCCGCGACGTGCGCTCTGCGGCCCAGATCGTCGATCGATTTCGCGCTTTGTCGCAAACAGGCTCCAGCGGACAAGCAGGCCGCTGAGATCAATCGGCGGTCGATGCGCCGGACTCTGAGAAAAGACATCATCTATGAGGCCGTCTATCTCGTGAGATCGGATCGGCACGGTGACATATGAGTGCATGCCCGGGTCAGCCGAACCGGTCCACGCAAACGAGCGCGACGCCCGCCTCGGCGAGGCTCTTGCGCGTCGCGGCCTCCGACCCGTCGACATCGATCGCGCGGCAGGCGTCCTCGATGACGCAAGTCTCGAACCCGAGCCGCGCTGCGTCCAAGGCGGAGTATCCGACACAGAAATCGAAGGCGAGGCCGGCGACGAAGACGCGCCTCATGCCGCGTTCGCGCAAGTAGCCCTGGAGCCCTGTCGGCGTCCTCCGGTCGTTCTCGAAGAAGGTCGAGTAGGAATCGATCTCGCGCCGGAAGCCCTTGCGGATCACCAGCGTAGCGCCGGGGATATCGAGGTCGCGGCAGAAGGCGGCGCCCTCGGTTCCCTGCACGCAATGGTCGGGCCACAAGATTTGCGGCCCATAGGGAAAGGCGACCACGTCGTAAGGCTTCTGCCCCGCGTGCTGCGAAGCGAAGGAGCGGTGGTCGCGCGGGTGCCAGTCCTGCGTCAGCACGATTGTGGAAATGGACCGCGCGAGGCGGTTCACGGCGGGCACGATCTCCTCGCCGCGCGGCACGGCGAGGCGGCCGCCGGCGCAGAAATCGTTCTGCACATCGACCACGAGGAGCGCGTCGCTGTCGGTTGGCGCCAGTCTATCAATCATCGCTTGGCCCCGATAAAACAGGGTTCCCAGGCAGAGATAGAACAGGGGAGGGGGCCATGAGGACGGAAATTTTCGCGGCGGCTGCGGCGCTGGCGCTCAGCGCCATATTGGTGCCGGCCAGCGCGCGCGCGGACGAGGCCTTGGGCGTCAACAGTTTCGCCGGCGCCTCGGGCATCGCGACCCGGGTCGGGCAGGAGCAGGGCTTCTTCCACGCCAAGGGGCTCGAGGTCACGCTCTCGCATCCCAAAGGCTCGGTCGATCAATTCAAGGGCCTCGTCGAAGGGCGCTACCAGGTCCTCATCACCGCGCTCGACAATGTCGTCGCTTACCACGACGGACACGGCGAGGCCGATCTCGGCGGCCCGCTCGATCTCGTCGCGGTGACGGGCGGTGACAGCGGCTTCCTCTCGCTCATCGCGGCACCCGGCACGAAGTCGGTCGCCGAGTTGCGCGGCAAGACCATGGTGGTCGACGCGCTCACCACGGGCTTCAGCTTCGCGCTACAGGAGCTGTTGGCCGAGGGCGGCGTGCCGAAGGACGCCGTCCAGTATGTCACCGCCGGGAGCAGTGGCGCACGGCTCGCGGCATTGACCGAGGGCAAGGCGCAGGGCGCGCTGCTTTCGATCCCGTTCGATCTTGCGGCCAAGAACAAGGGCTTCGTCGCGCTCGAAACCGTCGCCGGTCGGTTCGGCCACTATGCGGCGACCGTGACCGCGGTGCGGCGCGGTTGGGCCAAGGATCACGGCGCGACGATCGTCGGCTTCATCGAGGCCTATCGCCAGTCCGTGCGCTGGTTCGTGGCGCCCGATCACAAGACGGCGGCGCTCGCGCTGATGCACGGGGAAATGCCGAGCGTTGCCGAGGCGGAGCTGCCGCGCATCTACGCGATCCTCGCCGACCGCCGCACCGGGCTCTCGCGCGACTTGGCGCTCGACCGCGCCGGGGCCGAGCGCGTGCTCGAGCTGCGCAAGCGCTATGCCGCGCCCGAGGCACGGCCCGCGCATCCGCTCAAGGACTATGTCGATACGAGCTATCTGCGCAAAGCGCAGAAGTGAGGCGCCGCGCCGCTCTGCTCAGGGGGCGACGCCGCGCCGCCCGACGATGAGGTTAAGGAGCGCCTGGCGCTTCTCGACCTTGACGGCATGGATCGCGCGCTCGAGCGCTTTCGGCAAATCCTGCGGCCGCTCGACGCATTCGCCATAGCCGCCGTAGATCTGCATCATGTGCTCGTAGCGCGCGGTAGGGCCCAGGGGCCCGACCGGCATCTCGTTGCTGCGCGCGGCGTGGCCATCAGGGAAGATGCGCAGCGCCGAGCCTTCGACCTCCTCCCACATGCCGTTGTTGAAGACGATGAACAGCACGGGAAGATTCATCGCGCGCGCGACCTGGTGGCCGGCAGTCGGGTTGCCGAACATATAGGCGCCGTCGCCGAGCGTCGCGATGACGAGCCGGTCGGGCGCCGCGAGCTTCGCGCCCAAGGCCGCGCCCACGCCCCAGCCGAGCCCGCCCGCGGTCGGCGTGCCGAGATATGTGCGCGGATGCTTGAACGCCGCGTGGCGCAGGATGAGCGAATACTCGTTGACGACGAGCGCGTCGTCCCCCTTCGCCTCGGAGATGCAGTGCGCGGCCCAGACGGGGCTGATCGGATGCGCCGACTTCGCACTCTGCAGCTCTTCGGCCACGCGCTTTTTGAGCGCCTCGCGTGCCGCCGCAGCACGCGTGCGGCGCTCCTTGAGGACTGCCTCGGACGTGCGGCCCTGAAGCGCGGCGCCAAGCTGCGGCAGCACGACTGCGGCCGGGCCGGTCACTGCGAGATCGCACGGGAAGCTGCGGATCGGGATGCGCGAGAACAGCGGGTCGACGCCGACATGGACGATCTTGCAGCCTTCGGGCGGGTCGCCGTGAACGGTCGGGATCCACGGCGTATCCGTGTCGATCACCAGGATCGCGTCCGCCTCCTTGATGTGCGGACCCGGATCGAAGCCCACCAGCATCGGGTGATCCGACGAGGTCGAATTGCCGATCGAGCGGTACTCGACGATCGGGAACGCGAATTTCTCGGCGAAGTCGGCAAGCGCCGCAGCATTGGCGGCGACGCGCGCCGCCTCGCGCGCGAGGATGACGGGACGGCGGGCGCCGGCGAGCAGGTCGGCGGCCCGCGCAATCTGCTCCGGCGTCGGCCCCGTCACTGTGCCATAGGCGCGCCGCGCCGGCGTGGTGAAGGAGAATCCCGCCATCTTCTCGCTCATCACTTCGCGCGGCAGCGAGAGATAGACCGGTCCGCACGGCTCGCTCGAAGCGATCTCGATGGCGCGGTCGACCACCGCCTCGAGCTGCGCGCCGTTGCGGAGCTCGTAATCCCATTTGCAGAGTTCGCGCACCATGCCGGCCTGGTCGAACATCTCCTGGCCCCAATGGATGCCGGTGTCGCGCGATCCGACGAAGCCCCGCTCGGTGATGGGGTTGCGGCCGGCGGTGAAGATCAGGGGCACGCGGTCGCGCGCGGCGTCGGCCAGCGCGTTGATGCCGTTCGCGGTGCCGACATTGACGTGGAACATCACCATCTGCGGCCGGCCGGTCACGAGGTAGTAGCCGTGCGCCATCGCGGTCGCGACGTTCTCGTGCGGCACGGTCACGACCTTGAGCTGCGGCTTCGTGCCTTTGGCGCGGAGCGCGGCCAAGCCTTCGTTGACCGGCGCGAAATCGGTGCCGCCATTGGCGAAGAGATATTCGATGCCGCGCTCGGCCAGAAGCGTCAGATAGGCTTCCGCGACGGATTCGACATTGATGGTCTTCGTGGCCACGCGCCTCTCCACCCTTGAGCGGCTGCGAGGATAGAGGGCGCTGGCGGGCGCGCCAAGCGCCGCTCAGTCCTCGACGACGACGGCGCGCACCGGCGATGCCTCGACGCCCATCATGTTGAGCGGCAGCGCGAGCAGCGTCACGCGCTCCTGGGTGATGCGGTCGAGGTTCGTGAGATAGGGCATCGTGACGACGCCGTTCTCGCCGAACGTGCGTGAGGTGTAGAAGACGACGTTGGAGTCGGGGGCGTCGGCGCCGTGATAGAAATCGAATCCCACCAGCACCACGCCCTTTTCGATGCACCACTGGACGGCGTCACGCGTTAGATAGGGCGCGCGCTTTGCCCAATCCGACGCGAAATAGTCGTTGTTGAGGTCGGTGCGCAGCAGGAGCCGGTCGCCCTTGCGCAGCTTCTGCCCGACCGCGGCCTCGAGATCGGCCGCGGATACCGCGCCGCCCGGTACGCGGTGGCGCAGGTCGGCCACGACAGCATCGCCCGCGAAAAGCTCGAGCGGCAACTCCTGGAGCTGTTTGCCGCCCTTCACCATATGCTCGGGCGCATCGACATGGCTTCCGGCATGAAGCCGCATGTGCACGCCGCGCACGATCTGGCCTGCGCCGCCGGGCGCGTCGTGCTCTTTGAGCGTCTCGACCGCGAACTGCATGTCCTTCGAGAAGCCCTTGGGCGTGTGCATGCGGTAGTTGCGCGCATCAAGCGTCAGGCTGATGTCGATGATCTTGCCGAAGCGCAGCGTCATGGTGTCCTCCGAGGGAGGCCCCATCCTACACGCGAACGGCACCGGCGCTCCAGGGAGCGCGCGGACGCGCGATCAGTTGATGCGCACCGTGGCGGAGCCCGTCAGCGTGATCGAGCTCGGGATGGAGAGGCCCGGAACCGAGAAGGCCACCATCGGCGCGTAGCTGTAGCTCGTGTTCACGGTGACATAGGTGCCGGGCGTGCTGCCGTCGGTGCAGCTCGACGCGACGCAGGGCGGTGCTGGCGGGGTACTATCGCCGTGCGGCGGCCCGAGCACGCCCGAGTTGATGCAGTAGCACACCTCCGCCGGGTCCGACGACAGAGTGACGTTGGAGCCGAGGCTCGTCGCCTCCTGCGCCGCCGTGGTGATGGCGCTCGAGGTGAAGCCGTGCTCGAGCGCGTACTGCGCGCCCGCCGCGGCCGCGTTCTGCACGCGCATCTTGTCGTAGGCGCCCATGCCGAGATCGGCCATCGGCAACAGGATTCCGGCCAGGAGCGGCATGATGAGACCGAACTCGACGGCGGCGGCGCCGGACCGGTTACGGCCCCAGCGTCGCGCAAATGCCAAGAGCTTCCGATGCTGTTTCATGGGCACAAGGATAGGCGCCAAATCATTGCCCGACCATGGAGATCGCCGCCAGATTGCGTAAAATTAACGACGAAGCGCGTGCGCTTGACAGCGTAACCTCGACCAAGGAAGGTCGGGACCGACAAGAATAAAGAGGCCGAGGGATGCTGCCTGGGGTCGTGCCGTTTCCGCCCGATTTCGCCACGCGCTATCGCGCTAAGGGCTATTGGCAGGATAAGTCGCTCGCTCAGGAATTTGCGCCCATCTTCCACGGCTTCGCCGACCGCGTAGCGCTGATCGATGGCGAGCGCTCCTACACTTATCGCGATGTCGACAATTTGAGCAACAATCTCGCGCTTAACCTGCTCGACCTCGGCTTCAAGCCTTTGGACCGGGTCGTGCCATGCCTGCCCAACGCCGCGGAGTTCGTGATCCTCTATTTCGCGCTGCAGAAGATCGGCGCCATCCCGATCGCCGCGCTCGCAACCCACCGCTACAACGAGATTTCGCAGTTCGTGAAGATCGCCGAGGCGGTCGCCTGCGTCTATCCGGAGCGGCAGAGCGATTTCGAATTCGCGCCGATGGTGGCGCGGATCGCGGCGGAAGCGCCCTTCATGCGGCACCGCATCGTGCTGGGCACGCCGCGCGCGGGTGAATTGTCCTTGACGGAATTGATCGCGCGGCCGGCGAAACGCGCGCGGACCGAGCTCGACAAGATCAAGATCGATCCGACCGATCCCTGCATCTTCCAGCTATCGGGCGGCACCACCGGCGTGCCGAAGCTCATCCCGCGCACGCACAACGACTATGCCTATAACTCCAAGACCGCGGCCAAGGTGTGCGAGGTCAACGGGGACTCTGTGCTGCTCCTCGCGCTGCCGATCGCGCACAACCTGCCGCTCGCGTGCCCGGGCATCCAGGGTTTCTTCTTCAACGGCGGCAAGGTCGTCTTGAGCCGCACGACCCGGCCCGAGGACATGTTCCCGCTGGTCGAGAAGCACCGCGTCACGCACATCAAGGTCGTGCCCGCGCTTCTGATCCGCCTCATCAGCAGCCCCGCCGTGACGCAGTACGACACTTCCTCGGTGCGCTTCATCCAGAGCGGCGGGCAGCGACTGCAGCCGGAGGTGCGCATCCGCACCAAGGAGCTCATCCCCTCGACCTTCGTGCAGGAGAATTTCGGCATGTCGGAGGGCATGCTGTTCTTCGTGCGCAGCACCGATCCCGAGGATGTGCGGCTCGAGACGGTGGGGCGGCCGATCTCGCCCGACGACGAGGTGAGGCTCCTCGACGATGACGACCGCGTCGTGCCGTTCGGCGAGGTCGGAGAATTGTGCGCGCGCGGGCCTTACACTCTTCGCGGCTATTACGGCGCGCCCGAGCATAATCAGCGCGCCTTCACCTCGGACGGGTTCTACCGCTCGGGCGACCTCATGCGGCAGCACTCTTCCGGCAACTATATGGTCGAGGGCCGCAAGAAGGATCTCATCAACCGCGGCGGCGAGAAGATCAGCGCCGAGGAGATCGAGAACCTCATCCTTCAGCATCCGGCGATCGAGAACGTCGCCTGCGTCGCCATGCCCGATGCCGCCTTGGGCGAGCGCATGTGCGCCTGCGTCATTCTCGGCCGCGGCAAGAGCCTCGCGCTCGGCGAACTCGTGGAGTTCCTCGGCACCAAGGAGATCGCGAAATTCAAGCTGCCGGAGCGGCTCGAGACGCTGAGCGAGTTCCCGCTTTCGACGTTCGGCAAGGTGTCGAAGAAGGCGCTCGTCGAGATGGTGACGAAAAAGCTCGAGGCCGAGCATAAGGCGCACGCGTGATCCATGCGCATCATCGACCTGCACTGCTATCCCAACACCGAGCCCTGGATCAAATGCCAGGGCCCTTATGTCGAGGCGCTGGCGAAATACTGGAACCGCAAGTGGACCTGGAAAGAGGAGCACGAGGTCGTTGACGAGTTCACGAAGGCCGGCGTCGAGGCCGTGCTCGTGGCGCTCGACCTCGAGACGACGGTCAATACGCCGCCGTGCTCCAACGACTATGTCCGCGCCATGCAGCAGCGCCACAAGGATCGCATCATCCAGTGCTGGGGCGCGGTCGATCCCTTCAAGGGCGAGGCGGCGCACGTCGAAGCGCGGCACGCGATCCGCGACCTCAACATGCTGGGCTTTCACTTCCATCCGATCATGGGTCACTTCGCCGTCAATGACCGGCGCTTCTATCCGCTCTTCGAGGTGATCGACGAATTGAAGGCGGCGGTGATGATCGATGTCGGCACGACCGGCATGGGCGCCGGCATGCCGGGCGGATTGGGTGCGCGCATCCGCCACGCGCACCCCTCCGCACTCGACGATCTCGCGGCCGACTTTCCCAACCTCAAGATCATCGCAGCGCATCCGGGCTGGCCGTGGGTCGACGAGATGACGGCGGTCGCGCTCCACAAGGGCAACGTCTATTGGGAGATGTCGGGCTGGGCGCCCAAGTATTTTCCGGCGCAGCTCAAGACCGACATCCGCGCGCGGCTCCAGGACAAGGTCATGTTCGGCAGCGACTATCCGAGCATCCCTTATGACCGCCTGCTCAAGGAATGGGCCGAGCTTGGCTATTCCGACGCGGTGATGGAAAAGATCTTCCACGGCAATGCCGAGCGGATCCTGGGCCTGTGACGCGCGTCCTCATCGTGCTCGCGATGCCGGACGAGGTGATTGCGCGCTACCACGATCCGTTGGCCGCGCATTTCCCTGAGATCGAACTCCACGCCGTCAATCACCGCAACAAGGTCGATCCCTACATCGCGGGCGCCGACGTGCTCGTGACCTTTGGCGCCATGATGGGCGACGAGGTCTTCCGCAAGGCAAAGAGCCTGAAATGGGTACAGGTGCTCGGCACCGGTGTCGATCGCGTCGCCGATTCGCCCTCGCTTGGCGAGAATGTCATCGTCACCAACATGCCCGGCATCCATGGCGCGCCCGTCGCGGAAGCGGCGATTGCCTCGATGCTCGCCTTGGCGCGCCAGATCCCGCGCTCGGTCCGCGCGCAGGACCGCGCCGAATGGGAGCGCTTCCCCGCGCGCCTCATCGACGGCAAGACCGCGGTGATCTTCGGCCTCGGCGTCATCGCCGAGGCGCTGGCGCCGCGCCTGAAGGCGTTGGGCATGCGGGTTGTCGGCGTTTCGTCGGCGCCGCGGGCGATCCCCGGTTTCGATACGGTACTGCCGCGCGAGCGGCTGATCGAGGCGCTCGGCGCGGCGCATCATTTCATCCTGCTGACGCCGCACACGCGCTCGACCCTCCGCATCGTCGGCGAAGGAGCATTTCGCGCGATGCCGCGCGGCGGTTATTTCGTCAATCTCGGCCGCGGCGAGACGGTGGACGAGGACGCGCTCGTCCGCGTTCTCAAGGATGGCCACCTCGCGGGCGCGGCCTTGGACGTGTTCAGCGTCGAGCCCTTGCCCAAGACCCACAAGCTCTGGGCCATGAAGAACGTCCTCATCACGCCGCACCTCGGCGGCTTCTATGACGAGTACCCGGACCGCTCGCTCCCCGTGGTCGAGCGGAATCTGCGCCATTTCCTGGCGAGCGAGCCACAGCATATGATCCACGTCGTGAACCGCGCGAAGGCGACAGAATGACCGAGACGAACGAGCGCTTGAACCACCCGATCTCCACGCAAGAGCTGGAGCGGCGCTGGGCGGCCGTGCGCCGCGCCATGGAAGCGCGCCGCATCGACGTACTGGTGATGCAGGCGAACAACGACTTCATGGGCGGATACGTGAAGTATTTCACCGATCTGCCGGCGACCAACGGCTACGCCTACACCGTCGTCTTCCCGCGCGATGAGGGCATGACGGTGGTGGGGCAGGGGCCGTTCGGCATGGACCGCGCGCTCCCGCCCGAGGGCGACGGCGTGCGCCGCGGCGTCAAGCGCATGCTTGCGGTGCCGGCTTATTCCGCCGCGCCCTACACGCGCACATACGACGCCGAGCTTGCGGAGAAGGGGCTCGAGCGCTTCTCCGGCGCGACGATCGGCCTCGTCGGCACATCATCCCTGCCGCACGCCTTCGTCGAGCATCTGAAGCGCGGGCGGCTCTCGAACGCGACCTTCGTCGAAGCATCCGACCTCGTCGACGAGATCAAGGCGGTGAAAAGCGCCGAGGAGATCGACCACATGCGCCGCACCGCGGCGATGCAGGACAAATGCATGGAAGCCGCCTTCGCCGCCGTGGCGCCTGGCAAGAAGGACATCGAGGTCGCGGCCGTGGCCGAGCAGGTGGGCCACGCTCACGGCAGCGAGCAGGGGCTTTTCATGGCCGCCTCGGGCCCGGTCGGCACCGCCGCGGTGATGGCGAACCGCCATCTCCAGGGCCGCACGATCCGCGCCGGCGACCAGTTCACGCTCCTCGTCGAAAGCAACGGGCCGGGCGGCTTCTATACCGAGCTTGGCCGCACCTGCGTTCTGGGCAAGGCGTCGCAGGAGATGAAGGACGAATTTGCCTTCGTGCTCGAGGCGCGCAAGTTCGCGCTGTCGCTGATGAAGCCGGGCGCCCGCGGCAAGGATATGTGGGAGGCCTTCAACGAATTCATGCGCGCCAACAAGCGGCCCGAGGAAAAGCGTCTTTACAGCCACGGCCAGGGCTACGACATGGTCGAGCGCCCGCTCGTGCGCTACGACGAGACCATGCCCATCGGCGCCAATATGGTGTTCTCGTGCCATCCGACCTGGGTCACCGAGCGCACCTACAGCTGGGCCTGCGACGATTTCCTCGTCGGTGAGAAGGGCGTGACCGAGCGCCTGCACAAATTCCCGGAAACGATCGTCGAGCTCGGGTGAGGGGAGAAGACAATGGCCGACAATCCGCGCCGCATCGATGTCCATCACCACGTGTTGCCGCCCGACTACAAGGTGAAGGCGAAGGATCGACTCTCCTATGGCGGCGATCCCTCGGCGCTGTTCGACTGGACCCCCGGGCGCGCGCTTGCGGCGATGGACGAGCACGGCGTCGCGACCGCCCTGGGCTCGATCTCGACGCCCGGCATCTGGTGGGGCAACGACGCCGATGCCCGCGCGCTCGCGCGCGACTGCAACGAGTTCATGGCGCAGATGAAGCGCGACCATCCCGGCCG
>DATIXQ010000140.1:0-2508 GCA_035518375.1 Allostellaceae bacterium | reverse complement strand
CGCGCTCGAGATCAGCACGCGGCCGGAGGCGTCCGGCGCGAGGTGCTCCTCGAAGCCGAGCAGCAGGCGCTTCCACCAGCTCGCCTGCGGATGGAAGCTCGGGAATTTCTCCACCTGGGCGCGCACGCGCTCCCATTCGGCTTCCGGATAGACGAGCGCGCAGCCCTCCGGATGCGCAGTGAGAACGAGCGTGCGGCTCGCCGACTGCAGCGCATCGCGATAGCGCGTGGGAATGGCGAGCCGGCCCTTGGCATCCAGCGTCAGAACCGTCGCGCCGTGAAACGTGCCTCCCATCGTTCCTCGCTTCCTCCACTCGGACTGGCCAAGACCACCACCCGGGCATTTTTAAGCCACTTTTTTCTACGTTTTCCCACTTTATGCGAAAAACGCCGGCTCGGTCAAGCGAGGGAACGGAATTTCTCTAGTGATGACAACAACTTAGGACAACATCTGGAGATCAAATCTTGGTTTTACTTGTTATTTAATATCAATGAGTTATAAAAGTCACTCAAAGTGAGTTCTCAGGATAAGCCCTGAGGGGCATCGGAGATAATTCGCCGATGATCAACAAGCTCTTTCCCACTGCCGAGGCGGCGCTCGCCGACGTCCAGGACGGCGCCACGGTGATGATCGGCGGCTTCGGCAACGCCGGCATGCCGGCCGAGCTCATCGATAGCCTGATCGCGCAGGGCGCGAAAGACCTCACCGTCGTCAACAACAACGCGGGCAACGCCGACGCGGGCCTCGCCGCGCTGATCGGCGCGGGTCGCGTGCGCAAGATCCTGTGCTCGTTCCCGCGCCAGGCGGATTCGTGGCACTTCGACCGCTTGTATCGCGCCGGCAAGATCGAGCTCGAGCTCGTGCCGCAGGGCACGCTTGCCGAGCGCATCCGCGCCGCGGGCGCCGGCATCGGCGCGTTCTACACGCCGACCGCGTTCGGCACGCGGCTCGCCGAGGGCAAGGAGACGCGCCGCCTCAACGGCCGCGACTACGTGCTCGAATACCCGATCCACGCCGACTACGCGCTCATCAAGGCCGACCGCGCCGACCGCTGGGGCAACCTCACCTATCGCATGACCGCGCGCAATTTCGGCCCGATCATGGCCGCGGCGGCTCGCATCACGGTGGCGCAGGTGCGCGAGACGGTCGAGCTCGGCCAGCTCGACCCCGAAGCCATCGTCACGCCGGGAATCTTCGTGCAGCGCGTCGTGCGCCTGCAAGAAATGAGGAAGGCCGCATGAAGAAGCTCGATCGGCACCAGATCGCCGCGCGCGTGGCGCGCGACATCCCGAACGGCGCGTACGTCAACCTCGGCATCGGGCTGCCGACGCTCGTCGCCAACCACGTGCCGAAGGACCGCGAGATCGTGCTCCACAGCGAGAACGGCATCCTCGGCCTGGGCCCGAAGCCCGCGCCGGGCGCGCAGGACGAGGATCTCATCGACGCCGGCAAGAACCCGGCGACCGCGCTGCCGGGGGCGTCCTACTTCCATCATGCCGACTCGTTCGGCATGATCCGCGGCGGCCACATCGACATTTGCGTGCTCGGCGCTTTCCAGGTCTCGGCCGCGGGCGACATCGCCAACTGGCACACCGGCGAGCCGGACGCGATCCCCGCGGTCGGCGGCGCGATGGACCTCGCCGCCGGCGCGAGGCAGGTGTTCGTGACGATGGAGCACCTCACCAAGAAGGGCGAATCGAAGATCGTCGAGCGTTGCACCTACCCGCTCACGGGACTGCGCTGCGTGACGCGCGTCTACACCGACCTCGCCGTCATCGACGTCAAGGCGGACGGCCTGCACCTGGTGGAGATCTGCGCCGAAGGCTTGTCTTTCGACGAGCTGCAGCGCCTGAACGGCGTGCCGTTGAAGCATCGCGCCGCCGCCTAGCGCGGGTGGACCAAGTGTCCGCTAACGACCCATAGCGGTCATTCGAGCGTAGACTAATTTCTGCTCTGCTCACCAGGGAGGGAGTACGAGTGTGATTACGCTTGGGCGGCTTCTAGTCGCCGTTCGTATGGTCCCTTTGCGCGCCGACCGGGTGATCGAATGAGGCGGCGCATTTTTCTGCTTGCGGCGCCTTTGCTGCCAGTAGCGATCGCCGCCCGGGCGCAGCCCACCGCGAAGCCGGCTAGGATCGTTTTACTGCTATTCGGTCGTCGGCCTCCCGGGCCGATTCCGGCCACTACAACTCATTTTCTCGACGCCTTTAAGCAGGGAATGCGCGAGCTCGGCCATGTCGAGGGCAAGACTTTCGTGATCGACGCCCGGTGGAGCTCGAACAAGGCCGAGGACGTGGCAAAGGAGCTTGCGACATTTAGGCCAGACGTAATTCTTTCGAACGAGATCAGTGGGCGCGCAGCGTTGAAGGCAGCCCCCGGTGTACCAATCGTCCTCATCTGGGGCGATGCGTTAGCCGCCGGGCTCGCGACGAGCCTGGCGCGGCCCGGCGGCAACGTCACTGGGCTTGCGGCCCTCAACGAAGATACAAGCCCCAAGCTGCTCGAGTT
>DATIXQ010000139.1:0-3493 GCA_035518375.1 Allostellaceae bacterium | reverse complement strand
TGGGGCGGCAAATCTGTCGCAAACGTGCAAAAGGTCCTCTGGTGCCTCGGCGAAATAGGATTGGAATTCGAATATGCCGGGGCGGTTGGCAGTTTCACATCACCGCCGGATCAGCGCTACCTCGCCAGCAAGGCGCCTGGCTCGGTGCCCGTGATGGACGAGGACGGCTTCATTCTGTGGGAAGGCAATGCCATCGTCCGCTATCTCGCACGGAAATACTCAGCCGGCGTGCTCTGGCCCACCGACGCGCGGCATGCCGCCGACATCGAGCGTTGGATGGATTATCAGCTCAGCACCGTGCGCGAGCACATCCATCCAATTCTTCGCGCCGACCTGACGAAGGAGCAGTTCGAGCATCACGCGCGCAGTCTCGCCGCCGCGCTCGATCCGCTCGAGCCGGCGCTCGCTCATCGGCCCTATCTCGCCGGGGACGATTTTACCGTTGCTGACATCCCGCTCGGCATCAACGTCTATCGCTGGTTCATTCTCGACGTGGACCGGCCGCACGTGCCCAACATCACTGCGTGGTATCAGCGGCTGAGGCAGCGGTCGGCGTTCCGCGCGCACATCATCCCGCCCGGATCGCCGAAGGTTGAACTGAAGGTCGAGTGAGCGCCGCTAGCCGATCACAGCGAGCGACAACGCGCGCTTGCCGAGCCGCTCGCCGCCGCCGGGTGTCACTACCACAGTGTCGCCGATCTGCGCCGAGAGTCCGTCAGCGCCGCGGGCGCGCGGCTTCACGATGAAGGTCATTCCTTCCTGCAGTTCGACGCGGCGGAAGCGCTCGAGATCGTCATCGCCCAGAAGCGCCGGGCTCTCGTCGCCGAGACCGCGCGCGTGCATGATCGGATGGGCCCACCTATAGCGGCCTCGCCCGGCTCGTTCGATCGTGCCGGTATAAACATCCATGAGCGTGCCGAGCGGCGTGCCCGGCGTCATCACCGCGCGCACCGCCTCGAACGCTTCATGCGCGACGCGAAACAGGTCGAGATAGGCATCGCTCGCCGGTCCGACGCTGGCCGGCGCGACCGCCTGCGCCGAGTATCCCGCGTAGCGCGCCTCAATTTCGTTCACCAGCAGGTCGCCGCGCTGCAGAACCCGGCTCGTCGGCACGAACTGGCCATGCCCGACATTGAGACCGGTTCCGAAGATCAGCATCGACGGCTGCTCGCCGTCGTTCGTCAGCAGCGTGTGGACCATTGCACCATAGATGTCGCGCTCGCGCACACCGGGCCTCGCCACTTCGATCATGCGCGCGACCATCGCCTCGATGATGGACGCCGAGCGGCGCATGAGCGCGACCTCCTCGGCGCTCTTCACCGCGCGAGTCTCCTGGATGAGCCGCGTTGCGTCGACGAATTCGGCGTTGGGGAAGGCTTTTTTGATACGCTCCACAGTAGTCCAGGGAACGATGCCGTCGGGCGCGCGGATCAGGCCGGCCAAGCCCGAGATCCCGATCCGCCGCGGCCGCGTCGCACATTCGCCGAGACGCTCGATGGCGTTGTCTGCCCAGTGGTTGCGGCCGTCGCGCACGTCCGCAACCCAGCCCTGCGCGGCCTTCCAGAAAACCGCGCGATTGAAGACATAGGCCGTCACCTCGCCGTCGCGCGGAAAGATCGTGAGCGTCTCGGTGCCGAAGCCGCCGATAGTGGTGATGTAGCGCGAATCCGCCATCATCTGTTCCCACCGACTGACATTCGCCGGAAGGATCAGGACATCGAGGCCCTCGCGGTCCATGCGCTCCCGCACGAGGCGATAGCGCCGGTCACGCTCGCCGACGCTGAGACGCGGGACCGCAACCTCTTCCTGCGTTCCGCTCATTCGGCCGCGGTCGCCCACCAGGTGGGCGCCTGGACGATATTGGTCTTGACGTCGAATGTGCTCTTGAAAGCGTGATTCGTTGCGTCGATCTTCACGTCCCAAGGCAGCCTGCTGTAGAGCACGATGCGCAGGAAATTCTCCTCGCACAACACGCTGTGCGCGATGCCGAGCGGCACGAGTGATAGGTCGCCGGGCGTCATCTTCAAATTCTCCTCGAACTCCGACATGTTGACCGCGTTGCCGCGGAATTGCAGGCCGAATTCCTCACTGCGCAGCGCTCGATGAAACGCGAACTGCTCGCCCGAGGTGTTGTAGACCTCGGCTACGAAATTACGCGACTCGGCGAGTTTCGGCCCCGGACCACGTCGGCCGGTGATCTCGGTGAAGAAGTCGAAGGCGCGGATCTTGGTGACGCCGCTCTTCATCGTGTCGCGCTCGAGGCTGGTTGCACCCACCAGCGCTTCGTAGCTGCGCCGCACCGTGGTGTAATATTCGGGCGTATCGCGCCAGCAAATCATCTTCTCGATGACCTCGCCGCCCTTTGACGGATCGAGCGCGATCTGGCGCTTGGCCCAGTCGGGGCCGCCGTGGCGCGTGACCTCGTACTCGACATGGCTTACCTGCTTGTCGGGCGACATGATGTGGGTCAGCGGCTCATTGAGGCGCACGAACAGGCGTGCGCAATCGGCCGTGCCGCTGCTGCGCTGCGCGATGCCGGCCGGGATATGGAGGATCTCGCCCGGCTTCAGCTCGTAGACGCCGAACTCGGTCTCGATCAGCGAGCGGCCGCTGAACTGGAAAAAGAGCTCGTCGAAATCGATGTTGCGCACGAAGTTGGGCCGCGTGCCGGTGACGTATTCGACGCCGATGCGCTGGTCGCCGTTCTCGAAAATGACGAGCGACTGATTGGGTTCGCTCAGCATGTCGAAGGGCCGGAAGCCGGGCACGTAACGCTTGCCGGTGGCAGTGCCGCGCAGCCCTTCCTTTTGGCGCTTCGACCAGGCGCGCATGTGGGCGGGGCCTGCCTCGAACCAGCCGGTCATGAATTCACGGACATCCGTCATCGTATGATCCTCCTCGTGGCTCCGCCGGGGCGGCCCGGTCAGAGGCTAGGCTTCCAGCCTTCGGCGTCAAGGCTCGCGTTGGCCTTGCGCACGAAGCTGAAATCGAACATCCGCTCGAGTGGTGGGATTTCAGACTTCGGGAGGTTGAGGATCTCAGCGCGTGCCTCGACCTCCGTCTGCTGCACTTGCGGCGGGACCGAACCGTCCTTCGTCAAGGTCTTCACCACATCGTCATAATCGACCTCGGTCGAATGGCGGTCCTCGCCGTTGTGCTTCATCACATTGGCGATCGTCTTGTCGCGGAAGGCGACCATGAAGCGCAGGCCCTTGAGGGTAGCGCGCATGAAGCGGAGCACGACGTCGGGATTTTTCTGGATCAGCGCGTCGCTTGTCGCGACGCCGTTGAAGGGCATGCGGATGTCACTCTTCATCGCGTCTTCGAGCAGATGACCCTTGTTCAGCGCGCCGCTATCCTGGAGCGCCGTCACGTCGAGCGAGGAGAGCACCACTGCCGGCAGCGAGCCGCTTTTCACCGCGGCAAGCCGTGCCGCCTCGCCGAACCCCATTGGCGTGTAGCTGACATCGTTGCCGTTCATGCCGTGCGCCTT
>DATIXQ010000138.1:0-26437 GCA_035518375.1 Allostellaceae bacterium | reverse complement strand
AGCTCGCCATACTCCTTCGTATCCTCGCACTTGCCGAGGATCGTGCGCGCGGTGCGGCGAAGATCATGGTTCACGTACGGCTCTGAAAGCTTCGCCTCAGCGTCGAGTGCCCGCTTCGCGCGCGGGGCGGATGCGAAATGACTTGCGCCACGGCCCGCTGCGAAGACGTAGGGGTTCCCGTCGATCTTGGGCTGCGTCTTGATAATCGCCAGCACTGTCGCCGGTAACTTCACATGCCCGATATCGCCCTTGCGGCGCTCCCCTCCGGGGATCGTCCAAACGCCATCGTCCGACACGTCCGCCCATTTCATGGACGCGACGACATCGAACCGTTGCGCAGTCAGGAGCAGCACGCGGCAGATGGCCCCGTATGTTCCTGCCTTCTCCCAGAGCGGCCATAGCGTCCGAATTTCGGCATCGTCCAGAGTACGCTCGCGTTCCGACTTTTTCGCGAACCGGCGTTGTTTGCGCCCCGGCAACGGGAGCACGTAATCGGGGTCGCGCTCGTCTTGATACCATCGGCATACGCGACCGATGATCGAGACGACGTGGTTCGCTTGCCGGATGCCGTCGAACTGGCCGCTAATGCCGGGCTTCTCCGCGGCACGTTTTTTCACGCCATCCTGCACTTTGTCGCGGAGCGCAGTCACGTCGCGGAGCTTGATGGACGTGAACAGCTTGTCGCCCCACTCCGGCAGAACGTACTTCGTCAGGATGCGCTCTATCTCGTAAGACGTGCGGTGGCCTTCGGCTCGCACGACGCGATGAATGTAGCCATCGGTGCCGAGGGCTACAGTCTCCCCCTTCTCCTGCCTCCAGCCGTGCGCGGGGGTTCCCTCGACAATCGCGCGCCATGTCTCTGGTTCTGGAGCCGGTGGCGGGAACGGGGCCTCGCCCCTGGCAATCGCCGCGAGGGCGCCGGCCGCGACATACCGCACCGAGCCCGGCTTCCGCACGTCGCCAAGCTTGTGGACATGCATAGGCGAGTGGTGGGGTAGCTCCGCCCATATCTGCTTGCCGTAGGGGTTCCGGGCGATGACCGTGAACGACTTCGAACCGGTCGGCCCGACGCGCAGGAACAGGCCCGGCACCTTTCGGTCGCCGATGAAGTAGCGGACGCCCAGAGCGCGCGCCCCAGTGATCTTGGCGTCGGTCAGGCCGAGCCCCCGCTCTGCCCTTACTGCCTTGTCTAGCTCAGCGCCGCGCTGTCTCCGTGGCTTCACGTTGGAACCCGCTGCCGCTTCGGTGTCCATGTGATCCTGCCCTTCCCCGAGCCGGGCTAACGCCCCGCCTAACAATCGGCCTGAATACCGGTGAAAACCGGTGACTGCCCGCAAGCCACTAAATGGCCCGGAAAACCGCGGAAAACAAGGGCTGGCTGACTATCGGCGCTTGCCGATGAAGCCCTAAGGTAGCCCCGCCTGCTGCTTGGAGGAAAGGGGGCAGGCGGGGCTGACCCAGGGGTCTTGCCCGCCAAGGGGGTCGAGCGGGCTAGAGGGCGGTGCAACCGCCGCCCCGAATTAGGGGCCAAGCACCGCGGCAAACCAAGTTAAATCGGGTTCATAATGGGCCGCGCGCGACAACGCGCGCTCAGCGCGTGCCCGCGAATACATGCGCGCTCAACGCGGTCTCGAACGGCCCCTCGCCGAAGCGCGCGCGCACCGCAGCGGCCACTTTCTCCACCACCTCGTCGCGACGGGCCGGGTCGCGCGCCTCGATTTCGCTACGCATCGGCGTGCCGAGGCAAAGGCCGATCGCCGGATCGCGATAGGATGACGCGCGGCCGCGCCGCACGACTGTTTCGACCGAGATATCGCGGAACCCCGCCCGCTCGAGTTCCGCCTTGAGCGGCACGACATCGTGATAGCCGTGCGGCGTACGCGCGAGAAACCGCGGCGGATCGTGGGGAAAGAGGTTCACAACCGTCTCGGCTACGAGATGCGCGGCCTCGTTCGCCTCGATCCGGTCCCAGACGTTGAAGAGAAAGGTCCCGCCAGGACGCAATACGCGCCAAGCCTCGCGGAAGCCGCGCAACTTGTCGGGAAAGAACATCACGCCGAACTGGCAGACGACGATATCGAAGCTCCCATCCGCAAACGGCAGCGCAGCCGCGTCGGCCGGCCGCCAGTCAATTGCGGCGTTTGTCGCCTTCGCCGCATAAGCGAGCATCGGCTCGTTGAGGTCGGTGGCGACGATCTCGACGCCCTTCGGCAGCGCCGCGGCGAGCGCTCGCGTCACAATGCCGGTGCCCGCCGCCGTCTCGAGAATCCGGCTCCCGCCGAGACGCGCGACACGCGCGGCGAGATCGGCGGCATAGGGCGCGAAGAGCAGCGGACCGAGATGGCGATCGTAAAGAGCGGCGATCGCGTCCGTGAAGGTACGATCGAGCTCAGCCACCCGCCCCTCCCGCTTCGTTCAACCCTTGGCGGCGCGCGCCGGCGTGCCGCCGCGCAGCGCGGCAAAGCGCCGCCCGAGGTGCGCAGCGACGCGAGCCGAGACGAACGGCGTCACGTCCCCACCCAGTTGTCCGATCTCCTTCACGAAGCGCGAGGAAATGAACTGGAAGCGGTCCGACGCCATCAGGAACACGGTCTCCACATTCGAATTGAGGCGGTTGTTCATGCCGGCCATCTGAAACTCGTACTCGAAGTCGGAGACGGCACGCAGGCCGCGGATGATGACCGTCGCTTTGACGTCGGTCACGAAATGCATGAGCAAGGTGTCGAACGCGCGCACCTCGATGCGCTTCCTCGTCGCCTCGTCGGTCAGGTTGTCGATTTCCTCGCGCACGATGGCAACGCGCTCGTCGGTCGGAAAGAGCGGGCCTTTGGCGTCATTGCGCGCCACGCCGATCACGAGGCGATCGACGATCTTGGTCGCGCGCAGAATGATGTCGGTGTGACCGTTGGTGATCGGGTCGAAGGTCCCCGGATAGACCCCGACATGCGAAATGCTCATGCCTCTGTTCCTTCGGAAGATCCGTCTTCGACGCTCTCCGCCTCGGGGAAACGCGCCGCCGAGACCACGCGTTCGCCTTCGCCGACCTTGATGAGGACGACGCCGCCGCTGCGCCGGCGCCGGATGCTGATGCCGTCGATCGAGAAGCGGATCACCATGCCCTGGTCCGAGACCAGCATGACCTGGTCGCCCGCCCCAACCGGGAAGACGGCGACGGTCGCACCCTGGCCGCGCTCGGGCACGATGTTGTCGCGGCCTTGCCCGCCACGCCCGGTGATCGGATATTCGTAGGCCGACGTGCGCTTGCCGAATCCCTTCTCGGTCACGGTGAGCAGGAATTCCTCGCGCGCGGCAAAATCGGCGAAGCGCTCTTCGCTGATACCGCCGCCGTTCACGCCATTGCCGCTGGCATGGCCATTGGCGTGGCCATTACCCTCGCCGCTCTCGGCCTCCGGTTCGTCAGGCTCGATCTCGCCCGTGACGGCGCGGCGGCGCTCGCTCGAGAGCCGCAGATAGCCATAGCGCTCTTCGGTCGAGACATCCTCGTGCCGCAGCACCGACAGCGACACGACCGCGTCGCCATCGCCCGCAAGCCGGATGCCGCGCACCCCGACCGAGGTGCGGCCGGTGAAGACGCGCACGTCGTCGACCGGGAAGCGAATGCAGCGCCCGCCGCGCGTCGCGAGCAGGATGTCGTCCTGCGCCGTGCAGATCGCGGCGGCGATGAGCCGGTCGTCGGCATCTTCGCCCTCGAACTTCATGGCGATCTTGCCGGTCTGGTGGATGCTGGAGAAATCCGAGATCGCGTTGCGCCGCACGTTGCCCTTGGCGGTCGCAAACACGACGTAACGCCCTGCGAGCTCGCCCTCGTCCTCGGCCAAGGGCATGACATTGGTGATGGTCTCGTTGGCCGCGAGGTTCGGAAGCAGGTTCACCATCGCCTTGCCGCGCGAGTGCGGCGTGCCGATCGGCAAACGATGGACCTTGAGCCGGTAGACGCGGCCCGAGGAAGTGAAGAACAGCACGGGTGCATGCGTCGAGGCGACGAACACCTGGCTCACCACGTCCTCGGCGCGCATCGTGGCGCCGGTGCGGCCGCGCCCGCCGCGACGCTGCGCGCGGTATGTGGAGAGCGGCACGCGCTTGATGTAGCCGTTGTTCGTCACCGTGACGACCATGTCCTCGCGCTGGATCAGCGCCTCGAGATCGGCCTCGAACTCGAGGTCCTCGATCATCGTCTTGCGCGGGGTCGCGAACTGCGCCTTGACCTCGGCCAATTCACCGCGCACGACATCCAGCAGCTTCGGGCGCGAGCGCAGGATCTCGAGGTGGCGCAGGATTTCCTTCGCCACCTCGCCCAGCTCCTCGGCGATCTTGTCGCGCTCGAGACCGGTAAGGCGCTGGAGCCGCAGATCGAGGATCGCCTTCGCCTGCTCGTCGGAAAGACGATAAGTATCGATGCCGCCGGCCGCGCGCTCCTCGACGAGCGCGATGAGCGATGCGACCGCCTGTGCCGGCCACTCGCGCTCCATGAGCTGCGCGCGCGCCGTCGCCGGATCGGGCGCGGCGCGGATCAGCGCGATCATCTCGTCGATGTTGGCGACGGCGATGGCGAGGCCGACGAGCGTGTGCGCGCGCTCACGCGCCTTGTTGAGGAGAAAGACGGTGCGGCGCGTCACCACCTCCTCGCGGAAGGCGAGGAAGGCGACGAGCACATCCTTCAAGGTCAAGGTCTCGGGCCGGCCGGCGTTGAGCGCGAGCATGTTGACGCCGAAGCTCGTCTGCAGCGGCGTGTGGCGGTAGAGCTGGTTCAGCACGACATCGGCGATGACGTCGCGCTTCAGCTCCACGACGACGCGCACGCCGTCGCGGTCGCTTTCGTCGCGCAAGTCCGAAATGCCCTCGACCAGCTTCTCGCGCACGACCTCGGCGATGCGCTCGACCATGCGCGCCTTGTTGACCTGGTAAGGCACCTCGGTGACGACGATGGCCTCGCGGTCGCGGCCCAGCTCCTCGATCTTGACTGCGCCGCGAATGGTGATTGAGCCGCGCCCGAGGCGATAGGCCGCGTGAATGCCGGTGCGGCCGAGGATGACGCCGCCCGTCGGGAAATCCGGGCCCGGCACGAACTCCATCAACTCTTCGATCGTGAGCGCCGGATTGTCGATGAGCGCGATTGCGGCGTCGATCACCTCGCCGAGATTGTGCGTCGGGATGTTGGTCGCCATGCCGACGGCGATGCCCTGCGCGCCGTTGACGAGAAGATTGGGGAAGCGCGCCGGCAGCGCGACCGGCTCGCGCCGGCTGCCGTCATAGTTGGGCTGGAAATCGACCGTTTCCTTGTCGTAATCCTCGAGCAGCGCGTCGGCGGCATGCGAGAGCCGCGCCTCGGTATAGCGCTCGGCCGCCGGCGGATCGCCGTCCATCGAGCCGTAATTGCCCTGCCCCTCGACGAGCCGCACGCGCATCGAGAAATCCTGCGCCATGCGCACCATCGCCTCGTAGATCGGCACATTGCCGTGCGGATGGTAGTTGCCCATGACGTCGCCGACGACGCGCGCGGACTTGCGGAACGCGCGGTTCCACTCGTTACCCGCCTCCTTCATGGCGTAGAGGATGCGGCGATGCACCGGCTTCAGACCGTCGCGCACATCGGGAAGCGCGCGCGACACGATCACGCTCATCGCGTAATCGAGGTAGGAGCGCTTCATCTCCTCTTCGATGGCAACGGGCGTTATGTCGAGCGGCGACGGTGCGGCGGGCTGATCGGCCAAAGGGGGGTCCGGAACAGGAAAAACGCGGGCGGAAATGCCCGCGTCGGAACAGTTAAAATTCTAGCCGATTGCGACCTTTTTCACAAGCCGCGCGGTGTCCTTGCGATTCGGGAAGGACTACGTCAGTTCAGCCTATTATAGGGTCTTCTTAAACTGGCTTGTAAGGTCCCGTTCGTGCCTTCTTCCGCGCCTCTTGTCGCGGCCCTTCTTGCTCCTGCAAAAGACGCCGCTCACTGGTTCAAAAGCGGGATCTCGGAGGCCTTTTTCGGCGCCGGAACCGAGTGCAGGAAGGCATAGATATTGGCCGCATCCGCGTCGGAAACGACGCCGGCCTCGTAAGGTGGCATCTCGTTCGAAGGCTGACGGAGCTGCTGCACGAAGGCATCGAACGGCAGCGCGGTGCGCGAAACCTTGGGCCCGCCGGTCGCGACCGAGCCCTGCCCGACAGTGCCATGACATTCAAAGCAGCCATCGGCCATGTAGGTCGTCTTGCCCTTGGCTGCGTCGCCGGGCGGCGCCTGCGCCTGATCCTGCGCAAGTGCGGCCCCGGGCAGCGCGAAGGCAAGCGCCAACGCAAGCGGCAGAAAGAACCTCATCGCTAGCGCCCCTGCGTCACGACATCGACGAGCGCCGGCTCGCCGCGCTTCACGATGGCGATGGCGCGCTCGAAGGCGGGACCAAGGTCGTTCGGGTCGGTGATCGGCCCTTCGCCGTGAACGCCGAGGCTCTCGGCGAGCTTCGCGTACTGGATGTTCGGGTTCGCAATCTCTGTGCCGATATGTGCTGTCGTCACGTCGCGCACGTGGCGCGCGGCCATGCGTTGCAGGTGCATCACTTCCTGGAAGTAGAAGCGGTTGTTGTGCATGACGAAGAGCACCGGAATCTTATGCTTCGCGGCGGTCCACAAAACGCCCGGCGAATACATGAGATCGCCATCGTTCTGTAGCGCGACGGTGAGGCGGCCGTATTTGCGGTTGGCAAGGCCCGCGCCCACCGCGGCCGGCCCGCCGTAGCCCACGCCATAGCCGCCGCCGTCGCCGATATAGTGATGGTGCTTGTCCATGGTCCAAAGCCGGTGCGGCCACTTGCTGACCGAGCCGTCGCCCGAGACCAGCGACCAATCCTCGTTCTTGATCTTGGCCCAGAGCTCGGCGGTAAGGCGCGCCGTGCTGATAGGCTGGGCGTCCCAGCCATCGGCCGCCGCGGCGCGCGCATCGGCAAGGCCCTTCATGTGCGCCTCGGCCATCTTCTTTCCGCGCGCCTCATAGTCGGCCTTGCGCGTGGCCGGCATCGCTTGCTTCACCGCCTCGATCAACAGGAGCAACGTCGTCTCGGAATCCGCGGCGATCGCCAGATCGACATCGGCGAAGCGCTCGAAATTCTGATAGTTCGAGCGGATGAAGAGGTCGGCGCTGCCGATCGTGACGGTCTTGGTGCCCGGCTTCAGAAGCGGGCGCGAGGTGCGCTCGATCTGGTCGCGGTAGGAATGAACGGCGCCCCAGAAGTCGACCACATCGAGCCCCACGACGAGATCGGCCTGGGTGATGAGGCCGCGGCCGCGGTGACTCTGGTTCAAGGGATGGCGCGAGGGAAAATTCATGCGCGAGCCGAGATCCACCACCGGAGCCTGGATCAGCTCGGCAAGGACGACGAGCCGCGCCAAGCCTTCCGGCGTGCGCGCGACGCGGTCGGCGAGGATGACAGGCGCCTCGGCCGCGACGAGCAGCTTCGCGAGCTCGGCAACCGCGGCCGAATCCCCTTGCGGCAACGCGAGCTGCGGCAGCTTCGGAATGCGCAGCTCGGCGTCCTCGGCGATGGGGCCTTCCTGCAGGTCCATGTCGGCCATCAGCACGACCGGCCCCGTCGGCGGCGTCATCGCGATCTTGTAGGCGCGCACCGTCGATTCAGCGAAGTGCTGGAGCGAGCCCGGAAAATCGTCCCACTTGGTGAAGTCGCGCGTGATGGCAGCAGCGTCCTGCGCAGTGTGGATCCATTCGACGCCGGGGCGGCGCGTCGTCGCGTTGGCGTCGTTGCCGCCGACGACGAACACCGGCACTTGGTCGCAATAGGCGTTGTAAATCGCCATTGCCGCATGCTGCAGCCCGACCGTGCCATGGACGAGGTTCAAGAGCGGCTTGCCTTCGATCTTGAAATATCCGTGCGCCATCGCGACCGAGGCTTCCTCGTGCGTACAGGTGAGGAATTCGGGCTTGTCGTTCTTGCCGTAGTTGACGATCGATTCCTGGATCGCGCGGAAACTCGAACCGGGATTGGCCGGAAGATACTCGAAGCCGACGCTCTTGAAGCAGTCGACCATGAAGTCCGAACCGGTGGCGCCAGCGGTGAGCGGCGCCTCGTGCGGCGGGACCTGAGTCTCGGCCGCCTTGTTCATCGCCGGCACGCCATGCGGGCGCCAGGCCGGCGCCTGGGTCTGCGCCTCGGCCGCCAATGGCGGAGAGAGCGCCGTGACCGCGCCCGCGAGCGTCACGCCTTTCAAAAACCCGCGCCGGCCGAATTGGGTTCGTTCCGTCATTTCGCTTCCTCCACGGCCTCCGGCCGAAATTGGCTTCGTTCGGCGAAGCTTGTCCCTAGGCTGTCATCGCCGCCGCGCCTGTGCAACTCCGGGCCGGGCCCTCACCCGAAATTGGCTTCGTTCGGTGATTTGGTCGGCCCGGAATTGGGTTCGTTCGGCAAAATTGAGGTCGTTCCGCTTCAGCCTCGTGCGTCAGAACGGAATCTCGTCGTCGAGATCGGTGCCGGCGCTCGGGCCGCCGCGCGGCGCCCGCGCGGAGCCGCCGCCCGACATGCCGCCACCCGCGGAGCTTCCCATCGCCGGGCTGTCGTCCTCGTAGCCGCCGGCGCCTTCGCCGCTCCCACCGCCGCCGCCGCGACCATCGAGCATGGTGAGCTCGCCGCGGAAATTCTGCAGCACGACCTCGGTCGTGTAGCGCTCCTGCCCGGAATTGTCGGTCCATTTGCGCGTCTGCAGCGCGCCCTCGATATAGAGCTTCGAGCCCTTCTTCACGTATTTCTCGATCACGTCGACGAGGCGGTCGTTGAACACCACGACGCGATGCCACTCGGTGCGCTCCTTGCGCTCGCCGGTCGCGCGGTCGCGCCAGTTCTCGGAGGTCGCGAGCGAGAAATTGGCGACGCGCTGCCCGCTCGAGGTCGAGCGGATCTCCGGGTCGCGGCCGAGATTGCCGACGAGGATCACCTTGTTGACGCTACCGGCCATGGTCCTTCCTTCCTTCTCCCTCGGCTCCGACATGGAACCGAAATTCTGCGCGATCCTAACGCGCCGATGCCACGTCGGCAGTCTAGAACGGAGCGGGAACGATTCGCAATCGTTGCCGCCGCCCGCGCGTTCGGTATTCTCGCGGCAATAATTTTGGAGGAAACGATGCCAGTGACGGTCGAGCAAACAACGATGCGCAAGATTTATTGGCGCCTTCTGCCGCTGACGATCGTGACGTATTTCCTGTGCTATCTCGACCGCATCAACGTGGGCTTCGCCGCGCTCACGATGAACAAGGACCTGGGCCTCGATCCCGCGACCTATGGCATGGCGGCAGGCGCCTTCTATTGGGGCTATGTCGCGTTCGAGGTGCCGAGCAATATCGTGCTCGAGAAAGTGGGCGCGCGGCTGTGGCTCGCGCGCATCATGGTGACATGGGGCATCTGCTCCGGCGCGACCGCGTTCTGCACCGGCCCGTGGAGCTTTGTCGCCGTGCGCTTCCTGCTCGGCGTGGCAGAGGCGGGGCTCTTCCCCGGCATCGTGCTGTTCCTCGGCTACTGGTTCCCGCAGAAGCACCGCGCGCGGATCATGGCCGGCTTCACGCTCGCGCTGCCGCTCGCCGTCGCGGCGGGCGCGCCAGTCTCGACCGCGCTCCTCGAGCTGAACGGCGTGATGGGGCTTGAGGGCTGGCGCTGGATGTACATCGCCGAAGCGGCGCCCACGGTGCTCGTTGGTGTCGTGCTGCTGATCTCGCTCACCGACCGGCCGGCCGAGGCACGCTGGCTCAGCGGCGACGAGCGCACCTGGCTCGTCACGCGCATGGAGAGCGAGCGCGCCGCGATCGAGGCGCACGGCAAGGTCGGCATCGCGCGCTCGTTCTGGGATCCGAAGGTGCTGCTCTGCGCGCTCAACTATTTCGGCATCGTCACGGCGAGCCTTGGGCTCCTGCTGTTCCTGCCGCAAATGGTGAAGCAACTGGGCTTCACCAACATGCAGGTCGGCTGGATCACCATGGTCCCTTACGCGCTTGGCGCGATCAGCATGGCCGTCTGGGGCTGGCTGTCCGACCGCATGGGCGAGCGGCGGTGGAATCTGTTCTGGGCCTGCGTCGTCGCATGCATCGGGCTCGTCGTCGCCGGCCTCACCATCGGCACCTACTGGGCACTGATCGGCATGTGCATCTCGACGATCGGGCTCTACGGCACCAAGGGCCCGTTCTGGGCCATGCCGTCGATGTTCCTGACCGGCACAGCGGCCGCCTCGGGCATCGCCTGGATCAACTCGATCGGCAATCTCGGCGGCTTCTTCGGGCCGACGGCGGTCGGCTGGGCGCGGCAATTGTCGGGGGGATTCTCGGGCGGGCTCTATTGCCTCGCGGCCTTCGCCGCCATGTCGGCGATCGTGGCGGCATTCTGGCTCGACATCCCGAGCCGCACCGTGGCCGAGGCGGCGCCGCAGCCGGCGGAATAGCCGCGCGCCTATCAGGTCTTGGCGCGCACGAGGTAGAAGGCGCGGACCGGCCGGCTCAGGCCCTTCAAGGCCAGCTCGCCCACGGGCTCGGCCTCGACCAGCGCTTCGACCGCGTTGAGGACGCGCTGCGCCACCAGGATCTGTCCGCCCTTCGCCTCGGAGCAGAGCCGCGCCGCGAGGTTCGTCACGGTGCCGATCGCGCCGTAATCGAGACGGCCCTCGAAGCCGATCGCACCGATCGTCGCATAGCCTTCGGCGACGCCGATACCGAGCGCGAGATCGAAGCCAAGCCTCCGCCATTCCGCGGCAAGCCAATCGACGCGCGCGCGCATCTCAAGCGCCATGCGCACCGCGCGCTCGGCCGGATCGGGCACACGAACGGGATCGTTGAAGAAGACCATCATGCCGTCGCCGGTGAAGCGCTCGAGCGTGCCCTCGTGCTTGAGGATCAGCTCGCCCATCGCCTCGTGATACTCGCGGAGGATGCGCATCACCTCTTCGGGTTCGGCCTGCTCGGCAAATGCGGTGAAGCCGCGCAGGTCGAGGAAGACCACCGTGATCTCGCGCCGGTGCGTCGCGAGCGGATCGTCGGTGCCGCCCGCGAGGATCATCTCGGCCAGAGCCGGCGAGAAGAAGCGCTTCAAACGCCCGAACCGGTCGAGCTGCGCCACTTGCTCCGCGACGCGCCGCTCGAGCGTGCGGTTCCAATCCGCAAGCTCCTCCGCCTGGCGCACCTCCTGGTCGCGCAGGCGCTTCTTTTCGAGGCAGGCGCCGATCCGCGCGTTGAGGAGCACCGGGTTGAACGGCTTCGGCAGATAATCCTCGGCGCCCAATTCGATGCAGCGGATAACGCTGTCGAGCTCGTCGAGCGCGGAAATCATCAGCACCGGGATCGTGCGCAGGCTGGGATCGGCCTTGATGCGCCGGAGCGTCTCGTACCCGTCCATGACCGGCATCATGACGTCGAGCAGCACGAGATCGATCGGGCGCGCGCCCAAGAGCTCGAGGGCGCGGCTGCCATTGTCGGCGGTCACGACGGTGTAGCCCTCGCGCACGAGACGGCGCGACAGCACCTCGCGATTTCCCTCGTTGTCGTCGACGACGAGGATCGAACCGCGCACGGCGGGCGCTGCAGTGTTTGCCGCGGCCTCGGGCGCGATTTCGCCCGCAGGTCCTTCGGCGAGGATCAGCCCCGCAAGCCGCTCGGCGGCGCGCCAGATGCGCTCCACCGCGCCGGCATCGGCCTCCGCGGCGAGCATGCCGGCGCGATCCCTGAGCATGGCCGAGACCTCGATGACGCGCCGCAGCGGCGCGCCAAGCTCCGCCTCCAGGCGGGCGCGGTCGAGCGCCCCCTCGCCCGCTGCGCCGAGACAGGCGTTAAGGAGACCGAGGAAACGCCGCCCCTCCTCGAGCACCGCCCCAAGCTCGGCCGTGAGCATGGCCGCCGCGGGCTCTTCGAGCAGCATCTCGCTGAAGCCGATGATGTGATTGAGCGGCGTGCGCAGCTCGTGGCGCAGATGCGAGAGGGCGTCGCCGGGCGTGCTCACGTCCCGATTGAACCGCCCCGTGCCACGCAAGGTCAAGCGCGGCACTTTGTTGCGCGGGCAGAAGATGCGATAATCTAAAACATGGCGTATTTCTCGATCCGCGGGCGCCTCATCTTCATCGCCGTGGTACTCCTGGCGATCCTGACCGTGTCGTCGACGATTCTGACGCGGGAGTTGATGCGCGACTCGGAATCGCTCGCCGACGAAGCGCAGCTCGTGCAGTTGGTGCAGAGCGCCAATAATGCGAGCAAGCATTTCGGCGACCTCAAATACTGGCTCACCGATTACGCACGCACCCTCCTCGCCGTCTCGCAGCAGGAAGCCGACGCCGCCAAGGTCCGGCTCGACGCCGACCTGAAGGAAGTGGCGCAGGTCGACGCCGCCGACGTCGCCGCGATCCCGCGCGAGGTCGATGCCATGACGACGCTGGCCGCGAAGGCGTCGGATGCCTATTCGAGCGACGACACGGCCGCCGGCAACGCGCTCATGGCCGAGGCACAGTCCCATATCCTCTCGGTCGACGCCGCGATCGAGCAGATCGTCGGGCGGCTCGCGCAGCAGGCGCTGGTGCGGCGCGACGCGTCGATGCATGCCGCGCGCCACGCCGTCAACCTCGCCATCACCGGCGGCGTCATCGCGCTGGCGCTCGCGCTCTTCCTCACCGCGCTCATCATACGCTCGATCACTGGTCCCTTGCGCCGGCTCGAGCACAGCATGACCGCGATTACCCATGGCCAGCTTGACGTGCCGGTGCCGCATGCCGGCCGCGACGAGATCGGCGAGATGACGAACGCGCTCACCATGCTGCGCGACAGCCTGCTCGAGCGGCAGCGGCTCGAGGCCGAGCGCGAGCGCGCCGAGGCTGAGGCGCGGCGCGCACAGACGCAGCTGCGCGAGGCGATCGACGCCATCTCCGAAGGCTTCGCGCTTTATGACGGCGACGACCGGCTCGTCATGTGCAACGGCCGGTACCGCCAGATCTTCGACGCGCTCAGGATCGCGGCGACGCCGGGGATCACGTTCGACGCGCTCGTGCGCGGAGCCGCGCAAGGGCTACCGGCCGACTTCGATCGTGACGCGTGGCTCACCGAGCGACTCGAACGCCACCGCAATCCCGCGGGATCCTACGAGACCCGCGTCGGCAGCAGCCGCTGGGTCACGGTGAGCGAGCGCCCGACCGCCGAAGGCGGCAGAGTGGGCGTCCTGACCGACATCACCGAGTTGAAGGAACGCGAGCGCCAGCTTGGCGAGCTCGTCGACCGGCTCGCCGAGGCGCGCGACGAGGCGATGCAGGCGACGCTCGCCAAGAGCCGGTTCCTCGCCACCATGAGCCACGAGCTGCGCACGCCCTTGAACGCCGTCATCGGCATCACCGAGATGCTGATCGAGGAAGCCGAGGACGCCGGCGAGAGCGGAAGCCTCGAGCCATTGGGCCGCATCAGCCGTGCCGGCAAGCACCTCCTCGAGCTCATCAACGACGTGCTCGATCTTTCCAAGATCGAGGCCGGTAAGCTCGAGCTGCATTTCGAGGAGGTCGATCTCGGCGCGCTCGTTACCGACGTCGCAGGCGCCGCCGAGCCCTTGGCGGCACGCAATAGCAACCGTCTTGCCATCGAAGGCGCGGACGCGCTCGGCAGCATGCGCTGCGACCCAACCCGGGTGCGCCAGATCATGCTCAACCTCCTCAGCAACGCCTGCAAGTTCACGGACAAAGGCACAGTCACGTTGACGCTGGCGCGGGCGGGCGGGAACGGACGCGATTGGCTCAATTTCAGCGTCGCCGACACCGGCATCGGCATGACGCGCGAGCAGCTCGCCAAGCTGTTCCAGGAATTCACCCAGGCCGACAGCTCGACGACGCGCAAATATGGCGGTACCGGTCTCGGGCTTGCCATCACCGACCGGCTCTGCCGCATCATGGGCGGCGAGATCACGGTCGAGAGCACGCCTGGCAAAGGAACGACGTTTTCCGTGCGCTTGCCGGCGCAAGAACCAGCGGCGGCGGCCGAGACCGCAGCCACGGCGCCCGTGCGCGAGCGCGCCGTGGCGCGAGCGCCGCGCACGAACCGCGTCCTCGTCATCGACGACGACCAGACCGTACGCGACCTGATGCGGCGCGTACTCGGCCGTGAGGGGTTCGACGTTGTCACCGCCTCGGACGGTGCCGAGGGCCTAGCGCTCGCACGCGAGCTGCGGCCGTCCGTCATCACGCTCGACGTGCTGATGCACGAGCTCGACGGCTGGAGCGTGCTCGCGGCGATCCGCAATGACGCGCAGCTCTGCGATACGCCGGTCATCATGCTGAGCATCCTCGATGAGAAGCAGAAGGGGATCGCCTTGGGCGCGTCGGCCTATCTCACGAAGCCGGTCGACCGCGCGCGTCTTGCCGCGGCACTCGAGCCCTACAAGTCCAAGGGCGTGCAGCCGCGCGCCCTTGTCGTCGAGGACGAGACGACGACGCGCGAGCTGATGCGCCGCATCCTTCTCGGCGAGGGCTGGGTGGTCGCCACCGCCGGCGACGGCCGCGAGGCGCTCGAGCGCCTCAAGGGCGAGCGGCCGGACCTCATCCTCCTCGACCTGCTCATGCCGGAAATGGATGGGTTCGAGTTTTTGGCCCGGCTGCGCGAGCGGCGGGAACTTTCCGACATCCCAGTCATTATTGTCACCGCCGCCGATCTTTCCGCCGAAGAGCGCCGGCAGCTCCAGGGGGGCGTCGAGCACGTGCTGCAGAAAGCGGCTTACGGTCAGGAAGCGCTTATCTCGGAGATCCGCAATCTCGTCGGACGTTACGCCGTCGCCGCAGCGGGTGTTTGAATGGCCAAGATCCTCTACATCGAAGACAACGAGGACAATCTCTACATGCTGTCGAGCCGCCTGAAGCGGCGCGGCTACGAGGTGATCTCGGCAGCGGACGGCGAAAGCGGCATCGCGCTCGCCGAGCGCGATCGCCCGGAGCTGATCCTCATGGATCTGAGCCTGCCGGTGATGGACGGCTGGGAGGCGACACGGCGCCTCAAGGCGGCGCACGGCACGCGCTCCATTCCGGTGATCGCGCTCTCGGCCCATTCGATGGCGGGGGACCGCGAGAAGGCGCTTGCCGCCGGCTGCGACGAGTACGATACGAAGCCGGTCGATCTGCCGCGCCTGCTGGACAAGATCGCGACGCTCCTGGCCCGCGCCGCGACATAGAGCGGGCTTATCCACAAGGGCCGGCGCGGACTGGCGACAGGGCGTCCGGAATTCTATATTGCAGCAATGCAGTACATCCGCGTGCGCGGCGCGCGCGAGCACAATCTCAAGAACATCGACGTCGACATGCCGCGCGACAGCCTCGTGGTGATCACGGGCCTGTCGGGCTCCGGCAAGTCGTCCTTGGCCTTCGACACGATCTATGCCGAGGGCCAGCGGCGCTATGTCGAGAGCCTTTCGGCCTATGCGCGCCAGTTCCTCGAGCTGATGCAGAAGCCCGATGTCGATCTCATCGAGGGCCTGTCGCCCGCGATCTCAATCGAACAGAAGACCACCTCGCGCAATCCGCGCTCGACCGTCGGCACCGTGACCGAGATCCACGACTATCTGCGCCTGCTCTACGCGCGCATCGGCGTGCCCTATTCGCCGGCGACGGGCCTGCCGATCGAAAGCCAGACCGTGTCGCAGATGGTCGACCGCGTCATGGCAATGAAGGAGGGAACGCGGCTCCTGCTCTTGGCGCCGATCGTGCGCGGGCGTAAGGGCGAGTACAAGAAGGACCTCGCCGACCTGCAGAAGCGCGGCTTCCAGCGCGTCAAGATCGACGGCAAAAGCTACGAGATCGACGCCGCCCCGGCGCTCGACAAGAAGCTGAAGCACGACATCGAGGTCGTGGTGGACCGCATCGTCGTGCGCGAGGGGCTCGGCAACCGCATCGCCGATTCGCTCGAGACCGCGCTCGGCCTCGCCGAGGGCATTGCGATCGCCGAGAACGCCGACGGCGGCGAGCGCACCATCTTCTCGCAAAAATTCGCCTGCCCCGTCTCCGGCTTCACCATTCCCGAGATCGAGCCGCGGCTGTTCTCGTTCAACAACCCGCATGGCGCGTGCCCCGCCTGCGACGGGCTCGGCACCAAGCTGTTCTTCGATCCCGAGCTCGTGGTGCCCGACCCGCGCCTCGGCTTGCGCGAGGGTGCGATCGCCCCGTGGGCCAATTCGAGCTCGCAATGGTATACGCAGACGCTCGACAGTCTCGCCAAGCATTACAAGATCAGCACCAACACGCCGTGGAAGGACCTGAAGGAAAGCGTCAGGAAAGCGATCCTCTTCGGCTCGGGCGGCGAGCCGGTGTCGATGCGTTATGACGACGGCGTCAAGGCCTATACGACGACGCGGCCGTTCGAAGGCGTCATCCCCAACATGGAGCGGCGCTGGCGCGAGACCGACAGCGCCTGGCTCAAGGAGGAGCTGGGCCGCTACCAGAGCGAGGCGCCGTGCGAGACGTGTCACGGCCGCCGCCTCAAGCCCGAGGCGCTCGCCGTCAAGATCGACAAGCACGATATCTCGCAGGTCTCCGATTTCTCGATCCTGGCAGCCTGCGACTGGTTCAGCGCGCTCGAGAAGAAGCTGACGCAGAAGCAGCGCGAGATCGCGCAGCGCATCCTCAAGGAGATCAACGAGCGCCTGGGCTTCCTGCGCAATGTCGGGCTCGAATACCTCACCCTCTCGCGCGCCTCGGGCACGCTCTCGGGCGGCGAGAGCCAGCGCATCCGGCTTGCCTCGCAGATCGGCTCGGGGCTGACGGGCGTGCTCTACGTGCTCGACGAGCCGTCGATCGGGCTGCACCAGCGCGACAATGACCGGCTGCTCGCGACGCTGAAGCGCCTGCGCGATCTCGGCAACACGGTGATCGTCGTCGAGCACGACGAGGAGGCGATCCGCAGCGCCGATTTTGTCGTCGACATGGGATTGGCGGCGGGCATCCACGGCGGCAAGGTCGTCGCCATCGGCAAGCCTGACGACATCATGCGTTCCGCCGAAAGCGTCACCGGCGCCTATCTCACCGGCCGGCGCAGCATCGAGGTGCCGCATGAGCGCCGCGCCGGGCGGCTCGGCCAGACGCTGACGGTGGTGGGGGCGCGCGCAAACAACCTGCAGAAGATCGACGTCGACTTTCCCATCGGCACCTTCACCTGTGTCACCGGCGTTTCGGGCGGCGGCAAGTCGACGCTCGTCATCGACACGCTCTACAAGGCCCTGGCGCGCCGCCTCATGGGCGCGCACGAGCATCCGGGCGCGCACGATCGCATCGAGGGCGCCGAGCACCTCGACAAGATCGTCGACATCGACCAGTCGCCGATCGGACGCACGCCGCGCTCGAACCCCGCGACCTACACCGGCGCCTTCACGCCGATCCGCGACTGGTACGCGGGCCTGCCCGAGGCGAAGGCACGCGGATACGGGCCGGGGCGCTTCTCCTTCAACGTCAAAGGCGGGCGCTGCGAGGCGTGCCAGGGCGACGGCGTCATCAAGATCGAGATGCACTTCCTGCCCGACGTCTATGTCCAGTGCGATGTGTGCAAGGGCAAGCGCTACAACCGCGAGACGCTCGAAGTCACGTTCAAGGGCAAGAGCATCGCCGACGTGCTCGACATGACGGTCGAGGAAGGGGCGGAGTTCTTCCGCGCCGTGCCGGCGATCCGCGACAAGCTCGTGACCTTGGAACGCGTGGGCCTCGGCTACATCCATGTGGGCCAACCCGCGACCACGCTCTCGGGCGGCGAGGCACAGCGCGTGAAGCTCGCGAAGGAGCTGTCGCGCCGCGCCACAGGGCGCACGCTCTATATCCTCGACGAGCCCACGACCGGCCTCCATTTCGAGGACGTGAAGAAGCTCTTGGAGGTGCTGCACGCGCTCGTCGACCAAGGCAACACGGTGATCGTGATCGAGCACAATCTCGAGGTCATCAAGACCGCCGACTGGATCGTCGATCTCGGGCCCGAGGGCGGCTCGGGCGGCGGCCGCGTGGTGGCGACCGGGACGCCCGAGCACATCGTCGCGACGAAGGCGAGCTACACCGGCCAGTATCTCAGGACCTATCTCGACCGCATGGGCGGCGAGCGCAAGAAGAAGCGGGCTTAGCTTCCTCCTGCTAAGCAGCCGCGATGAGCAGGTCCGCCAATTCCTGCGGCATGTCCACCATCACGTCGTGGCCGCACGGAACCGCGAGCACGCGCCAGGCCGGGTCGCCGCCGAGCTTCTCGGCGAATTGGCCGAACGGCGAACGCCCGTACCCCTTGGCCTGGATGAAGGTGCGCTTCGCCACCCGCTCGCGCGCGCCGGTCAGCGGAACGCCCTCCTCGAAGGTGGCGATCGGATGCTTCACGCACATGGCGTCGACCCAGGCGCGGTCGGCCGCGTTGACGTTGAAATGCTCGGCTGCTCTCGGCGCGACCTTATGGCCCTCGCCGTTCTGCGCCGCGTCGGCGCGCATGCTGCCGGCCGCTTCGGACGGCACGTAGTCGAAAAGACTCTTGCCGCTTTCGGGCACGAACGCGTCGAGGAAGACGAGCGAGCGGATGCGCTTTTCCGCCTTCTCGGCGACGCCCGAGATCACCATGCCGCCATAAGAATGGCCGCACAGCACCACGTCGCTCAGATCCTCGAAAGCGAGCACGCCCGCGACGTCGTCGATGTGCGTCGAAAGATTGACCGAGCGGTCGATCAGATGGGACCGCTCGCCGAGGCCGGTGAGCGTTGGCGTATAGACATCGTGGCCCTTGCCGCGCAGGAGCCGCGCCACGCGGTCGTAGCACCAGCCACCATGCCAGGCGCCGTGAACGAGCACGAACGTCGTCATGTCCCGCCTCCCTTGCTTTTCGCAACCCCGGGCCTAGCCTAATCTTATGCCGGGCGCGCGCCAACCCATCCACGTCGTCGGCGGCGGCCTCGCGGGCAGCGAAGCCGCATGGCAGATCGCGCGTGCGGGCGTGCCCGTCGTGCTGCACGAGATGCGGCCGCTGCGCGCGACCGAGGCGCATACGACCGAGCGGCTCGCGGAGCTCGTCTGCTCCAACTCGTTCCGCTCCGACGATGCCGACGGCAACGCGGTCGGGCTCCTGCACGAGGAGATGCGGCGGGCGGGTTCGCTCATCCTCGCCGCCGCAGACGCGAGCCGCATCCCCGCCGGCGCCGCGCTCGCGGTCGATCGCGAGAGTTTCTCGGCCGCGGTCGAGGCCCGGCTCCTCGCGTTGCCGCACGTGACGCTTGCGCGCGAGGAAGTGGCGCTCCCGCCCGCGGAGTGGGAAAGCGTCATTGTCGCGACCGGGCCTCTGACGGCCGCGCCGCTCGCGCGCGCGATCGCCGAAGTGACGGGCACGGATGCCCTCGCCTTTTTCGATGCGATCGCGCCCATCGTCCATGCCGAGACCATCGACATGGGGTCCGCCTGGCGCCAGTCGCGCTACGGCAAGGGCGACGGCTCCGACTACATCAACTGCCCGCTCGACAAGGAGCAATACCAGGCGTTCGTCGCCGCGCTTCGGGCCGGCGAATGCGCGCCGCTCCACGACTGGGAAAAGGACACGCCCTATTTCGAAGGATGTCTCCCGATCGAGGTGATGGCGGCGCGCGGGGCCGACACGCTGCGCTGGGGGCCGATGAAGCCCATCGGATTGACCGACCCGCGCACCGGCCGCGGCGCCTTCGCCGTCGTGCAGCTGCGTCAGGACAACGCGCTCGGCACGCTTTACAACATCGTCGGCTTCCAGACGAAACTGAAGCACGGCGAGCAGAAGCGCATCTTCCGCACCATCCCCGGCCTCGAGCGCGCCGAGTTCGCGCGGCTTGGCGGCATGCACCGCAACATGTTCTTGAACAGCCCACGCGTCCTCGACGGCGCTCTGCGCCTCACCGCGATGCCGCGCCTGCGCTTTGCCGGGCAGATCACCGGCGTCGAGGGTTATGTCGAGAGCGCGGCGATCGGGCTCCTGGCCGGGCGCTTCGCCGCCGCCGAATGGCTCGGCTCGGAGAGTGCACCGCCGCCGCCCGAGACCGCCATGGGCGCGCTCCTCGCGCACATCACGCGCTTTGCCGATGCCGGCACGTTCCAGCCGATGAACATCAATTTCGGCCTCTTCCCGCCGCTTCCGGCAGCGTCGCTGACGCGCGCCAACCGCGCCGAGAAGAAGCCGCTCTTCATCGCCCGCGCCCGCGCGCGGCTCACGGAGTGGCTCGGCGAGGCGGCGGAGGCAGCCGAATAGCAATACGGGGGGCAAGAACATGCGTCAGCACGTTTCCGGCTTCGTCGCGATGCTGTTCAGTGCGCTCGCGGCACCGGCGTTTGCGCAAAACGCGACGACCGTCGCGGGCGTGGTGCAGTCGGTCGACGGCGCGAACGTCAACATCAAGACTGCCGACGGCACGACCATGATGGTGAAGCTCGCCGCCGAGGCGATCGTCACCCAGAACAAGAAGGTCGATTTCTCGGCCGTCAAATCAGGGGATTACATTGCCGCGGCCGCGGTGCAGCAGGCGGACGGCAAGATCCACGCGCAGGAGCTGCGCATCTTCCCGGAGTCGATGCGGGGTATCGGTGAAGGCCACCGGCCCATGTCGCAGCCCAATCAGACCATGACCAATGCCACCGTCGCCGAGGTGGTCGGCACCGCGGCGGGCGGCGTGGTGAAGACGAAATATCCGGGCGGCACGACGGACATCATCGTCGATCCGGCGACGCCGATCACCGAGATCGTGACGATCGACCGCGGCGAGGTGAAGCCGGGCGCATCGGTCTCTATGCGCGCGACACCGGGGGCCGATGGCTCGCTCAACGCGCGCTTCGTGCGCGTCCAGTAGGCGCGCGCGGTCTCAGCCCGGCGGCGCCACCGAAAGCCGCCCTACGACCTTGTGCTTCTCGATGAAGCGCGCGACGAGGCCGGACTTTTTGGCCTCCTCGACGAAGTCGCGCAGGAACGCAGCGGCCGCCGTGTTCTTCTTCGGCGTGCCGATCGCCTGCTGCACCGACGTGAACTTGCCGTCGAGGATGCGCGTGCCGGGCAGCTTCTTCACCTCATCGAGGAGCCCCGGGCGCAGGGCCGCCAGCGCTTCGAGATTCTCCTTCGCGAAACGCTCGACCGCAGCGGGGCCGGTATCCGTGCGCACAAGTTCCGCATTCTTGATGTTGCGATCGAGCCAGAGCCCATAGGCGCTCCGCCCTGTCACGGCGATGCGCACGCCCTTCCGATCGACGTCGGCGATGGTTTTGAGCGGCGAGCCGGGCTGCACCAGATATGTCGCCTCGATCTCGCAATAGGCGGCGGTGAAGGTGATCTGCTCGGCGCGCTGCGGCTCGGCGCCGATCAGTCCGATGTCCCACATATTCTGGCTCGCGGCATCGGCCAGTTCGCCCGGCGACTTGAACGGCACGTATTTCACCGGCACGCCGAGGCGGTCGGCGATGGCGCGCGCCATGTCGGGCGAGACGCCGTCGGGATCACCCGTCGCGCTCTTGCCCGTCACGAGCAGGAAATTCGACATGTTGATGCCCGCACGCAGCACGCCCGTCGGCGCCAGCTCGGCCTTGATGTCCGCTGTCGTCATGCCTCGTCCCCGCATGTTTCGCCGCAGTGTAGAACTCTGATCCAGGGAGCGGGAATACCCTCGCCCCACCGGGGAGAGGGCGGCACGGCGTGACCGCCGTGCGGGTGAGGGGGTAATCGCTCAGGCGCCCGTCGCGTATTCCCCCTCACCCGTTCCCTCTCCCCAGAGGGGAGAGGGTGATGTTGCGCGCCGCCAACATTGACAGGCTTCGCCGCGCCCGGAACAGTGCCGCCATGCCCGACCCGATCTATTCGACCCTGACGATCTGCGGCTCCGCCGTACCGATGAAGCGCGCCGGCACGGGCGCTCCCATCCTCATGCTGCATGGCAGCGGCGGCTCGCCGCGTTTTCTGCCGGGCATGCGACTGCTGTCGGAGAAATTCGAAGTCATCATCCCGCAAGCGCCCGGCTTCGGCGGCGGCGAGGCGCCGCCCTGGCTCGAGCGCGTCTCCGACCTTGCCAATTTCTATCTCGAGCTCATGGAAACGCTCGATCTCCGCGAGGTCCATCTCCTCGGCCTGTCGCTCGGCGGATGGGTCGCCGCCGAGCTTGCGGTGCGCGATCGAAGCAGGCTCCGCTCGCTCACGCTGATGGACGCGCCGGGGATCGAGGTGCCTGGCGTCAAAGGGCTCGACCAGTTCCTGCTCGAGCCCGAGGCGGTCATCCGCGCGACATATTACGACACGAAAATGGCCGAGGACGCGGTGACGCGCGCGCTCGCGCCCGAGAACGAGGATGTGCGACTTTCGAACCAGCGCACCGTCGCGAAGCTCGCCTGGCAGCCGCGTTTCCATGATCCGGCGCTGCAGCGCTGGCTCCATCGCATCCGCATCCCGACCCTCATCCTATGGGGCGCCGACGACCGGCTTTTCCCGCCGGCCATCGGCGAGGCGTGGGCGAAGGCGATTGCGGGCGCGCGCCTCGTCGTACTGCCGCGCTGCGGCCATCTGCCGATCCAGGAGCAGCCGGAAGAATTCGCCCGGCTCGTCTGCGATTTTTGCGCCGGGGTGGACCGCTAGACGCGTCCGCGCGCGGCCGCAAGCGCGAGCGCGAGCGGAAGCGCGGCGTCCGGCCGCTGCAGGTCCGGCGCGAACGGATTATGCCCGGCACGCGCGAGCCGCTTCAGCACGCGCGCCGCCACCACCGCCGGCAGCAGCGCCGCCCGTGCCCGCCGCGGAATATCCGTCTGGCGGGCGCGCGCCGCCGCAAGGTGGAACCGCGCGCGATCCGCCACCTTACCCGTCACTGCACCCAGCGCGTCGGAGAATCTGCCCACGAAGATCGTGCGCTCGGGATCGAGGCGGGCCGCCGCGAGCCGGTCAGCCGGGAGATAGAGCCGGCGCGCCTTGGCATGGAACGGCACCGCACGCACGAGCCCCGCGAGCGCATAGGCGATGCCGAGCGCGCGGGCCATGTCCTCGGCCGCGGGATCATGCAGCCCGAAGCATTGCAGCGCGAGCATGACGAGCGGCGCGCTCGTCGCCTCGGCGTAGGCTTCGAGTGCCGCGAGGTCGGCCGGCGGGGCATCCGCAAAATCCGCCTCGCGCGCCTCGATCAGCCGATCGAAGTGCGCGCGCGAAAGGCCGCGCTCCCGAATCGCCGCCGCCAAGGGCTCCGCCACCTCGTGCCGGCGCACCGGACCGCCTTCGTAGATGGCGGCAATAGTTTCACGCCACCATTGCAGCCGCATCTGCCCCAGGATCGGTTCCCGCACTACCTCGCGGGCGCGCGCGATCTCGGAGTTGAAGGCATAGAGCGCCAACAGCGAGTCGCGCACGCCGGCGGGCGCGAAGAGCGCCGCGAGGTAACGGTCCCGGTCTCGCTCCCGCACGAGCCGCAGGAGCGCCATGAGCGGCGCGCGCGTCTCCTCATTAGGCATAAGATTGCCGGCGATTCACCCCACGGTTATGATAAACGGGTCGACCCAGGTGGTAACAAGGGAAAGAGGGGAACATGAAGAACCCATTGGACTCGATCGGGCAGACGGTAGTGCTGGGCTTCGTGCTCACGCTCGTCGTCATCGGCCTCATCCATCTCATCGCCTGAGAAGGAGAAGCGCCATGGAATTCGTCAGCGCCGAATGGTGGAACCTCTGCTTCCGCTGGCTCCACGTGTTGAGCGGCATCATGTGGATCGGACACCTCTATTACTTCAACTTCACGCAGACGCCGACCGTGCCGAAGATTCCCGCCGAGCTGCGGCCGGCCATCCCGCGCTTCATCATGCCCGAGGCCTTGTGGTGGTTCCGCTGGGGCGCGATGTCGACGATCGTGTTCGGACTGCTGCTCGCGATCATGAACGGCTATCTCGGCCAGGCAATCATCATCGGCATCGGCAGTCATAGCGCCCACATCACCTCGATCGGCATCGGCATGTGGCTCGGCACGATCATGTGGGCGAACGTGTGGTTCATCATCTGGCCGAACCAGCAGATGCTCATCGGGTTGAAGCCGATCAACGAGCCCGATCGGCCGCGGATCGCGCGCGTCGCGGGCCTCGCCTCGCGCGTCAACACGCTGCTGTCGATCCCGATGGTCTATTGCATGACCTCGATCCACTTCTACTGAGCGTTTCGCGAAGTGTCGCACGTGGAACCGGGGCCGAAAGGCCCCGTTTCCATATTGTGCGACCGCCTTACCGGGCGGCCATCGCTCACCTGTATCAAGAAGAGGATCCGATGGCGTTCGAACTCCCGCCTTTGCCTTTCCCCAAGAACGCGCTCGAGCCGCACATGTCGGAGAAAACGCTCGAGTTCCATCACGGCAAACACCACAAGGCCTATGTGGATACCGCGAACAAGCTCGTGCACGGCACGCCCTTCGAGAAGCAATCGCTCGAGGAGGTGATCCGCGCGACGACCAAGGACGAATCGAAGGTGACGCTTTTCAACAACGTCGCGCAGATCTGGAACCACAATTTCTTCTGGCACTGCCTCGCCCCCAAAGGCGGCGGCCAGCCCGGCGGCGAAGTTGCGCAGGCGATCGAGAAATCGTTTGGCGGCTATGACAAGTTCAAGACCGAGTTCAAGGAGGCGTGCGTCAGCCAGTTCGGCAGCGGCTGGGGCTGGCTCGTGCGCGAGAAGGACCGGCTGAAGATCATCAAGACGCCGAACGCCGTGAACCCGCTCGCCTTGGGTTCGGTCGCGCTTCTCACCTGCGACGTCTGGGAGCACGCCTATTATCTCGACTTCCAGAACCGGCGGCCCGATTTCGTCGAGTCGTTCCTTGATCACCTCGTCAACTGGGAGCATGTGGCGGCGCAGCTCAAAAGCCGCGCCCAGGCGGCTTAGCGGGTGACCGGGCTGCGCTGAGACAGGGGCTTCTCTCCGAACCCTCTCCCCTCTGGGGAAAGGGAAGGGTGAGGGGGAATAGGCGACGGGCGTTTGAGGATTGCCCCCTCACCCGCACGGCGCTGGCGCGCCGTGCCTCCCTCTCCCCGGTGGGGCGAGGGTGATCTCAGTTCGCTGGATCAGATTCTAGACCTCTGATGGCAGGAGGACCGCCGCGACGCGGCGGTCCTCGGCCATGAGGATGTTGTAGGTGCGGCAGGCAGCGCCGGTGTCCATCGCGTCGACGACGATGCCCACTTCCTTGAGACGCGCACGCAGCTCTCGCGGCACGAGCAGCATGCGCGCGCCACATCCGAGCAGCAAAATCTCGACCCCGCCCGCCCGCGCGAAGAGCGGCGCCAATGTTTCCGCCGTCATCTCGCCAATCGCGCGGACCGTGAGAGGTATCGTCCGGTCGGTAAAGACGAGGATCGCGCACTCGTGCACAATGCCGCTCACCCGGAAGCTCGCGCGGCCGTAGCTCTCGATAACCTGACGATCGGCTGACGCAACCGGCGTCACGTCCATCACGAAACCTTTTCCTGCTCGGCGCCGGCCGCCGCCGCAGGGCGCGGCGCGGGCGCGCGCTTCGGCCGCACGTAATAGAGGAGCGGCGCCGCGATGAAGAGCGAGGAGTAAGTGCCCACGACCACGCCCCACAACATGGCGATCGAGAAGCCGCGCAGCACCTCGCCGCCGAAAATGAGAAGCGAGAGCACGGCCAAGGCCACGGTCGAGACCGTCAGGATCGTGCGCGACAAGGTCTCGTTGAGGCTGCGGTTGATGAGCTCGCGGAACTCGAGCGTGCGGTGCTTGCGCATGGTTTCGCGCACGCGATCATAGATGACGACGGTGTCGTTGATGGAATAACCGGCGATCGTCAGGATCGCGGCGAGCGTCGTCAGGTTGAACTCGATCTGCAGAAGCGAGAAGAGCCCGATCGTCGTCACGGTATCGTGCAACGTCGAGAGCATCGCGCCCACGCCGAACTGCCACTCGAAGCGGAACCACACATAGGCCGCGATCGCGATGAGCGCGAGCACCGTGGCGATGACGCCGGCGCGGATCAGCTCGGCCCCCACCGTCGGCCCCACGACCTCGGTGCGGCGGTACTCGACCGAATTGCCGAGTGCACTTTTCACTTTCGTGACGGCCGCTTCCTGCGCCTCGTTGCCGCCCGGCTGGCGCTGCAGACGGATCAGCACTTCCTGCGGCCCGCCAAAGCCCTGGAGCTCGACCGTGCCGAGGCCGAGGCCGTCGAGCGTCGTACGCATCGCGCCGAGATCGGCCGGCGCCGGCGTATGCACCTCCATGATGGTGCCGCCGCTGAAATCGATGCCGTAATTGAGGCCCTGGACGAGGAAGAGCCCGATCGAGCCGAGCGTCATGATCCCCGACAGGATGAACCCGATCCAATGCAGCCCCATGAAGTCGATGTTGGGGATGCGCTTGATGACAATCAGAGGACGGAACATGGCAGCGCCTAGATCGGAATGAGCTTGGGCTTGGTGCGGCGCAGCCAGGTCACGATCTGCAGCCGCGTCACCAGGAT
>DATIXQ010000137.1:0-7564 GCA_035518375.1 Allostellaceae bacterium | reverse complement strand
GCGCTCAAAGATGCTATTGCGGTACTGCATGCCCGGTTCTTCCTCCTGAGTCTCGACAACCAGAAGGTAACCGGCTTCCGCCGGTTCTACCGGGCATGCGCTTGCGACACAGTGACTCATTCCCCGGACAGCCCTGCGCTTCCGCGGGAATGACGGAATCGTTTGATTTTGCTTTAGAATTCGTCGCCCTCGCGAAAGCGGGGGTCCATTTGAGTGGATACGGCCTTAGCTTTGAGAGGCCACAAAACGGAATCCGCCATCACAGGCGCACGAAACGCAGCCGCAGCGAATTGGCAATAACCGACACCGAGCTGAAGCTCATGGCCGCCGCCGCCACGATCGGACTGAGCAGCAGGCCGAAGGCGGGATAGAGCACGCCGGCCGCGAGCGGAATGCCGAGAGCGTTGTAGACGAAGGCGAGCACCAGGTTCTGGCGGATGTTGCGCATCGTCGCGCGGCTCAGCGCGCGAGCGCGCGCGATCCCGGCGAGATCGCCTTTGACCAGGGTCACGCCGGCGCTCTGCATCGCGACATCCGTCCCCGTTCCCATGGCAATGCCGACGTCGGCTTCGGCCAGCGCCGGGGCATCGTTGACGCCGTCGCCCGCCATGGCGACGACGCGACCTTCGCTGCGCAGGCGGCGCACGATGCTATTCTTCTGTTCCGGTAGAACCTCGGCCTCGATGTCCGAGATGCCGAGGTTGCCCGCCACCGCCTCAGCGGTGGTGCGGTTGTCGCCGGTCAGCATCACGATGAGGACCCCGTCCGCCCGCAGGCTCGCGAGCGCCGCTTGTGTGGTCGCCTTGATCGGATCGGCAACCGCGATGATGCCGGCCGGACGACCGTCGACGGCAAGGAACATCGCGGTCGCGCCGTCGCGCCGCAGCGCGTCGGCGCGGGCTTCGAGATCGACGCCGGCAATGCCGAGGTCACGCAGGAGATTGGCGTTGCCGATCGCCACCGGGCGCCCGCCGATCCGGCCGGTGACCCCTTTGCCGGTGGCGGAAGCGAAGTCGGCGACGTCCTCGATCGCAACACCGCGGCCTTTGGCGGAAGCGACGATGGCGGCGGCGAGCGGATGCTCGCTCGCGCGCTCGAGGCTGGCGCCGAGCGACAAGACCGTGGCTTCGTCGAAGCCCTGGGCCGGGGCCACGGCGACCACCCGCGGCTTGCCTTCGGTCAAAGTTCCGGTCTTGTCGACGACGAGCGTGTCGATCTTCTCGAAGCGCTCCAGAGCTTCGGCGTTCTTGATCAGGACCCCCGCCGTCGCGCCCTTGCCGACGCCGACCATGATCGACATCGGCGTCGCCAGGCCGAGCGCGCAAGGGCAGGCAATGATGACGACCGAGACCGCGGCGACCAAGGCGTAGGCCAAAGCGGGCGGCGGTCCCCAGATCATCCAGGCGACGAAGGCCACGACAGCGACCAGGATCACCGCCGGAACGAACCAGGCGGAGACGATGTCGGCGAGCCGCTGGATCGGTGCGCGGCTGCGCTGCGCCTCGGCGACCATGTGGACGATGCGCGCCAGCATGGTATCCGCGCCGACCTTCTCGGCGCGCATGACGAGGCTGCCCGTGCCGTTGATCGTGCCGCCGATCACCTTGGCGCCGGCTTCCTTCTCGACCGGCAGCGACTCGCCCGTCACCATCGCTTCGTCGATAGCGCTCTTGCCGTCGAGCACGACGCCATCCACCGGCACGCTGTCGCCCGGGCGGACGCGCAAGCGATCGCCGATCCTGACCTCCTCCAGCGGCACTTCCTCGTCGTTGCCGTCGTCGCGGATGCGCCGCGCCGTCTTGGGCGCGAGGTTCAGCAGCGCGCGAATGGCGCTCCCCGTCTTCTCGCGCGCGCGCAGCTCCATGACCTGTCCCAGCAAGACAAGCACGGTGATCACCGCCGCCGCCTCGTAATAGACGGCGACGACACCTCCTGGCCGCAGGCTCGCCGGAAACAGCCCAGGCAGGAAGGTGGCGGCGAGGCTGTAGAGATAGGCGGCGCCGGTGCCGAGCGCGATCAGGCTGAACATGTTGAGCGATCGGTTGCGCAGCGACACAAAGCCGCGCCGGAAGAATGGCCATCCCGCCCACAGCACGACGGGCGAGGCGAGCAGGAATTGCGCCCATTGCGAGAGCAGCGGCGAAACATAGCGGTGGAGGTTCAGGCCTGGGAAATGCGCGCCCATTTCCAAAATCACGACGGGCAGCGCCAGCGCGGCGCCGATCCAGAAGCGGCGCGTCATGTCGATGAGCTCGGCGCTCGGACCGGTCTCGGCGGCGGCACCCGCCGGCTCCAGCGTCATGCCGCAGATCGGGCAATTGCCCGGCCCCTTCTGTCGGATCTGCGGGTGCATCGGGCAGGTGTAGACGACGTCCTCGGACGCACGGGATTTCGCCGCCGGTGGGCTCGGCTGCAGATATTTGGCCGGCTCGGCGATGAACTTCGCCTGGCATTTGGCGCTGCAGAAATAGTAAGTGGTGCCGTCGTGTTCCGTGCGGTATTTCGCGCTCGCCGGGTCGACGCTCATGCCGCAGACGGGATCGCGTGCCATCGAAGACGCGGAAGTCGTTGCCGCGGTCTGGTCACCGCGGCGGTGCTCGTGATGCTCGGCCATAACCATGGAGGAGCCTCTCGGTCGAGATAGCGGGAACAATTCGGACACCAAGCTGCCAGTAGCTAGAAGGTTGGTCGCGTCGGCAATCCTATTTTTTACTGCTTCCATTTGGCCGCGCCGTTGCGCTGGATCAAGGCGCGGTCGTCGCTCGCTGTCACCGCGGCGTTCATAAAGAGAGCCCGCCCGTCCTGCATCAGGCGAGAAACGCGATCCCTTGAAACCCACTCTCGCGAGGAATATGTTTTTCTGGTCGGGGTTCGCAGACTCCCGGCTTCTCCAAGACGGCGTGCCGTCCAAGTCTGCTCATCACTCGCATCGAGCGAGGGCTGAGCCATGGACGATCGCCGCATCCGCCTCTCCCCAGAACAGCTTTATCGGCGCATCGGCACAGCCGCCGCGCCGCTCATCATCGACATACGCGACGCTGCCGCCTTCGCGTTAGACCCGACGATGATCGTCGGCGCGGTTCGCCGCCCAACGGAGGCGTTCGAGCGCTGGCGGCAGGAGCTGCCGGATGACCGCTTCGTCGTCGTCTATGGGGCCGGGCCGGGCGACGGACGCAGCATCGCGGCGGCGCTGGCCGCCGATGGCATCGCTGCGCGCGCTCTCGATGTCGGCATCGCGCAATGGCGCGCGCTGGGCCTGCCGACGCGCCGCCTGCGCACCGGGGACACCGGGCGCTGGGTGACGCGCGAGCGCCCCAAAGTCGATCGCATCGCCTGTCCCTGGCTGATCCGCCGCTTCGTCGATCCCGAGGTGCGTTTCCTCTACGTGCCGCCCGCCGAGGTGGCGGCGGTTGCCGAGCGCGAGCGCGCCACGCCCTATGACGTGACCGGCGCCGAGTTCGGCCATGTCGGCGAGCGCTGCAGCTTCGACGCCTTCATCCGCCTCTACGCCATCGAGGACGCGCCGCTCGACCGGCTGGCGCTGATCGTGCGCGGAGCGGACACCGGCCGCCCCGAGCTCGCGGCCGAAGCTCCGCTGTTGCTGGCGCTCTCGCAGCAGCTCTCGCAGCGCTTCGCCGACGATCACGCGATGCTGGAGCGCGGCATGCTGCTCTATGACGCGCTCTACGCCTGGTGCCGGAGCGAGGTCCGCCATGCCCTTTGACGCGCCGCGCCCGGAGCTCCGCGAAATCCTCGGCTATTTCCATACGGGGTGCGGCGGCTCGAGATCGCCATTCGCAAGAGCCGAGCCGGCAAAAGGGAGCGATGCATGAGAGGCTCCAGTATCGCCATTGCCCTAGCCGCGGCCCTCGGCGTCGCGGCGCCCGCGCGGGCCCAACAGCCGCTGGTGCTCGAGGCGAAGATCCCGCTCGGCGACGTCTCCGGGCGGATCGACCACATGGCGTTCGATGCCGCACGTCAGCGCCTCTTCGTTGCCGAGCTCGGCAATGACAGCGTCGGCGTGGTCGACGTCAAGGCCAAGAAGACGATCCGCACGATTTCCCACCTCAAGGAGCCGCAGGGCGTCGGCTATGTCGCTGCCGACGACACGCTCTACGTCGCCAATGCGAAGGACGGCTCGGTGCGCCTCTTTCGCGGCGGCGACTATGTCCCGGCCGCGACGATCGACCTCGGCGACGATGCGGACAATATCCGCGTGGACGCCAAGACGGGACAGGTCTTCATCGGCTACGGCTCCGGCGGCATCGCCATCCTCGATGCCGCTACCGGACAGAGGCGGGCGGACATCAAGCTCCGCGGGCATCCTGAGGCCTTCCAGCTCGCGCCCGTGGGCGACCGGATCTACGTAAACGTGCCGGACGAGCGCCAGATCGACGTGCTCGACCGCGCGACGCAGAGGCAGGTGGCGAGCTGGCCGACGCGGGACGGCCGAGGCAACTTCCCCATGGCGCTTGGGGATGACGGAGCGCGCATCGTCACGGTCTTCCGGAATCCGCCGCGGCTCACGGTTCTCGCCGCCACGGACGGCCGCACGCTTGCCAGCACCGAGGTCTGCGGCGATGCGGACGACGTCTTCGTCGATGCGCGCCGCCATCGGCTCTATGTGAGCTGCGGCGAGGGCGTGGTCGACGTGCTGGAGCGCAGATCCGAGGGCTATGTCCGATTGGCGCGCGTGCCGACGAGCTCGGGGGCGCGGACCTCGTTGTTCGTCCCCGAGCTCGACCGGCTTTTCGTCGGCGTGCGCGCATCCGGCGGGATCGTGGCGAGCGCGACGCCCGCGGCGATCTGGGTCTTTCGACCGTCGCCGTGAGACGGGCGGCCGCAGCCATTCTCTTCCTCGCCGGGCTCGGCCCGGCGCCGGCGCTCGCCTTTCGCCCGTTCGACGGCACCGACGCCTCGGTCGCTGACACTGGTCAGATGGAGGTGGAGCTCGGACCGGTGGGATATCTGCGCCAAGGCGCTGAGCACTCGCTCGTCGCTCCGGCCCTGGAGCTCAACTACGGCGTCGCCCCTCGATGGGAGACGGGGATCGACGGCAACGCCAACCACGGCCTCGCGCCGTCCGGCACCGGCTCGACCCTCGTCGGCAACACCCTCCACCTCAAAGGCGTGCTGCGCGAGGGCGTGCTGCAGCAGCAGGCGGGACCGAGCGTGGCGACCGAACTCAACCTGCTGCTACCGGGAATCGGCGACGAGAACGGCGTCGGCGGCAGCGTCGCCGGCATCATTTCGCAGGAATGGCGTTCGCTCACCTTTCACGTCAACGCCGTCGCCTCCGTGACGCGCGAGCAGCACGGCGATCTCTTCCTCGGCACGATCATCGAGGGTCCGCGTCAATGGCCGGTTCGTCCGGTCGCGGAGATCTTCGGCGAGCGGGACTTTGGCGGCGTCGACACGCGCTCACTCCTCATCGGCGCGATCTGGCAGGTGCGCGACACGCTCGCCTTCGATGCCGGTCTGCGCGGTGCGCGCGTCGGCGGCAACACCGTTGGCGAGGTCCGCGCCGGCTTCACTTTCGCCTTTCCACTATGACCGACGGGGAAGCTTCTGATGCGGTGTTCCGGCCGGCGCCGTGACAGGCGTTGGAGCCATGGCCGCTCAAATGGAACCGCTCTCATTCCTCACCGTCGCGAAAGCAGGGCATGGTCGTGGATACCCGCTTTCGAGAAACTCGCTGCAAAGCCAAGGTGCGTCCTTCGACAAGCTCAGGATGAGGTGAATTCTTTGTGGCACAAAGAAAACTTCCTCATCCTGCGCCCGAGCGTAGCTCTTTCGACGGGAATGACGAATAAAACAAGCAAGCGATTCGACCGGAACGGTCCACGCATTAAAGCAGCTGCTCCGCGATCTGCACCGCGTTGAGTGCGGCGCCCTTGAGCAGCTGATCGCCGGAGACGAAGAGCGCGAGCGAGCGGAAGCTGTCGTCGCTGAGATCGCGGCGGATGCGGCCGACCAGGATGTCGTCCTGCCCCGACGCATCCTTGGGCATCGGGAAATAATTGCGCTCGGCATCGTCGACGACGCGAATTCCCGGCGCTACCGCGAGCAGCGCGCGCGCCGCTTCCGGCGGCATCGGCCGCGTGCATTCGATGGTGATGGCCGCCGAATGGGCGCGCAGCACGGGGACGCGCACGCAGGTGGCGCAAATGCGAAGATCAGGGGCGGCGAAGATCTTGCGCAGCTCCGCCATCACCTTGGTCTCTTCCACGTTGTAGCCCGTCGCGGGATCGATTGCCGTGTCATGGCTGAAGAGATTGAAGGCGGCGGGATGGAGCAGCACGCGCGGCGGCTGCTCCCGCCCGTCGAGATAGGCCCGCGTCGCGTCGAGCAGCTCCGCCACGGCTTGAGCGCCGGCGCCCGAGGCCGCCTGATAGCTCGCCAGCACGATGCGCGCGATCGGATTGACGCGGTGGATCGGCCAGAGCGGCAAGGCGGCGGTGATGGCGACGCAATTGGGATTGGCGATGATGCCGCGATGCTCGGCGATGCGCGCGCCGTTGATCTCCGGCACCACCAGCGGCACGGCGGCGTCGCGGCGAAAGGCCGAGGAATTGTCGATCACCACCGCGCCGGCGGCGACGGCCAGCGGCGCAAAGCGGCGAGCGACGTCGCTGCCGGCGGAAAAAAGCGCGAGATCGACGCCCGCAAAGCTCGCTTCGCCGAGCGTCTCGATCGGCAGCTCCCGACCGGCGAAAGCGAGCTTCCGGCCGGCCGAGCGCGGCGACGCAAAGAGGCGAAGCGCCGACACGGGAAAGCGGCGTCGCTCGAGACACTGGAGCAACTCCACGCCGACGGCGCCGGAGGCGCCGACGATGGCAATGACGGGTGAGCGGGACAGGCGTCGCATGCTCGTTCTCCTCTGAAGAAGCCGGAGACGAGCGCCCGGAATGGAAAGGCCCCGTCCGGTTCCCGGCGGGGCCTTGGGGATATCGCTGCTCGAGCGTCTCAGCGCATGGCGATCCCGAAGCCTCCCGCGGCGGGAGTCTTGACGGTCGTTTTGCGCTTTTGGGTCGAGCGGATCATGGGGAGGTAGGTATCACGGGTTTCGGTGGGGTGTAAAGGTCGCGGGCTGAGGAGGCTACCCGCTGCACATCCAAGGTGCGCCCTTCGACAGGCGCCCTTCGGGCGCAAGCTCAGGATGAGGTAGGGCTTTGATGGCACAAAGAAAATCGCCTCATCCTGAGCTGGCGCGCGGAGCGCGCCTGTCGAAGGACGCAGGTTGCTCGTCCAGGGTCCGGCATTGGGTTCTTGATATGTTCTCACAATCGCCGTAACATTCCCGATCATGGACGATCCCCTGCCCTCTCGTCCGCGCAAGGGCCGCGGCGCCATCGGCAATCCGACGCCGCGCTTCGACCGCGAGAGCCGCGTCGCCATCGATGATGGCTGGCAGCAGCCGCAAGCCGAAGCGGAGGAGGATGCGCCGCCGCTCCGCACCACGGTGACGATCGACAGCTCGCGCAGCATCATCGCGCGCAACGATTCCCCGGACGTCCCCTTCGAGCAGTCGGTCAACCCCTATCGCGGCTGCGAGCATGGCTGC
>DATIXQ010000136.1:0-97768 GCA_035518375.1 Allostellaceae bacterium | reverse complement strand
CAGCACGAACATCGGCTTCCGCCCGATGCGGTCGATCAGCAGGATTGCCGAGAGCGCGCCCAGGAGCCCGATGAACTGCAGCACGAAGCCGTAAGTGTTCGCGGTCTGCACGTCGAGCTTGTAGACGAAGCGGAAGAGCGAGGGCGCCCAGGCCGTGAGCCCATAAGTGATGATGTAGGTGCAGATCCAGATGCCCCAGATGGTGAACGTGCGCTTGAGATATACGCCCTGGAACAGCTCGGCGAAGCGGGCGCGCGCCTCATTCACCACCGGTAGGTCCCGCGGCAAAGGCGGGATCGCCTTGCCCTCGCTCTCGGCGATGCGCTCGAGCCGCGTCAACGCGGCGTCGGCCTCGGTGGTACGGCCTTGGCTTGCGAGCCAGCGCGGCGATTCCGGCAGCATCGTGCGAAGCGGGAAGACAAGCAGTACCGGCACCGTGCCGATGAAGAACATCCATTGCCAGCCGAGATGCGGCACGACCCACAGCCCCGCGAACGCCGTCACCGTCAGCGCGATCGCGAAGAGGCATTGGATCGAGAGTGAGAAGATGCCGCGCCCCTGCGCCTTCGCGAACTCGTTGACGTAGGCCGCCATGAGCGGAACCTGGCCGCCCAGTCCCACACCCTGGACGAGCCTCATCCACCACATCGAGTCGTAGCTCCAGGCGAAGGCGCAGACGAACGAGGAGAGGGCGAAGATGACGAGCGTGATCTGCATCGCCATGAGCCGCCCGACGCGCTCGGCGAGCCACCCGGCGCCGATGGAGCCGATCGCCTGCCCGGCGAAGCCCACGGCGATTAGCCCGCCGATCTGCTCAGGCCCAAGCTTCCACATGCCGATCAGCACCGGTAGCACATAGGCGATGGTGATCGAATCGAACGCATCGAAGAACCATGCGGTCGAGATGATGAGCCGCATGGTGCGGTGCCACGATGAATATGGCAGGCGCTCGATCCGCGCCGCGATCACGCGCGCATCGCCCTGTCCCTGAACTGCCGCCATCGGTTCCCCCCCCCGTCCGGCTCTGGTTTTGCCGCCCTATTGGCCGCGCACGGGCCCGCGCCGTCAAGCGGCTTTACCCTCTCCCGCTGGCGGGAGGGGCTGCTCTATCATGCCGGCCAAGAGCAGGGAGGGTTCATGTCGCACAATCTGGCGCGCGACCGGCTGGCGCGGGACGAGCTTTCGATCGGTGTCGGCATCCGCCTCGTGCGCACGCCCGAGATCGCCAAGATCCTCCAGAGCGCCGGCTTTGACTGGCTCTGGACCGATCTCGAGCACGGGCCCCATTCGCTCGACCAGGCGTCGCAGATCTCGTGTGCCGCGCTCGATGCCGGCATCACGCCCCTGGTGCGCGTGCCCGAGGGGCAATACGACATGGCGGCGCGCGCCTTGGATGGCGGCGCCTGGGGCGTCGTCATGCCCCATGTCGAGACCGACGAGGAGGCGCGCGAGGTCGTGGCCCACGTCAAGTATCCGCCCTTGGGCCACCGCTCGAGCGGCGGCATGATCCCGCATTTCGGCTACAAGCAGATGAATGGCGGCGAGCAGGCACGGCGCGTCAACGAGGACGTGCTGACCGTCGTGATGCTCGAGACGCCCAACGCCATCATCAACGCCGACAAGATCGCCGCCGTCCCCGGCGTCGACGTGCTTCTGATCGGCACCGGCGACCTGACGCTCGAGCTCGGCATCTCCGGCGATTATGGCAATCCCCAGGTGCTCTCGGCCTACGAGACGGTGATCGCCGCTTGCCGCCGCCACCGCAAATGGCCGGGCATGGGCGGCGTCGGCTCCGACGAGTACATGCGCCGCTTCATCGCCATGGGGATGCGCATGATCCTCGCCGGCGGCGATCTCAATTTCCTGCTTGCGGGTGCGCAGCGTCGCGCGGCGATGTTGCGCGAGGCGAAATAGGCCGGGCGCCCTCTCGCGGACGGCAACGATCCCCCGCCTCACGGGCAACGAGCGCCAGGGCGGGCGCGCATCCCCACCTTGGCGCCGCGCTTTCGCTCCTCAGGCCTTCAGCACCTCTTGCACCCGCGTCGGCGTCATCGGCAGATGGCGGAGGCGCTTACCGGTGAGAACCGCGACCGCATTTGCGATCGCCGGCGCCACCGGCGGCGTCCCTGCCTCGCCCACACCGGTCGGGTGATCTTCGGTCGAGATCACGGCGATGTGCATCGGCGGGACGTCGGACATGCGCATCAAGCGGTAGGTGTCGAAGTTTTGCTGCTGAACGACGCCTTTCTTGATGTCCACGTGCTCGACGAGCCCGGCGCCCAGCCCCATGATGATGGCGCTCTCCATCTGCTGCTCGGTGTTCTTGGGATCGATCACGAACCCGGGGTTGGTGGCGGCCCAGATTTCGTGCACATGGATCCGACCAGAAGCGCGGTCGACCGAGCATTCGGCCGCGAGCGCATGGTGGCCCCGCAAGCAATCCGAATAGGCGAACCCGAGGGCCCGTCCGTTCGGCCGCTTCTTTCCCCACCCCGCCATCTTCGCGACCGTCTCGATCACGTGCTTGGCGCGCGGCTGTTCCTGCAAGAGCTTCAGCCGGAACTCGACGGGATCGACGTTCTTGATGGCGGCGATCTCGTCGATGAGCTGCTCTTGCGCGAACTTGGCGTAGCCGGCGGCGATGCTGCGCCACGCGCCGACGCTCACCCCTCCCTCGGCTCTCACATAGTCGATCGTGTGCGCCGGCAGCTTGTAGTTGAGCTCTGCGCCGAGGCCCGCGGTGACGATGTCCTGCCCGCCCATCTTCTCGAAGATCTCCGCGAGCGCACGGGCCGCGTAGGAGGCACCGACGATACGGTGGCGCCAGCCGACGATGTCGTTGTTCTGGTCGAGCCCGATTTCGAAATGCTGCGCGACGAGCGGCCGGAACGTGTCGTTGGTGATGTCGTCCTCTCGGCTCCAGATCACCTTGATCGGCGTTCCGGGCATCCCCTTCGCCAGCAGCAGCGCTTCCGCCACCTCCGGCCCGTCATCGCGCCGGCCGAAGCCGCCGCCGATGAAGGTCGAGTGCACGGCCACGTTCGCGGGCGAGGTCTTGCCCACGGCAGCGCAAATGAACTGCACGATGCTTGGCGACTGTTGGCCTGCCCACACCTCGACTTTGTCGCCATCGACGCGCACCGTGGCGTTCAACGGCTCCATGCAGGTATGTGCGACATGCTCCGACACGAAGTCGGCCTTGATCACCCTGGCGGCGCCGGCATTTGCCGCCGCGGCGTCGCCATGGCTCAGGCCGAATGCGACCATGTCGACGCCCTTCTGGCTCCAGTCGGCGGCGGTCTTGGCGTATTCCTGACCGACTGTTTCAGTGTCGTAAGTGCGCCCGGCCGCCTTGTTTGACCAGGTGACCTGCAACAGCGCCTTGGCTTTTTTGGTCGCCTCGTAGGTTTCGCCGACCACCGCGACGCCGCCCGCGGCGCCGAGCGGCCCGAGCGGAATCGGCAGCGGCACGACTGCCTTGACGCCCTTCACCGCTTTCGCGGCGCTATCGTCGATCTTCTCGGCGATCTCGCCCTGGACCGGCGGATGCAGGACCGAGGCATAGAGCATGCCCGGCAAGTTCACGTCCAAGCCGTAGGCGGCGCTGCCGTTCACCTTGTGCGGGATATCGACACGCTGGAAGTTTTTGCCGAGGTAGCGATAGTCCGCCGGCTTCTTGAGGTCGTCCTTGCCGGCTTCCGGCATCGGATCGGGCAGCTTCGCGTGGCGCGCGATCTCGCCATAGGAGAGGCGCTTCTTCGTGCCCTTGTGCACGACGAAGCCGGGCTCGGTCGTAAGCTCGCTCACCGGCACATTCATCATCTGCGCCGCGTTCCAGCACAGCACCTTGCGCGTCTGCGCGCCGATCGGGCGGAGCTTGTCCCAGTATCCCGTCACCGACTGGCTGCCGTGCGTCATCAGGAAACCCTGCTGCGCCGGATTGCCGAACGTCTTGCCGTCGGACGGCGATTGCACGACTTTCACCTTGTGCCAGTCGGCGTCCATCTCGTCCGCGATGATGAGCGGCAGGGATGTCATGACGCCTTGGCCCATTTCGGCCGCGGGCGACATGATTGTGACCGTGCCGTCGTGGGCGATGCTGATCCACGCATTGGCGGCAAAAGGCTGAGCCGTTGCGCCGGCGGCAGCGAAGGCTTCGGCTGGGCCGAAGGTGACGATCGCGCCGGTGGCGCCGACGGCAACGAGGAAGCTGCGCCGCGAGAGGGCGCGCGACTGCGTGAGGGCTGCGGTCATTGTCCGGTCCTCCCGCTTTGGGTGTCGGCGCTTGCGTGCTGCCCCTGCATTTGCGTTGCCTCGCCCGAACCATGGGCCGCGCGCTCGATGGCGCGGATGATGCGGGGATAGGTGCCACAGCGGCAGATGTGCCCGTCCATCGCTTTGACGATGTCCGCGCGTGTCGGCTTCGGGTGCTTCGCAAGGAAGGCCGCCGCCTCCATGATCTGGCCGGACTGGCAATAGCCGCAGGCCGGAACCTGCTCGGCGAGCCAAGCCTTCTGGACCGGGTGGCTCGCGTCGTGCGAGAGCCCCTCGATCGTCGTGACTTGGCGGCCCGCCGCCGCTTCGAGCGTGGTCTGGCACGAGCGCACCGGCTCGCCATCGAGATGCACGGTGCAGGCGCCGCACTGCGCGATGCCGCATCCGAACTTGGTGCCGTAGAGTTTCAAATGCTCGCGGACGACCCAGAGCAAAGGCGTGTCCGGCTCGGCCGCAACGTCGACGCTGCGGCCGTTGACTGTGAACGTCGTCATGGTTCCCTCCAAGCTTTTATAGGAGGAGCATAAGCTCAACCCGCGGCTTGGGGGAAGGTACGACTACTTCACGCGCTTGCCGGCTTCCTTGACGAGGCTCAGGTCGGCGTACTTCGCCATGTCGACGTGGCTCTTGATGAAGCCCAGCTTCTGCGTCAGGTCGACGTTGCGCTGCATCAGGGCCATGTCGGGGACGCCGTTGGGATCGCGCGAGAAGTCCTTGTTCGTGAAGGCCCAGCCAGTGACCCGTTCGGGCGGCTGCTTGAGGAAATCCGCCAGGATCTTGACGGCGGCGTCGTGGTTCGCGGGATCCGCATACCAGTGGTAGGCGCGGATCATGTCCTCCATGAGATCGACGAACGCCGCGCGGTGCTTCGCGATGAAGCCTGAGCGTGCAAGCCAGACCGAGAGCTCGGCCCCGCCCATGCCGTCGCGCATGGTGAACATCAGGCGGCTATTGTTGACGAAATCCGGGAACTGGTCGAACGGCACGGCAAGGGCGATGAGGTCCGCCTTGTGCTGCAGCAGCATGGGCGTCGCGACCGGCGGCAAGGCTTCGACCTCGGTGTAATCGCGCTGGAACTCAAGCCCGTGCTTCACGAGCGTGGCGCGCATCGCGATGTCGGTGGCCGTGCCGATGCCGATGGTCGCGAGCACCTTGCCCTTCAGGTCCTCGATCTTCTTGATCGGCGAGTCCTTCAGCACGGAGTATTTGACCGTCTCGTGATCGTCGATGCCGTCCTGGGTCTCGTCGGCGATGATGCGCAGGTCGGTCAGCCCCGCGTTGAGGATGGCGGTCGGGATCGAGATGAAGTTCAAGGTGGCGATCTCGATGTCGCCGTTCGCGATCGCCGTTATCTGGGTCGGCGAATTGGCGAAATGGACGGCATCGAGGTGATAGCTCTTGCCCTCGTGGCGGGCGACGCCCGGAGGTGCCACGAGGATCGGGATGAGCGAGGCCGGCGTGACGATCCACGCAGCGCGGATCGTGACCGGCCCGTCCGCCCGCGCGTTGCTGGCCGAAGCGATGAGCGTCGCAAATGCAGCGAATAAGACGAGTGATCTCGCCCTGATCATAGTTTCCTCCCTGACTTTTTTGAGTAACTTGAGCGGATGGCGCGGAAAAGCAAGCGCTGATTCCGTCGCGAGGCCGGGCGGGCTCCCGAGTGCCGGGAGTCCGCCCGTTCGTTCCAGCTTGCGTCAGGGAGGCGAAGCCCCCAACGCCAATGCTCAGCGAACGACGCGCGGCGCGCCGATAAGGCCGTAGGCGATCGAGGCTGCGACCGCAGTCTGCCAAGCCAGGAAGAGCGGTAGCACGCTGCCCAGGTGGATCGGCAGGGCATCGAGCGGCGAGGACTTCTCTCCGCATTCCAGCAACAGGCCGGCGAGGGTGCCGATGGCGAGCGTCCGCAGGAAATTGTCGATGGTGCGGAAGTTCGGGCTGGCGCAGGCAACGCCGCAGACCGTCAGGACCGCGCCGATCGCTCCGCCCACAAGCCCGCAACTCCAGAAAGAGTCGCCCCAGGGCGAAAGGAGCCTCTGAAAAGAGCTGTCGTAGAAGTGGAAGCTTGCGACATACGCCACCGCCCAGCCGGCATTGACCGCGGCGAAGAGGGCGAGAAGCCGCCACAAGTTTGTCGTTGCCAAGGAAGCGGCACCGAAGACGAGAACGAGACCGAAATAGATCCCCGGCAGGACGGGGAACTGGAAATAGCCAAGGCCGACTTCGGGGCCGGGCAGCGCGTTGGAAAGGAGCGCCGAGACCACGGACAAGCCGGCCAGAAGCGCCACGGGATGCAGGATCGATGAATGTTCTGCGCTGTGCGAGCGTGCCGCGTCGGGCTCAAGGAAAGCATGGGCGAAGGTCATCTTTCCCTCCAGATCCTTGGAGGCACGTTGCCTGCGCGTCTCCATGGGCCGTGAATTTGAACGAATTCCCGTGTAATGGGTGTGAGGCCACTCACAGTTCGCTAAAATTTTTTGGGCCGCCGTGGAGTTTTGCCTCGTTTTCGTGCGTCTTGCGCGGGGGAGGCGATGGCTGCACATTAACCAACCCGCACCCCCTGAACTCGCGAGACGGAGGAACCATGGCCACGACGACCGCGACCTTCACGACCGAGGACATCGAATACGCAAAGCCCGCGGGCAAGCCGCTGCTCCTGCGTTTTTTCCGCCCCGAAGGCCGCGGACCGTTCCCGGCCGTGGTGGAGATCCACGGCGGCGCCTGGCACAGCGGCGACCGGCTCGTCGAGAAGAACCGGCATGAGGCGCTGGCCGAGCGCGGCATCGCCGTTGCCTCGCTCGATTTCCGGCACGGCACCGAAGGGGCCTATCCGACCGGCGTCGCCGACATCAACTACGCCGTACGCTGGGTCAAGTCGCGCGCCAAGGACCTTGCGATCCGTCCAGAGGTCGCGATCTCGGGCCAGTCGAGCGGCGGCCACCTCGCCATGCTTGTCGCCATGCGGCCCAAGGACCCGCGCTACGCGGCGCAGGCGCTTGCCGGCGGGCCCGACGCGTCGGTCCGCTGCGTCGTCATGTCGTGGCCGGTTATCAACCCGCTTTCGCGCTACCGCATGGCTCAGCGCGGCAAGGCCGCCGGGGGCACTTGGGCCAACGACCTCATCGCCGGACACGACGAGTTCTGGCGCACCGAGGCAAATATGAGCGAGGGCAGCCCGACCCTCATCCTCGAGCGCGGCGAGAAGGTGGTGCTGCCGCCGGCGATGTGGCTCCAGGCGCCGGGCGACAACGTGCACGACTACCGCGATCCCGAGAGCCCGTTCGACGGCAACGAGCCGCAACGTTTTGCCCACGCCTATAAGAAGGCCGGCGGCGAGATCGATCTCGTCTATTTCGACGCCCCGCTGCGCTGGACCTCGGTGGCGCCCACCTCGCCCAAGGCGATCGAGGCATTCGACCGCATCGCCCAGTTCCTGAAAAAGCACCTCGCCTGATGCGCTGCGGTTTCGTTCTCCCTCTCCCCTCCGGGGAGAGGGTTGGGGTGCGGGGGTGAGCGAAGGGCGCGACATCGCGGTCGAGGTGATCTGCACCGGCGACGAGGTCCTGACCGGCAAGGTCGTCAACACCAACTACAACGCCATCGCTCAGCGCCTCGAGGAGGTGGGCATCCCGATCCTGCGGGCGCAGACGATCGGCGACGACCGCGCCACCTTGGCGGAGGCGTTCCGCCTCGCTGGGGCACGATCCGACGCCGTCATCGTCAATGGCGGGCTCGGCCCCACCGTCGATGACCTGTCGCAGGAGGTGGCGGCCGAGGTCGCGGGCGTGCCGCTTGTCCTCAACGAGCTTTGGCTCGCGCGCATGGAAGAACGCTTCCGCTTGCGCAGCCGCATCATGCCGGCGAACAACCGCAAGCAGGCGATGCTGCCCGAGGGCGCAGAGCTTGTCGACAATCCGATCGGCACGGCCTGCGGCTTCGCGCTCGACATCGGCAAGGCGCGCTTCTTCTTCACGCCGGGCGTGCCGCGCGAACTCTTCCGCATGCTCGACGAGCAGGTGGTGCCGCGGCTTCTCGCGCGCGCCGGCCGCACCGCCGCCATCTTCCTCAAGCGCTTCCACTCTTATGGGCTCGGCGAATCGCATGTCGACGCGCTCCTCAAAGGGGTCGAGGAGCTCGCTCCGGCCGGCGCGGTGAAATTGGGCTTCCGCGCGCATTATCCGCAGCTCGAGACGAAACTCGCGGTGCGCGGGCGCGACCGCGAAGAGGTGGCGCGGCTCTTGGCGCCGGTCGAGGCGGAAGTGAGGAAACGGCTCGGCAATTTCATCCTCGCCGAAGACGACGAGACGCTCGAAGGCAACATCCTCGCCGCCCTGAAGCGCGAACACCTCACCCTCGCCGTCGCCGAGACCTTCACCGGCGGCCAGATCTCGGCCCGCATCTCGCCTTTGCCCGGCGCCGAGACCGTGTTCCGACATGGCATCGTTCAGCGCCACTTCGAGACGGGGGCAAGCGCCCTTGCCGACAGCCTGCGCCGCGAATCCGGCGCCACGCATGCGCTCGCCGCCTTCGTCACGCCCGACGAGGGCACCGACCGGTTCGAATTCGGGGGCGCGATCGAGCTTGCGATCGCGTCGTCGGCGGGCGTCGCCACGCGCACGTCGCGCATCGTCGGCGGGCGCGACTGGGTCCGGCTCGGCGCGGTCGAGATGGGGCTCGACTGCCTCCGCCGCTACCTCTTGGGCTTGCCGGTCTCCGAGCGCATCGATTTCGAGAAAGTGTGAGTTCTCGTCGCCCCCGTTTCGCGGGGACGACGATCAGAATTGCAAGATGAGGCCCTAGGCCTTGATCAGCCGCCCGAGCCAGCCGCCCTTCATGCGCTCCACCTCGTTCGTGAGGCGGCGTCGCTCACTCTGCCAGTTGGTCTCATCGAGGTGCCGCTCCTGCCGCAGACGGAGCTGCTCGGCCTGAGCCTCGCTGGCGCTGCGTTCGAGCGAGTGCACGCGCCGCCGTTCCGCTTCGGCCGCGCGCTCGGCCGCCGCGAGCCGCTCCGCCGCCTCGTGCGCCGCGGCGCGCGCGGCGTCGCGCTCGGCGGTCAGCTCGGCCTCACGCCGGCGGAAGGTGTCGCGCTCGCTGATGGCGTGCTCAAGCGCGCTCACGCGCTCGTCCCAGCGGCTCTCCTGTGCGATCCAGCGGTCGAGCTCGCGCTCGCGCTCCTCGATCATCTCGTGCAGCAGAAGCGCGAGCCGATCGGCCGAATGATCGCGCAGCTGCTGGCGCAACGTATCGATCTGGCCGCCGAGATGCGCGATGTGAAGCTGGATGTCCTGGAGCGAGGGCTTGCCGCGCCGCGCGAGCGGTTCCGCGTCGAGGGTCTCGCCGCGGAAGAGGGCGAGCTGGCGCGAGGGCTCGGTGCGCTCGCTCTCATTCGGGGTCTCTTCTCTCGGGGTGATTTCGAACGGCATATTGTTGTTGGTCTTGTAGGGTTCGCGAGAAGGCGGCAAATTGCCAGAGAGCGATTCGCGCCCGCAAGCACAACAGGAAAATCTGTGTGGAAGGCGCTCTCTCTCGTGGAAAATCGCGTTCGCCCACCGCAATATCTGGTGTGCGTCCGGGTTGCGCGCGCAATTTGCGCGGCTCCGCGCGGCGAATCGAAGGGGTCGAGGCGATGAAATTCTCCGTCTTCAACGGCATGCCGTATGGCCGCACGCGCGAGCCCACGACGAAGTGGCCGGTACCCAATCGCTCCTACGAGCCGCAGCAGGCGTTGGACGCGGTCGCGCGCGCGCTCGACGACGTCGCGATGGAGGACGAGCTCGGCTACGACTGGATCGCGTGCGCCGAGCACCATTACTCGCCGTTCAACCTGGCTCCCAACGTGACCGTGCTGGCGAGCGCGCTGACGCAGCGCGTGAAGCGGGCCAAGATCGCCATCCTCGGCGCGCTCATCCCGCTGACCGGCAACCCGGTCCGCATCGCCGAGGAATACGCGATGATCGACAACCTGTCGGGCGGGCGGCTCGTCGCCGGGCTCCTGCGCGGCGCGCCTTACGAATATCTCGTCTACAACGTGCCGCCGTCTGAATCGCGCTCGCGCTTCGAGGAGGCGTGGGACCTGATCCTGCGTGCCTGGACCGACACGCTGCCGTTCGGCTGGGAAGGCCGGCACTATCATTACAAGCATGTGTCGATCTGGCCACGCCCGGTGCAGACACCGACCCCGCCCATCTATGTCTCGGGTTCGAGCCGGGAGTCGGGCGCCTTCGCTGCGAGGAAGCGCGTGGGGCTGGGCCTCGCCTTCACCAACCTCGCCTTGGCCGCCGATGCGGCGCGGCACTATCGCGAGCAGGCCGCGGCCGAGGGCTGGGAGCCGACGCCCGAACAAGTGATCTACCAGCTTCCCGTCCACGTGGATGAGTCCGACGAGGCAGCCTACGAGGCGGTGCGTCCGTTTTTCGCGCATGGCGGGGTCGTGACCGGCCTCGTCACGGCGAACCGGCTCGTCTCGAGCTCCGGCTTCTTCGGCTCGGGCGACCAGAAGCTCGTCAAGCGCTTCCACAACGTCGCCGCCGACGATCCACACTCGGTCGAGGAGGCGGTCGAGCGCGGCACCATGCTGGTGGGCAACCCCGACACGGTCGCGCGCCAGGTGAAGCGCCTCCGCGACGAGATCGGCTGCGGCGTTCTCAATCTCATCTTCGACCGCGGCGGGCCGCCGCAGCAGAAGCGCCGCGCGATCGAGCTGTTCGCGAAGGAAGTGATGCCGCAGGTGCGCGCGCTATGAGCGCTCCCGTCACGAGCAAGACTGCCTCCTGCGCCGGCATTCCGGTGGCCTATCTCGAAAGCGGCGCAGGCGCCAAGACCATCGTCTTCCTGCACGGCGCCGGCGGCGCGTCGCCGGAAGGAGTGTCGTTCATCCCGCTTCTCGGTGCGCGGCATCGGCTGCTGCTGCCGTCGCGTCCGGGCTTCGACGCGACGCCCGAGGGCAACTGCAAGAGCGTCGCGGACGTCGTCGATGTTCTCGCGGCGTTCGTGCGCGAGGTCGCGGGCGGGACGGCGCATGTCGTGGCGCAGTCGGCAGGCGGCGCCTATGGGTGCTGGCTCGCAATCCGTTATCCCGATCTCGTCGAAAGCCTGGTGCTGTCGGCGCCGGCGGCGTTCGCCGGCCATCGCGCCCCGCCCCCGCCGCAGGAGCTGGCGCGCATTCTCTATGGCGACAGCCCATCCTGGGCGGCACCACCGGACGAGGCCAACCGCCAGCGTATCGCCAAGAACGCGCAGGCGAACATGCGCCGCTTTCCCGATACGGCCGACGAACTGAAGGGCCGCCTCGGCGAAATCAAGGCGCCGACCCTTCTGCTGTGGGGCACGGGCGACCGCCTCATCCCCGAGGAGGCGCTGCAGCCCTATCAGCTCGCGATCCCCACCTGCACGCGCATCCTCATCCATGGCGCGGCGCACGAGCTGCCGATCGCGGCGTGCGAGCCATGGGTCCGTCTCGTTGCCGATTTCGTCGAGCGCGGCGAGCGCTTCGTCGTCAACCTCGGCGAGGGCTCATAGTTCGGATGGGCCCGGGGCGGCGGGTGCGGCCGGCCCCAGCTCGCCATAGATCATGGCGCACATCAGCATGTCGACTTGGGTGCCGTCTTCGCCCAGGGGCACCCACAGCGCCTCGTAGCGCGAGGTCCAGCCGTCGAGCATGAGGTCGTTCATGAGCAGAAGCGGTGCGCCGCTCGCGGCGAGGCCGCGGCAGCGCTCGATGACGTAGGCGCGCCATTCCGGCCGCGGCACCTCGTCAAGGAAGCGGCCGGTCATGTCGTAGTGCATGCGTGCGACGACGTTGGTGCCGTGAAGCCGGACGCGAAAGCGCAGCGGCTCGCGCAGCACCTCGATCAGCATCACGTTGCCGAGCAGGTAGGGAAAATCGACGGGGTCGATGTCGCGGCGCGCCGGCATGGGCCGTCCGCCGCATTTGCCGAGCCAGTAGTCGTGGAAGCGCTTGAGGCGCGGATCGCGCGGCACAACGCCAGGCGCCAGCGCTGCCTCGGGCACTTTCTCGAGCGGGGCCGGGCTCGCGGCCGCGGCCGGCAATGGCGGTGTCATTGTTATACGGTCTGCGATGACGAGCGGGGCCAGTGTCGCGCCCGCGCGTCAGGAAATGGTTAAGCGCGCCTCTGCAATCCTTGCCGCGGTGTTAATCCGCCTGCCTCACTCGGCCGCCGCGCGCGGGGCGGCGGCGCGGACCCGCGGCATCACCTCCGTGCCGAAAAGGCGGAGCGAGCGCTCGACCTTGTCATGCGGCATGGAGCCGAGCTGGAACGTGCCGACCAGGACGGCGAGGTCGAGCGCCTCGAGGTGGCGCAGGATCTGGCGCGCCACCCACTCGGGCGAGCCGGCAAGCACCATGCCGCTCTCGACGAGCTCCTCGAAGCTCATCGCGTAAAGCCGCGGCGCGCGCTGGTACCAGCTCTCGAAGCTCGCCGGGACCTGTCCTGCCGCGACGAACTGCGTGAAGCGGCCCCACAGGTTCCAATATTCGAGGAGGTGCGTCTTCGCTTCGGCGCGGGCCTCTGCGTCGGTGGGTGCGACGTAGATCTCGCGCGTGAGACAGAGGCGCGGGCGCTGGGCATGCCCGGCCTTGGCCGCGACGCCGCGATAGAACTCGATGTCGCGGCGGCAATCGTCGACGAGCGAATCGAGCTGCACGAATGGAAGATCGTGCTCGGCGGCAAAGGTCAGCGATTCCGCGCTGTTCGCCGTGACATAGAGCGGCGGGTGCGGCCGCTGCACGAATGCCGGCGACAGCGCCGCCGTCTTCTCGAGCTGGAAGAACCGCCCACGGTGGGCGAAGAGTTCGTCCGACCACAGGCGCTTCAGCACCGCGATCGACTCCGCGAACATGGCGCGCGAGTCCGCCGGATCGACCGCAAACGACTGGTACTCGATTGCCTTGCCACCGCGGCCAATGCCGATGTCGAGCCGTCCGCCCGTCATCTGGTCGAGCATCGCCGCCTCCTCGGCGACGAGGAGCGGATTGCGGAACGGCAACACGTTCACCATGACGCCCAGGCGCATCTTCGCCGTGCGCTGCGCCGCGGCCGCGATCATGAGGTTGGGCGCTGGCATCGGCGCCGTGGGCGAGAGGTGGTGCTCGAAGAACCAGTAGTGCGCGAAGCCCATCGCCTCCGCGAGCGCCGCCTCGTCGAGATGCTGGCGATAGATCACGCCGGCCGAAAGGCCCTTGCGGTAGCCTGTATTGTCCCAGATGCCGAATTCCATCGCGGGCGCGGCTCAATATTTCACGGGCACGAAGGCGGAGCTGAAGATCTGGTCGTTCGCGGGAACCGTTGGGAGCATGCCCATCGCGATCCACGACTTCTTCAAGACCTCGAGCGCCTTCGGATCGAACGTGCCGTCGTCGCGGAACATCGAGATCTCGGCATCATAGGTCTTCTCGCTCACGGCCGGGCTCGCGTCCAGGACCTTGCCGGAAATCTCGTCGGTCTTGGCCTTGTTCTCCTTCATGAAGTGGATGGTCGCGAAGAAGCCTTGAAGGAAGCGTTTCACGAGGTCGGGCTTCTCGGTCACGAGCGCCTTGCGCGCGTAGATCACGTGGGTGATGAAGTCGGGCGCGTATTTCGCAAGGCCGATGAGGTTGCGGCCCTTGTGCTTCTCCTCGAGCCGGTAGCCGGCCTCGGTCGCGGCGACGATGCCGTCGATCTGGTGCGCCTCGAGCGCGGCGAAGCTCGCATCGAACGTGCCGAGCGCCGCGGTCTTGACGCCGGTTTGGCCCCAGCCTTCCTGGATGCTCATCTGCTGGGCGAGCCATTCGGTGAGCGACCCTGCCGTGGTGACGGAAATAGTCTTGCCTTTCAGGTCCTGCACCGTCTTGATCGGCGAATCTGCGCCGACGAGGATGCTTATGTTTTTGGGCGCGCCGGCGAAGGCCGCGACCGCGATCTGCGGCGCACCCTTCACGGTGAAGGCCATCGACGGGCCCGAACCCAGACCGAAATCGGCACTGTCGGAGGCCAGCGCCTGCTGCACCTTGGCGTCGCCGCCAGCGGCGCTGATGTCGACGGTGATGCCGTATTTCTGGAAGATGCCCGCTTCCATGCCGATGTCGAGCACGGTGAAGGTCCAGGCGACATTGGCTGCCTTGACCGCGCGCACCGTGTCGAGCGCAAGCGCGGGGCGCGTGCCCCATGAACATGCGCCAATCACAAGTGCAAGCGCGAGAGCACGGCGGTGGAAATTCATGGCGGCCTCCCCGATGAGCTTTGCCGGGAAGCTAGACCGTGCCGCGCCGCGCGGCAACGCTGGCCTCACACTTTCTCCAGCACCTTCGACCAGTCGTTCAGCATGTCGAACTCGTGCCCGACGCGGAGCGTCACCGCGAACTGCGAGAATCCCGCTGCCTTGACCGAGCGCACGCCCTCCGCGAGCTCGGTTGCGGTTCCAGTCCAGGTCATGGTGCGGATGAGTTCGGCCGTGACGATCGCCTCCTCCTCTGGCCGCAGGAACATGAGATGTCCGCGATGGTTCTGGAGATAGCGCGCGTCGGCTGGCTCATAGGCCTGGTAGATCTTGCGGTAGGCTTCAAAGTTGCTCTGGAACTGCGGCGGAACCGGATGCCCAAGCGTGCCGAGCTCGTCCTCCTCGGCATGGTCATGGAACATCATGGTGGCCGACGGTCCGGCCTGGGCGCGGGCGCGCTTGCTGTCCGCTGCCTCGCCCTCCGCGAGCACGCAGCCATTGCCGAAGGTGGTGGCGTAAAGGGCCTTTGCATCGCGCCCGGCCGCGGTCCAGGCCTCGGTGACCGCTTTTAGCGCCGCCGCCGACCCGCGCGGATTGCCGCCCGCCATCCATCCCGTGCCAAGCTTCGCCACGAGCGCGCGGCCCTTCGGCCCGAACGCCGAGAGATGGATTGGGACGGGATCGTCGAGATTGATGAGGCCGAGCTCGGGATTGAGAAAGCGGATCTTGTGCGGGGCCCCTTCCTCGGTCCATTCGACCGTCTCGCGCGCGAGAAGCCCGCGCACGACGCGGATATAATCCTCGAGCCGCTTCAGCGTGATGGCCGGGAGCCCGACCGTGCGCCGCGCCGTGAAGCCCGTGCCCATGCCACAGATGATGCGCCCCGGTGCCAGGGCATTGAGCGACGCGAGCGCGGAGGCCGCGATCGGGGCGGTGCGGTTCGAGGGAATGAGCACGCCGCAGCAGAGCTTGATACGTGAGGTGTGCATCGCGGCGGCGGCCATCGCGACGAACATCTCGGCGTTCAGAAGCTCGGTGTCATAAAACCAGGCGTGGGTAAAGCCCCTCTCCTCGGCGCGCTTCACGACCTTCCAGTGGTGCGCCGAGGTGGCAAGCTGAATTCCGTATTCCATCGCGCGAGCCTCCCCGGCACTTTATAGCGCAAGCGACCGGAGTCCTTCGACTTCGCCGCGTCGCTCGGGGCGGGTTCCAGGATGGGTGCAGGGCGCCCACCCGCGGCTTACCCGCGATAGACCTTGATGCTGGCCGCGACCGAATCGGCGACGTGCTCCTTGGTGATGATGCCCAGTACGTCGCCGGGGCGCGGGATGCCCTTCCCGTCGACGACGAGCGCCATGTCGGCCTTCTTGCGCCAGATGCGGTCGATCACGTCGAACACGATGTCGTCGGCGCGCACGATGGTGAAATTGCGCGGCGCCACGTCGCCGAGCGTGACGCCCGTATCGGCGCTTTCGAGTCCCTGGCGGATGCCGGTGTTGATGCGCACCGCGCCACAGAGGTGTCCGCCATCTTCGACGAGCACGTGGCGCATACGGCCCTGGTGCTCGGGCATGCGCAAGAACTCGTCGAAACTCATCGCTGCCGGCAGCACCATGAATTCCCGATCCATCACGTCCTGCGCGCGCCGCACCAGGAACATGTTGGCATGGAGCGCCTTGGGGATGACCTGGCCGCGCCGGAACAGCTTCATCGTGTAAATGTTCTCAGGGCTCAGCATGCGCCGAACGCCGAGGCTCAGCGCAACCGCGAGGATCATCGGCATGACGATGCCGTAATCCCGCGTCATCTCGAAGATCATCGCGACCGCGGTCATCGCCGCGCCGGTGCCGCCTCCCACCATCGCGCCCATGCCCACCATGGCGAAGGACGGGACGTTGATATCGGCCGGAAGCCCGAGATGCGACAACAGCGCGGCGAACGAGCCGCCGATGGTCGCGCCCATGAACAAGGATGGCGAGAAGATGCCGCCGGACGAGCCCGAGCCGAGGCTCACCGACGTCGCCAGCGTCTTCGCGACGAAGAGCAGCGCGAGCAGGGCGGGCGCCGCCAACTGGCTCTGCAGAATCGCCTGGATCGTGGCGTAGCCGACGCCCTCGACATAATACTGGCCGAATGCGCGCTGCAACGCGTAGATCAGCACGCCCACGAGCAGCATGCCGAGAACGTGGCGCGGATAGCGCCACGGGATCTTGTCGAACAAATCCTCGGCGAAATGAAGCGCGCGTATGAAGAAGGTCGCCGCAAGGCCGGTGATGGCGCCCAGGAGCGCATAGAGCACGAGCGTCAGCGCCGCGCGCCAGTCGGTCGTGATCGGCATCATCGCCGGCACGTTGAAGGCCGGCTGGGGCCCAAAGAAGAGTCGGCCGATGAAGGTCGCGGTGCCGGTCGCGAGCGCCACCGGAAGAAAGGTGCGCACGCTCACTTCCGGCATCATCAGCTCGATCGCGAACAAGACGCCGCCGATGGGCGTGTTGAAGGTGGCGGCGATGCCGGCGCCCGCGCCGGCGGCGACCAGCGTGATGCGTTGGCCCGGCAGCATGCGCACGATCTGTCCGAGCGTCGAGCCCAGGGCCGAGCCGATCTGGATGATCGGCCCCTCGCGCCCGACCGCGGCGCCCGAGCCGATCGCAAGCGCCGAGGCGAGCGACTTCACCACTGCCACGACCGGACGGATGATGCCGTCCTTGTAGTAGATGGCATCCATCACCTCGGGCACGCCGTGGCCCTTCGCCTCAGGCGCGAATTTCGTGACAAGGAAAGTTACGCCGAGCGCACCAACGACCGGCACGAGGATCACGAGCGCGCCCCAAGGCGAAGGCGGCGTGAACAAGTTCGCGTCGTAGCGCACCGCGAGCTGGCCCAGGAACAGCACGTTGTGGATGAAGCCGATCAGGTCCCGGAACAACACTGCGCCGAGGCCGGTCACGGCTCCGACGACGAGCGCGAGGACCGACAGCGTGACGAGGCCGATCCGGTGCCCGGGATCGATCGCCGCGGCGGGCGCCGGCGCCGCCGGCGGCGCGTTCTCGATCGCGTCGCGCGCGCGGCCCCGCGCCCGCGCCAGTTGCTCCTTCGCGTCCATTGCCGTTCTATAGGTCAGGGGTCACACAGCCGCCACCATCGCGGCGAGCGAGAGCCGCGCAGTCGAGGTTCGCGCCCGCGGCCCTTCTTCGTTTGGGGCCGCGGAGAGATTCGGCGCCCATAGACTCGGGGTGCGGAGTCCGCATAACCTTTCGTTCGATCAACGCCGGCCTCAGTCGCGGCCGCCATGGTGGGCTTTCACTCTCGCACCGGAGTTGCCCATGCCTGACATCACCCCGGATCCCATCATGAAGATCGCTATGGGCTTTATGGCCGCAAAGCATCTTTTCGCGGCAAACGAGATCGGTTTGTTCGAGAGCCTCGCGGCCGGGCCAGCGAGTATCGCCGAACTCGCGACGAAAACGACCATTCCATCTCGCACGCTTGGGATCGTTGCCAACGCAATGGTCAGCTTGGGACTGGTCGAGCGGCAGGGCGACCAATACCGCAACAGCGAAACAGCAGCTGTGTTCCTTGCGGGCCGCCCTGGTCCCGATCTGCGACCGATGCTCCGCTTCTGGAACCGGATCAGCTATCCGACATGGCAAAAGCTGGAGGCGGCAGTGCGGACCGGCGCGGGCCAAGCCCAGTTCGGACTCTTCAACAAAGAGGAGCAACAGATCTTTTCGGCCGGCGTCGAGGCCTTCACGGCTCCGGTGGCGGCCGCGCTCGCGGCCTCCTACGATTTTAGCCGGCATCGCCGCGTGCTTGACGTGGGAGGAGGCACAGGGTCGTTTCTCGTCGGAGTGCTCCGCCGCCACAGCGCGCTCAAGGGCACGCTGTTCGAGTTGCCGGGCGCTTGCGAGGTCGCCCGCCAGCGCCTTGCCCATGAGCCGGAGGGCGCGCGCATCGAGATTGTCGCGGGAGATGCATTCAAGGACCCGCTGCCCGAGGGGCACGACGCCTTGATTGTTGCCAACACCATTCATGTCCTATCTGCGGCACATAACATCGAATTGCTGAGGAGGATGCGCTCGTGCGTATCCGCCGGTGCTCGCCTCTTACTCGCCGATCTCTGGACCGATCCCACTCATACCCAGCCGCCTGCCGCACCTCTGATGTCGGGCGAATTTCTGGTTATCTCGGGCGAGGGGCAAGCCTACAGCGAGGCCGAGGCGGAGGATTGGCTTGGACAGACCGGATGGCAAAAAATCGAGCGTAAGCCGCTGGCCGGACCGGGGAGCTTGATCGTCGCCGAGGCAAAATAGGCGCGCCCACACTCTCGTGCGCTCCGAAGCCTCATCGCGTCAGGTCGCGGCGTTCCTGATAGGAGGTCGATCATGGCCCAGAACTCCGCGGCGGTTGGCGCTCTCGAAGCCATCCTTGAGGCGTTCAACGCGCATGATCTGGACACAATCATGAGTTTCTTCGCGGAGGACTGCGTGCTCGAAATGCCGCGCGGTCCGGATCCCTGGGGAGCGCGCCACATCGGTGCCGCAGCCGTGCGCGAGGCTTTGCGCTCGCGCTTCACGGGCCTTCCGGATGTCCACTATGGAGAGGACAGCCATTTTGTCGTCGGGGACCGCGGCGTCTCGCAGTGGACGCTTCGCGGCACGTCACGAGCCGGACAGCGCGTCGAGGTTCGCGGGTGTGACCTTTTCACCTTCCGCAATGGCAAAGTGGTTAAGAAGGACAGCTACTGGAAAATTCGGGAATGACGCTTGCTAGGTTCTGTCCCCTGTTGACGACGAATTAAGCGCCGAGACGCGGTATCAGCCGCATGGCATTGCCGCGGTAGATCGCCTCAAGTTCGCTCGGTTTCAGCCCGTATTCTTCGAGGCCGCGAACGCCATCGCCTGACGTGCCGAAAGGATAATCGCTGCCAAGCAGGACCTGCGACATCGGCACGTAGGCGAAAAGCGCCGCCAGCGCCGGCCGATTGGCCTGAAGTGCCACGTCGTAATGGAGCTTGCGCAGCTCATGGTCGATGCCGTGCGGCATTTTGTCGGCAAACTCGCTGCCGAGCCCCATGACCGATGCGCGGCCGGCCAGCACCGGCACGGCGGCCCCGGAATGACAGAAGATGAAGCGGATGTCGGGCCGTCGCGCCAGTGTGCCAGTGAAGAGCAGGCTGAAGACGCAGCGGTTGGTGTCTTGCGTGAACTCGAAGAGCGAAGGCTGTATCCATTTGAGCGAGGGCGCGCAACAGATTGGCGCGAGTGGATGGATGAAGACGAGCGCCTTGCGCCGGTTCAATTCCTCCATGACCGGCTCGAAGTCTGGATGGCCGGGATAGCGCTCGCCGTAGCTCGTCATGAACTGGATGCCGTCGGCCTTCAAGACGTCGAGCGCGTATGCGATCTCGCTCAGCGTTCCGTCGACATCCGGCATGGGCACGGACGCGAAATGTCCGAAGCGCGCCTGATGAGTCGCGCGCATCTTCGCCGCGTGCTCGTTGACGGCACGCGCGAGCTTCCGCGTGGCCTCGGTCCCGACATGATGGATGCCTGGGGGCGACAGCGACAGGACGGCGGCGGCGATGCCGTTCTTGTCCATTTCTTCGATGCTGCGGCTGACGCTCCAGTCGCGCACGACCGGCCGTTTTCCCATGTCGCCCATAACGGACAAATACTCGGGCGCATAGAAATGATGATGCACGTCGATGCGATTCTGAAGCTTTGCGTCGGCCATTGCTGCGCCCCGAGTTCGAGGAATGGGATCACCGCTACGCTAACATCCTTGCCGGGTCGGCGAAATGGTCATAGGAGCGCGGCCGAGCAGTCTCCGCGCGGCCCGCAACGGAGTTCGATCCGCGATGGACAGCCTGCGCAGCGCCTCATAGAGTCACCGGCGGTATGGCGGAGGAGCGTGTCCGGAGGAGGCTTGCGGCAATCCTGTCGGCCGATGTCGTGGGATATTCGCGGCTCATGGGCGCCGACGAGGCGGGAACTCTTGGCCGGCTGAAAGCACTCCGTCGCGACGTCATCGATCCGATGATCGCGGCTCATTCGGGGCGCACCGTGAAGCTCATCGGCGACGGAACGCTCGTTGAATTCGCGAGCGCCGTCGATGCCGTCAGTTGCGCGATCGAGGTCCAGAAAAGAGTGCGTGAAGGCGAGGCCGCGCGGTCCAACGACTCGCGGATCGAGCTTCGGATCGGCATCAATGTCGGCGATGTGATCGTCGACGGCGACGACATCTATGGCGACGGGGTCAATGTCGCTGCCCGGATCGAGGCTCTGGCCGAACCCGGCGGCATCTACGTATCGCGCTCGGCGGCCGACCAGGTGCGCGACAAACTTCCATTCAAGCTCGAGCCGCGCGGCGAGCAGACCGTCAAAAACATCGCGCGCCCGATCGAGGTTTTTCAGGTCGTGGCCGAAGCGAGCCAGCCTCTGACGGAGGCCCGCGCCGGGCCGGCGCTGCCGGTTTCCGACAAGATTTCGATCGCGGTGCTCGCGTTCACCAACATGAGCGGCGATCCCGAACAGGAGTATTTCTCCGACGGCATCAGCGAGGACATCATCACCGATCTCTCGAAGCTGCAGACGCTCCAGGTGATCGCACGCAACTCGAGCTTTACCTATAAGGGCAAGTCGGTCGACGTTAAGCAGGTCGGCCGCGAGCTTGGCGTCCAATACGTCCTGGAAGGCAGCATCCGCAAGGCGGGCAATCGGGTACGCGTCAACGCGCAATTGATCGAGGCCGCGAACGGCGGCCATCTCTGGGCCGAGCGCTACGACCGCAACCTGACCGATATTTTCGAGGTGCAGGACGATCTCACGCAGCAGATCGTCGGCGCGCTCAAGATCACTTTGACCGACTCCGCCAAATCGGCGATCAGTGCGGGCGGCACGAAGAGCGTCGCCGCGCACGATCTTTTCCTGCGGGGGCGCGAGCGCCTGTTCGGCCCGAGGAAGGACCGCGAGATCTTCGAGCAGTGCATGGCGGATTTCCGGCGCGCCATCGAGATCGATCCCGCCTACGGCGCGCCCTATGCCGGGCTCGCGATGGGCCACCTGTTCGATTATCAGAACCGGTGGACCAGCGCTTCCGACACCGCACTCGCCGAGGGTGACCGCCTCGCGCGTGAGGCGATCGCGAAGGACGAGAAGGATCCCTTCGCCCATTTCGTCGCCGCGGCCGCCGCGCTTTTCCTCAATGACTATGACCGAGCGATCGCGGAGGGCGATGTAGCCTTATCGCTTAGCCCCAACTATGCGCTCGCGCTCAGTGGCAGGGGAATGGCGCTCGTCTATGGTGGCGAGCCGCTGAAAGCCATACCGCTGATCGAGCGGGCCATGCGCCTCGACCCGGCCCAAACGCAGAACATGCACAACCTCGGCATCGCGTATTTTTTCGCGCGCGATTACGCGACCGCGGCGGCCTGCTTCCGGAACCGTATCGAGCTCGTACCCACCACGGATTTGTCACGCGCCTATCTCATATCTGCGCTCGGCCATCTCGGCGAGGCTACCGAAGCCCGCCGCGTCTGGCGCGAGCTCGAAGAGATCAATCCTCACTATTCTTTCGAGGACCATATCGGGCGCCTGCCGTTCCGAAATCCGGCTGACGTCGAGATGTTCATGCTTGGCCTGCGCAAGGCCGAGTTGCGGACTTAGCCGCGATCGCTTCCGTACGAGCGCCGCGCCCGCGTCGTGGGCGCTCGCCCACTGCGCCGCGCTCGCATGCCGGCGCGAAAGCAGCCGGCATTCTCGCAACGTCCGAGCGCCCGAGCCTCCCTTTCACCGCCGCGGCGGCGAGGGTAGATTGCGCCAAGGAGGGAACCCATGACCATTTTCAGCACCGACCGAATTCTCGTCACGCATGCCGGCTCGCTGCCGCGCCCGCCCGACGTGCGCGACATGGTGATGGCGAAGTCGCGCGGCCAGCCTTACGACGAAGGCCAACTCGCGCGCAGGCTCGATGACGCGGTGGCGGATGTGGTGCGCAAGCAGATGCAGTCGGGCATCGACAGCGTCAATGACGGCGAGCTGTCGAAATCGAATTTTACCGACTATGTGCGCGTACGCCTCTCGGGCTACGAAACGCGACCCGCCTCGACGCAGCGCCGGCTCGAGATCACGGCCCGCGATTCAACGAAGTTCGCGACCTATTTCGAGGCAAATCCGCGCGCGCGCTTTCCCGGCGCGCCAACCATTCCCGTCTGCGTCGCGCCGCTGAAATATGTGGGTCACGCCGATCTGCAGCAGGACATCGATCGCTTCAAGGCGGCGTTCGAAGGCGAAAAGGTGGCCGAGGCCTTCCTGCCCGCGAACACGCCGGGCACGATCGAGCACTGGATGGCGAACGAGCACTACAAGGACGACGAGGAGTTCGTCTATGCCATCGCCGACGCGATGCACGATGAATACAAGGCGATCACGGACTCGGGCTTGCTCCTGCAGATCGACGATCCCGACCTGCCCGATGGCTGGAACTGTCTGCCGCGCATGAGTGTCGCGGAATATCGCAAATACGCGATCATGCGTGCCGACGCCTTGAACCATGCGCTCCGCGGCATCCCGCGCGAGCGCGTGCGGCTCCACGTGTGCTGGGGCAGCTTTCACGGGCCGCACCACGACGACATTCCCTTGAAGGACATCATCGACATCATCTTCCGCGTCAGGGCCGGGAGCTATTCGATCGAGGCCTCGAACCCCTGCCACGAGCATGAGTGGAACGTGTTCGAGAAGGCGAAGCTGCCGAAGGAGTCGACGCTCGTCCCCGGCGTCATCGGCCACTGCACGGACTTCATCGAGCATCCCGATCTCGTGGCCGAACGGCTCGTGCGCTATGCGCGGCTCGTCGGGCGCGAGAATGTCTTGGCCGGCACCGATTGCGGCATCGGCTCGCGCGTCGGGCACGAATCAATCTGCTGGGCCAAGTTCGAGGCGATGGCCGAGGGCGCGCGCCGCGCCAGCAAGATTCTGTGGGCGCGGGGTGCTTCGGCCGGCGCCGGCGCAGCGCGGAAGCCCGCGGCGAAGCGCAAGGCGGCGAAGCCAGCGAAGACCGCAAAGCGCGCGAAGGCTGGAAAGCGCGGCGCCGCGCCGCGCCGCGCGCCCGCGCGCAAGGCCGCCCGCGGCAAGGCCCGCCGCCGCTGAGTCACTGTCATTGCGAGGAGCGACGGCGACGAAGCAATCTCCCTCGGGGATTGCTTCGCTTCGCTCGCAATGGCAGTTCTATCGCGTGAACCTTACGCCCCGCGGACGCGGTCGATGAGGGGGAGCGCGTCCTTGGGCGGATCATCGGCGCGCCACGCGACGTGGCCGTCGGGCCGCACCAGCACGAGCGCACGCTCGTAGAGCGCGGCAATCGCAGCATCCGCGAGCTCGACCACCTCGAGCGGGACGTTCCGTGCTCGCGCCGCACCGACGATCGCGTCCGCCCCGGGCGCTCGGCCCCCGAGCCGGAGAAGCACGAAGCCGCGCCCGAAGAGATCGAGCGTCGAGCGGCCGTCGGCGAGCCAGGCATGCGGGGCGCGTGTTCCCGGCCGCGCCACCGGTACGAAGTCCTTTGTCTCGACCGGCGGGCGCGTGGTGCCATCGGCGACGCAGATGGGCGAGGGCTCGTAGCAATAGCCGGTGCGTAGATTCTCCGTATAGATCGCCGAGCGCACCTCGCCGGTGCGGCGGAACTCGGCCGCGAACCGCCGCCGCAGCGCTTCGCCCGCCTCGCTGTCGTCGTCGATCTCGGGCCCGGTCGGCAGGTCGACGAGAACGCGGAACTCTGCGGTCGAGGCGCGCACGTTGTCGAGCGCCACGGGCTTGCGCTCGGCTTCATAGGAATCGAGGAGCCGCCCCCCGCCCCAGCCGCGGAGCGCGGCCGCGAGCTTCCAGCCCAAGTCGCACGCGTCGGCGAGGCCGGTGTGGAGGCCGAGGCCGCCGGTCGGCGAATTCTGGTGCGCGGCGTCGCCGGCGATGAAGACGGACCCCGCGCGATAGCGCTCGGCCACGCGCTCGCGCCGTTCCCAGTTCATGACGGAGAGGATCTCGTAGCCAAGGGGCGCGCCAGCGAGCCGGCGCATATACGCATCGCCGTCGAAGTCGGCATCGGCGTGCAGCACCGAGAGGCGCCAGCGCTCCTTGCCATCGATGCCGATGATCTCGCCCCAGGTCCCGCGCGCGTCGGTGAAGCGGTAGAAGCGTGCCCAGCCCTTGTCGTGGATCTTCGGCAGGTCGGGCGCGCGGAAATAGACGTTGACGCTGTCCGCGACGACGCCCTCGCCCTCATAGCCGCGCACGAGCGCGCGTGCGACCGTGCCGTCCGCGCCGTCGCAGCCGACGAGATAGCGCGCGGCAACTTCCTCCGTCCGCCCGCTCGTCATGTCGCGCAAAGTGGCGCGTACGCCGTCCTCGTCCTCGGCGAAGTTTTCGAGCGCGGTCATGTGCCGGATCGTCACGCCCGGCAGCTCGCGCGCGCGGGCGAGCAAGATCGGGTCGTAGAAGATCTGTGCGCAGCCACAGCCGGGCTCGGGCGTGTAGGAAAGCTTCTGCTCGGCGTAGGACGGCATCTTCGAGCGCGCGAGCTCGCGCCCCGCGAGGCTCGTGCAGTAGACGAAGTCGTTGGGATGCGTCATGGGCCAGCCCGCGTGCTTCGCCTGCTCGGCGACGCCCCAGCGCCGGTTCAGCTCCATGCTGCGCGTCGAGAGCCCGCTCATCTTCGGCACGCTGACGCTGCCGTCGCGACGCTCGACCAGGAGACAGGCGATGCCGGACATGCCCAGCTCGATCGCGAGCGCAAGGCCCACGGGCCCGCCGCCCGCGATCAGCACGGGGATTTTTCCGGAAACCACCATAGTCACGACGACCGCCCCTCTCACTCGTCATGCCCGGCCTTGTGCCGGGCATCTACGGGTTCTTGAGGCTACACACGTGGATGGCCGGGACAAGCCCGGCCATGACGGCGTGGTAAATACGGGCTGAGAGCTACCTTCCCGCGCGGACGAGGCGGCCGGGAAGCGCGCCCGTATGCTCGCCCTTCTCGAAGATGGGCTGGCCGGCGCAGATCGTCGCCTCGTAGCCTTCGACGCGCTGCACGAGGCGCTGGCCGCCGGCCGGCAGGTCGTTGACGATCTCGGGGGCGTGGATCTTCATGCCCGAGTAGTCGACGATGTTGACGTCGGCACGCAAGCCCTCCTTGAGCCGGCCGCGGTCGGCAAAGCCGAAGAAGTTCGCGGTGTCGCTGGTCTGACGCTTGATCATCAGCTCGAGCGGAAGGCGCGGGCCCCGCTTCCGGTCGCGCGCCCAGTGCATGAGCATGTAGCTCGGCACGCCGGCGTCGATGATCGAGCCACAATGCGCGCCGCCGTCCGAGAGGCCCAGAAGCGTTGCATCGTCCAAAAGCATCTCGCGGATGGGCTCGTGGTCGCCGGTGGTGTAGCCGGTCACTGGGAAGAACAGGAACCGGTCCTCGGCCTCGGTGAGATAATCGTAGGCGACCTCGTCGGGCGAGCGGTTGCCGCGCTTCGCGATCGCGGCGATCGACGCCTCCGGCGGCGGCTCGTAGTCGGGCGGGTTGCCCATGACATAGATCCCCTCCCAACGCGTGGCGATCGCTTGGCGGAACTGCGCCAGCCGCGCGAGGATCTCGGGCGACGGCTGGTCGGCCAGAATCGTGCGCCGCCATTCGGGCGTGCGCAGCTTCGCGAGCTGCTCCGCGCGCGACAGGTTCTTGAGCGGCGCATAACTCGGCCGGATCGAGAACGGGTTGAGCGCGAGCCCGATGCCGAGGATGACGCCGATCGGCCGGCCGGAAATCTGCGCCGTGAGGTGAGCGCCGCTCCTGCGCGCGCGATGCACCTCGCCGATGAGGCGGCGCCAGCGTACCGGATCGGTATAGCGGTCGGTCAGCAGGAACCACACCGGCCGTCCGGTCTCCTTGGCGAGCTTGGTCATCCACGCGACTTCCGCGACCTCGTCGTCGAAATCGCTGTTCATGCCGAAGGCGCCGGTGCCGGCATCGCCGAGCGCCTTGCCGATCCCCAGGAGCTCCTTCGCCTCGGCGAAGCGCGCTGGCACCATCTCGCCGCGCGTCGTCTTGTGCGAATTGGTGCGCGAGGTGGTGAAACCGAAGGCGCCGGCTTTGAGCGCCTCGTAAGTGAGCTTGCGCATCTCGGCGATGTCGTCGTCGGTTGCCGCTTCGAGCCGCACGGCGCGGTCGCCCATGACGAAGACGCGGAGCGGATGGTGCGCGATCTGCGCCGCCACGTCGATCGCGCGCGGGAAGCGCTCGACCGCGTCCAGGAACTCGGGGAAGCTCTGCCAATCCCAGGCGAGCCCTTCGGCCATGACGGCGCCCGGAATCTCCTCGACGCCCTCCATCAGGTCCATGAGCGCCGCGCGATGCTCGGGCCGTGCCGGCGCAAAGCCGACGCCGCAATTGCCGAACATGAGCGTCGTCACGCCATGCCAGGACGACGGCGCGAGAAGCGGGTCCCACGTCGCCTGGCCGTCATAGTGCGTGTGCACGTCCACCCAGCCCGGCGCCACGACAAGGCCTGCGGCGTCGATCTCGCGCTTGCCTGGGCCCGCCTTGCCGCCCACCTGCGCGATCTTCTCGCCGTCAAGGGCGAGGTCGCCGGTGACGCCCGGGGTTCCGGTCCCGTCGATGATGGTGCCGCCGCGGATGACGATGTCGTGCATCGAGTCCTCCCGAGATGCCGGAGCATCATGGCCCCCGGGCGCCACCTGCGCAACGGGGCGGCCCATTCCCACCCCCTGGAGGGGGAGGTTAGGGTGGGAGGCTCACCCGCGCGTCCTCGCGCACGAAACGCGCGCCCTGCTCGGCGATCATCATGGTGGGGGCGTTGGTGTTGCCGCTCGTGACGCTCGGCATGATCGAGGCGTCGATGATGCGTAAAGACTCGAGCCCGTGCACCTTGAGCCGCGCATCGACCACCGCCATGGGATCGCTCGCGGGCCCCATCTTGCACGTGCCGGCGGGATGGAACGAGGTCGCGAGGTTCGCGCGGAGATAGGCCTCGATCGCGCCCGTGCTATCGACGCCCGCGCCGGGCCGGATCTCGCTGCCGCGGACGCTCTGGAACGCGGGCGCCGCGAGGATCTGCCGCGCGATGCGCACGCCCTTGACGAGCCGCGCCACGTCGTCCGCGTGCTCAAGGAAGCGCGGATGAAGTTTTGGCCGCGCCGCCGGATCGGCGGACGCGAGCTCCACTTGCCCGCGGCTTTTCGGCTGCAGCAATATCGCGCCCAGCCCGAACCCGTGCGTGCGCGAGAGCCAGCGCGAGAAATCCTTGATCGCCGGCATGAACACGAACTGGATGTCGGGCGAGGGCAGGTCGGGCTCGGTACGGACGAAGCCGCCGGCCTCGACGATGTTGGACGTGAGCGGCCCCTGCCGCGCGAGCACATAGGATGCGACCGCGCCCGCCAGCCACGGCAGCGCGCGGGGCGACAGCGCGAAGCTCCGCGCCGAGCGATCCTCGACCTGGACCCAGCCGGTCGGATGGTCGTGGAGATTGCGCCCGACGCCTGGCAGCTCGTGCTTCACGTCGATGCCGTGGGGTGTGAGCGCCGCGCCCGGCCCGATCCCCGACAGCATCAGAAGCTGCGGTGAGTTGAAGGCGCCGCCGGCGATGATGGTCTCGCGCCGCGCCGAAAGCGCGCGCTCGGCGCCATCGACGCGTACCGTGACCCCCACGGCGCGCTTGCCGTCGAGCCGCACGCGGAGCGCCAGCGCAGCGTGCACGACGGTGAGGTTCTTGCGCTGGCGCACCGGATCGAGGAAGGCGCGCGCGGCGCTCCAGCGCTTGCCGTTCTTCTGCGTCACCTCGTGTGCGCCAAACCCGTCCTGGCGCGCGCCGTTGAAGTCGGCGCTGCGCGGATACTGCGTCTCCTCGGCTCCGGCGAGGAAGGCCTGCGTCAGCGGCGAGAGCCAGCGCAGCTTCGCGACGTTGAGCTCGCCGCCCTGCCCGTGAAACTCGTCCTCGCCCGCCTCGTGATGTTCGAGCCGCCGAAACACCGGCAGCACGTCGTCATAAGACCAGCCGGGATTTCCCGCCGCCGCCCAGCCGTCATAGTCGCGCCGGTGCCCGCGCATATAGACCATGCCGTTGACGGCGCTCGAGCCGCCGGCGAGCCGCCCGCGATGCGCCGGGATCGCCGCGTGATGGAGCCCCGCGGCGCCCTCGTAGAGATAGCCCCAGTTGAACTCCGCATCCGACAGCAGCAGCGTGTTGCCGGCGGGCAGATCGACCTTGAGCCGCGTCACGCCCGTGTCGCTCGCGCCCGCCTCCACGAGGCAGACCGAGACGCGCTCGTCCTGCGTGAGGCGGTTCGCGAGCACGCATCCGGCCGAACCCGCGCCGACGATTATGTAGTCGAAGTCGCTTTCAGCCATCCTTCTTTCCCGCGAGCGCCGAGGCCCATTTCGCGGCGATGGCGCGCGCCTCGCCTGCATCGAGCGCCGAGACGCGCGGGAATGCCGCGCGCCAGGCGAAGGGCTTCGTTGCGTCGATCAAAAGCTTCGAGTGCGAGGTCTCGCCGCGCGCGCGCCGATCGGGCGACAGCCGCGGGTCGAGCGCCGAGCTCCACGCGTCGCGCACGATGTCGACGGTCTCCGCAGGCTCGGCCCGCGTCGCGATCGCCCACATCACGTCGGCGAGATCGGAGGGATCGACATCTTCGTCCACCGTCACGATGATTCGCGCCATGTAGCTTTGCGCCGCGGCGATGAGGCCCGCGCGCTTCGCGTGCCCGGCATAGCGCGGCGTCAGCGCCACGACCGTCATCAGCTGCGCTACGTGTTGCCACGCGCCGGCGACATCGGTGACACCCGCGTCTTCGAGGTTCGACCAGATCGAAGCCGCACGCAGCGGCAGGCCGAAATGGAAGCGCGGCGGCTTCATCGGCGGCGAACCCAAAAGGATTGGGTCGTTGCGCCAGTGCGCGGCCTCGACGCGCAAGACGGGTGCCGGGCGCTTCTCCGCCGCGTAATAGCCGGTGAACTCGCCGAACGGGCCTTCGGGCAGGCTTTCCTTGTCGAGCGGGAGGAGCTCGCCCTCGAACACGAACTCCGACCGCGCCGGCACTGGAATCCCCGTTAGCGGCGCCTCCGCCACTTCGAGCGGGCGGCCCTTGATCGCGCCGGCGAAATCATATTCCGAGGCGCCTTCGGGCAGGTATTCGAAGCCCGCGACGAAGAGCGCCGGGTCGGGACCGTTCACGACCGCGACCGGGCATGGTGTCCCTCGCGCCCAGTATTTCCGCGCGATGATGGCGCCGTGCCGCCCGCCATGGTCGAACTGCACGGTCGCCGCCGCGCGTCCATGGAGCTGGATGCGATAAATGGAAGCGTTGATCCAGCCCGTGTCGGGATCGCGCATTACGACGATGCTGCCGGAGCCGATGAAGCGGCCGCCGTCGGCGCGATGCCAGAGCGGCGCCGGGAAGAGGCCGAGATCGATCTCGCTCCCTTGTGCCGAATTTTCGAGGAAGAGCGCGCGGGCGCCGGCAACGGGCGGAAGCGGCTTGAGGCTCGCGCGCCGGCTCTTCCACTCTTTCAGCGCATCGAGCGGCGCGAGATGCGGGTCGATGCCGAGCGCCAGGGCCGCGCGCTGTGCACTCACCGTGGCGTTGGTGAAGACGCGAAAGCCGGGCCGATGGCCTTTTACTTTGTCGAAGAGAAGTGCCGGGCAGTCGGGCGCGCCGGCCGCCACCTCGGTGATGCCGCCCAGTTCGATCTCGGGATCGGCGCCGTCGACGCGGCGCAGCGCGCCGAGGCGTTCGACCGCGTCGATGAAGCCGCGCAGATCCTCGTAAAGCCCGCTCATCGCACGAAATTCCATCGTGCGCCCGCGCCATTGTCAATGCGCAGGGCCAAGGCTTAAGCTCGGCGCGACCGCCTGTGGAGACGCCCATGAAATTCGGCTATTTCACGCTCAGCGACAATCACTATACGAACAGCAGCCGCAGCGCGAACCAGTGCGTCACGGATCTCGTCGACGAGGCGATCTATGCCGACCGGCTCGGCTTCCATTCTGCCTGGATCGGCGAGCATCACTTCAATTCGCTCGGCGTCATGTCGTGTCCCGACATTGCGCTTGCCTATATCGCCGCGCGGACCGAGCGCATAAGGCTCGCGCCCGCGGTGACGGTGTTGCCGCTTCACCATCCGATCCGTGTCGCCGAGCAATGGGCGACGCTCGATCTTCTCTCTGGCGGGCGCGTCGATTTCGCCACAGGGCGCGGCTACGATCGCGGCGAGTACGAGCCCCTCGGCGCGAACTTCGACGACAACGCCGCCGCGTTCGCCGAGGGATTGGACGTGCTGCGCCGGCTCTGGTCGGGCGAGCGCGTCACGCATCATGGCAAATTCTGGAATTTCGATGGCGTCGCGATCACGCCGCAGCCGGTGCAGCGCCCGATCCCGATCCACGTGGCTTCGTTCTCGCGCCCGACGGTCGAGCTTGCGGCAAGGCACGGCTTCGGTCTCGTCATCGCGGCGTTTGCTGCCGCGATCACGCTGGGCGGTGTCGCCGAGGCCGTGCGCATCTATAAGGAGGCATGCGCGCGCCAGGGCACGAAGCCGGGCCGCATCGTCTCGAGCTACTTCATTCATTTCGCCGACAACGCGGCCGAGGAGCGCGCGGCCCGCGAGCGTCAGATCCGCTATGCGCGCGAGTGCGGCGGCGCGGTCTCGCCGGGGACGCGCGAGACGGCGCCCAAAACCTACGACTACTATCACGACTTCAAGGACCGCATGCGCGGCACGAAGCCCGAGGATCTCGACGACAAGGCGGTGCTGCTCGGCAAGTCCGACCGCATCATCGAGCGACTCAAAGTGATGGAGGAATTGGGCTTCGACGAGGTGATCCTCTATTTCAACGTCGGCTTGAAGCCGCACGCGCAGGTGAAGGACGAGATGGCGCGCTTTATGGAAGAGGTCGCGCCCGCTTTCGCCGAGACCCGCGTCGCCGCGCAGTAGTCAATAAGGCACGACCTCGCCCTTGACCGTGACGCGTAGCAGGAGCCGGCGTTCGCCCGGCGAGAAGTCGGTGCGCGCGTGCATCGAGCAGCGATTGTCCCACAGAATGACGTCGCCGACGCGCCATTCGTGCGCATAGACCCACTCCGGATTCTCGGAGTGGTCGAACACCTGCGCCAGAAGCCGGTCGCTCTCCTCCTCTGGCAGGTCGAGGACCGACCGCGTCATCAGACGGTTGACATAGACGGCTTTCCTGCCGGTCTCCTCGTGCGTGCGGAAGACAGGGTGCGTCGCCTCGGAAAAAGCGGCGACGCCCTTGTCGTCGTCGCGCTGGACCGAGCCGTAATTGTAGTGATGGAACGCGCGCCGTCCGTCGAGCCGATCGCGCAGCGCCGCCGGCATCGTCTCGTAAGCGGTGTAGCAGTTGGCGAAGAGCGTGTTGCCGCCCGTCTTCGGCACCTCGACCGAATAGAGGAACGTGCCCTTGTCCGGCACCTTCGCGTGCAGAGTGTCGTGATGGAACATCATCTCGCCGTCCGGCAGCGCGCCGATCGCCTCGCCGTTCTCACGGATGTTCGAAATGAGCATGATGTCGTCGAGAAGCCGGCCCTGGCCCGGCGGGCGATAGGCGCCAGGCCGCGCAAGCTTGCCGATCGTGCCGAAATTGGCGGCGAGCCGCAGCAGGTCCTCTTGCTCGAGGCGCTGGCCGCGGAAGACCAGGATCACGCGCTCGAGCCAGGTGCGGTAAAGCGCGGCCACATCATCCGCGCCAAGTGGCTGACGGAGATCAAGGCCGCTGATCTCTGAGGCGATATATTTCGTCAGCGGCTTGGCGATGAAGGACATGGCGCCTCCCGGGTTGCATTGACTATGGCAGCCGGGCGGGATGCGTCAAATCACCGCTTGACCGTCGGCCCGGCTGCTACTAAGAATGATTATCAATATCAGTACGGCGCCGGGAGGCGGCGATGCGATTGGGTCTGGTGCTTGCGGCGGGGTTGCTGGCCTTTGGCGCGGGTGCGGCCGCGGCGGCGGACGAGCCTACCGCGAATCTCACGCTCAAAGATCATCAGTTCGTCCCTCAGGAGCTGCAGATTCCCTCGGGCGTCAAGGTGAAGCTCCTAGTGCGCAACGAGAATCCGACCACGTCGGAATTCGAGAGCACCGCGCTCCACCGCGAGAAGGTCGTGCTATCCGGTGAGCAGATTCAGGTCTATGTCGGCCCGCTCAGTCCCGGCAGCTACGAGTTCTTCGACGACTTTCATCCCGATACCCGCGGCCACCTGGTGGTGAAGTAGCGCGCGATGCAGACGCTTCGCCGAACTCCGCAAGCGCCCGCGTTTACAGACCTCGACGGCTGACCGACCGGTGACTGCAATGGCACAGAACCTTCAGGCCTTAATCTTGCGAGTGCGTCGCAATTGCATGGCTGGGGCGGTGACGCTGGCAGGGCTCCTCCCTGCGCTTCCCGCCCACGCCGACTTCAAGGTCTTTCAGCCGGATCCCGAGCCACACGAGTTCGCGCTCGAGACGCTGGGAGATATCGGTCACGACCCTGACCACACGCGCAGCGGCGAGCAAAGCTATACCGAAGAACTCGAGTACGGCATCACCAACTGGTGGACGTCGGAGCTTGAGTTCGAGCAGGAGCGCGACCCCGGCTCTGGCAATCCCACGAATCTCAGCCAAGTGACCTCGGAGAACCTCTTCATTTTCGGGGAGCCGGGCGAGCACTGGGTCGATTCCGCGTTCTTCGTCGAATATGGCCAGTCGACCCTGCCCAATTCCCCCAACGAAACGACGTTCGGTCCCGTGTTCCGCAAGGAGGTGTTCGGCCTCATCAACACCGTCAATCTCTTCGTCGAAAAGGACATTGGCCGCTACGCCCAAGGCCGGCCCATGTTCCAATATGCGTGGGAGACGCGGCTTGACCTCGGTACGGCGATCGAGCCCGGCTTCCAGGCCTATGGTTTTCCCGGCGCGATCGGGCATTTTCCCGGCGTTGGCCACCAGGACCATCGCATTGGTCCCATGCTGTTCGGGACGGTTGCGCAACTGGGGCCGGGCAGTCTCAAATGGAACGGCGGTATACTGTTCGGATTGACCCCGGGGGCGCCGGCCGAAACCGTGCGCTGGCAGTTCGAGTACGAGCTGCATTTCTGACCGGGCAGGAGGAGGAAGAGATGACGGAGCAAACGGGCTTGAGCGTCGGCCATGTCGGGCTTTTCGTTCGCGACATCGATCGCATGATCGCCTTCTACCGCGATGTGCTGGGCTTCGTGCTGACCGACCGCGGCGAGCGCATCGCTTTCATGTCGCGCGACCCGAGCCAGCATCATCAGATCGTATTCGCGCCGGGCCGTCCGGCCGATGCGCCGGCGACGGTGCAGCAGGTCTCGTTCAAGCTCGAGACCTTGGACCAGGTCCTCGACGTCCACCGCCGTCTCGTCGCGGCCGGCGTCAAGAACATGGATCCGTGCACGCACGGCAATGCGTGGTCGGTCTATTTCCCCGATCCCGAGGGCAACCGCACCGAATTCTACTGCGACACGCCGTGGCACATCCCGCAGCCGTTCCGGAAGCCCATGGACTATTCGCAGCCGAAGGCGAAGATCGAGGCCGATACGCTCGCGATCTGCGAGGCCGTGCCCGGCTTCAAGCCGATGCCGCAGTATAAGAAGGAGCTCGCCGAAAGGCTCGCCGCCGCGCTCGCTTCACGCTAGCATTGCCTCACCTTTGACGAGCGGAGGATTCGGATGGCGAAATATCTCTTGGTCAGCTTCAAGACCTGCCCCTGGGTGCAGCGCGCCGCGATCGTGCTGCGCGAAAAGAACATCGACTTCGAATTCCGCCACATCGAGCCCGACAACCGGCCCGACTGGTTCCTCGCGATCTCGCCGCACAAGAAGGTGCCGGTGCTGCGCATCGACGACAAGGTCTCGCTCTTTGAATCGAGCGCGATCTCGGAATATCTCGACGAGACGATCGCGCCGCGCCTCCATCCCGAGGACCCGATCGAGCGCGCCGTCAATCGCGCCTGGACCGATTATGTGCCGACCTTCGCCGAGTCCGTGACCGGCAGTGCCTATGCCGACAACGAGGCTGAATACAAGGCTGCGATCGCCAAGATCCCGACCGCGTTCGAGCGGCTCGAGAAGGCGCTCGAGAAGCAGGGCAAGGGCCCGTTCTTCAACGGCACGAAATACTCGCTGGTCGATGCGTCCTACGCGCCCTTCCTGCAGCGCTATTATTATCTCGACCGCGTGAAGAAGCTGGGCTTGATCGAAAAGTACCCCCGCGTGAAAGCGTGGGCGGACGCGCTCGTCGCGCGGCCTTCGACCCATTCTTTCCCAGAAGCGGAGTTCGAGGCGATGTATCGCGCGAACTTGAAGCGCCGCAACAAGTGGCTGTCGCAGTTCGTGAGCGACGCCAGGGTCGCAGCCGAATAGCCTATGCTTCCGGCTTGAGGCAGGGCGCGGACGCCGGATCATAACCGACGCCGCGCCTTCTTCCGTCCGTCGCCGCGTACCGGGGAGGCCGCATGGCGCCGTACATCGAGGGTCGCAACGTCACGCTCACCTTTCGGCCGCCGAACCGGCAGCCTGTGCGCGCTCTTCAGGGCTTCGACATCGACGTGGGCGAGGGCGAGTTCCTGTCGATCGTTGGTCCTTCGGGCTGCGGCAAGAGCACTTTCCTCAACGCTCTCCTCGGGCTGCTCGCGCCCGATTCCGGCGATCTGCGGCTCCGCGATCGCGTCATCGCCGGCCCCGGCCCGGACCGCGCGATGGTGTTCCAGGAATTCGGCCTCCTGCCGTGGCGCACGGTCGCGGCCAATGTCGAGTTGGGGCTCGAGCTGAAACGGATGGCGCCCGAGGCGCGCCGCGCCATCTCCGCGCGCCTCATCGCCATGGTCGGCCTCGCCGGCTTCGAGGGGCATTACCCGCACGAGCTTTCGGGCGGCATGAAGCAGCGCGTCGGCATCGCCCGCGCGCTCGCGACCGATCCCGACGTGCTGCTGATGGACGAACCCTTCGCTTCGCTCGATGCGCAGACGCGCGACCTGATGCAGGCAGAACTCCTGCGCATCTGGCAGGAGGCAAAGAAGACCGTGCTGTTCGTGACGCACCAGATCGACGAGGCGATCTTCCTTTCCGATCGCGTCGTCGTCATGACGCGGCGGCCGGGGCGGACAAAGCGCATCTTCCCGGTCGCGCTCGCACGTCCGCGCGACTATGAGATGCGAACCACGCAGGAGTTCAACGAGCTGAAGCTCGAGATCTGGCACGCCTTGAAGGACGAGATCGTGATTTGATGACAGACGAGGCACTCCCGCGCGCGCCGTTCTTCCGGCAGAACCGCAAGGCTCTGCTCGGCGCGCTCGCGGTCGCGCTCTTCCTCGCCGCGTGGCAGGCCGTGTTCCTGATCATACCCTTCAATCCGCTTTTCATCACGACGCCCGGCCTCATGGCGAAGGCGCTCGTCGAGCTTGCGGCGAGTGGCGAGCTCTCAGCCGATCTTGCGGTGAGCGCCGTGCCGTTCCTTTACGGCTTCGGCGCCGCGATCATCGTGGGTGTGCCGCTGGGCGTCGTCATGGGCTGGCGCGCGCGCTGGTCCTACACGCTCGATCCGCTCCTGACCGCGCTCTATGCAAGCCCACTCGTGGCCTTGGCGCCGCTCGTCGTCATATTTCTCGGCGTCGGCGTCGCCGGCAAGGCGATCATCATCTTCCTCCTCTCGGTCTTTCCGTTCGTCTTCAACGCCGCGGCGGGTGTGCGCGTCGTCGATCCGCTCCTCATCAACGTCGTGCGCGGCATGGGCGGAAACGAGCGCGACCTCTACCTCAAAGTGCTGTTCCCGAGCGTCATGCCTTATGTCGTGGCAGGCGCGCGCATCGCGATCGGGCGCGCCCTCATCGGCGTCCTCGTCGGCGAGTTCTTCGCCGCCTCCGAGGGGATCGGCTATGCGATCGCCCGCTTCGGCGACATGTTCGCGCTCGACCGCATGTTCGCCTGCATCCTCGTCATCACCGTGCTCGCGGTCCTCTTCACGGAAGGGATTCGCTGGGCCGAGCGCACCGCGTTCCCGTGGCGCGTGCGAGACTAGCGATGGACCAGGACGCCGCCATCGCTGCGCCTGCGGACGTTTTTGCCTCCGCGCCGCCCTCGCTCTGGCGCCGGATCGAGCCCACGGCGCTCGGATTGCTCGGCATCGCCGTGCCGATCCTGCTGTGGGAGCTGGTGCCGCACGTGCTCACCTTGAAGGCCGGCACCAAGCTCTTCTTCGCGCCGCCGAGTACGGTCGCGGCGACGCTCTGGACCATGTTCGCAAGCGGCTCGGTCTGGGCGCCGCTTGGCGCTTCGGCCACGGGCTTCGCCGTGGGCCTCGGCCTCGCCATCGTCGTGGCCTTGCCGCTCGGCGTCGTGATCGGACGTTCGGAGACGCTGAACGCCCTTCTCGATCCCTTCGTCACCGCCTTCAACGCGACCCCCCGCCTTGTCTTCCTGCCGCTTTTGGTGTTGTGGTTCGGGTTGGGCCTGTGGTCGAAGGTGGTGATCGTTTTCTTCGGCGCGCTGTTCCCGCTCCTCATCAATACCTACGAGGGCGTGCGCAACGCCGATCGGCTCCTCGTCAACGTCGTGCGCTCGTTCGGCGCGAACGAACTCGACGTAGCGCGCCTCGTCGTCGTGCCGAACGCGCTCCCCTACATCATTGCCGGCTTGCGGCTGGCGATCGGCCGCGCCGTCCTCGGCGTCGTCGTGTCGGAGTTCTTCGGCTCCTCGTCAGGGCTGGGCGTCGTCATGGTGCAGGCGGCGAGCCAGTATCATGTCGACGTGGTGTTCGCCGGCATCGTCATCTTCACCGCGCTGTCGCTGGCGATGACGGGCCTCGTCAAGCTCCTGGAGCGGCGGCTCGCGCGCTGGCGGCCGCAGCGTCCAGGCGGCGAATGAGCCTCAGTTCGTCGCTTTGACCTTGGGCTTGACCGGCACGTAGTGGACCTGGGCCAAGGCCTGGTCGAGTTCCTTGCGCAGCACGAACTGCTCGGGATCGGGCAGCGGCTTGTCCTTTGGCCATTGCCCGGCAGCGATCATGTCGTCGAGATGCGACTGGAAGATCTCGCGGAAGAGATCCTTGGGCAGGCCCGCGTCGAACGTGTCGTGGAGATTGTCCCAGAGGAGTCCCGCCTCCTGGTCGTCGTCGATGCCGAGATATTTCTTGAAGATCGGCACCGAGCCCGCCTTGTCGTCACGCAGGAACATGATCGCCTTGGCGATGGCGCGATCGAATGCCGCGACCGCGTCGGGGTGCTTCTCCGCGAAGGGCGCCATGGTCCAGAACGGGCCGCCGAGCCGCGGAATATAGTCGCTCGTCGTCAAGAGCACCTTGAAGCCGGCCTTCTCCGCCTTGGCCGCCGACGGCGCGGTCAGAAGCGCGCCCTGCACGTCGCCGTTGATGAGCGCCGCGACGCGCTCGGGCTCGGCCTGGAACGAGATGACCTTGTAGTCCTTGCCCGGCTCCATGTGGAAGATGCGCGACATGACCGAAGCGCCCTCGTCATAGTCGGCGCCGCCGGCGCGGCCATAGCCCAGTGTCTTGCCTTCGAGGTCCTGCGGTTTCGTGATGCTCTTCGGCGTGATGATCTGCCATTGCGTGCCGAGGCTCTGGCCGATCACATAGCGCAGCGGCGCGCCGTGCAGCGCCGCAAGCGCGCCGCCCGACGGGATCGGTACGAAATCCACCTCGCCCGCGAGCCCGGCCGTCACCAGCGCCTTGCCGCCCAGCACCACCCACGACGCGTCGAGCCCTTCATCCTTGAAGAAGCCCTTGTCCATCGCGATGTAGCTCGGGATGTGGAGGCCCGTGCCGCCCACCACCATGCCGACGGTGATCTTCGTTGCGGCCATGGCCGCGGCCGGCAGCAGCAGCGCCGCCACGAGCGCGGCGATCGTTAGACGAAGCGCCTTCATTGTTCCCTCCCTCCGATTTTGCGCGGATCATACCGGGTCTATCCATCAGCTGTCATTGCGAGCGGACCGAAGCAATCTTCCGGCAGATTGGTTCGTCGCCCCCGGCCTCTCGCACGGACCGCAAATTGCCCTACGAGATGAGCGGATACTCGGTCTTGAGCTCCTTGCCGCCGGATTTGGCGGGGTCGGCGTCGATGAGGATGAAGGCGAAGATGCAGGGTCCCGGCCCGTTATTGACCCAGGCGTGGATCGTGCCGCGCTGCACCACCACGTCGCCCGGCTTCAGATGCACGAGCTTGCCATCGTCGAGCTCGAGGTCGCACTGGCCCTGGAGCAGGATCGCGTAGTCGAGCGTCTCGGTGCGGTGCATGAATTTGGGGCTGCCGGCTTCGAGCTCCGTGATGCGTATGACCGTGCCCTGTCCCGTGCCGACATAGTTGTAGCGCTTCACGAAGCCCGCGCGCTGCGCCGCCTCGGCGGCGTCGCTCGTGTTGTCGACCGGCATCTTGTCGCTCGACCAGATCTCGCAACCGCTGATGCCGGGGCGGCCGCGCCGCGGCTGCGCCTTCAAGCGCTCGTCGCTTCGCACCACCGCCTTGCCGTTCGCGTCATGCCCCGTGACGACGCGCCTTACCTCGAGTGCCATTCTCGCCTCCCGTTGGAAGGATCGCACTCTACCCGATCTGGCGCGCCGCCGTATCCTCGAAGGCACCGAACACGGCGAGGTCAAGGATCGTTGGATCGGCGTTCGAGCCGAACGCTTGCACCATGCGCCGTTCCTCTTTCGCGGCAAAGTCAAATGTGCGACGAATGGCGGTTGTCGGGTTGGTGCCGGTTGGGGGTCGCCGATGGCCGTTCCAAAGGCTCGAGACCGGGCGCGCGCCGCCGCGCTCGTGCTAGCGGCGGCCGTCCTCGTGCTCGTGGCGGCTTCCTCCGCGCGTGCCGAGGACGCGTTGGAGCCAGTGACGCTCGTCCTCGAATGGACCGGCATCCAGCCGCAGCATTTCGGCTTCTGGATCGCGAAGGAGCGCGGCTGGTACCGCGACGAAGGACTCGACGTCACCATAAAGGGCAGCGGCGGTTCGGCCCAGGCGATGCAGATCGTGACAGGCGGTCAGGCCGAGTTCGGCAACGTCGCGTCCTCGGCGCTCGTCGAGGCCGCCGGACGGAGTGAGAGTCCGCTGCGCATGGTCGCGCTTTTCGGCCAGCGCGACAGCTTGTCGATGGCATATTTCGAATCCTCCGGCATCAAGACGCCCAAGGACCTCGAAGGCCGCAGGATCGGCTTCGTGCCGGGCTCGATGCCGGCGATCCTGTGGCCGAGCTTCGCCAAGCTCAATGGCATCGACACGCGCAAGGTGACGCTCGTCGATTGGGACTACCGCAGTTATTACGGCATCTTCGGCGCAAAGAAGGTCGACGTCTCGGGCAATTTCACACTGGGCTCGACGGGCTCTTGGCTCTTCCGCCAGAAGGGCGAGATTGTGCATCAGTTCGTGCTCTCCGACTACATGCCGCTCCTCGGCAGCGGCGTCATCGTGCGCACCGACGTGATTCGGAATGACCCCGACCGCGTCCGCCGCTTCGTCCGTGCGACCGCGCGGGCGTGGGACTATCTCGCGAGCGATCCCAAGGACGCTGTGCCCGAGGCCGCAGAAATCGTCCACCGCGTCTACGACGAGACGCCGCCGGCCGACATCCTCGCCCAATACGCCTACGAGATGATTCCGGAGCGCATGATCTCGCCCGCGACCGCGGGAAAGCCGCGCGGCTGGTCGAGCCCCGCGGAGTGGGACAAGATGATCGACCTGCTCAAGGCCTACGATCCCGAGATGAAGCGTCGTCCCAAGGCGAGCGACGTGATGACCAACGAGTTCGTGCTCGACTAGGAAACGGAAGTAGTATGCGTCCTGCGGCTGCGCTCGACGCATCGCTATTCATTCCGTCAAACGACCGGAGGCAAGAATGCAACGAGAGAAACCGCCCTTCCGCGCCGATCATGTCGGCAGCCTTCTGCGCCCGGCGTCGCTCCGCGATGCGCGCGCAAAGCGCGCCAAGGGCGAAATCACGGCCGCCGCTCTGAAGGAGATCGAGGACCGCGAGATCAAGAAGGCCGTCGCAAAGCAGGAGGAGGTGGGGCTACACGCCATCAGCGACGGCGAGTTCCGCCGCTCGTGGTGGCATCTCGATTTCCTCTCCGGGCTCGACGGCACCGAATGGTATGAGATGGATCAGGGCATCGGCTTCCACGGCACGCAGACGCGCGCCCAGGGCGTGCGCGTCGTGGGCAAGGTCGGGATGAGCGGCGTCCATCCGATGGTCGAGCACTTCAGGTTCCTCGCCGCCGCGACCCGGCGCACGCCCAAGATGACAATCCCGGCGCCCTCGGCGCTCTATGGGCGCAGCGGCCGCGGGCCGATCAGCCGCCAGGCCTATCCCTCGATCGACAAGTTCTTCGCCGATCTCGGCGCCGCATATCGCAAGGTCGTAAAGGACTTCGCTGACGCCGGCTGCCGCTATCTGCAGCTCGACGAGGTCTTCATCGCCATGCTGTGCGACGAAGCCTACAGGAAGCGCGTCGCCGAGCAGGGCGACGACCCGAAGCGCATCGGCGAGATCTATGGCGACCTCATCAATGAGGCGATGGCCGACATTCCGCCCGACATGACCATCACCATGCATCTCTGCCGCGGCAATTTCCGCTCGACCTTCATGGGCACGGGCGGCTACGAGCCGGTGGCCGAGGTGCTGTTCGACCGCATCAAGGTGCACGGCTACTTCCTCGAATACGATAGCGACCGTGCCGGCGGGTTCGAGCCCTTGCGCCGCCTGAAGAAAGATCGGCTCGCCGTTTTGGGCCTCGTCACCTCGAAGACCGGCGTGCTCGAAAGCGCCGACTTGATCAAGCGGCGCGTCGAGGAGGCCGCGCGCTTCGCGCCGCTCGACCAGCTCTGCCTCTCGCCGCAATGCGGCTTCGCCTCAACCGAGGAGGGCAACACGCTCGCCGAGGAGGAGCAATGGGCGAAGCTCCGCCGCATCGTCGAGCTTTCCAAGGAAATCTGGGGCTAGCCGCGGGGGAAGCACATGGCGTTACCCTATCGTGGCCGCTGCGCCTGCGGCCAGGTGAGCTACGAGGCCTCGGCCGCGCCTTATCGCATGGTCAACTGCCATTGCCGCGACTGCCAGCGCGCGAGCGGCTCGGGCTATGCGGCGCTCTGCGCGTTCAATAAGGATCACATCGTGCTGAAGGGCGAGGTCCGCTACCACCGCTCGATCTCCGATCGCGGCATGGCGATCGACCGCGGCTTCTGCCCCACGTGCGGCAGCCCGATGGTCATCAGGCCGCAGGCGCAGCCCGATGCTTTCTACGTGTTCGCGGCTTCGCTCGACGATCCCGCGCTGCACAAGCCGACGGCCAACATCTGGACGAAGAGTGCGCATCCCTGGGACCACATGGATCCGGCGCTGCCACGCCTTGAGACGACGACCCCGCCCGCACCGCCGTCGCGCTAGCTCACGCCGGCAAGGTCGAATATGTGGCGCGGCCCACCGCGAGGAGAGCTTGCTCGTCGTTCGTGACATCAATGTCGACGACGCCGACGCTCTTGCCGAGCCGGCGTACGCGTGCGGTCGCCGTGAGCTCGGTCTTGATCGCCGGGCGCAGATAATCGACGCGGAAATTCACAGTCGGCAGCGCGCGCCGCAACGACATGATGAGCGCATAGTCGCCGACCGTGTCGATGATCGCCGCGATCGGTCCGCCGTGCCACTGGCCGCTGCCGCCGAGGCGTTCGAACTCGGGCCGCATCGCTGCGCGCATGGTGAGGAGGCCGCCCTCGGGATCGGCGGCGACGATGCGCAACCCGAGGAAAGAGATGAAGGGCGAGCGCGCCATGAAGGCGTGCATCTCGTCCATGGTCATGGGCTTTGCGTCGTCGCTCATGGCGTCACCACGATCTTGCCGAACACTTCACGCTCCTCGATGAGGCGGATCGCCTCGCGCACGTCGTCGAGCGCGAAGGTGCGGTCTACGAGCGCCGCGAGCTTTTTCGCGCGCACGAGTTCCAGAAGCTCGACGATGTCGGAGCGCGCCCAACTGTTCGAGCCCAGAATTTTCAGCTCGAAGGTCCAGATGAAGCGCAGGTCTTCCTTCGGGTCGAAGCCGGCGGTGGCGCCGCACGTGAGGAGCCGCCCGCCGACCTTGAGGACGCGTAGCGATTTCACCCACGTGTCGCCGCCTGTGTAGTTGACGACGACATCGACGCCGCGGTCGGTGCCCGCGCCGCGCCGCGCCGGCTTGCCGTAGAGGCGTTGAACCTCCTCGACGAAGTCGTGCGTTGCGTAGTTGATGGTGCGTTCGGCGCCGAGCCGCGCGAGCCGCGCTGCCTTCTCGTCGGTGCCGGCGCACGCAATGACCTCGGCGCCGGCGATCTTCGCCAGCTGCACGCAGCAGACGCCGACGCCGCCGCTCGCGCCGAGGATCAGCACCTTCTCGCCCGCCGCGACATGGCCGTTGGTGCGCATCATGCGAAGCGCGGTGCCATAGGCGACGGGAAGCGCCGCCGCGTCCGCAAACGAGACGCCGTCCGGGATCGCCACGAGCTGATGCGCCCGCGCGCGGCATAGCTCGGCGAGCCCGCCATGCACGGTCTCGCCCATGAGCCCACCCTCGACGCGGTTGACCGGGTCGATCAGCACGCGGTCGCCCTTTTTCCAGCCGCTCACGCCGGCGCCCAGTTCGACGATCTCGCCGGCGACGTCGAGCCCCATGATGCACGGCATCGGCACGCGGATGCCCGGCATGCCGCGGCGCGTGAACACATCGTGATAATTGAGCGAGGTGGCCTTGACGCGCACCACCACGTCGCCTTCGCCCGCGACGGGATCGGGGAAGTCGCGCTCGACGACGACGCGGTCGGGGCCACCATGTTCACGCAGCACCGCTGCCCTCATCGCGTGTCCCCTGGTTCGGCAAATAGGTTCTGGTGCCCGTAGCGGGGGCTCGTGTCCATGTCAAACGGCGCGGCTAGAGCACGAGCGCAGGCAGTTCCGCGAGCGAGCGGATCTCGCGCGCGAGCGTGCCCGGCAGCCGCTCGCGCGGTTGGCCTTGGCGATTGCACCAGAGGGTGCGCATGCCGAACGCGGCCGCGCCGTGCGCGTCCCATCCGTTCGACGACAGGAACGCGATCGCGCCCGCGGCGAGGCCGAGCCGGTCGGTGGCGAGCCGATAGACGCTCGGATGCGTCTTGTAGATTCCGACCTCCTCGACCGAGAGCACCGCCTCGAGGAGCCCGCCGATCCCGGCGCGCGCGACGGCCGCGTCCAGCATCATGGGCGAGCCGTTCGAGAGGATCGCCGCACGCATCCCGGCCGACTTGAGCCGCGCCAGAACGTCCGCGGCGTCAGGGAAGAGATCGAGCGTGAGATAGAGCTCCATGAGACGCTGCCGCAAGGCCGCGTCGGCGAGGCCGAGCGCTTCGAGCGCGAAATCGAGTGCGTCGCCCGTCACCTGCCAGAAATCGGCGTGCCGGCCCTCGAGGCTCCGCAGCCATGTGTATTGCAGCTGCTTCTGCCGCCACAGCGCGTTCAATGCGTCGAGCTTGCCGCCGAGCGCGTCACGGCAGCGTTCGGCCGCCGAGTTGTAGTCGAAGAGGGTCCCATAGGCGTCGAAGACGCACGCCTTGATTCCTTCGAGCGCCGGCATCCTGTCCTCCCTCGTCGTGAATGGCCCATGCTGTCCGGATCGCCCTCGCGGTACAAGGGTTGCGGCTGGCGGCACGGCGGACCCCGCGCGATGATGCAATGGAACGGGAGGCAGGCGATGAGCGAAAGCGCGAGCGGAACGGGCGGGCACGAAGGCGCGCGGCGGCGCATCGACGTTCATCATCACATCGCGCCGCCCGAGTATCTGGCCGAGGTTGGGCCCACGATCAACCCGCCCTTGAAGAGCTGGTCGCTCGCCAAGGCGATCGAGGACATGGACGAAGGCCATGTCGCGACCGCGATCGTGTCGGTGACGCAGATCGCGGTACGCATCGCCTCGGCCGAGCGCGCGCGCCGCGTCGCGCGCGCGTGCAACGAGTTCGCCGCGCGCATGGTGGCCGATCACAAGGGCCGCTTCGGCATGTTCGTGGCGCTCCCGCTCCCCGACATCGAGGGCAGTTTGCGCGAGATCGAATACGGGCTCGATCAGCTCAAGGCCGACGGCGTCGGGCTCTATACGAGCTATCACGACAAATGGCTCGGCGATCCCGCTTTCGCGCCGGTGTTCGAGGAGCTGAACCGGCGCGGCACCGTCTGCTATGTCCACCCGGCGACACCCGACTGCTGCCACAACCTCGTGCCCGGCGTCGGCGACGCCGCGATCGAGTACGGCACGGATACCACCCGCGCCATCGCCCGCATGGTGTTCTCGGGCTCCGCTCAACGCTATCGCGCGGTGCGCATGATCTGGTCGCATGCCGGCGGCACCATGCCGTTCCTCGCGGAACGCTTCATCCGCATGGCCCAGCAGAAGGAATATGCGGGGCTACTCCCCGACGGATTCGTGCCCGAGGCGCAGCGCTTCTTCTACGATACGGCGCAGGCCTCGAACCGTTACGCGCTCTCCTCGGCCCGCGCGCTCATCCCCGCCTCGAACTTCGTCTTCGGCACGGACTATCCGTATCGCACGGCGAAGGAGCATGTCGAAGGGCTCGCCCACTGCGGCGTCTTCGATGCGGCCGAGCTGCGCGCCATCGACCGCGACAATCTCGCGAGCCTTCTGCCGCAGTATCGCGAGAGCGCCGCGCGATGAGCTTCGATCTGGCGTTCAGTGGCCTCTCCTCTTAGGCTCGGAGCCGGCCCGAGGCACTGCGCGAAGGACGAGAGATGAAGTTCGGAATTTTCGATCACGTCGACCGCAACGACTTGCCGCTCGCGCAGCAGTTCGACGAGCGGCTGCAATTCGCGGCCGCGGCGGACGAGGCTGGCTTCTATTGCCTCCATTTCGCCGAGCATCACTGCACGCCGCTCAACATGGTGCCGCACCCGGGCATCCACCTCGCCGCCGTCGCGCGCGCGACGAAGCGCATCCGCCTGGGTGCGCTCGTCTTCCTGCTGCCGCTCTACACGCCTCTGACCTTCATCGAGGAGATCTCGATGCTCGACCATCTGAGCCACGGGCGGCTCGATGTCGGCGTCGGCCGCGGCGTTTCGCCGTTCGAGCTCAATTTCCACAAGGTCGATCCGGAGCGCTCGCGCGACATTTTCCTCGACGCCTATCATTGCATCATCGAAGGCTTCACCCACGACGAGCTCACCTATTCGGGCCCGTTCTACAGCTATGCGAAGGTGCCGATGCAGCTGAAGCCGCTGCAGCAACCCTATCCGCCGTTCTGGTATGCCTCCTCGGCCGAATTCGGCGCGCGCTGGGCCGGCGAGCACGGACTTCACTTCGTGACGCTCGGGTCGGTCGAGACCGCGAAGAAGAACATCGCCGCCTTCAAAGACGGCTACGCCGAGCGCGGCACGCCGGCGCACCCGAAGCCCGAGTTTTCGGGCGGGCTCGCCGTGGGCGTCAATCGCCAGCTCGTCGTGGCCGAAACGATGGCCGACGCGCGCCGCATCGCCGCCCCCGCGCACGAGGCGCATTACGACAAGATCATGTGGCTGAGCCAGCGCAACGTCACGAGCATCAACTACACGCACCACATTGTCGGCGGCTTCGACAAGGCGGTCGCGGCCGGCACGGTCATCGCCGGCACGCCCGACACGGTGACGGCCGAGATCGAGCGGCAGGCGCGCGAGATCGGCGTCAACTACATGAATTTCGCCATGCTCTTCGGCAACATCGCGCTCGCCGACGCGGTGCGCTCGGTCAATCTGTTCGCGACCGAAGTGATGCCGAAGCTCGCCGCGCTCTAGGCCTTATCTGTCATTGCGAGGAGCATCAGCGACGAAGCAATCTCCCGGGAGATTGCTTCGCTCCGCTCGCAATGACAGTTGCGAAGGGCTAGGCCGGCTCCGTCTCGCGCTGGGTCGCGGCGCGCCATTCGGCGACCGTCCTCGGCTCGGCGAAGATCTCGAAGCTGACGCCGTTGGGATCGTTGAAGAACACGGAATAGCTGCTGCTGCCGGCGACGAGACCGCCGCCCTCCGGCCCCTGGATGTGCGGGCCATCGAGCGCAAGTCCATACGCCTTCAGCTTCGCGACCCAGCCGTCGACCTCGCTGCGCGTTTGCACGCGGAGCGCGATATGGTGGAGGCCGCGCTTCTCCTTCTTCGAATCGCCGCTTGGCAGCAACTCGCCATCCTCGAACAGCGCGAAATTGTGGTGCGTTTCACCGTCGATGCTGACGAAGGCGATGCGCCCGCGCGGCGTCGTCTCGCGGCTCGTCACCGTCGCGCCCAGCATCTCGAGGAACGCGATCTCGGCGTCGATGTCCTTAACGTGGAGCCCGACATGGCCGATGAAGAAGCCCATGGCATGCCTCGCAAAGTATGGTGCGAGCCATCATAGCGGGCTCACGGTGGAACGCCATGCCCCGCGCGGATTGGGCGATTGCCAGGTGGCGCCCCATCGGTTCAAATGCCGCCCATGAACCGCATCGATCTCGAAGGCCGCGGCGCGGTCGTCACCGGCGGCGCGCGCGGCATCGGCTTGGCTTGCGCCGAGCGCCTCCTCGCCTCGGGCGCCGCCCTTTCGCTCTGGGACCGCGACGAGGCGCGTCTCGCCGAGACGGCGGCGCGGCTCGGCGGCGGCAACGCGCGCGTCCATTCTCAGGTGGTCGATGTCGCCGACGAAGCCTCGGTCGCGGCGGCGGCGGCGGCCGCGATCGCGGCGCTCGGCAAGGTCGACATCCTCGTCAACAACGCCGGCATCAACGGGCCCAACGTGCCGACGTGGGAATACAAGCTCGCCGACTGGAAGCGCGTCCTCGACATCGACCTTACGGGCGCCTTCCTCTGCTCCCGCGCGCTCGTGCCGCACATGATGGCGCGCAACTACGGCCGCGTCGTCAACATGGCGTCGGTCGCGGGCAAGGAGGGGAACCCGAACGCCCCCGCCTACAGCGCCGCCAAGGCCGGGCTCATTGCGCTGACGAAGTCGCTCGGCAAAGAGCTCGCCGGCACCGAGATCATCGTCAATTGCGTCGCTCCGGCCGTCGCCAAGACCGAACTCATGGGCGAGATGACGGAGGCGCACATCGCCTTCATGCTGTCGAAGATCCCGAAGGGGCGCTTTGTCGGCATCGAGGAGATCGCGGCGCTCGTGGCGTGGCTTTCGTCCGAGGAGTGCAGCTTCAGCACCGGCGCCGTCTTCGACATCACCGGCGGCCGCGCGACCTACTGAGTGCGGCTCTAGGCCGGCAAGCCCGGCACCAGCTCGCGCCCCACTTCGATCCGGATCGACGAGCCCGCGAAATCGTTGCCCACTGGCTCCGCGCGCCCGCCCAGATGCTGCGCCAGGAACGCCTCGATGACGGCGTTGCAGGCGAGACGGTTTTTCGGCCGCACGAAGCCGTGCCCTTCGTCGGGAAAGGTGATGTAGGTGACGGGCACGCCCTTCTTCGTGAGCGCCGCCACCATCTGCTCCGATTCCGCGCGCACCACGCGCACATCCTTAGCGCCCTGCGCGATCAGAATGGGCTTCGTGGCGCGCTCGATATGCGTGAGCGGCGAGCGCTCGATCAGGAAGGCGCGGCCCTCCTTGGTCGCGGGGTCGCCCAGCCGGTTCTTCCAGATGCTGAACCACGGTCCCCAATAGGGCGGGATCGTCGCCATGAAGGTTATGAGGTTCGAGACGCCGAAGAGATCGACGATGCAGGTGAAGCGGTCGGGCGTCTTCGTCGCGGCCATGAGCGCTGAATAGCCGCCATAGCTGCCGCCGAGAAACCCGACGCGCGCCGGATCGGCGATCCCCCGCGCCAGCGCCCAATCGAGCGCATCGATCAAGTCGTCGTGCATGCGGCCGCCCCATTCGTGGTCGGCCGCCTTGACGAAGGCTTTGCCGAACCCGGTCGAGCCGCGATAGTTGACCGAGAGTGCCGCATAGCCGCGATTGGCGAGCCATTGGTGCGTCGCGTTGAAGCCCCAATAATCGCGTGCGTAAGGCCCGCCGTGGATCACGAGCACGAGCGGCGGCCGCGCGCCCGCGGCATCAGAAGGCCGTGTCAGATAGCCACGCAGCATGAGGCCGTCTCGCGCTTTGATCGCCACCGGCTCGAACGGACGGAGCTGTAAGTTCGCAAGCGCCTTCCGCTGCGTGTAGAGGTGCCGCACTGCGCCTTTCTCTTGCTCGTGCCCGACCAGCGCGTACTCCCCGCTTTCGGTGTCGCGCTCGAGAAAGGCGACCGCGCGATTGCCGTCGAGGCTGCGGTTCTCGACCCAGAGGTCGCCCGCGCCATAGCGATCGAGCGCCGCAAGGTCTTTCCTCGCCCCCGCATCGAGCGCGTGCCAGCGCGCGCGATCGTTCGTCGCGAGCGGCGCAACTGGCTGGCGGTCGGCGAAGTCGACGTACGTTATGTCGGCCTCTGCATCCTCGGCGAGAAGCCGCCGCTGCCGCGTCCGCATGTCGAGTGCGTAGAGCGCGGCCTTGTCGCGGCCGCGCGTGTCGAGCACGTAGAGCGTGCTGCCGTCGCGGCTGAAATCGATGAAATTGGTGCTGTCGATGTCGCCGATCGGCACGGTCGTGAACAGGTTCCAATCGCCCGATGCCGTGTGCTCGAAAAGCTCGGCAGTGCCGTCAGCGGCGAAGCGCACGCCGATGCGCAGGCGGAATTGGGCATCCGTCAGGAGCTGGGCGAAGCCGGGATTCTCGAAGACGAGCTGGCTCTTCCCGGTCACGAGGTTGATGCGGAATATGTCGAAGTAGCGCTTGTCGCGCGCATTGTGCCCGAAGAGCACGTCGTCCGGAAAATTGCGGTCGATGCCCTGCACGTAGGAGACGACGCCTTCGGGCGGCGTCAGCGGCACGCTCACGCCGGTTTCGATATCGATGCTCGAGGCGCGCCAGTTCTCATCGCCCTCGCGGTCCTGGAAAAAGATAAGCTGGCGATTGTTGAAGGCCCAATGATGCTCGGCGCCGATATCGCGATCCGTGACGCGCGTTAGCGGGCGCCCGGCCTGCGGTGCGTCGACCGGCGCCACCCAAAGATTGCGCACGCTCGCGCGCGGAGCGAGATAGGCCAGATGCCGCCCGTCCGGGCTGATACGGACGTTGCGATAGTCGGGGTCGGCGAAGAAAACGCGGCGCGGGACGAGACCGGCAGCTGCGCCCTCCGCGTGCACGAGCCGTGCCCACGGCAGGCTCGCTCCGAGCCCCGCGCCTGCGGTCCAGCGCAGGACCGCGCGGCGATCGATGATGTGCGGTGGCATGGTCTTCCCCCTACGGCCCGCGTGGGCCGGTCCCGTCCTGTCTTATGCCGGCCATTAGAGGCGCATCCCCGCGTGGGATCGGTCCCATCGGCTTGGATGGGCCGCGGCCGCATGTTGCGGCCCCGCGAAATGCTTCACTTAGCGCGCGGAAAGGCGCATCGTCGGCCTCGGGACGCGCTCGGGGGAAGGGGAGGAATCGATGCGCTTTACGTGGGGCCTCGCGGCCGCGCTGGCCGGTCTTGTGCTGATGCAAGCGCCTGCCGCCAACGCCCAATATTCCGACAACAAGATCAAGCTCGGCATTCTCGACGATTTCTCGGGCCCCTATTGCCTCGACAACTGCATGGGGCCGGTCGTCGCGACGCAGATGGCCGTCGACGAGTTCGGCGGCAAGATCAATGGCGTGCCGATCGAGGTCATCCATGGCGACCATCAGGACAAGCCCGACGTGGGCGTGCGCATCGCCGAGCGTTGGTACGACACCGAGCAGGTCGACGCGATCCTCGATGTCGTCTATTCGGGCGTGGCGCTCGCCGTGCAGGAGGTGGCGCGCCAGCGCGGCAAGGCCGTGCTCTACAGCGAGGCGGGCTCCGACGCGCTGACCGGCAAGCAATGCGCGCCCTACAGCGCGCAATGGACCTACGACACTTACCAACTCCCGAATCTCGGCGAAGCGGTGCCGAAGCTCGGCAAGACCTGGTTCATCCTGTCGGCCGACTATGCCTATGGCAAAGCGCTCGTCGAGGGCGTGACGCGCAGCGTCACCGCGGCGGGCGGCAAGGTCGTCGGCACCGTCTTTCATCCCTTCGGCGCGTCCGACATGTCCTCCTTCATGCTTCAGGCGCAGGCTTCTAAGGCCGAGGTCATCGCACTGGGCGATGCCGGGCCCGACATGACGAACGCCATCAAGTCGGCGAACGAGTTCGGCCTCATCAAGAGCGGCGTCAAAGTGGTCCCGCTCAGCATGGACCTGCAGGCGATCGAGGGCGCGGGCGGTCTCCCCGCGACGCAGGGCATGATCATGTCGCTGCCCTGGTACCGCGACGCCAACCCGCCCAAGTCGGAGGCCTTCGCCGACGAATACGAGAAGCGCCAGGGCAAGATGGCGCCCTATCTCATGGCCGGGCTCTATTCGGCGGTGCGCACATATCTCACGGCGGCGCAGGCGACCGGGAGCGATGACCCCAAGAAGATCTTCCCCTGGATGCAGCAGCACCCGGTCGACGACGCCTTCACCAAGCACGGCGTGCTCCGGCCCGACGGCCGCATGGTGCACGACGTCTATCTCGTTCAGGTGAAGACGCCGGAGGAATCGAAAGGCCCGCGCGATCTCGCGAAGCTTCTGGGCGAGATTCCCGGCGACAAGGCGTTCCGGCCGATGGATCAGGGCGGCTGCCCGCTCGTCGCGGCCAACGGCGGCAAGTAACGGCCGAGGTCTTGCCCGACGAGGTCCTTCTCCGCACCGAGGCGGTGACGAAGTCGTTCGCCGGCTTCGTCGCCGTCCGGGAGGTGAGTCTCGAGGTGCAGCGCGGCTCGATCCACGCGCTGATCGGCCCGAACGGCGCCGGGAAGACCACGTACTTCAATCTTTTGACGCGCTTCCTGCCGGTGACGAGCGGGCACATCTTCTTCAAGGGCCGCGACATCACCGGCATGACGCCACACGATGTCTCGCGCCTTGGGATTGTGCGCTCGTTCCAGATCTCGGCGGTCTTTCCTCACCTGACCGTGCTCGAGAATGTGCGCATGGCGCTGCAGCGCTTCCGCGCCGACAATTACTTCTTCTGGCGCTCTGATGCGGTGCTGCGCGCGTTCGACGGGCGCGCGCGTGCGCTTCTCGCCGATGTCGGGCTCGAAGATCACGCCGGCCTCGTCGCAGGCGAGCTTCCTTATGGCCGCAAGCGCGCGCTCGAGCTCGCGACGACCCTGGCGCTCGAGCCAGAACTGTTGCTCCTCGACGAGCCGACCTCGGGCATGGCGGGCGAGGACATCGGACGCATCGTCGCGCTGATCCGTCGCGTCGCGGCGAACCGCACGGTGCTGATGGTGGAGCACAATCTCTCGGTGGTCGCCGATCTCTCGCACCGCATCACCGTGATGCAGCATGGCGCGATCCTCGCTGATGGCTCCTACGACGAGGTCGCGAAGGACCCGGCCGTGATCGAGGCCTACATGGGTACCGGCTTTGACTGAGCCGGTGCTCGAGATCGCCGGGCTCAACGGCCATTATGGCGAATCGCACGTGCTGCACGGGCTCGATCTCGCGGTGGGCGCGGGCGAGGTTGCGACGATCGTTGGCCGCAACGGCGCCGGCAAGACGACGACGCTCCGCGCCGTGATGGGCATTCTCGGCAAACGCGCGGGCTCGATCCGCGTCATGGGGGTCGAGACCATCGCGTTCCCACCCGAGCGCGTGGCGCGCCTCGGCGTCGGCTATGTACCGGAGGAACGCGGCATCTTCGCGAGCCTCAACGTCACCGAGAATCTCTTTCTGCCACCGACGCTCGCCGAAGGCGGCATGAGCGCCGACGAGATCTATCAGCTCTTTCCCAATCTCAAGGAGCGGGGGCGGAGCCAGGGCAGCAAGCTTTCGGGCGGCGAGCAGCAGATGCTGGCGATCGCGCGCGTGCTGCGCACCGGGGCCCGGTTCCTCATCCTCGACGAGCCGACCGAGGGCCTGGCGCCGGTGCTGGTGCAGCAGGTGGGGCGCGTGCTCGAGGCGATCCGCGCGCGGGGATTGACCGTGCTCCTCGTCGAGCAGAATTTCCGCTTTGCCGCGCGCATTTCCGACCATCATTATGTGATGGAAAGCGGCAAGATCATCGACCGCATCGCGCGCGCAGAGGTCGCCGCCAAGATGGGCAGGCTCGAAGCCTATCTGGGGCTCTGAGGGGGAGAGCGGGCCATGTCGGCCACCGCGCTGTTCGGGCAGTTGCTGTTGGGCCTCATCAACGGCTCGTTCTACGCCATGTTGAGCCTCGGCCTCGCGATCATTTTCGGCCTTCTCGCCATCGTCAACGCCGCGCAGGGCGCCTTCTACATGCTCGGCGCCTTCATCGCCTGGATGCTCCTTCATTATTTGGGCATCGGCTATTGGTGGGCGTTCGTACTGGCGCCGCTCGCGGTGGCGATCGTCGGCATGATCATCGAGCGCACGCTCATCGCGCGCGTCTACAACCTGCCGCATCTCTATGGTCTGCTGTTGACGCTCGGCCTCCTCCAGATCATCCAGGGCATGTTCGTTCATTGGTACGGCACGTCGGGCCAGCCCTACAATTATCCGGCCGGACTCACCGGCGGCTACAATCTCGGCTTCATGTTCATGCCGGCCTACCGCGCCTGGGTCGTGGGCGCCTCGCTCACCTGCTGCTTCGGCACCTGGTACGCGATCGAGAAGACCCGGCTCGGCTCTTACCTGCGCGCGGCGACCGAGAACCCGATGCTCGTGCGCGCCTTCGGCATCAACGTGCCGCGGATGGTGACGCTTGCCTTTGGCACTGGCGTGGCGCTCGCCGGATTGGCGGGCGTGCTCGCGGCGCCGATCTACCAGGTCAATCCGTTGATGGGCGCCAATATCCTGACGACCGTCTTCGCCGTGGTGGTGATCGGCGGTTTCGGTTCGATCCTCGGCGCGATCGTCACGGGCCTCTCGCTCGGCGTGCTCGAAGGCCTGTCGAAAGTGTTCTATCCCGAGGCCTCGAACCTCGTGATCTTCCTCATCATGATCGTCGTGCTGATGGTGAAGCCGGCGGGCCTTTTCGGACAGACGCGCTAGATGTCGCTCGAACTGGGCGACGTTTCGGCAAGCGCCACGGGCGCACGCGGCAGCGGCCTCATCGGGCTTGCCGTCGGCGTCGTTCTTCTCATCGCGGCGCCGTTCCTTTTTTATCCCGTGTTCGCGATGGAGGTGCTGTGCATGGCGCTCTTCGCCTGCGCCTTCAATCTGCTGATCGGCGGCGGCGGGCTTTTGTCGTTTGGCCATGCTGCGTTCTTCGGCGCCGGCGCTTACATCGCAGCCGAGACGGCGAAATCGTTCGGCTTTCCGTTCGAGCTGGCGCTCCTCTGTGGCATTGCGAGTGCCACGGCGCTCGGCCTGCTCTTCGGCCTCACTGCCATCCGGCGCCAGGGTCTCTACTTCGCGATGATCACGCTGGCGCTGGCGCAGGCCATCTATTTCCTCGCGCTCCGGCTTCCCTTCACCAACAGCGAGGACGGCATCCAGGCCGTGCCGCGGGGCAAGCTCCTGGGACTCGTCGACCTCACCAACAATTTCGCGATGTATTACGTCACGGCGGCGATCTTCCTGGCGGGATATCTGCTGGTGGCGCGGGTCTGGCGCTCGCCCTTCGGCCAGGTGCTGCGCGCGATCAAGGACAACGAGCCGCGCATGATCTCGCTGGGCTATCCGGTCGATCGCTACAAGCTCATGAACTTCGTGCTGTCGGCGGCACTCGCTGGGGTCGCGGGCGCGGTAAAGGCGATCGCGATCGGGCTTGCCACCTTGAGCGACGTCGATTTCACTACCTCGGCGGCGGTCGTGCTGATGGTGCTGCTGGGCGGCATGGGCACGCTTCTCGGCCCGGTCGTCGGCGCCGTCCTCATCGTCGCCATGGACGAGTACCTCGCCGGGATCGGCATCCCCGTGCCGGTCGTGATCGGCGTCATCTTCATCGTCATCATTCTCGTCTTCCGCCGCGGCATCGTCGGCGAGGCGGTCTATCTCTGGAACCGCTGGCGCGCCGGCGCCCGCGCGTAGCCCTCATCGACAGCGGCGCGCGCGTCGGGTAACAAGCGCCCATGGCTCACTTCAAGGACATGTCGGAGCGCGTCGCGATCATCACCGGCGCAAGCTCCGGAATCGGCGTTGCGATCGCGCGCGCCTTCGCCGCGGCCGGCGTGAAGACGGTCGTGGCCGCACGCTCGGCCGACAAGCTCGATAAGGTCGCGGCGGAGATCGCGGCGGCGGGTGGCACGGCGCTCGCCTGTCCGGCCGATGTCACCGTGGAGCCGCAGGTGGTCCGCCTCTTCGAGCGCACGATGGCGGCTTTCGGCCGCGTCGACATCCTCGTCAACAATGCCGGCCTCGCCGACCACATTCCGACCGTTGATCTGAGCCTCGCCGACTGGCGCCGCTCGATCGACACCATGCTCACGGGCCCATTCCTCTGCGGGCGCGAAGCGATGCGCATCATGGTGAAGCAGAAGCGCGGCCGCATCATCAATATCGGCAGCGTCTCGTCGCGCCGGCCGCGGCCGCACACGCTTGGCTACGCCGCCGCCAAGTTCGGGCTCCATGGCCTTACCCAGTCGATGGCGCTCGACGGGCGTGAGCACGGCATCACTGTCTCGATCATCGATCCGGGCGTGACCGAGAGCCACTTGGCCGGCGGCGCCAATCGGCCCGCGCGCCCGCCGGCGCAGATGATGAAGGCCGAGGAAATCGCCGAGATCGCGCTTTTGATCGCGCGCCTGCCGGACGAGACGAACCTGATGGAAGCGTTCGTCCTGCCGATCGGAATGCCGTTCCTCGGCCGCGCGTGAGCCGCCCTAGAGTTTCTCGATCTCGCCCTGCGGCTCCAGCACCACGACGGGGATCTCGCGCGTGGTCTTGGCCTGATAGTCGCGATAGGGCGGGAAAAGGCCGGTCATCATCTGGTAGAGGCGCTCGCGCTCGGCGCCCGTCGTGATCCGCGCCCGCCCGCGGTACTTCTTGTTCACCACCTGGAACCGCACCTCGGGCGCGTCACGAAGGTTGAGGAACCAGGCCGGATGCGTCGGCGCCCCGCCGCGCGAGGCGACGATGACGAAGCCGCCTTTGTCCTCGCCATAAATGAGCGGCGACGTTTTCGTGTCGTGGCTCTTGCGGCCGGTCGTCTGCAGCAGCAGGCAGTTCACCGGCGGCACGCCGGGCCGGCCGAAATCGATGACGTGGCCTTCGGCGCCGTCGCTTGCGAGATAGGCATCGACGTGGCGCTGCTGCCAGCCCGGCGTGCCGGGCTTGAGATCGATCGTCATGGCGTTCGCTCCATAAATGGTGGCTACCGCGCCGGCTCGAACATCAGAAGGTGCGTGCCGTTCGCAAGGGGCGCCCAGAACGGCCGCACCTTCATGCCGATCTTGATCTCGTCGAGCCCGCAATGGACGACATTGGCGATGATGTTGACGCCTTCCTCGAGGGTCACCGTCGCGATGAGATAAGGCTCCTTGCCGCGAAAGGCGGGCGGGCCCCGGCGCGCGATCGTGTAGGTGAAGATCTCGCCCTTTCCCGACACCTCGCGCCATTCAAGGCCACGGCGGCCGTCGAACAGGCTGTTGGGGCGCGGGAAGAACTGGTACTTGCCGCTGCGCGGGTCGAACTGGAGGACAAGCTTCTTCTGCCGCGTCGCTTCCCAGAACGGGCGTGAGAAGGTGCGCGGGATGATCGCCTCGCGCTGAACGTCGAGCGTGTCGTGGACGGTCTCGCTCATCTCTCGCTCCTCAGGCGCCAGGGGTCAGGATCATGGCGGTGCTGGTCGCCCAGTTGCGGCCATAGGGAATGCCGCCGATGCCGGTGACGAGCGCATTATTGATGCGCTTCACCTGGCGCGCGCCCCCGGCGCCCATGAGCTGCCGCACTGCCTCGACGAGATTGACGCCGCCGCCGGCGAGCCCCGGCTGGCCCGCCGAGATCTGGCCGCCGCCGGTGTTGAGCGGCAGGTCGCCCGTGTGTGTGAAGTCGTGCTCGCGGATGAAGGCGCAGCCTTGGCCCGGCTTGCAGAAGCCCAGCATCTCCATCTGGATCATCATGGCGATGACGAAATCGTCATAAGGATGGAACGAGCAGATGGCGCTCGCCGTGAGCCCGGCCTCGGCGAACGCCTTCTTGCCGGCGGCGAGGTGGCCCGACTGCGTCACGTCGACGACGGATTCGCCGATGCGGAAATTCGTGCGCTCGCCATAGCCGACGGGCGTCACGTATTTGGCAATGCGCTTCCGCCGCGCCCGCGTGCGGCTCGTGACGAGAAGCCCGCTCGCGCCATCGCACACCATGACGCTGTCGAGGAGCCGGATCGGCTCGGCGATCATGCGCGAATTGATGTAGTCGTCGACCGTGATCGGCTGGCGCAGCTTCTCGACCGCGTTGGGGTTCAAGACCGCGTGTCCGCGCTGCGCCACCGCGAGCTTGCCGAGCATGCTGTAGTCGAGCCCGTAGAGGTGCTCGTAGCGCTTCGACAAGAGGCCGAACGCGCCCGGCGGCCCGAGGAGGCCATAGGGCATGGTCCATTCCGCGTTGAAGGAACGCATGCGCGAATTGTTCTCCGCGCCCTGCGTATCGGCGTAAAGCAGCATTGCCGTCGTGCAGAGGCCGGCATCGATCGCGGCTGCCGCACGCGCGAGCGCGCCCAAAGGCGAGCTTCCGCCGATATCGACCGTCTGGCAGAAATCGAGCTCGAGCCCGAGCTGGTCGGCGGTCGTCTGCGACCAGAAGGGATTGCCCGAGCCCGTCATCGATGCGCTCAGAACGAGCCCATCTATCTCCTGCTTCTCGAAGCCGGTGCTTGTAAGGAGCCCATCGAGAATCTCGGCGCCGAGCTCCCAGATGTCGCGGTCGCTCTTCTCGACGATCTTGGTCTCGGCGAAGCCGACGATTGCCGCATCGCGCAGTGCCATCTCACTTCTCCCGTGTTGCGCTGCGCCCGTCGCCCGACATACCCGGATCGGCGAGGCGCTGCGCCCGCTTCTCGGCGAAGGCCTTGAGGCGCTCGCCCGCCTCCGGGCTCGCGACCGCGTTGGTGACGAGCCGCTCGACGAAGAGGCCATCGTCGTACGACATGTCGGGAATGCGCGGCAGGCAGTTGACGATCGCCCAGTTCGACAAGGGTGCGTTCTCGCCGATGCGAAGGGCCAGAGATTTCGCGCGCTCGAACGCCTCGCCCTTCGCTACGAGGTACTGCACGAGGTTGTAGCGCTCGCCCTCGGCGGCGGTGAGCACGCGGCCCGTGAGCATCAGGTCCGACATGCGCTCGACGCCCAAGGCGCGGGCGATGCGGACCGATCCGCCCGCGCCCACGAAGATGCCGCGTTGGCCTTCGGGCAGCGCGAAGTAGCTCGTCTCGTCGGCGACGCGCACATGGCACGCGATCGCGAGCTCAAGCCCGCCGCCGACGCAGGCGCCTGAGACCGCCGCCACGAACGGGATGGGGCCGCGCGCGATGTCGTCGAAGGCGCGCTCGAAGCGGCGGCGCCGGCGCCGGGCGAGTTCGACGGGATCATTCACCCAAGCCCTCGCCTCGACGAGATCGAGGCCGGCGCAGAAATCGGCGCCGTGGCTGAACACGAGCCCGACCTTCGCCTCGTCGTGCGCGCGCAGCACGGCATCGCGCAGCTGTTTCTGGAGCTCCTGGCTCAGCGCGTTGCGCTTCTCGGCCCGGTTGAGGCCGATGAGCGCGATCGTTCCGTCGCACTCGTATGTGACGACCTGCTCGGGCACCGCGCGCTCCTCCGCCTCATGTACCAAGAAGCCCGGCATGGTATATGTTGCGCGCGCCCGACGATAGCCCTGAAGCCGGGCGGGCGCTGGAGGGAGGACATGGACGAGGGCGGGACCGCGACGACGCGCTGGGAAGTGGCCGCTGTCGAGTCGATCGTGCGGCCGCGCTCGATCGCGATCATCGGCGTATCCTCACGCGCGGGCTCGGCGGGCCACATGGTGCTCGCCAACCTCGTCCAGAACGAATATCGCGGCGACATCCATCTCGTCGGGCGCAATCTCGCGAGCCTCGAAGGCCGCCCGTGTCTGCCGAGCGTCGATGAGTTGCCCGAGGGCGTCGATCTTGCGGTGCTCACGGTTCCGGCCGGCGCCGTCGCCGAGAGCGTGGCGGGTCTTGTCCGCCGCAAGACGACGTCCGCGATCACTTTCGCATCGGGCTTCGCCGAGATGGGCGAGGACGAGCGTGCGCGCCAGCAGGAGATCGGCGCCGCGGCGCGCGCGGGGCGCTTGGCGCTCGTCGGGCCCAACTGCCTCGGCTACACGAACTATGTCGACGGGCTTTGCATCGGCTTCATGGGCTTCCCGCGCGTGAAGCGGCTCGAGCCCGCGGCCGGCCCCGGCGTCGCCGTGGTGGCGCAAAGCGGCGGCATGGGTGGGCATGTCGTGGGCGGGCTCGAGGCCCGCGGCGTGGCGTGCTCCTATCTTGTCACCGTCGGCAACGAGGCCGGCATCGGTCTCGCCGAGTTCATCGAGTACCTGGCGCACGATCCCGCGACCGGCGTCATCCTCGCCTATGGCGAGCAGATCCGGCAGCCCGCGAACTTCCTTGCTGCGGCGGCTGCCGCGCGCGCCGCGAAAAAGCCGCTCGTGCTGCTCCATCCCGGTCGCAGCGCGCGCGCCCAGGCCGCGGCGCGCTCGCACACTGGCGCCTTGACCGGCGATCACGCCGCGATGCGCACCGTCGTGCGGCGCGCCGGCGTCGTGTTCGTCGAGACGCTCGAAGAGATGATCGATGTCGGCCACATTCTCCTGCGCTATCCCGCGCCGCCGGTGAAGGGCACCTCCGTCCTGACCTTCTCGGGCGCGCTCTGCGCCATTGCCCAGGATTATTGCGACACGCTCGGGCTCGACCTGCCGCCGATGTCGGCGCCGCAAAAGGACGCGCTCCGCCCGCAGCTTGAGACCTTCAACCCGCCCGAGAATCCACTCGATCTCGGCACGATCCCGGCCTGGAAGCCCGATCTTGTAAGGTTGGGTGCGGCGGCGCTCACATCCGATCCCGCCAATGGCAGCCTCATCGTCTCGATCCCGGGGCACTCCTCGGCCGTCGGCGTGCAGTGGGTCGAGCGCCTCGTCGAGGGCGTGGGGGGATCGCCCAAGCCGATGGTGCTCGTGCTGCAGAACGAGACCTCGCCGCTCTCGGCCGAGGTCGCGCGCGTTGTCGAGAAGAACCGGATCGTGCTGCTGCGTTCGCCCGAGCGCGCCTTTCGTGCAATGGCGCGGCTGACGGAGTACGGCCGCGGCCTCGCGGCGTCGCGGCCTGTGCCGCGCGCCAAGCCCTTCGCGGGCCTGCCGTCGCTTGCGCCCGGCATGGCGGCCGAATGGCGCGGCAAGGAGATTTTACGCGCGATCGGCATTCCGGTGCCGCCGGGTGCGCTCGCGCGCTCGCCGGCCGAGGCGCGCGCCATCGCCAGCCGCGTGGGTTATCCCGTCGCCGCCAAGGCGCAGGCCGCGGCGCTCGCGCACAAGACCGAGGCGGGCGGTGTGATCCTCGGCATCGCCGACGCGGCGGCGCTTGACGCGGCGTGGGACCGGCTCCACGCCAACGTCGCGCGCGCCGAGCCGGGGCTTGCGCTCGACGGCGCGCTCATCGAGGCGATGGGCGCGCCCGGCCTCGAGCTTGCGCTAGGGGCGCACCGCGATCCCGCCTGGGGACCGATTGTGATGGTGGGGCTCGGCGGCGTGTGGATCGAGGCGCTCGGCGATGTGCGGCTCCTCGCGCCCGACACGCCGGAGGATGCGATCGTGGCCGAGCTCGGCCGTCTCAAGGCGGCGAAGCTCTTGGGTGATTTTCGCGGCCGCGGTCCTGTCGACGTGGCCGCGGTTGCGCGCGCGGCCGCCCTCGTCGGGCGGCTGATGATGACCCAACCCGAGATCACGGAGATCGACATCAACCCGCTCGTCGCCCACCGTGATGGTCACGGCGTGACGGCGCTCGACGCGCTCATCGTTTGCGGCGCGCGGGGCTGAGCGATGCGCTGGTTGGTCAGCATCTTGGCTGTCCTCGGCATCGTCGTGATCGGCGTTGTGGTGATCTATCTCAACTACGGCACGCTCGACGCATGCGGCATCCTGCGCGAGCGCGTGCGCCAGCAGGCGGTGCGCGAGGGCGGTCAGCTCGGCAGCTTCGTTGCGACCGCGGTCCCCGACAACGTGCTCAACGGATTGCTCGCCGCTCAGTACGGCTCGCTCACGCCGGGACGCTGCATCGATCTTCTCTTGCACGGCGAGCCGCACGCCCGCGCCGCCCCGGCGCAGCGGTAGCGGTCAGCCGAACAGGGATTTGCTCGCGATCGCGGCGCCTTCGGCGAGCGATTTGAGTTTCGCCCATGCGATCTGCGGATGGGAGCGCCCGCCGAAGCCGCAATCCGTGCCGGCGATGACGTTCTCGCGCCCGACGAGGCGCGCGAAGCGCTCGATCCGCTGCGCCACGAGGCGCGGGTGCTCGACCACGTCGGTCGAATGCGTGATGACGCCGGGAATGAGGATCTTGCCCGGCGGCAGCTTCACGCTCTCCCACACTTCGTACTCGTGCTCGTGGCGCGCGTTCGCCGCCTCGAAGGAATAAGCTCCCGCCTTCACGCGCAGCATCACATCGACGAAATCCTTCATCTCGATGTCGAAGGCGTGCGGTCCGTGCCAGCTTCCCCAGCACAGGTGATAGCGGATGCGGTCCTCGGGAATGTTGCGAAGCGCGTGGTTCAGCACGTCGATCCGCAGCATCGAGCGCCGGCGGAAGGCGTCGAGCCCCATGCCGATGCCGATCCGGTCCCAGAGCGCCGGGAGCCACGCGTCGTCGACCTGGAGGATGAGGCCTGAGGCGGCGATCGCCTCGTATTCCTCGCGCAGCGCCTCGCCGATCGCGCCGAGAAACTCCTCCTCCGAGCGATAGAACGCGTTGGAGCGATAAGGCTCGAGGCTCGCGGGTGCGGTACTGGTGAGAAACGTCTCGCCCGCGCCGGCCGCCGCTTTCAGCGTATCGATCTCGCGCTTGAGATCCTCGTGCGCGCGATAGGTGACCGGGCCGGTGCAGACCCATGTCGGGCGCCGCCCCGCAGGAACCACGCTTCCGGGCGCGTAGAACAGCGTGCCTTTCTCGCCCGCATAACGGTAGAAGTCCGCGAACACCTCGCGGTCGCGGCCCGCGGCCATCACCCCCGCGCCGTCAGTATCCGGCCGCACCTCGAAACCGCCGAAGCGCTCGTCGAGATAGCTCAGCCAGTTGCCGCCCTTGGTGTATTCGCCTTCGTTGACGATATCGATGCCGGTCGCGCGCTGCCGCGCAACGACGTCCCGCACGGCGGCGCGCAGCTCAGCCTCGTAGCCGGCGCTGGCGCGGTCGAGCGGCGCGGTTATCGGCAGGCTGCCGACATGCGTTGTCAGGATCCGGCCTTCGCTTCGCTTCATGTGTCCCCCTTGTCGCGCGCACGTTACCGAGATTTTGGCCAATGGTAGACTTGATCCTTCCCTATGTCCCCGTTCCGCTGGAGCGATTGCTTTGGCGGCAATGCGACTTGCGAATGAGATTTGGATTATCCGGGACCGCCTCATCGTTCTTAGGGTGTCGGTAGAAACGACAAGAGAAAGGTTACTGATGACGAAGTTCACGACACTCATGGCAGCGGCGCTTCTCACCGGCGCTTCGTCGCTTGCGATGGCACAGGGCCTGAGCAGCGATCACGCATCGGGCGCAACGCAGTCGGGTACGTCGAACTACTCAGCCCAGCCGGGTTCGTCCACTGGGATGCAGCCGGGTACGTCGGCTACGCCGAACGACTCAGCCCAACCGCGCGCGTCCTCTCGGATGGACCAGAGCCAGTCGGTCGCGAGCGCGACCCAGGTGAAGCAGCTGCTGCAGCGCCAGGGCTACACCAGCGTCCAATCGATCCACAAGCAGACCAACGGTTCTTGGTCTGCGAAGGCGAAAAAGAATGGTGAGCAGATGTCGCTGAAGGTCGCTCAAGACGGCACTGTGACACCGCAGTCGTAGTCACATTTATGGCGAGGCCCGCCGTCTCACCCGAGGCGGCGGGCTTCGTGCGCCTGCGCGCGCTTTATTTCTTGGCGACGAAGTCGTTGGTGTAGAGCGAGCCGACGTCAACCTGCGCCGTCATCTCGAAATAGTCCCGCAGAAGCTGTGCCGTCTGGTCCCAATCCTCCCGCGCCGTCCAACCGAAGGGCTTCTCTTCCGTTCGCTTCGTGTGGAGGAATTGCGGGAAGAGGCCGAGCTGCTCCTCCATGAGCGCCGCGCGAGGGGCGGTATCCGGACGGTCGGCGACCAACGCTGCGATCGTGTCCTTGGGATGCTTGAGGCCATCCTCATAGCTCTTCGTCGTGGCCTTCATGAAGCGGCGGAGGACATCGCTGTTCTTCGTGGCATAGGCTTTGGTCGTGACGAAGCCAAGGCCGAGAACATTGATGCCGTAATCCGCCATCAGAATGGGTTTGGCGATGGGCTTCGTCTGGTTCAGGATCAGCGCATCGCTGAAGCTCCATCCCGTCATCGCCTGTGCGGTGCCGGAGAGGACGGCCGCCGGCGCCAGCCCCGACGCGGTATTGATGACGGAGATCTTGGACGGGTCGAGCCCGGTAGCCTTGAAGAAAGCCACTAGCAATTTCGCGATCTCGCTGCCGGGGGTCGTGGCGATCGTCTTGCCGACAAGTTCGGCGGGCGTGTTGATTGGATTGGATTGTAAAGACACGATGGCGTCTGGACTGCGCTGCATCAGGCCGCCGATGCCGAACACGTCCATCCCGGCCGTGCTCGACTGGATCATCGTCGTATAACTGGCGAGCACGATTTCATCGTTGCCTGCGGCAACCGCCTGCAGCGCGACGTTGGTGCCCTTGCCGTCTTCGATGACGAGGTTGATCCCCTCGGCGCGATAGAAGCCCTGCTTGGCCCCGTAAAAGAGCGGCGCGTGATAGGCCGTGGGCAGCCAGTCCAGCCGCAGGCGGATTGTGTCTTCCGCCCGGCCTGTGCCGGCCCCGCCGAGGATTGCGGCGGCAACGAAGATTGCGGCGATGACGGTGCGGCGCGTGTGCTGTGAAAAACGCGTGCAAAGCAGCTTCACTGCAAGCCCCCTATATACGCTCTCGGTATGTTGACCCTGCACTTCCGCCATTGCAATATTGATCTGGATCGAACAGGCGCTGCCCAATAAATGGGCGCGCCGGGCCCAGCGGTTAAGAGGAATAAATGTCGGACGACGCCCCCCTTCTCCTGAAGAAGGCTCATGTCATCGACATCGAGCAAGGTATCGACCGGGTCACCAATATCGTCATCGCGGGCGGCAAGATCGCTTCGATCGGCGATGACCTGCCGGAGATCGCCAACTCCCTCGATTTGAGCGGACGCTATGTCACGCCCGGCTGGATCGACGCGCACGTCCATACATACGGCTCGCTTGGCTTCAGCGACGTCGACTCGATCGGCGTCTGTCAGGGATCGACGACGGTCGTCGATGCTGGCGATTGCGGGCTTGCGACGATCGACGAATTCTCCGCCACAATGCGTGGCTACATCACGGATATTTATCCGGCGCCGCACATCAATCCCCTCGGCATCGTCGGGCATGACGGCACGCGCGCCATTCGCAGCGTCGATGTCGAGGAGTGGGAGGCGTGGATCAAGAAAAACCCGGGCTACTTGCGCTATTTGAAGGTCAGCGCCTATAGCCTTGAGACTCCCGGGCCGCTTTATCTTGCGAAAGGCATGGCGGAAATACTGCGCCTGCCGCTCTATCAACACATCGGCGAGATGACGCCGCAACAGCTTACGCCGCGCATGGTGGAGAACGCATTCAATATCGCCCAGGCCGGGGACATCATCACTCACATCTATCACGCCAATCCCGGCCAGGTCATTGACGAGCAGGGGAAGCTCCTGCCCTGCGTGAGGGACGCCGCACGTCGCGGAGTCCTCTTCGACATCTCGTTCGGCGGCCAGAATTTTTCCTGGCGCGTCGCCGAGACTTGCATGCGGCAGGATCTCTTGCCCCACATCATCAGTTCCGACCTTCAGCAATTCAATGTCGTCTACCCCGCCCGTTCGCTCGCGAACGTGATGTCGATCTTTCTCCATCTCGGCCTGTCGCTCAGCGACGTCATCGAGAAGGTGACGTCGATGTCGGCGAAGGCGCTCGATTTGGCCGATCGCACCGGCAGCCTTCGGCCGGGGCGGATGGCGGACATCACCGTCTTCCGGCTCGAGGACGGCGAGTTCGAGCTTGCCGACTGTTATAAGGTGACCCGCACCGCAAACCGCCGCCTCGTGCCGGAGCTGGTCTTCAAGGCCGGCAAGCGCGTCGATTGCGACTTCGAACGAGGTCAGGCCGAGAGCAACTGGTTCATGCAGTTGTCGGAGGACAGCGTTCCGGCGGCGGCTGGACGGATCACGGGAGCGCAGAAGGAATTTCTTCGTGCGCTCCGCAGCGCGCTCTCGCGCCATCAATGGACCGGGCTGACCGATGCCATCCTGAATTCGAACGACGTGTTCGTTCTGCAAGACATCTTCCACGAGGTCCGCAAAGACCATGCCCTCGCGCTGCGCGAGGCGCTTCAGGCCGTCTTCGACTGCTTCCTCGAGCACCCATTCGCGGTACAGATCGGTGTGCTGCTCGCCCGCATGAACCGGCAATTCGTTCTCGATCGTTTGGCGACCGTCGCCGGTTCGGTCGAGTACGCCCGCGCTTGAGTGAAGAGCAGACCAGCATGGATGAGGGTGCTGACGGAGGCGCGGCGGAGCGAAACGCCGACGATGGCGGTGACCCTCCCTGGCACGTTCTCGAGGGGTTCGATGCGAATGCACCGAAATTCCCGATCCGCGTGCGGCTGAACGGCGAGGGTATTCTGGTCTTTCGCTACAAGGATGGCTATCGCGGGGTCGAAAGACTCTGCCCCCATCGTCAGGCGTCCCTTGCCGACGCGGTGCTGATGGCGAACGGAACCGTGCTTCGCTGCTTCATGCACAATTTCACGTTCAAGCTTGCGGACGGCAAGGGCGTCAGTCCGCCCAACCTCAAGATGAGGGTCTTCGACATCAAGATCGAGGACGGCATCGGCTATGGCCGGCCTGCCACCTGATTGGTGCTGAGCGTGCGCGACACGGCGTCGCGCCATCCTGCAATCTTGGCCGCGCGCGCGGCCGGCGCCATGCCGGGCGTGAACGAGCGCTCGGCGCGCCACCGCTCGGCGAAGGACCGCGGCGGCGGATAAATCCCGCTTTTGAGGCCGGCGAGATAGGCGGCGCCGAGTGCTGTCGTTTCCTGAACGATCGGGCGCTCGACGACAATGTCGAGAATGTCCGCAAGCCGCTGCAAGAGCCAGTCCGAAGCCGCCATGCCGCCGTCCGCGCGCAGTATGATTTCGGCCGAGGGCCAATCGGCGCGCATGGCGTCGAGCAGATCGAGGGTCTGAAAGCACACGCTCTCTAGCGCGGCCCGCGCCAGTTCTTTGGGTCCGGTCGACCGCGTCAGACCGAACAGAGCGCCGCGGCAGTCGGGGTCCCAATAGGGTGCTCCGAGTCCAACGAAGGCCGGGACGAAATAAATTTGCTGAGCCGGATCGGAAGCGGCGGCGAGCGCGCCGCTTTGCTCGGCCGTGGCGATGACGCCAAGGCTGTCGCGCAGCCACTGAACCGCGGCGCCGGCGACGAAGATCGAGCCCTCGAGCGCGTAGGTCGGAGTGCCGTCGAGCTGGTAGGCGATCGTGGTCAAGAGCCGGTGCTGCGACGCCACCGCAGTGGCGCCGGTGTTGAGCAGCGCAAAGCAGCCGGTTCCGTAGGTCGCTTTCACGGCGCCGGGCGCGAAGCAGGCCTCCCCGACCGTCGCCGCCTGCTGATCTCCGGCAATGGCGCGAATGGGGATGGGCCGGCCGAAATGTTCGGCAAGGCACGTCCCGTAATCGGCCGTGCAGTCGAGAACCGCCGGCAGGATCGCGCGCGGTATTTGGAACAATGCGAGCATGTCATCGTCCCAGGCGCCGCGATGGATGTCGTAGAGCAAGGTCCGGCACGCGTTGGTGGCGTCGGTCGCGTGAACGGCGCCGCCGGTCAGACGCCACAGGAGAAACGTGTCGACCGTCCCGAAGGCGAGCTCGCCACGTTCGGCTTGAGCGCGCGCACCGTCCACGTGGTCCAGCAGCCAGGCGATCTTGGTCGCGGAAAAATACGGGTCGAGCACAAGGCCGGTTCGCGATATGACCAGGCCCTCGTGGCCCGCTGCGGCAAGCGCCCGGCACTGGTCGGCGCCGCGCCGGTCCTGCCACACGATCGCCCGATGAATCGGCCGCCCGGTCCTGCGGTTCCAGAGCAGCGCCGTCTCGCGCTGGTTGGCGATGCCGATCGCAGCGATGGCACTCGCATCGGCGCCTGCGCTGCGCAAAGCATCGCGGCCGACGGCAAGCACGCTCTGCCAGATCGCCTCCGGATCGTGCTCGACGAGACCCGGCGCGGGATAGAGTTGCGGGAATTCCTGTTGTGCCACCGCGGCGATCTCGAGCGCTTCGGTAAAGAGGATCGCGCGGGATGAGGTCGTGCCTTGATCGATCGCGAGGATAAACGACATGCCGCCTACGCCTCGCGCCGCAAGCATCACGCAGACGGCAGCGGCGCGCGCCAGGCGTCATAGCCATAGACCCAATCGGCATCGACGCCCGTGCGCAGGAACTCGTTCTCGCGCGAGACGAGCTGCATGGTGCTCGCGCGTCCGATCCGCGCCTCTTCGTAGCGCGCGAGCGCGGCCCTCACATCGCTTTCGGATTCGAAGGCGCGCGCGAGCATCGCCGCATCCTCGAGCCCCATGGCCGCGCCTTGCGCCATGAACGGCATCATCGGGTGGCACGCATCGCCGAGGAGGCTCACGCGGTCTCGCGTCCAATGAGGCAACGGATCGCGCTCGTAGAGCGCGGTCATCAGAACCTCGTCGCACCGCTCGAGAACCGAGCGTGCGTCCGGGTGATAATCCGCGTAGGCCGCGCGCAGCTCCTCTACGTCGCCCGCGCTCGACCAGGATTCGTGGCGCCACCTCTCTTCCGAGCGCGTGGCGAAGAAATAGAGATCCTCGCCGCGATTGATGAGGAAGGTGATGAGCATGCTCTGCTGCGTCGGGCCCCACCATTTTATGAAGGAGGCCGCGTCGTAGCCTTGAAGCTTCCGCGCCGGAAGGATGCCGCGATATCCCACCATGCCGGCAAAGCGCGGGGCCTCTTTGCCGAACGCCAGCTCGCGCACGGTCGAATGGATGCCATCGGCGCCGATCACGGCTGCCGCGCGGGCGCTCGTGCCATCCGCAAACGCGAGCGAAACTCCGTCATCGTTCTGCGTCAAGCCGATGAGCCGTTTGCCCAGCCGGATCGCGCCGGGCGGCAAGGCCGCCTCGAGCGCGGCCAGCAAGTCGGCCCGGTGCATCGTCAGTTGCGGCGCGCCATAGCGGCGCTCGGCGGCGCCGCTCATTTCCAGCCGCGAGGTTTCCGCGCCGGTGTCGAAGGTGCGGCTCACCCGGTGCGTCGGACGGAACGCCGCGTCGCGTACCTGCGCGCCGAGGCCGAGCCCGTCCACGACCTTGACGGCGTTGGGGGTGAGGTTGATCGCGGTGCCGATGCGCTGGAAATGCTCCGCCTGCTCGAATACGTCGACGGCGAGGCCCAGCCGCATCAGCGCGCTCGCCGCGGCGAGGCCGCCGACGCCGGCGCCGATGACCGCGACTCTCGTGGATGGAGCAACAGGCAACCGCAGTACCCTTCTCGCCAAGCCAGCGTGCCAGTTTAGGCTTTAGGGCGGCGGGCTTTCCAGGAGGTGCACGCCGCTACCTAGCGATCCTCGACCGGCACGGCCGCGAGCCGCCTCGTGCCGCCGGTGACCATCAGCATCAGGAGCGGCGGCGTCGCCACGATTGCGGCGACGAGGCCTGTCGGCGCCAGCCCGGCCCAAGCGATGATCGGGCCGGTGCAGAGCGCGATGGCGACGCTCACCCCGGCGGCGCAGGTGTCGCTGACGCCCAAGGCGCGGCCGCGTTCCGCGGTCGGATAGTGATCCGCGATGAGCGCGGTCGCGGATACGTTGGCCGCAGCCCAGCCGAGCCCGACGAGAAACGTGCCGAGCGTCACCGGCAGGTAGCTGCCGCCATAGGCGACGAGTGCCGCTCCGGCGAGTGCCACGCCCACGCCCGGGAACATCACGGCGTCGCGCCCGTAGCGGTCGGTGAGCCGGCCGAGCGGGATGGTGAAGGCAAACATGCCCATCGAATGAAACATGTGCGAGATCGCGATGCCGGTGAGCGAGGTGCCGCATTCCGACAGCACCAGCGAGGTCAGCACCATCACGATCGACATGTTGCCTTGGGCCGCGCAGTTCGAGATCACCGCGAGACGAACCGCCGGCCGCCGCAGCATCGCGAGCGCGCTGAACCGCGCCGCGACGCCGCGCTCACGGCGCGGTTCAGCGACGTGACCCGGATAATAGCGATGCAGGTTCTGGCCGATCTCCTTGGGATCGGGACGAACGAAGGAAATCACCACCATGCCCGGCAGGATGAGCGCCGGCAGCAGATACCACGCGAGACCGAGGGCGTTCTGCCCGGTGCGGGCCGCGACCGTCTGCGCGATGCTGACGACGCCGGGGCTGACGATGAGGCCGGACAAGGAGCCGAGCGCGAGGTAGCCCAGCGCCTGGGCGCGGCGCTGCGGCGGAAACATGTCGGTCGCGGCGACGCGAAGCTGCTGCGAAGCGTTCATGCCCATGCCGAAAACGAAAACGCCGGCGACGAACAGGGCAAAGCTGCGCTCCGCCATCGCCAGCCCGATCACGATCGTGCCGGCGAGCGCGAGCGTAAGCCCCATCAGGATCCCGGGTTTGCGGCCGTAAGCGTCGGTGATCTTGCCGATCGGGTACGAGATGAAGAACCGGCTCAAGCCCACAAGCCCGACGGACACGCCGGCGAAATCCGGCGAGCCCGTAAGCGCCAGAACCATCAGCGGCCCGAACCCATAGGTGAACTGCATCCCGGCGCCGGTGAAGCTCTGCGACAGCGCGAAGAGCGCCATGTTGCGCTTGATGATCGAGGGAACGCGGAAGGGGGTTGCGGAGGTGCTTGCCGAGACACTCATGCCGCAACATTACGGGACGAGCAGGACCCTCGCAATCGATCGGGTCTCGCGCTCGGCGTTAAGGAGAGAGAGCAAGAATCGTCTGCGCCGTGTCCCGTCCGCTGGCAAGCGCGGCTTCGGCGGTGCCCATATCCGCGCCCGCATAAACCGCCTCGCCGGAGAAGAACACGCCGCTGTCATCCGGTCTCGTCAGGATCGACTGCGCCTCCCGGGTCTTGGGCGTCGCATAGGAATAGGCGCCACGGGCGAATTCATCCTCGCCCCAGTTGATTGCGCGCGCGGCGACAAGATCCGAACGCAGACGATCCATGGGCAGGCCGAAAATTTCGGCGAGCGAGGCAAGCCCCATCTCGACCAACCCGCTTTCCGCCAATCGTCCCAGCCTGTCGGCCTTCGGCCCCGCGTACCAGCCGGTCAGCACGGGATGTTCTGCGGGGTGCTGCGTCCACCACGTCGGAACCTCGGCCTCGGAAAAAAGGAAGGACAGGCTCGAGAGATCCCGTCCGCTCTGCACGGTCCAGAACTTCGCGCTGAAGCGCAGCAGGATTTTGACCACATTGCCGTAGCCGATATCGCTTGCGGCTTTCGCCTTTGTACGCGCCGCGGGCGGAAGCGCGATCTGATCCAAGAGCGGCTGCGGCACGGTAAGAACCGCGGCATCGGCCACGTGACTTGCGCCATCGCGGCACCGTGCAACGATGCCGCCATCGGCGTCGTCGATGGCGCTCACGATGGCCCCAAGGTGAATCGAGCCGCCCCGGCGCCGGCACTCTGCCGCAAGAAAATCGACGAGCGCGCCATAGCCGCCGGCGACGCGCCCCTGCGAGTGGCGTTCCTGCCCTTCGCCCATCCATTCGTCGCGCAAGGCGAAGGTGCTGGCGCGGGCGGGATCGGCGGCGTCGTAGCCTTCCACCATCCGCGTAATCGCCCGCCGCAGATCGCGGTAGTGCGGGCCGGCAAAACGCGTCTCCAAGAATTCGGCGATCGGCAGATCGGTTTTCAGCTCCTCAAGGGCGCGGAAAAACTGATCGCCATTGGCATACCGAGGCTCATCCTGCGAGAACGCGCCGCCCCGCGCCGTCCAGCGGCTGCCGCCCATCGGCGCCAGCGCCAGTCCCGCCTCACGAAGCAAGCCGCGCGTCACTGGCGCCGCTCCATGGACGAATTCGGCCCCGCCTTCGGCCGGGTAGCCGAAATCCGTGACCGGCAGCGGGTCGATGCGTCCGCCGCAGCGGTTGCGCGCCTCGAGGATGGTCACCTTCTTGCCCGCGCGCGATAGCTCGCGCGCTGCCATCAGGCCCGCGGCACCGGCGCCGACGACAAGGATATGGTTTGGAGCACGCGAAGCCATCGCTATGACGGCATCACGCCGGCGTCTTGGCGCGCTCCTGAGCAGGCTCTTCCCTGAGGAGGCGCGCCACCTCATCCCAGCGGAACAGACTGAGGTCGAGCGTGGGATGGATGGCGCGGCATGTGCCGCAGGTGCGGCGCTTCGCATCGGCGTTGAAGGAGCGCGCGATGCGGAGATAGGCCTCTTGCGCCAACTCGGTCTTGAGTTCGAACACTTCGCGGTAAAGCTCGTTGCCGCAGTGCTCGCAATACCAGGCGACAGCTTCCAATTCCGATTCCGGCAGCTTGTAGCGGTACTGGATGGTCTCGCTCGCCGGCACGATGCGGTGCGGTACGCCCGCCGGCACGTAGAGATGATCGCCGACGGCATAGGAATGACGCAGCACGGCTGCTTCCTTGTATTCGACGTGGCCCGAGCCCGAGAGCGCGAACAGCACGGTGTCGTGCTCGCAGATGAGGTGGAACGGCTGCGGCACCGCGTTCTTGCTGAGATGGATTTGCAGATCGAGGCTGTCGGGGAGCATGGGCCGCTCGTCGTAGGGGCCGGCAGTCGCCGCCTCGGCGAAGCTGAACACCATCAGATTGCGCGCCATGTCAGTGCCCTCCCGGTCCGCCGGGGCCGGGCTGCGGCGGAGGCGCCGTGCGCGCGGCCTCCATCGCCGCAAGGCCGCGGCGGGCGACCTCCGCCTGGCTCGCGTAAACGTTCCAGGCCCAGGACTCGATCGGGAAGGGCGCGTTCTGATGGCCGCAATGCTTGCATTTGCGCGCCGCCTCGTCGTCGTTGAAGCGCGTCGCCGCCTCGAAGCTTTCCATGATGGTGCGGAAGACGGTGGCGCCCTCGCCCTTCGAGCTGCCACGCTTCGGCGGCGTCGCGTCATATTCCATCATGAAGAGCCGGCGGTCGCACTTCTCGCACACGAAGCGTACTTCCTCGCGCTGCTCCTTGCCGATCGACTGGCGCTGCGTGATGACGGAGACGCCCATGGTATTCGGGTCGTCCGGATCCTGCAGCGGCGCCTGCACCATGTGCAATTTGGGCCCCACGCGGACGAGGCCCGCCCCGCGCGTGAGCTGCCCGGCGCCGCCCAGCAGCACGAACACTTCGTCCACCGTGTTGAAATGCTGGAACCGGCCGTAGCGCTTGCCCGCGGCGCCGCGGAAGGTAGCGACGCAGGGCACGATCGAGCCCTCGTCGAAATAGGGAAAGAGTGGTGCGAGCGCCGTGGTCGCGGTCTGCAGGAACCAGTAGACATTGGCCTTGAGTGGCGGGCGGTCGGGATCGGGCTTCGGGATGGTGCGCTCGCTCATGGGATCACCTTTGCCTCGCGGTAGTAGCGTTCCGCGCCCTTGTGGAGCGGGATGCTGGTGGTGGCGATCTTCGCCGGAACGAGCGGGTATGTCACGGGGCTGCGCTCGGGCTTGATGTGGGCATAAAAGCGCTCCAGCACTTGGCGCCGCTCGCACATGCACCAGGCGACGAGATAGGCCACGTCGTCCGGCATATCATCGCGCGCGATCATCAGGAAATCAGAAAAGTCGAGCGTCGTGAACGTGTCGTTCATGCCCTTCAGATATCCCGCGGGCAGGGTCGCGCGCGGCCAATGGTATTCGCGCATCATCGTCGCGAGCGTTTCCTCCTCGACCGGCAGGAACGTCATGTCGGTGCCGTTGGCGAGATCCTGCCACCATTGCGTCATGATCGCTTCGTGGATGATGGCGTCGGCTTTGCCCTCGCGCACCAGCGCGACGCAGTCGTTCGGGCGCTCGCGCTCGACATAGCTTCCGCCCCACTCCGCGATGCGCGTGCGCGGCAAGCCCGCGGCCTCCATGAGGCGCTGCGCCGCGAAGCCGATCGTGTTGACGCCATCGTCCTGGGAGCAGGCGATCCTGAGCTTCGGCGCCTTGCGCCGGAAATCCTCGAACGAGCGAATGCCGTGCTCGGCCCGGACCGCGACGACGAGACGGTCGGTCTGCGGCATGGTGCCGAGCGCGCGAAGCTGCGGAAATGCCTCGCCCTTGGCGATGCCCTTGCCTTCGACCGTCATCGGCACGAAGGCCGAGGGAACGGCGAACGCCGCATCGACCTGGCCGCGTCCCACCGCCTGCACGGAATCGAGACCGCCGCGGCCGCTCCAGATGCCGATCCGCGAATAGGGGCCGGTGCGGTCAACGAGCTCCTGGCTGAGCCAGCCGAGGATGCGGTGCAGATTGGCGGCGCCCCAATCGCCCTGGAACTGCAATGTCACCGAGCGCTTGAGGCGCGGCTCGGGAACCGAATAAGGCATGAAATCCTCCTTTCCTCGCCGGCAGGGCATTAAGGCACTTGATGGCCCTCGTTTGTCTGGTCCTTTTTAGGTTGGTTCTGCCACCTTTTGGAAGGCACCCGGTTTCCGATCAACCGGCGATAGCCCGATGTGCCGTCGTTCCCCCAGACTAATAAAAGCTGGTCTCCGGGCCGCTCCACGTGAGATGCTGCGGGCGCAAAATCCGAAAGAGAGAGGCTCACCTTCCGCGTCAGTCGCCTGCATTACGGTCAGCGCCAGGAATAGCAAACGATAACGGCCCAACTGCGTGCAGTTAATCGGGCCGAAATGGGAGGACCTGATGCCGTACCTGCTCGACCGGCGGAGCGCGCCGCAGGCAGCGGTTGCTGCTGCCTTTGTCGCCGCTTTTGCTTTCTTTCACGTGCCGTGGGCATCTGCCGACGCCGCCCTGACGGTCGCCAAGGCTGCCGCGACCGCCGACAACATGATGCCGGTCAATGTGGGCGATGAGCTCGGAATTTTCCGGAAGCACGGGCTCGCCCTCAAGATTCTCGACTTCAACAGCGGCAGCAAGATGGCTCAGGCGGTGGCCGCGGGCAGCATCGACCTCGCAGACGGCGCGGGCAGCGAGATGGCGCTCATCGCAAAGGGCGCGCCGATGAAGGCTGTCTGCGAGGACGAGGGAACCTTCCCCTTCTTAAGCGTCGGGGTTCCGGTGGACTCGGCCGTCACCTCTGCGGCCGACCTCAAGGGCAGGAAAATGGGCGTCTCGAGCCCAGGCTCGCTCACGGATTGGCTGGCACAAGAGCTGGCGCGGAAGGAAGGATGGGGGCCGGACGATCTGAAGCGCGTCGGCATCGGCAGCGGCACTGCGAGCGTAACCGCCGCGTTCCGCGATCATCTCGTCGACGCCGACATCAGCGCAACCTCCCTCTTCCTCAACATGGAGGAAAAGAAGATCGGCCGCCTCCTCATCCCCGTGACGGACTTCGAAGGCGATGCCGCCGCCGGCATGATCTACGCCTCCGATCGGCTGATCACCGCCAACCCGGGCGCCATCCGCGCGTTCCTCGCCGGCTGGCTCGAGACGATCCGATATATGCGTGCCCACAAGGCCGAGACGGTGAAAATCGAAAGCGGGATCACCGGGTTCTCGCCCGCCGTCATGGGACGCGAATACGACTTGACGATCGGCATGTTCAAGGACGATTGCCGCTTCGATCCGCAAGGGCTCGCCACTTTGAGGAGATCCTTCATCGATCTGAAGCTGCTCGCGGAGCCGCCCGACATGGCGAAGCTTTATACGGATGCATTCGTGCCGAACTGACTCGAGCAGGACCTTGTGCGTGGCAAATAAGAATGGTGCGAAGCGAATCGGAGGAAAGCGATGAGACCGATCGGACGGTGTTTATTGGCCGCTATGGCGTTCCTGTGCGCCGCGGCAGCGCCGGTGTGGGCCGCGCAACAACAAGTGTCGGTCGGGAAGGCGGTCGGGGAAGCCTGGACCTTCCTGCCGCTTGATATCGGGCAGCGCTACGGCATTTTCGCGCGCTATGGGCTCGACCTGAACATCATCGTTTTCCAGGGCGACGCGAAGCTGCAGCAGGGGCTCGCTTCGAACAGTATTTCGTTCGGACTGGGGAGCGGTCCCGGCATGGCGTTCGCGGTGAAAGGTTCGCCGGCAATCGCGGTCGCAGCCTATTTCGGCGCGCCCAAGAACATCTCCGTCATCGTCTCCGAGGACTCGCCGATCAAGACGGTGACCGGCCTGAAAGATAAGACGATCGCTATCAGCACTGCCGGATCGCTGACGGAATGGCTCGTCGAGCGCATATCCCTGGCCCAGGGTTGGGCCGAGAACGGCATAAAGACCGCGGCGCTCGGCGGCCTGACACCGGGTGTCGCGGCGATGCGCTCGGGCGCGGTCGATGCCGTTATGGGCTCGACCGAAGGCGGATATATGCTGGAAGAGAAGCATGCGGCCCGCATTCTCGTCGCCACCGACAAATACGCGCCTGTCTTCATCACGCACGTGGTCTTCGCTCGCAAGGCGCTCGTTGCCGACGAGCCCGATCTCGTCACCCGCTTTCTCCAGGGCTTCTTTGCCACGATCGATTTCATGAAAACGCACAAGGCAGAGACCGACAAGGTCGCGGAGGAGGTGCTCAAATTCAGTCCGGCGGTGGCGGAAAGGGCCTACGACCACGAGATCGGCGGCTTCGTCCCCGAAGGCCGCTTCGATCCCAAAGCAGTCGGGGTTCTCAAGCGCTCGTTCGTCGAGATGGGCATTCTGCCGACCGAACCAGCAGATAGCGGACTTTTCACAACGCGGTTCGTGCCCGTGAAAGCCGATGGTGGGAGCGCAGCCGCGACGACGCGATGAGGTGCTTCGACGTGAGCACCGCGTCCAGCGAAGAGTCCTTCGTTCAACGTGAGCCTCGCAACTGAAGACGAAACGAACCGCGACGCAATGTGCCGCCGTTCCGCGAGAGCGCCGCTCTCTCTTCACTCGCCGCCAACGCGAACACCCTTTTCGGCGATGGATCGCTTCATGATCAGGACCAGAAACACGAGCAGAAACGTGATCGCGGCGAACATCCAAAAGCCATCGAAGTAGGCGAGCGAGGATGCTTGCTGCTGGCGCAATTTGGCGAGCGCCTGCCACGCGAATTGCTGCGCGGCGACCGGATCGGCCGTTTGCTGATGGAAGAATGCCTGCGCTCTCCCGAGGAAGTTCTGCACCGCCGCGTTGAAGGGGTCGAGGTACTCGCCAAGGCGCAAAGTGTGGAATTGATCGCGCCGCTCGTTGAAGGTCTGGGCCATCGACGTTCCGACGCTGCCGCCTTCGTTGCGCAGAAGGCTCAATAATCCGACAGCGGCGCCACGCAACTCCTTCGGCATGTAGAGATAAGCCGCCACATTTGCGGGCGCAAAACAGATCGCCAGTCCCGCAACCATCACCACCCGAGGCCAGATGACCTGGCCCGGACTGATATCCAGCGTCATCTGGGACATCCAATAGTTCCCGGCCGTCATCGCCAGCAGGCCGACAGCGATCAGCCAGCGCGCATCCGCCCCGCGGCCCAGCGCGAGGCCGACGACCGGCATCGCGACCAGCGCAAAGATGCCGCCCGGCGACATCACGATGCCGGCGTCGAGCGCGTCATAGCCGAAGAGAGACTGAAGCAACGCGGGCAGCGACGTGCTGGCCGCATAAAGCGCCATATAAGCGCACGAGATGATAACGCAGCAGGCGGCGAAGTTGCGCTCGCGCAAGGGGCGGAAATTGACCACCGGGTTAGCGCTGCGCAACTCCCAAAAGATGAGGCCAGCCAAACCTACCGCAGCGAGAACCGCCAGGGTCTGCACGCGCCAGAACGGATCGTTGAGCCAGTCCCATTCCTGGCCCTTGCTGAGCATCACCTCCCAGGAGACCATGACAATGACCAGCAGCGAAAGGCCGATCGAATCGAACTGGAATGGCCGCTTCTTCAACTCCAGGCGTTCGGCGATCAAATACTCCGGGTCGCGCAGCTTGGCATAGCACGCCGCAAACGCCAGGAGACCGACGGGCACGTTGATCAGGAAGACCCATCGCCACGAGTACTGGTCCGTGATCCACCCGCCCAGCGTCGGGCCGACGACCGGCGCGATCAGCGCAGCCAAGCCGAAGAGCGTCATGGCTGCGCCTTGCTTTTCTTGCGGGAAGGCGTCGAGTAGCACGCCCTGGCTGCTGGGCTGGAGACCGCCGCCTGCCAGGCCCTGGATCACGCGGAAGAGGATCAGCTGACCGAGGCTCGTCGACATTCCGCACAGCGCGGAGCTGAGCGTGAATACGGCAATCGAGAGCAGGAAGTAGTTGCGGCGGCCCAGATGTGCGCTGAGCCAGCCGGTGATCGGCAGGATGACGGCGTTGGCGGCAAGGTAGCTGGTGAGGACCCATTCGCCATCATCGACCGTCGCCGACAGGCCACCTGCGATATAGCGCAATGCCACCACGGCGATCGTGGTATCGAGCACCTCCATGAAGGTCGGCACCACGACGATGGCGGCAACGACCCACGGGCTTCCCGCTGCACGAGGGCGCGAGGGCGAAAGCGCCGCCGCCGTCATTGGCCTGCGCCGGGCGGGCGCTGCGGAGTACCGGCAGTTTGTGATTGCGGAACGACGCGGGCCTGCAGGAATTTCCCCGCGTCGGGCCCGGTCGGAGGCTTTTTCACATAGACATATGGGGTGACGGAAGTGCCAATGAACAGCGGCGTCTTGTCGGGATCGTAGCCTTCGAGCTCAATCCGAACCGGCAAGCGCTGTACCACTTTGACGAAATTGCCCGTCGCATTTTCCGCGGGAAGCAGCGCGAGCGTCGATCCCGTCCCCTCCGTGAAGCCGGCGACCCGTCCCTTGAACACCTGCCGCCCGCCATACATGTCGACATAAAGATCGACCGGCTGGCCGATGCGCATGGCGCCGAGCTGCGTCTCCTTGAAGTTCGCGTCGATCCAAATGTCGCTCAACGAGCGAACCGCCATCAGGTTCTGGCCGACTTGGACATAGTCGCCCGGATTGACGTTTCGGCGCGTCACGACGCCGTCGATTTCCGCGAGGACGTCACAATAACGAAGGTTCAGCTCGGCCTGGGCGAGATCACGCTTGGCGGATTCGAGCTTGGCCTCGGCCTGCTTGACGGGCGGAGCCTGCGCCGTCAGCTCGTCGAACGTGCGGTCGATGTCGCCCTGTCCTTCGAACTGCTGGACCATCTGCTTCGGGCTTTGGTCGAACGAGTGGACAACGCCGAGCTGCGCCGCGCTCTCGATGACGTCCGACTGCGCCTGGAGCACGGCAGAGAAGGTCTCGTCGAGATCGGGCGGCACCTGGTCCAGGGCTTCGCCTTTATCAGGCTCCGGCGGCAGCCCCAACGAGACACGGACCTGGTGGACTTCGGAGAGTGCCTGGCTAACGCCCGCGCTCGCGGTCGTGAGCTCTGCCTGTCGCTGATCGAACTCGGCGCGGCTCACAACGCTACTCTGAACCAGCGATTTCGCCCGATCGAAATTGACCTGCGCCAGCGTCAATGCCGCCTTGCTCTTGTCGAGGGCGGCAACCCGCGCATGCAAGAGAGCGGCCTGGTTGTCGACGTCCTGCACGGCATTCTGCAATTTCCAGCGCGCGGCCCGAGCTTGCGCTTCGATGCCGCGCGCGGTCGCTATCGCCGCCTGCAGATCGGCGGTCGCGACGTCGACCGCCGCCTTCTTTTCGGCGACTGCGACCTCATAGGGCTCCTTGTCCAGCTCGGCGATGAGATCGCCTTTGTGCACGCGATTGTTGTCGTCCACCAGGACCCGGGCGATCTGGCCCGCGACACGGGGCGCAACGAACGTCACGTGACCGTTGACATAGGCGTCGTCCGTCGAAACGGTATTGAGGGTCCGCTCGACATAGGGAACGCCGAAGACGAGGATGACGGCGAGGACAAGCGTGCCGAGCGTGCCCATAAGCAGCTTCCGTCGCCGCGTGGGCGGGTGAACCGGGAGCGGGCCGGCTCGCCGCTCGACCGATACGCCCTCTTCGGTGTGTGCCTCCATCTGAAGCGCAGCCTCCCTATCGGCACCCCGCCCCTCGACGGACACGGCGCGTGACGGCCTTCAAATTGCGCTCACACCGATCGGCCGACTGCCGAGCGGCTGCGGGATCAGGCCGCTGCCCGCGAGCGGCGGAACCATTCGTCAAAGCCTATGCGACCAAGACGCGCTTCGCCAAGCGGCACGAGCGAGCGCTCCTCGACCCGTCCGCCCCAGTACTGGGCTTCGGGGTCGCTCACGACCTCGCGGGGGTCGCCCACCGCCTTGAGATAGCGGGCGACGATTTCGCGGAAGGGCGCCCGCTCGGGGCCGGCGATCTCGACGATGCCGTTTCGTGGCGCGCCGAGCGCCACCTCGGCGACGACAGCAGCGACGTCGTCCGCCGCGATGGGTTGGAACAGGACCGGCGGAAGCCGGACCCTGTTTCCATCTGAGCTTGAATCGGCGATGCCGCCGAGGAACTCGAGAAACTGGGTCGCGCGGATGATGCTGTAGGGAATGCCGGAGCCCCTGATCAATTTCTCCTGTGCTACCTTGGCGCGAAAATAGCCGTTGTCGGTCCGATCGATCGCGACGATGGACAACGCGACATGGTGCCGGACGCCCGCTGCGACATCCGCGGCGAGAAGCTTGCGTCCGGAAGTCTCGAAGAAGTCCATCACCGCCTTGTCCTCAAATGAGGGCGAATTGGTGAGGTCGATCACGACCTGCACGCCGGCCATGGCCTCTTTGAGGCCCTCGCCGGTGATGCTGTTCACGCCCGTCGCGGGCGAGGCGGCCATCACGTCGTGGCCACCCTGACGCAAAATGGCAACGGTTTTCGAGCCGATCAGGCCGGTGCCGCCGATAACGACCAATTTCATGGATTGCGCTCCCTTGTCGATGAGGCAGATCTTCGAGCACGTGACCTTCGCATACGGTCAGCTCGACAAGCGCAGCAACAGCGGGGCGGACGTCATCAGGCAAACTGAGGTGCGCTACATTCGCGCGCGGAACGAGAGCGCTCGCTCGCGGTCAAATGTTCGGGATCCGGCTCTATCGCGGAAGCCATCGCCGAGCCGCTCGCACCATTAGCGTCCGGTCCGCGGCATGGGGCAAGTTAAAATACGTTCAATCCGCTCGCCCTTTGGTACTGTTTCAACCAGCACTCGCGCGGAACTCGCGACGCTCGGATTGCGGCATCGCGCCGGCCGGCTTGCAACATTTTCATCGCAATTGCCCGCGACCCGGCACGACTTAGCGGGCTCCATAGCAAATCAAGAACTTGGCGGCCGAGTAGCTGCACCGGAGTGATCCGCTGATGGCCATCCCACAGCGGATGCAGGTTCGCTCCCTCGAGCGCGGCGATGTAAGGCGCGTCAGCGCCGGATGCGTCGGGCATGATCGGCCTCCCGGAACAAGTTGGTGGGTCCCCTAATGAAAGCGGCCTGGGCGGCACAGTTGCAGGTTGCGGGAGAGAGTATGACGCGTCAGAAGAATGCGCACCAAGGGACAGGAATACATCGATCCTCGAGCTCAAAACGGGTGCGTTCCCGCTTCGAAGCGTGAGAAGGGAGGAGATCATGCTTTACCCAAGCGCTCATGAGGATGGGTTTGCGCGCGATCACCTGCCGCCGATGGATCAATGGCCGGTCATGGAGGATGGCGGGCTCGCGGAACTGCACTATCCCGAGCGCCTCAACGCACCCGCGGAGCTTCTCGACAAAAATGTTGCCAATGGTCTTGGCCGCCGTGCGTGCGTGCGTTCGCCGGCGGTTGTCTGGACCTATGAAGAAATGCTCGAGCGGTCCAACCGCATCGCCAACGTCCTTGTCCGGGAGCTGGGTCTGCGAAGCGGCAACCGCGTTCTCCTGCGGGCTGCCAACAGCCCGTTCCTCGCCGCCTGCTGGTTTGCAGTCATGAAAGCAGGGGGGATTGCGGTCACGACAATGCCGCTCCTACGGGCGCGGGAGCTTGCGCCGATCATCGCGAAAGCCGAGATCAGCATCGCTTTATGCGACGACCCGCTCCTGGGGGAGCTCCGTACCGCACAGCAGGCGGGCCCGCATCTCCGTCATGTGCTGCCCTTCGCAGAGCTCGAAACGAGGATGACGAACCAGAGCCCCTCCTTCGATGCCGTCAAAACCGCGCGCGACGATGTCGCGCTCATCGCTTTCACGTCAGGTACGACCGGCGAGCCCAAGGGCACCGCACATTTTCACAGCGATGTGCTCGCCATCTGCGATTGCTTTCCGCGCTCGCACATGAAGATCGTGCCGGAGGACCTGTTCTCCGGCAGCCCCTCACTTGCCTTTACCTTTGGGCTGGGCGGCCTCCTGCTCTTTCCACTGCGGTTCGGCGCCTCAACCCTGCTGCTCGAGCGCGCGAGCCCACCCGAGCTTGCCGCCGCGGTCGAACGCCAGCGTGTGACCACTCTCTTTACCGCGCCCACGGCATATCGAGCCTTGACGGAGCTGGCTTCGCGCCATGACCTGTCGAGCCTCAGGGAATGTGTTTCGGCGGGGGAGCATTTGCCGGCGGCGATATTCGAAGCTTGGCGCAAGGCAACCGGGAACAGCATCGTCGACGGCATCGGCTCGACCGAGATGCTGCACATCTTCATTGCATCACATGCCGCCGATCCGTCCGGCAGCACTGGCAAGCCGATCCCCGGTTATCGCGCGCAGATCGTCGATGATTCTATGAATCCCGTGCCGCCGGGAACGCCCGGCCGGCTGGCAGTGCGCGGGCCGACCGGTTGCCGTTATTTGGCCAACCCCGAACAGCAGGCGAAATACGTGCGTGACGGCTGGAACCTCACGGGGGATGCCTATGTCGTCGATCAGGACGGCTTCTATTGGTACCAAGCGCGCACGGACGACATGATCGTTTCGGCCGGCTACAACATCGGCGGCCCCGAGATCGAGAACGTCCTCCTTGAACATCCGAAGGTGAAAGAGTGCGCGGTTGTCGGCGCGCCCGACGCGGACCGCGGCCAGATCGTCAAGGCGTTCGTCGTGCTGCGCGAGCCGGCGGACATGAAAGAAGAAACTACGATGGAACTGCAGGAATTCGTGAAGGCACGGATCGCACCTTACAAATATCCCCGTGCCATCGAATATATCGATGCTCTGCCGCGCACCGAGACGGGCAAGGTACAGCGATTTCGCCTGCGCGATCGCGAATGGGCCAAAGCAGGGCGGAAGACTCTGTCTGCCGGTGGAAAATAAGCTATTGTCTTCGGTACGGGGAACGAAGATAGCCGATGCGCGATCGAGGCAACGACGAAAGCGAGGTGGAAGGACGTCTCGCCGCGATGCCGACCGCGCCGGCGCGGCGGCCCGCAATCATTGACATCAAGGATGTCTCGGTCACGCTCGCGGGCGAGCGCATCTATGACGCCCTCGATTTCGGCGCCAGCGACGGCGAGTTCTTATGCATTCTCGGTCCCTCGGGCTGCGGCAAGTCCACCTGCTTGCGTTTGATCGGCGGGCTGTTGCCGGCCTCGGAAGGCACTGTCGCGGTGGACGGCCGAGATCCGTCCGAGGCGTGGGATCGGATCGCCTATGTGTTCCAGGCGCCGCGGCTCGTGCCGTGGCGGACGGCGCTCGGCAACGTCATGCTGGCGATGGAGCTGCGCTTCGGCAGCGCGGCAAAGCGCGAGCGCGAGGAGAGGGCCAATGCGCTTCTCGATCTTGTCGGGCTTGCGCGCGACGCCGAGAAATATCCACGCATGCTGTCGGGCGGCGAGCGCCAGCGCGTCGCGATCGCCCGCGCGCTTGCGGTCGAGCCCAAGATCATCCTCATGGATGAGCCTTTCGCGGCGCTCGACCTCAATACGCGGCGACGTCTTCGGGCCGAGGTGATCGCGATCTGGGAGAAGACGGCAAAGACCATCGTCTTCGTGACGCATGACATCGACGAGGCGCTCGTCCTCGCCGACCGCGTGCTGCTCATGTCGAACAAGCCGACGCGCGTCATCGAGACGATCGCGATCGCGCACGAGCGGCCGCGCGACATCGATAAGACGCCCGCGCTCCGCGCCCAGCGCGAGCGGCTCCACCACCTGTTCCGGCAGCTCGAGCCCGGCGCGGGCGAAGAGGGCGATGAACGAGATTCGGGAAAAGGATAGACAACAGCCATGAAGACGACCGCCTCCCTTCTCGCCGCGGGCGCGCTCGCGATCGGCCTTGCGTTCCCGCTCGCGGCCGCGGCCAAGGACAAGATCAGCTATGCCTATCTCATCGATCCCGCGCTCGAAGGCGTGCTCTATGGGATCAAGAGCGGCAAGGTGACGTCGCCCACCGTCGACATCGTGGCGACGCCGCTTCCCATTCCCGCGCTCATCCAATCGACGACCACGAAGCAGTACGACGTCGTCATGAACGCGGTGCTGTCGATCCCGCGCGCGCTCGACGAAGGGCTCAAGATGGAGATGCTCTCGACCGCGCTGCGCTCGGTCGCGAGCCCCGTGAGCGGCGGCATGTGGGTGAAGAGCGGCAGCCCCTACAAGACGCTCGCCGATCTCAAGGGCAAGACGGTGGGCGATACGGCGCTGCAATCGACGGGCACGACGTGGACCCGCATTGCGCTGTGGAAGGCGCATCAAGTGAACGTCTCCTACGACAACGGAGACTACAAGTGGGTGCAGATGCCGGCGACGGAGCTTCTGGGCGCGCTGCAGACCGATCACATTGAGGCCGCCAACTTGATCCATCTCCAGGCGTTCCAGGCGATCAAATCGGGCGACTACCGGTCGCTGCTGCCGACCGCCAAGGATATCGTCGAGCTCTTCCACGTGAACCAGGTCTCGGCCGTCAACGTGGCTTATCCGGAGCGGATCGACGCGCATCCCGACGACTACAAGGAATTCGACCGCATGATCAAGGCGTCGGTCGATTACGCCAACGAACATACCGACGAAGTCGGCAAAGCGATCGCCGACCAATTCCACATCGCGCCGGAGTTCTTTGGCTGGTGGCTCAAGGACTATTCGATCTTCCCCGGCGACGTAAGCGCGGGCGATCTCCGCTCGATGGAGGTGGTGTGGGAGAACGCCAAGGCGTTGGGCCTCATGGGCAACTACCCCAAAGCGGAGAGCGTGGTCTGGAAAGATGCGATCCGCGAGTAGCCTCGCGCCTGGCGCCGAACACAAGCCGCCGGATGAGCGGCGATCTGCGCGGCTGGGCGCGCACCTCTTCACGCTCGCTTTCCTCGCGGCGTGGTGGGGCTATAGCCTGACGGTTCCGCGCTACGTGCTGCCGGGCCCCGTCGATGTGGCACTGCGGCTCGTCCAGTTCTTCACCACATACAATCTCTACAAGCAGGCCTTCGCCTCGCTTGCGCACATCATCGCCGGAATGGCCGCGTCGCTCCTCGTCGGCGGCGCGCTCGCGCTCGCGGCATACTACCTGCCGGTGCTCCGGCTCGCCGTGCACGGGCGCATCTCGCCCTTCCTCAATTCCTTCTCCGGCATCGGCTGGACGCTCCTTTCGATCGTGTGGTTCGGGATCAACGAATTCACCATCGTATTTGCGATCGCCGTCGTGCTGACGCCTTTTGCCATCATCAACCTGCGCGAAGGGCTCGAGACGCTCGACCGCGAGCTCCTGGAAATGGCGGCGAGCTTCACACGCAATCGCTGGCGCGAATTCACCAAGATCGTGCTACCCGGGCTCATGCCGTTCGTGTTCGCGACCCTGCGCGTGAGCTTCGGCGTGTCGTGGAAGGTGGCGCTCGCGGCCGAGCTGTTCGGCGGCCGCACGGGCTTGGGCTATCTTTTCAACCTGGCGCAGCAGAATTTCGACATCCGCCTCATCCTGGTGGTGGTCGTCGTCATCATCCTTTTTGTTTATGGCACCGATCGCTTCGTTTTCGCGCCGTTGCAGGCGCGGTGGAGCAGGCCCGATGCGGGCTTCGCATCATGACGCTCTCGCGGCGTTTCGCCGAGCGGGCGATCGCGGACGGGCTTGTCGTGGCGGCCATCCTCGGATGGTGGCTCCTGTCGATGGGCCTGCCGGATTTCGTGATGCCAAGCCCGTGGCGCGTTGTGGAAACGCTCGCAGGCCTCTTCCTCACGCCCGCGCTCCTTGCCGACACGGCCGCAAGCACAGCGCGCGTCGTGGCCGCGGTCGCGCTTTCGACGCTGATCGGCGGCGCGCTCGCCGTCGTTCCCTATCGGTGGCCGATCGCGGACGCGATCGTGCGGGACCGGATCGCACCCTTCCTCAATTCCTTCCCGTCGGTCGGGTGGGCCATCCTCGCCATGATCTGGTTCGGCACGACCAACGCCGCCGTGATCTTCGTCGAAGTCGCGGTGCTGACGCCCTTCTGCCTCATCAACATCCTCGAAGGGCTGAAAGAGCTCGACACCGAGCTGCTCGAGATGGGATCGAGTTTCACGCGTCTGGGCGGGCGCCGGTTCCGCAAGATCGTGGTGCCGATGCTGCTGCCATACCTCATGGCGGCGATCCGCATCGCCTATGGCATTGCCTGGAAGATCGCGCTGGTGGCGGAACTGTTCGGCGTCTCGAGCGGCCTGGGATATCTCATGCTCAAGGCCGAGATCGTGTCCGACGCCGCCACCGTTTACGCGACCTGCTTCGCGATCGTGCTGCTGTTCCTCGCCGGCGAGAAGCTGGTGCTCGATCCGCTGTCGCGCCTCGTCGCCTACAAGTGATGGAGAAGGGAGCCGCCATATGATCGCCGCCGACCTCGTCCTTCGGAACGGTGAGTTCCTGACCTTCGACGACCGGCGCTCGCGTACCCGCGCGCTGGCGGTTGCGGGCGGGCGCATCCTGGCATTGGGCGAGGATGCCGAGGCGCTCGCGGGGCGCGGCACGGAGGTGATCGATCTCGGCGGGCGCACCGTCATCCCCGGCCTCTTCGACAGCCACATTCACACCGTGATGGGCGGGCAGAACGAGCTTGCGGTCTCGCTTGCGAGCGCTCGCTCCATCACCGACGTGCAAGCGGCCTTCGCCGCGCGCGCGCGGACGACGCCCAAGGGAACCTGGATCCGCGGCGGCAGCGGCTGGCACGAAAGCCAGCTCGCCGAGGGCCGCCTGCCCACGCGCTTCGAGCTCGACGCGGCGACGCCCGACAATCCCGTGATCCTGCGCCGCGGCGGCCACGTCGTCGTCGCCAACAGCGCCGCGCTCGCGATCGCCGGCATCACCAAGGCGACGCGCGACCCCGAGGGCGGCGTCATCGTGCGCGACCCGGTGACCGGGGAGCCGACGGGCCCGCTCATCGAGCGCTCGGCCTTCAGCCTCGTCTTGAAGCACGTGCCGCCGCCCTCGCGTGCCGAGCATATCGAGGGGCTGAAGCTCTTTACGAAGAAGCTGAACAGCCGCGGCGTCACCAGCACGCTCGAGCCGGGCCTCACGCTCGAGGAGATCGCGGCCTACATGGAGCTGTGGCGGCAAAAGGCGATGACGACGCGCGTCCGCATCCTGCAGCGCGTCCACTGCGTCGACGATGTGAGCGCGCTCTCGTCCATTCTCGCGCCCGAATTCGGCGACGACTGGCTCAGGATCGGCGGCTTCAAGTTCTCCGCCGACGGCGGCATCGAGGCTGCCTACATGCACGATCCCTACCGCGTGGTCGAAGGCGAGCAGACGGATCCGGCCTTCGTCGGCAAGCTCATTTTGCCGCCGGGCGGCATCGGCGAGCTCAAGGAGATGCTCACGATCGCGGCCGAGCGCGGCTGGCAGTTCCAGGTTCACATGGTCGGCGACGCCGCGATCGATGCCATTCTCGACGCGGTCGAAGAGGTGGCGGAGAAATACCCGGTCGGCGCCATGCGCTGGGTGATGGTGCACATCTTCCTGCCGAGCGACAAGGCGCTCGCGCGGATCAAACGCATGGGGCTGCGTGCGACGGTGCAAGACCAGCCGGTGAAATTGGGCCACAACATGCTGCGCTATTGGGGCGAGGAGCGCGCCGCGCGCTCGATCCCGATCCGCACCATCGTCGCGGCCGGGATTCCCACGGGCGGTGGTACCGACGCGCCTGTGGTGGATTGGAACCCGTTCGAGTCGATCTGGTGGATGGTGACGCGCAACGTCTACATGCAGGACAAGATCCGCGCGCTCGGGCCCGAGGAAGGGATCGACGTCGCGACGGCGCTCGCGCTTTACACGCGCGGCAGCGCTGAGGCCTCGTTCCTCGACGATAGGGTCGGTACGCTCGAGGTCGGCAAGCTCGCCGACCTCGCGGTCCTGAGCGACGATCCGCTGACCGTGCCGCCCGACCGCCTGAAGCACATCCGCGCCCATCTCACGCTCGTTGGCGGGCGCGCGGTCCACCGCGAAGGACTCTGAGGATGACGCTCTCGCGGCTCCTCTCGCAGCACGGGCGAAAGCATCCCGGCATCCTGCCGGCCGACGCTTTCGGCCCGCTGCCGCCGGCGACGCACAACTATCCGGTGCTCGCTTTCAAGGATATCTACGCGACGGTTGGCGCGATCGGCCTGCGCCTCGGCGAGCGCGCGAGGGACCTCGCGGGCCAAACCGTGCGCATCCGCGGCTATATGGCGCCGCCGGATCTCGAGCGCGGCGACTTCTTCGTGCTGACGCGCGCGCCGGTCATCACCTGCCCGTTCTGCGATCCCGGCACGAACTGGCCCGACGACATGGTCCTGGCGCTTCTCGAGCGCGAAAGCGGCTTCGTCGATCCGGCGCAGCCGATCGAGATCGTCGGCGAGCTCGAATTGGGCGCCAAGCTCGACCTCCGCACCGGCGCTGTGCGCCTCGTGCGCCTCAAGGACGTGCGCTGGCAGCCAGTCTGAGTTTCGGCTTCAGTCTGGAGCTGAGTGGAAGCGCGTCGCCGCATTCCGGAATGGCGGGCGCGCCCCTCACGCGCTGCGAAAACGCTCGACCGCGGCGGGGTCGAGCTCGATGCCGAGGCCCGGCCGTTCCGACAGCCGGATGGTGCCGTCCTTCTCTGCCTCTATCGGCTCTTTCAAAAGCTCGTCGCGCAATCCGTTCGGGTTCTGGTCGAATTCGAGGATGAGGCCGTTCGGGATCGATGCGATGAAATGCAGCGAGGCGGCGAGCAACACCGCGCCGGCGAAGGCGTGCGGCGCGACCATGCGATGATGCGCCTGGGCCAAGGCCGCGATACGCCGGCATTCGGAGAAGCCGCCGGTCCAAGCGATGTCGGTCTGGACGATGTCGACGGCATTGCGGGCGATCAATTCGCGGAAGCCGTAGATCCCGATTTCGGTCTCGTAGCCGGCAATCGGCGTCGCCAAGGCCGCGGCGACCTGGGCGCTGCCGTCGATGTCGTCGGTCGCGACCGGCTCCTCGATCCAGTACAGGTTGTAGGGCTCGAAGGCGCGTCCCATCTCGATCGCCATCGCCGGGCTCCAGGCGCAGTTGACGTCGACCATCAGCTTGGCGTGTGGTCCAAGCGCCCGGCGCACCGCGGCGACGCGGGCGATATCTTCCTCGGGTTCGACGACGCAGCTCCCGGCGTGCTCGGCCAGATGGCGCAGATGGGTCTGGGTCGAGGGGTTGCGGCCCACTTTCATCTTCATGCCCTTGAAGCCGCGGGCGCGGTAGCTTTCGGCCTCGGCGGCAAGATCATCGACCGACTTGCCCTCGGAATAGAAGCCGCCCGAGGCATAGGCCTCGACGCGGTCGCGGCAGCCGCCGAGGAGCCGCCACAGCGGCATCCGCGCGACCTTGCCGGCGATATCCCACAGCGCGATGTCGATGCCGCTGATCGCGTTCATCGCGATGCCGCGCCGTCCGAACTGGCGCGTGCGGGCGAACATCTTCTGCCACAGCCCTTCGATCTGGAGCGGGTCCTCGCCGATCAGCATCGGCTTCAGAGTCTTCTCGATGACAGCGGCCGTGGCGCCGCCGCCGAGCCCGGCCTCGCCGATGCCAACGACGCGCTCGTCAGTCTCGACTGTGACCAGCAAAGCGCCGCGGCGCGCCTGCATTCCGCCGGCGCTGCCATAGGGCGGATCACAGGGATAGCTCAGTGCCGTGGTGCGGATATCGGTGATCTTCATTGGCGCATTGCCCCCTAGCTGCCCGGGTCCCCGCCCGCCGCTCCATGGAAGCATCGCGTGAGCCGCGCCACAGCTCCACAAGCTTACGACGACGGGCGCCGCTCTTCACCCGCTTGTCCGCTCGTTGGGGCCTGGCCGCCTACGGGATAAGCCTCGGCATATTGGGCATTTAGCGGCGCTGTGGCGGAGAGGGAGGGATTCGAACCCTCGGTACCCAGTAAAGGGCACAACGGTTTTCGAGACCGCCCCGATCGACCACTCCGGCACCTCTCCCGCGGCGGACCGCGGGCTTATATCGCCCCGCGCGGTTGACAGGCAAGGCTCTGCCGCTATAGTCGCGCGGCGCGGACGGGCCACCCCGTCCGTTCGATTTTCGGCTCGGGACCAGCCCCATGTTCGCAGTGATCCGCACCGGCGGAAAGCAATACCGCGTCGCCAAGGACGACGTGATCGAGGTCGAGCGGCTCGCGGTCGAGCCGGGCGCGTCGGTCACGCTCGACGACGTGCTCATGGTGGGCGGCGAGGGCGCGTCCCTGCGCGCCGGCAAGCCCGCGCTTTCGGGTGCCTCGGTGACGGCCGAGGTCGTGTCGCAGACGAAGGCGGACAAGGTCATCATCTTCAAAAAGAAGCGGCGTCACAATTATCGCCGCAAACGCGGCCATCGCCAGGATCTGACGGTACTGCGCATCACCGGCATCTCCGCCGGCTAGGAGGCCCCATGGCACACAAGAAAGCGGGCGGCTCCTCGCGCAACGGGCGCGACAGCGCCGGCCGCCGCCTCGGCGTCAAGAAGTTCGGCGGCGAGATCGTCGTGCCGGGCAATATCCTCGTGCGCCAGCGCGGCACCAAGTTCCACCCCGGCCACAATGTCGGCCAGGGCCGCGACCACACGCTCTACGCCAGGGTGACGGGGGCGGTCGAGTTCCACACGACAACGCGCGGCAGGACATTCATCTCGGTCGTGCCCGCGGCGCCGGCGTCCGAGGCCGCCGACTGAGCTTTCCGGGCGTCTTGTCAGCCCGGGGCGCGGGTGCCCCGTGAAATTTCTCGACGAAGCCAAGATCTATCTCAAGAGCGGCGACGGCGGTGCCGGCGCGGTCGCGTTCCGGCGCGAGAAGTTCATCCCGTTTGGCGGGCCCGACGGCGGCAATGGCGGCAAGGGCGGCGACGTCGTGGTCGAGAGCGTCGCCAATCTCAACACCCTCATCGACTATCGCTATCAGCAGCATTTCCGCGCCGAGAACGGGCATCACGGCATGGGCGCCAACCGCAGCGGCGCCGATGGCGCGACGCTCGTCCTGCGCGTGCCGCAGGGCACCGAGATCCTCGACGACGACAAGGAGACCGTGCTGCTCGATCTGACGCGCGCCGGCATGCGCAAGGTGCTGTTGAAAGGCGGCGACGGCGGCTTCGGCAATGCGCACTATAAAAGCTCGACCAACCGCGCGCCGCGGAAGGCGCAGCCCGGCTGGCCCGGCGAGGAGCGCTGGGTGTGGCTCAGGCTCAAGCTCATCGCTGATGCGGGGCTCGTCGGATTGCCCAACGCGGGGAAATCGACGCTGCTCTCGGTCGTGTCGCGCGCCCGGCCCAAGATCGCCGACTATCCCTTCACCACGCTCCGCCCGCAGCTCGGCGTGGTGCGCGTCGATGATGCCGAGTTCGTGCTCGCCGACCTGCCGGGCCTCATCGAAGGTGCCAGCGAAGGGGCGGGGCTCGGCCACCGCTTTCTCGCCCATGTCGAGCGCTGCGCCGTGCTCTTGCATCTCGTCGATGCGACGGAAGACGACGTGGTCGCGGCGTGGCGCACGGTGCGCGCCGAGCTGTCCGCGCATGGGCACGGGCTCGCGCAAAAGCCCGAGCTCGTGGCGCTGAGCAAGGCCGATGCGGTGGCGCCGAAAGAGCTTGCGGCGAAGGCGGCGAAATTGAAGCGCGCGGCAAAAGCGCCGGTGCTGACCTTGTCCGCCGTCAGCGGCGCGGGTGTGCCTCAGGCATTGGCCGCCCTGCTCCACGCCATCGAAGCCGCGCGCGCGGACGAGCACGCCCCGGCTTAGTTAGACTCGGCCCCGATCCGCTGGCGTCACGGCGGCGTCAGGGAATCAGCAGCGGACTGTTGATCTCGACGGGATTGACGGTCAGGTGGCTCTCGACGCTCGCCACGCCCGGCACGCCGCGCGCCAGGATTTGCAGCGCCTGCGCCTGCGTCTGGGAATGGACGGTGCCCCAGAGATGCGCCCTGTGCTCGATCACCGTCACGAAGAGGTCGTTGAAGGGGACCCACCGCTCGCGTTCGAGCGCCTGCTCGAGGCGTTCGCGAACGGTGCTGTCGTCCTCGACGCCCGCTCTCGCCGGCGCTACCGCGGCGAGCGCGCGCACCAGATCGGCCCGCGCAACGATGCCGACGATGCGATCCTCGCGCGTCACGGGAAGCCGCTTCACGCCGTGCCGCTCCATCAGCTGCGCGGCTTCGGCAAGCGAGGCGCCGGGGGCGATCGTGACGACGTTTGTCGTCATCACATCCTCGGCTCGCAATCCATGCGTCTTGATGAAGCGCTCGGCAAGCCTGTCGGGCCAAAGGAATGCGCCGAGCCACCAGGGCGTGCGGCGCTCGGTCCCTGACTCGGGCCGGCGCATCAAATCGCCTTCGCTGATGATGCCGACGGTGCGCCCTTCGCCGTCCGTCACCGGAACCGCGCTCACGCGCCGCTCGGCGAGAAGAGCCGCCACCTCAAGCACCGGCGTCTCGGGCGTCACGGTCGCGACTTTGCGGGTCATGATATCGAGCACGTTCATGTGAAGAGGTTCGGCGATGCGCCGGCCGTTTGCCTTGATCCATGTCAACGACGGGTGCGCGCCTTCGCGGTGGAGTGTTGCGTCGGCATCGAGCAAGGAGCGGATGGAATGAGACGCGCGCGCCCTATCACCCTTCGGAAGTTCGCCGGTGCGGCGGCGACGGCGCTGCTGCTGGCGGCGGTATCACCCGCATTGGCGCAACCCGCGGCGCCGCCGGCGCCCGCGCACGCGCGGAGCGCGGACCTGCCGCTCAGGTCGAGACTCGGATCGCCGATCTCCACAAGAGGCTCCACATCACGGCTGACCAGGAGCCGCAATTCAACGCCTTCGCCGACGTCATGCGCGCCAATAGCAAGGCGATGCAGGATCTATTCGAGCAGCGCGCGCAACACCGGGACCGCAGCGCAACCGGCATGATGCATTGGTACGCGCAGCTCGCCGCGGCCCATGCCGACGACATGAATAAGCTCGTCCCCGTGTTCGATGCTCTCTACGGCAGCCTGTCGCCCGACCAGAAGAAGGCTGCCGACAAGGAGTTTCAGACACTCCGCCAGGAGGGGCCGCGCCAGCACATGCAGCATGGCCACATGCCGATGATGCACAACCCGGATTAGGGGAGAAACGGTAATGAGGCCGGCCAAGATGCTCGCGCGCGCGCTCTTTCTTGTTTCGGCGCTGGCGCTCGTATTCGCCGCCGACGCGGTCTCCGGGCGCGCCTCGGCGCAAGTCGTGTGCGCCTACGGATATTACTGGGATCCGGTCTATGGCTGCGTGCCGGTTCCCTATTTCTATGGACCGCCGTACTACGCCTATCCGGATCTGGGCTTCGGGTTCTTCTATGGGCCCGCGTGGCGCGGCGGCCATTATCACGGCTATGGACCGCCGCATGGCGCGCCTCACGGCGGCTCCGGCCACCACCGGTAAACGAACATAGCCTGGTCAAACGCGTCCGGCGCTCACACGCTTTCGAACACGTCCCACCAGTCTTCGAGCATCGACGGGCGCGTGTGGCGGATCTGCACCGAGACGCGGCTGAACCCCGCTTCCTTCAGCGCCTTGAGGCGCTCGCGCAATTCCGCCTTGGGCGCGGTCCAGGAAAAGTCGCGGATGAGGTCGCCGGTGCAGAGCGCGCGCTCCTCGGGCTTTAGGAACATGAGATGCCCGACATGGTTCGCGAGATAGCGTGCGTCCGCGGGCTCCATGCGCGCGTAGAGCGCCTTGTATTTCTCGAACGCGGCCGTGAAGGCGGGCGGGAACGCGCCCGAGGGCACGGCACGGTCCTGCATCTCCTCCTCGACGAGATCGTGGATCAGAAGCATCGCCGAGGGGCCGGCCTCGTCCTTGATGCGCTCGCTGCCGTAAGCCTCGCCGTCGCGCAAGACCGCGCCGCCGATCTCGCCGTGGACGTGAAGGTCCTCGAGGTTGCGCCTCGCCGCCTGCCACTTCGCCTTCATGTCGGCGAGCGCCTCGAACGCCGAGCGCGCACGCCCCAAGGGGCAGATCCAGCCCGCGCCGAGTTCCGCGACAAGACCCCGCGCGCGCGGTCCCGTTGCCGAGATGAAGAGCGGGATCTCGTCCTTGATGTTGATGGCGCCGATTTCGGGCGTGAGGAAGCGGATCTTGCGGCGCTTGCCTTCGAAGTCCCATTCCGGCGTCTCGCCGCGCAAGAGCGCTTGGGTCACGCGGATATACTCGCGTAGGTCCGCCTGCTTGATGCGCTTCAGGCCCATCGTGCGGCGCCCGGTGAAACCGGTCGAAACGCCGAACTCGACGCGGCCTGGCGCCAGCGCGTTGAGCGAGGCCAAGGCACAGGCGGCCGAGGGCGCGATGCGGTTCGAGGGAATGAGCACGTTCGTCACGAGCTTGATGCGCTTCGTCTGCATCGCCGCCGCGGCCATCGCCACGAACACGTCGGCGTTGAGCATCTGCGTGTCGAAGAATCCTGCGGCGGTGTAGCCGAGCTCCTCGGCCCGCTTCACGAGCTTCCAGCTGTCGGCCTGCGTCGCGAGGGCGATGCCGTATTCCATTTTTGCGCTCCCTGGCCCAGTCCCTTGGCGAATGGGCGACCCCGTTCCATCATGGTGCCTCAATCCGCGCGCCAAGGGGAGCGATCATGTTTCGACGCAGTGTCCTTGCCTTACTCACCGCACTCGCTGCGGCCGGCGCATCAGCGCCGGCCCGGGCCGATGCGCCCGAGCACGCCGTGCTCGCCATTCCGGCCGATGCGATCCTGTTCATGGCGCATTACGTGGCGCTCGATCTCGGCTTCTTCAAAGATGCCGGCGTCGATCTTGATTCGCGCCTCATCGTCGGCATGGGTTCGATGAACGCGGTGATCGCCGGCTCGGCCGAGTTCTCCTATTCTTCGGGCGGCTCGCTCACCCGCGCCGCCGCGCGCGGCCAGCGCCTCCTCGCCATCGCCAACATGAACGACCGCCACGGGCAGCAGATCGTGCTGCGCAAGGAATTGGCCGAGGCCGCGCATTTCGATCCGAACGCGCCCTTGTCGGTGCGCGCCCAAGTGCTGAAGGGCCGCAACATCGCGGTCGACGGTATGGGCACGGTCGTCCACTCGTTCGTGCGCGTCGTCGCGAAGGCGGGCGGCTACGATCCCGAATCCATCACCGTCTCGCCGATGCAGCCGGCCGACACGCTGGCGGCCATGGATCGCCACGCGATCGACGGCTTCGCTTCGGCGCCGCCCTGGATCCAGACCGTCGTGGCGAATGGAACCGCGGTCATCGTCGCCGACGGCATCAAGGGCGATCCGCAGGAGCTCGTGCCGATCGGCTCGGTCATGCTGGTGACGCGGCCGCAGCTTTGCGTCGAACGCAAGAGCCTGTGCGAGAAGATGGGGCACGTCATGGCGCGCGCGGCGACCTTCGTGCATGAGCACAAAGCCGAGACAATCGCGGTCCTGAAGAAGCGCTTCCCCAACATTTCCGACCCGGTGCTCGCGGCCTCCTACGAGGCGGTCGTCAGCATGACGCCGACTCCACCCGTGGTGGAGGCGGACGAGCTCGCCCACGCGGAGCTGATGAATGTCGAGGCGGGCTTCATGAAGCCCGAGGAGAAGGTCGGCCACTATGACGGGCTTTTCACGGCCGAATATGTGAAATAGGTGCCGATTTCGTACGCATCGTGCGTTGACGGGCGCTGGGGCTGGCGCTAGGGATGGCCCCCGGGCCCCGGGCGGACAAATTCTTTCCGTGCGAACAGGCGGATGCAGCGAAATTACCGAACGAACCCAATTTCTTTTTCCGTCGTCCCCGCGCAGGCGGGGACCCAGAGGCGCCGCACGAGCATTCGCCCTGGGCTCCCGCTTTCGCGGGAGCGACGGATTTGGGTGATTCTGCCGAACGAACCCAATTTCGCCGAACGAACCCAATCCCGCTCCGCTGCGAGCCGATTCTGCCAAACGAACCCAATCCCGGCCGCGCGCGGCATTTCTGCCGAACGAACCCAATTTGCGGTAGCCGGTTACCGCGCGGGGCGGCATGACTGAGACCCTGGCCTCCTCGCGCCGGCTCATCGTCAAGATCGGCTCGGCCCTCCTCGTCGATGACGCGACCGGCGACCTGAAGCATGGCTGGCTCGATGCGCTCGTGGCCGACCTCGCGCAATGCCGCGGGCGTGGTCAGGAGGTGCTGGTCGTGACCTCGGGCGCGGTCGCGGTCGGGCGCCGCCATCTTGGCTTGGGCGGGCGGGTCCTCCGCCTCGAGGAAAAGCAGGCCGCTGCCGCCGCGGGCCAGATCCGGCTCGCCCATGCCTGGCTCGAGGCATTGGGCCGACACGGCATCGGCGTCGCGCAGATCCTGCTCACGCCCGACGACACCGAGGCGCGCCGGCGCCACTTGAACGCGCGTGCCACGCTCGAGCAGCTTCTCGCTTTGGGCGCCGTGCCCGTCATCAACGAGAACGACACGGTCGCGACCGCCGAGATCCGTTTCGGCGACAACGACCGGCTCGCCGCGCGCGTGGCGCAGATGATCTCGGCCGACACGCTCGTTCTCTTGTCCGATATCGATGGGCTCTACACCGCCGACCCGCGGCTCGATCCAAGCGCGCGGCACGTGCCCGAGGTGCGCGAATTGACGGCCGAGATCGAAGCGATGGCGGGTCATGCGCCGCCGGGCTCGTCCTCGGGCGGCATGGTGACGAAGCTTTCCGCCGCAAGGATCGCCCTCGCGGCCGGCTGCCGCATGGCGATCGCGCAGGGCGAGGGGCTTCATCCGCTGAGCGCCCTCGACAAGGGCGCGCGCGCGACCTGGTTCATTCCCTCGTCGGAGCCCAAGACCGCGAGGAAGCGCTGGATCGCCGGCGCCGTCAACCCGGTGGGCGCGCTCACCGTCGATGATGGCGCGGCGGCCGCGCTTCAGCGCGGCACGAGCCTGCTGCCCGCGGGCGTCGTCAGCGTCGAGGGCGAGTTCGAGCGCGGCGATGCGGTGCTGGTGAAGCGGCGCGACGGCCGCGCTGTGGCGCGCGGGCTCTCGGCTTATTCGAGCGCCGACGCGCGTGCCATCGCCGGACACAAATCCAGCGAAATTGAGACAATTTTGGGATATCGCGGCCGCGACGAGATGATCCATCGTGACGATCTCGTGTTGGGATAGGCTCTAACGATCCATTTACGGAGTAAACCCTATCCTCCGCGCGTTCATCGCGCAGAGGTTTCGTGTCATGGATGCGCCGCGCCCAAAAACCAACGTCTCGCCGCTGAAGCCCGCCGGCTCGATGCCGCTCTCCGCGGGCGAGCGGCGCGCGAAGAAGCGCTTCGTCTCGGGGCAGATCAAGCTTGTCTTCCTCGGCGCCGAGCATGCCGCGCTCAACTGGTCCGTCGATGGCGTGCTGATCGACGATAAGCATCCCAATCTCGCGATCGGCACCACCGTCTCGGGCATTTTGAGCGTGCGCGGCTCCGAAGGCCGCTTCCGCTTCTCGGCCGAGCTCGTCCGCCGCGACGCGCGCACCAAGGAAGTGGCGCTCCGCTTCCTCAATGCCTCACAAGCGCTTCAAGACGTGCTGACGCGCATCACGGAGTAGCGCCTACTCCGCTGCCATACGCCGGCCCAAGCCTTGCGGCGGCGCCTTGTGGTAGGCGCCGTCCTTCATGATCATCAGCAGATTGTCGCGATCCTGCAGGATGCGCACGTCCGCGGTCGGATCGCCCGCCACGAGCAGCAGGTCGGCGAGATAGCCCTCGCGCACGAGACCAAGCTCGTCGCCCATGCCCATGAGCTCGCCGCCCCATTTCGTCGCTGCGGTCAGCGCCTCGGCCGGCGTGTAGCCGAGCTCGTCGACGAACAGCTCGAGATCGTGCGCGTTGCGCCCGATCGGATTGTGCGGGAAGCCGAAATCGCCGCCCGGCAGCACCTTGACGCCGCGCCGGCGCAGCTCCGGCACAAGCGTGCGCTGCAGCTCCATCATCTTGCGCCCGCGCGCGACGTTGAAGTCGGGCACGCCGAAGCTCGGATCGGCATGGATCGCGGCCCAGGCGAGACCGATCGCGGGCGCCACCCATAGCTCGTCCTTCTTGGACTCAAGCAGGTCGAGCGCTTCTTCGTCGGCATAGCTGCAGTGATAAAGCGCGCGGAACCCGTGCCGCACCGCGAGCTTCACCGCCGCTGCGGCTTGTGCGTGGCAGGCAAGCCAGATGCCGGACTCGCGCGCCTGCTCGCCCGCGGCCTTGACCTCGTCCTCGCTGTAGAGCAGCTTCTGCGAGCCGTTCGGCTCGAAATTGTCGTCGCTCGACAAGAGCAGCTTCACCGAATCGAGCCCAAGCTCCGCGCTCTCCTTGATGAAGGCGCGCATCGCCGCGGGGCCGCGGTCGTGGTCCTTGTCATGCGCCGCGAGCATGCCGTAGGAGTTCACGGGCGCGCGCTCCATGGTCGAGGCCTTGAGGCGCGGGCCCGGCAGCCAGCCGCCGTTGATCTCGTCGCGGATCGCGATCTCGAAGCGCGTGCCGAGCGAGCCTGCCGAGTAGGCGCTCGTGAACCCGTAATCGAGGGTGATGCGGGCGTTCCGCGCGGTGATGAGAAGATGCTCCTCGGGTGGCAGCGACTTCGCGCTGATGATGCGGTCGACGGCCGACGCCCACGACAGGTGCGCGTGCGATTCGACCATGCCGG
>DATIXQ010000135.1:0-45448 GCA_035518375.1 Allostellaceae bacterium | reverse complement strand
GTCGCGCGCGCGCGCTAACGCGGCGCCCAGAATCAACGCCGCCGCCCCAGCCGTGGGGCGGCGCGCCCTGATCCATCACCAAGTAAGAACGAACGCGTCTTAGAGCGCGCTGGCGACGCTGTTGAACGTCGAGGTCAAGCTGCCACCGACCGACGTGACGGCCGAAATGATGGCAACCGAGATGAGCGCCGCGATCAAACCATACTCGATCGCCGTCGCGCCGCTCTCGTCCCGCAGCAAATAGCGAATCAAACGAGACATTGGACGCTCCCATGGTTGGTCCGCGGAAGAGACTGCGCCTCGCCCATGAATCACATGTGAAGTATTGCCGGGCTTTGAGTATTGCGAATTTTAGTGAAATGCGGCGCGCCACCGCTCACGCGATCGTGGCGGACATTTGGTTGTGACCATCAACGATTCGCCGGATTCCCGAGCGAGGTGCCCGGAGCAAATTCGCCGGGCGCGGCGCAACGCCGCAGCGCAGCACCAACAACTGCGACCATTCGTATTAGCCCAATAGGAAGTTTGTTATCGACCGGATTTCTGGAAGGATATGTGATGTATTTCAACAGATTATTGATGCCGATTGCGGCGGCGATGGTCAGCGTCGGGTTTGCCGCGGCGGCATCCGCGACCGCGATCACGATCGTCCCGGGCGCCAGCGGTATCGATCCGGGTTTCGGCGGCAGCTTCAAAATCGGCGGTGGCTACGCGATCGGCTATTTCGGGCTTCAGACGCCGTCGATGTCGGATGCATCGACGCCCGAAGCCTTCCAGATGCAAGCCGCCGTCCAGATCAATGACCTTCTTGGTCCAACCCTCGGTCTCCCGCTGGTGTGCGCCGACCTCAAGGGCTCGACCAGCAGCGGCGGTTGCGGCGGCGGAAACTGGCAATTGTTCATCACCGCGTCGATCTCTGGTCTGGGCGACTGGTCCGGACCCGGCGGGAGTTTCCAGGCGACGTCGGCGCCAACCATCAGTCTCGATCTCTGGGCCGCCTCTGGAAAGAAGACCAGCTTCGGCGAGCCGACCGCAACCGGCACGACTGACCTTACCAATTTGGCCGCGTTCGGAATCGGCAAAGACAAGAGCGCGACTTACGATCTCATTGCGAGCGGCTCGGGGACGACCGGATTGAACGATCTCAGTCTGACCCTTCCGTCCGGCAAGGATGACCTGTCGTCGCTGACCTTCGATGTCGCGACGCTGTTGACGATCGACGATCCCGCGTTCATCACGAGCCCGACCGGGACCTTCAACCTCAACATCCATTCCGGCTGCGTCGAAGGTTCGACTTTGCCGGACGAGGTCAACGACAAAAAGTCGACGGGCAGCTTCTTCACGGACGACAACGGCAACGGCTGCCTTCCCGTGAACAGCAACAAGGATCCGGTCACGTGGGATGTCGGCCCGGCCTCGACTTCGGTGCCGGAGCCCCCGTCGCTCGCGCTCCTTGGTACGGCGCTCTTCGGACTTGGCCTTGCGCGCCGGCGCCGGCGTTCCTGAGTAAGAGAGCTGAGCGGCAAGGCGACGCGCTGCCGCTCATCGCGAGCGTGCCCTAGAAACCCAGCGCAAGCCGCCCACGACCTCATGCGCGGAATAGTCGCCGCGCACCGGGAAGGCCGAGCCCGATTCCGCACGGCCGCCGTAGACTGTTGTTGGGATCGTAGACCGTCGGCGCGCCCTGCGCCGCGGCAGCGACGACGCTCGCGGCGAGACCCGCGGCGGCCAAACCTAGACACCGGATCATGCATGCTCCCTTGCCACCGCTTCTCGTATGCCCGGCAAAACAGCGGGTGCGAGAGCGGGTTCCGTCGGATGAGCAGCGGCGGACGGCGGGCTTTACAGAGCGGCGGGTCCCCGGTACCAAGAGCGGCGGGAGGCCCGCCATGGTTTCACCCAGCCCGGACGCGCTAGCGGGGGCCGGTTCGCTCGATGCGCTTTACCCGCAGCTTGCCACGATCGGGCTCGGCGCCGGATGGGCGAAGCCGACGCCGTCATTGTGGCCGCTGCCGCACCACACCTTTCCGCCTTATCACTGGCGCTATATCCAGGCCAAGGCGGCGCTCGACGCGGCCGGGCGGCTCATCAACACCGAGCTTGCCGAGCGGCGCAATCTCATCCTGGTCAATCCGCTCGAGGGCAATTCCTACGCGACCGCGCGTACGCTCGTCGCCGCCTACCAGATGATCATGCCGCATGAGACGGCGCGCTCGCATCGCCACACGCCCAACGCGCTTCGCCTCGTGCTCGACGCCGATGTCGGCGCCTATACCACCGTCAACGGCAAGAAGCTGCCGATGGGCCGCAACGACGTGGTGCTGACGCCGAACTGGAGCTGGCACGGACACGGCAACGACGGCGAAGCCCGCGCCTATTGGCTCGATTTCCTCGACGTGCCGCTCGTCCATCTGCTCGACCCGATGTTCTTCGAGCCGCATCCCGACGAGTTCGAGGACAACGCGCCCGAGGCGCCGGACTCCCCGCTCCTCTTCCCCTGGCACGACACCACGCGCCGGCTCGACGAGGCTGCGCCCGATCCGATGGGCCGGCACGGCACGTCGGTGGCACTCGGCAATCCGGCGCTCGACACGATGGCGCTCGCGATGATGCGGCTCGAGCCGGGCGAGACGACGCGCGCCTACCGCAGCACCGCCAACACGCTCTACGCCGTGGCCGAGGGCGAGGGCTCGACCACGGTCGAGGGTCACCATTTCGAATGGGCGCGCGGCGACGTGGTGGTGGCGCCGTCGTGGCACACGCAATTCCACAGCACGAAGAAAGGCGCCGTGCTGTTCCGCGTCACCGACGAGCCGGTGCTCGACCGGTTGGGATTTTTGCGCAGCGAAGACCAATGAGGCGCGCGCCCTAGGGAGGAACAATGGCCAGTCTGCCGCTCACGTTCGCGTGCGGCCTCTATGACCGCATGCTGCCGCTCTATACCGGCGAGGTGCGGCCCGAGGGCATCGATCTCAACTTCATCGCGATCGACAACCCGCGCGACATCTTCGACCGCATGGCCGGCGGCCAGGAGTTCGACCTCTCGGAGATGTCGAGCTCGGAGACGATCCAGCGCATCGCCGCGAACCAGAGCCCGTTCGTGGCGCTGCCCGTGTTCCCGTCGCGCGTCTTCCGCCACGGCCACGTCTCGATCAACCGCAAGTCGGGCATCAAGAAGCCCAAGGACCTTGAGGGCCGCCGCGTCGGCGTGCCGCTCTACACCCAGACCGCCGCCATCTTCATCCGCGGCTTCCTTGCGCACGAATACGACGTCGACTGCTCGAAGATCCATTGGGTGCAGGGCGCCTTGAACCACAGGGGCTCGCACGGCAGCCCGACCGTTCTGCCGCTCTTGAAGCCCGCCGACATCGAGACCGCGCCCGCCGACAAGTCGCTCTCCGACCTCCTGTCGGAAGGCAAGATCGACGCCATCACCGCCACCTCGATGCCGGCATCCTATCGCCGCAATCCCGACGTCCAGCGCCTCTTCCCCAATTTCCGCGAGGTCGAGCGCGACTATTTCCAGCGCACCGGCATTTTCCCGATCATGCACCTCGTGGCGCTGAAACGCTCGGTCTATGAGCAGCATCCGTTCGTGGCGACGAGCCTCTTCAACGCCTTCAACCAGTCGAAGAACAAGCAGCTCGAGAAGATGAAGGCCGAGGGCGCCACACGCTACATGCTGCCGTGGCTCAGCACCGAGCTCGAGGAGATCGAGGAACTGTTCAAGGGCGATCCGTGGCCCTATGGCATCGACGCCAACCGGCCGACGCTCGACGCGCTTGTCACATATCTCTATGAGCAGAACCTGACCGCGCGAAAGCTTCCGCTCGAGGACGTGTTCGTGCCGATCCACGGCCAGACGCACTGAGCAAGGGAGGCGGGGCTATGGCGCGCTGGCGCACGCATCTCGACCGGGCGATGGTCGCGATCGTCATCCTGGCGATATGGCAGGTGGCGGGGATGACGCTCGGCGTCTATTGGGTGAGTACGCCGTGGCTCACCATCTCGCGCTTCTTCGTGACGCTGTTCAATGGCGAGCTGATCCGCCAGTCGAGCTACACGGTCGAGGAAGCGTTCCTCGGCGCCGTGATCGGCGGCGTTCCCGCCGTCGTTCTGCCGTTCGTGCTGCGGCGCAGCCCGGTGATGGTGGCGATCCTCGACCCCTTCATGGTCGGCGGCTATGGCGCGCCCAAGCTCGCGCTCGCGCCGCTCTTCATCCTGTGGTTCGGCATCGGCACCGAATCGAAGATCGCCCTCGTCGCGAGCGTGCTTTTCTTCATCGTCTATTTCAGCACGCTCTCGGGCGTGCGCTCGCTCGACACGAAGCTCGTGCAGATGGCGAAGCTCATGGGCGCCTCGGAGCAGCAGGTCGCGCGCAAGATCGTGTTCCCGCTTGCCGTGCCGCACATCTTCGCGGGCTTCCGCATCGGCCTGCCTTACGCGATCGGCGCTGCCGTCATCGCCGAGCTCATCTCCTCGAACCGGGGCTTGGGCTATCTCGTCCAGGTGGGCGCGATGAATTTCGACACGACGCAATGCTTCGTCGCGATCCTCGCCGCCACCCTCATCATCCACGCGGTCGGCTATAGCGTTGACGCGTTCGAGGCAATCCTCCTCAGGTGGCGGCCGCCCGAGACGGCGGCGACGGGCGGCAACTGATATGAACGTGCCGCTTCTCGAAATCCGCAAGCTCGCCAAGCGCTTTCCCGCGCGGCAGGGGCGCGAGCCGCCGCCCTGGGTGATCCAGGATCTGAGCTTTTCCGTGCGCGAGGGCGAATTCCTCACCATCATCGGTCCGTCGGGCGCGGGAAAATCGACGCTCCTCAACATGATCGCGCAGATCGACGTCGCCTCCTCGGGCGAGATCCTGTTCGAGGGCAACAAGATCGGCTGCGCCGATCCCAAGGAGATGCGGCCGGGGCTCAACCGCCGCATCGGCTATGTGACGCAGGACGACAACCTGCTCCCCTGGCGTACGACGATCGACAATGTGCTTTTCCCGCTCGAGGTGCAGGGGCGGCTCGACGACAAATCGCGCGCGCATGCCGAGACGCTGATCGCCGCGGTCGGGTTGAAGGGCTACGAGAAATACTATCCGCACGAGCTATCGGGCGGCATGCGCAAGCGCACCACGCTGATCCGCACGCTGGTCTACGACCCGCCCATCATCCTGATGGACGAGCCCTTCGGCGCGGTCGATGCGCAGACGCGCATGCAGCTGCAGGAGGATCTGCTGCGGCTCTGGAGCCTCGGGCGCAAGACCATCGTCTTCGTGACGCACGACATCACCGAGGCCATTCTTTTGGGCGACCGCACGCTCGTTCTCTCGCGCCAGCCCGCGCGCATCCAGTCCGAACACGCGATCCCCATTCCACGGCCGCGCAGCGTCAAGAGTTTCCTGACGCTGCCCGGCTTCGCCGAGCTCTACGAGCGCATCCGGTCGGAGGTGCTATGACCACTGTCGAACGCGTATCGGACTTCGTCGAGCGCGAGCCGCTCGTCTCGAAGAAAACGCTCGTCACGGTCGGGCGCATCCTGCTCGCCGTGCTCCTGCTGCTCGCCTGGCAGTGGGGCGCGGTCGCCTTCGGCTCGATCTTCTTCGCCTATCCCGTCGACGTGGTGAAGCGGCTCTGGGAGCTCGCGGCGAGCGGCGAGATGTTCGTCGACATCGGCGCGACGATGCGCGTCTCGTGCATCGGCTTTGTCCTCGGCGGTGTCTCCGGCGCGCTGCTGCCGTTCGCGCTGCGGCGCTCGAAGCGCTGGACCGAGGCGATCGAGCCCTACATCCTCGGCTCGCAAGGCATCCCGAAATACGCGCTCGCGCCGTGGCTCATCCTGTGGTTCGGCATCGGCGACACGCCGAAGCTCGTCATCGTCACGCTCATGGTGTTCTACATCCCCTTCGTCAATGTCTTCGCCGGCATCCGTGGCGTCGACCAGCGTCTCGTGCGCATGGCGCGCATCATGGGAGCGAGCGAGACCAGGATCTCGCGCGAGGTGGTGTGGAACTCGCTGCTGCCGTTCGTCTTCACCTCACTCAAAGTCTCCTTCCCGCGCGCCGTCTCGGCCTGCATCGTCGGCGAGTTCCTGGTCTCGACCGAGGGCGTGGGGCACTACATCGAGCATGCGCGCGAGCTTTCCGACACGGTCGGCGTCTTCGCCGGCATCGTCGTCGCGACGACGCTCGTGCTCGTCATCAACGCGCTCGTCAACTCGCTCGAACGGCGCGCGCTCGCCTGGCGCCCGGTCGACCGCGAGATGGAGATCTAGCCGCTAGGACAAAGGGCGCCCGGACGGTTGTCTCGGGTCACGCCCCGGACGATGGCGTTGCTACGAGCGGTGCTCTGACGCTGTCGCGTATAATCGATCCATGAAACGCATCTTGGCGGCCGCGCGCGCGGGGTACCGGTCGGCCCGGCGCGCCGCCGCCTATTGGATCCGCGCCGGCGCACGCGACATGCCGCGGCCGATCGCGCCGAGCCCCCACGACAGTGGCCCGCTCGCCGATGACTATGCCGGGCTCTTGGGGCTCTATCCGGTCGCCTTGCTCGCCTGGCTGGCCGGCCGCGTAGTGCGCGCTCTCCGGCGCAGGCCGCCGGACGGCTCGCCCGCGCACAGGACCGGGCGGCGGCACCGGCAGATCGACACATTGCAGCAGCTGCCGACGCTCAGTGCCGCCGAATGCGAGGCCGCCGCCCGGCAGGTGCACGAGCTGCGGAGCCACTGGGTCTTCCGCCAGCCCGGATTCTTCACTCTCGGGCGCGCCACCTACTTGGATTGCACGACCCTGGCGGGGGCCGTGCAATACCAGGAGAAGGCGCCACCGCTGAACGAGATTCTGCTGAGCAATTTCGAGCCGCTCTACGACCGGGTGGTTGCGACGCTGGAAGCGGCGCTCGGCGCGCGCTGCGCGCTGATCGAGCCGCAAGCCATTCCCGGCTTTCATATCTGGATCGACCGCGGCATCCCCCACCGCGGCTTCAATGTCGCCTCGGTGCATTTCGATCTGCAGTATCTGCAGCTCGGCTTTCAGGAAGGCGACTGGCCGAGGACCGGCGACCTCCTTTCCTTTACCCTGCCGGTGCGGCTGCCGCGGGAGGGCGGCGCCCTCAATGTGTGGGACCTGCTCCATCCGGAGCAAAGCGGGCCCGAGGTGTGGCCGTTCAAGCAACCATCGCGCGTCAATTATTCGCTCGGCTCATTGGTGCTGCACACCGGCCACGAGATGCATCAGATCGCTCCGATCGAGCACGTCGCCGAGGGCGACGAGCGCATCTGCCTGCAAGGCCACGGCATCCGCAGGGACGGCGTCTGGCTGCTCTATTGGTAAGAATCGCCGGGCGCGACAGTCACGGCGATTTAGAGCGGAAACGCGGTGCGTCCTTCGACTACGCGCTTCGCGCTCCGCTCAAGATGAGGAGCTTTGGTGAAACTCAAGGGAAATTCCTCATCCTGAGCGTAGGCCCGCAGGGCCGTGGTCGAAGGACGCACTTTAATCCGGCCTACCGCGCGTAAGCGTCGCTGAAGAGCCCGGCGTAGCTCGGCAAGCGCTCCTCCGGCTTCATCAGGCCCGCCTCGATGTTGAGCGTCTCGGCGTTCGGAAGCTCCGACGCGAGCGGCACGGGCGGCGACGGCGTCACCTCTCGCATCGCCTCGAACGAGGCAGCGACGAGCTTCGGGTCGAGCGTTGGAAAGCGCTTCTGCAAGAGCGCGAGCGCGTCGCCCGGATGATCCTTCACGTAGGCCGCGGCATCGGCCAGCGCGCCACCCATGCCCTGGCACAGCCATTTCCGCTTCTCGCACGTCTCGGGCTGCACCACGAGAAGCGTGTTCGCGAACGGCACCATGTCGGGCGGATCGCCCTTCAAGCCGCTCGCGACGATGACCGCTTCGCCCTTCAGCACCGGCGCCTCGGGCCAGGGCAGCGACATGGTGATGCCGTCGATCTGATGCGCCTCGAAGGCCGCCACCATGTTGGGCGGCTGCATCGGCGCGACGCGGATCGATTCGGGATCGAAGCCGCCGACATGCGCCAGAAGCCGAAGATAGGCGTGAATGATCGAGTTGATCGAGTCGACCGAGATCGTGCGCCCTTTCAGCACTTGCACGCGCTTCTCGAGCGGCGCCTTGGGATCGAAGCCGGCGGCATCGGCCAGGTCCTTGCGCAGCGAAGTCTCGACGAAAAGCCGGTCCTGCATGGCGACGATCGCGAGCAGGTGCTGCCCGTGCGCGGCCGCCCGTGTCACGGTTGGCGGCGAAGCGTCGGCGGCATCGGCACTCCCGGCGATCACCGCGTTGGCAGCGCCGACGCCGGCGATGAGCGTGCTCTTCACGTTGAGCCCATGCTTCTGCCAGAGGCCGAGATCATCGGCGAGATACTGAAGCGAGAAGCTGAGGCTGAAGGCGGGCACGGCAAGGCTCACGTCCTGGAGCTTCTGCTGCGCCGCAGCCGGCCCGGCAAGGCCGGCGGCAAGCCCCACTAAAAGGCCCAACCGGCCGACCCATCCCATTGATTTGAATGGCATTTATTGTCCTCCCTCTACGCCCGCCCTGCGTCGGTGCGGCAGGCCCCGCCGTCGCATCCACGGCGGAAGCGCTTGATCGGGGCGTAACTTTGCTGAAATTATCTGCACCAAAGGGGGACGCCAAGCACATGAGCGAACTCGACGACGTACTGCGCGACCTCGTCATCGCCAACCGCATCCTCGGGCACGAGGGCATCTGCGACGCTTACGGCCATATCAGCGTGCGCAGCCCGCGCGATCCCAAGCATTACTTCATCTCGGTCTCGCGCAGCCCCGAGCTCGTGACGCTCGACGACATCATCGAGTGCACGCTCGACGGCCGGCCGATCAAGGACGAGAAGCGCTCGCTCTATATCGAGCGGCACATCCACGGCGCCATCTACGAGTCGCGGCCCGAGGTGATGGGCGTCGTGCACAGTCACGCGCTCGACGTGCTGCCGTTCAGCATCAGCCCGACGCCGCTGCGCCCGGTGATCCACTCGGCCGGGCAGCTCGGCCACCGCATCCCGGTCTGGGACATCGCCGAGCGGTTCGGCGACACCAATCTTCTGGTCTCCAACATGGCGCAAGGGCGCGACCTGGCCGAGCGCCTGGCCGGCGACCGCGCCGTCCTCATGCGCGGGCACGGCTTCGCCGCGGCCGGCCGCTCGGTGCGCGAGGTGGTGCGGCTTGCCGTCAACATGCCGCGGAACGCGCGCGTGCTCCTCGACGCGATCCGGCTCGGCGGCCCGGTCAAGGGCCTGCAGCCGGGCGAGATCGACAATCGGCTCGAGATGCGGCCCGACGGCTCCGAGTTCTTCCGCGCCTGGGAATATTGGGCGGCGCGCGCGGGCTGCTCCGACATGCTGGGCGCACCGCCCCGCGCCACGCCGACGCCGGCCGCCGCGCCCGCCTCTCGCGCGGCCGCGCCCGCCTCTCGCGCCGCCGCGCCGAAGAAGGCGGCCGCGAAGAAGGGCCGGCGCTAATCTAGAACGCGGTGACCCTCGTCATGGCCGGGCTTATCCCGTCGGCGGGGCCTCGCGACTTCGAGAGCGTGATCATTTCAAGCTGAACGGGCGGCCTTTTTTCGTGACCTCGTCCTTCAGCCACGCGATTGCGTCGGCGCGACTGCGAAATATCTGCGAGCGCCAACCGCTCTTGCCCGTCAGAAATTGCCAGATCTGACCGTAGGTGGAGACGGCGTCGGAATTTGCGAAGATCGCGATGGTGAAATCATGCATTTTGCCCGACACCGCCATGACCCGGTTCGCCAGCGCTTCCATGCCGTCGGTCGAGACGGGCATTGCCGTGATGCCGGAGGAGTCGAACAATCCGTAGTCGTAGGGCTCCGCCGCAAGGTCGCGTGAGTAGATTTCCTTATTCGCATTCAAGAGATCGTCCGCGGTCACGACGCCTTCGCCGATCAGCGTAACCCCGCGCCCAGCGTCACTGTATTCGATGCGAATTGGCATCCCTTCCCCCGGCCGACCCGCAGGGCACCATCTTCCAACGGCTAGCCCGCCGCGATCAAGCGTCAGCTCGCGGCCGCACGACGGGAATTCGAAAGCGTGCGTTCGATCGCGCCCTTCGCCGCATAGTTCTCGGGATCACGAAAGCTCGCCCAATAGTCGTAGCTCTCGCGCACGGGCTCGAAGAGGCGCGGGCGGCGCGCGTCGAGCTCGGGAAATTCCTCCATGCCGAAACTGTATTCGAGCGTGAGCCCGTCGGGATCGAGGAAATAGAGGAACATGCTGCCCGAGGGCGGGTGGCGCCCCGGCCCGTAGACGACGCGCACGCCATTTTTGTTGAAACGCGAGATGGCGCGGCCGATATCGTCGACCTCGGTCACCATGAAATTGACGTGGTGGAGCTGGGCCGCGCCCGAATTGATGAGCGCGACGCCATGATGATACGGGCTCGGATGGCAGCGCATGAAACAAGCCTGGCCATCGATGAGATCGGAGACGCGGAAGCCCAGCACGCGCGTGTAGAAATCGCACGCGGCGGCGAAGTCCGGCACCTTGAGCACGACATGGCCGATGCGTTGGATCTTCGCGAGCCGCGGCGCGTAGGGCGCGGAAAGCTCGCGCATCGCGCCGTAGAACTCGAATGTCGCGCCGGTGAAGGGCTCGACGACGCGGAACGCGCGGTCGATGTGGAGCGCGGCGCAAGTCTCGCGGGGAACTTGCGTGATCTCGAGCCCATGCCCCTCAAGCTCGCCCCGCGCCGCATCGAACGAGCCATCCTCGAGCTCGAAGCCGACGCGCTTCAGCCCTGGCGCGCCTTCATAGAGCGCGATCGCGTGATGCTCGAAGCCGCAGCGGAAGAATGCGGCGCCCGCGCCCTCGCCGCTCGGCTCGAGCCCAAGCTGCTGCTCATAGAAGGCGCGCGAGCGGGCGAGATCCGACACGTTGAGCGCGACATAGCCGAGTTTGCGGTAGCGCGGCATGGCTCTTCCCCGGAGAAAGTAATACGCATCATACCGCGCGGGAGTGGTTGCCGACGAGATTGTTAGCTTTCGTCATGCCCGGCCTCCGTGCCGGGCATCCACGTGTTTTTAGCCACGAACACAACACGTGGATGGCAGGGACAAGCCCGGCCATGACGAACTTGAAGAAATCGCGCGACCACAGCCAATCGGAGGACTCGCTAGCGGAATTTGCGCATGACCGCGGCCGGAAGAGACTGGCGGCACTCGAGGAGGCCCTCCCACGGGTCGCGCCTTAATTTCTTGAGGCGCTCCGGCGCGGTGCGGACGGTGAAGGCATCGGCCCGCACGCCGGCCTCGACCTCGCGCCACGTGAGCGGCATCGCCACCGGCGCCTGCGGCTTCGCGCGCGCCGAGAACGGCGCGATCGCGGTGGCGCCGCGCTGGTTGCGCAGATAATCGATGAAGATCCGGCCGTGCCGCGCGCGCTTCGAGAGCGTGCCGGTGTAAGCATCCGGATGACGGCGCACGAGTTCGTCGGCGACGGCATGCGAGAATGCCTTGATCGCGTCCCACTCGAAGTGCGGCCGCACCGGCAGCACGACGTGAAGCCCCTTGCCGCCCGTCGTCTTGGGCCAGGTCTCGAGCCCCATCTCGGCAAGGAGATCGCGGACACGGATGGCGCCTTCGACGACATGGTCCCACGCCAGCCCCTCGTCGGGATCGAGATCGAAGATGATGCGGTCGGGCTTCTCGATCGCGCGCTTCGTCGAGCCCCAGAGATGGATTTCGAGGACGCCCATCTGCACCAGCGCGACAAGCCCTGCGACGTCGTCGGCAAGGAGGTAGATCGTGCGCCCTTCCTTCTCGTCGATCTCGATGCGGCCCAACGCATCGGGCGCGCTGTCGCCCGGATGTTTCTGGTAGAAATGCTTGCCGCCGACGCCGTCGGGCGAGCGCAGGAGCGTCAGCGGCCGGCCCTTCACATGCGGCAGCATCGCGTCCGCGACCGCGACGTAATACTGCGCGAGATCGAGCTTCGTGATGCCGGCCTCGGGGTAGAGGATTTTCTCGGGATGCGTGAGCCGCACGCCGGCAATTTCGTTGCCGTTGCGTGCGGAGGGCGTGGCGCGCGGTGCGGAAGATGCGCGCGCCGATGACGGGCGCGATGAGGACGCGGCACGCAGGCGATCGGGGATCACGTCGTCCGGCTCCTTGTCTTCGCGCAGGCCCTGATATGACGGATGGCGGAGCCGGCCGTCTTCGGTCCATTCGCTGTACTGCACTTCGGCGACGAGCTTGGGTGCCACCCAATGCGCGCCTTTGGGCGCGTCGCGCGCGATCTCGGCTGATGGCGGCTTTTCCCGCGCGAGCGGATCGAGCCGCGCCCTGAGCTCGGCGAGCGTGCGCGCAGTGAAGCCGGTGCCGACCGCGCCGGCAAAACAAAGGTTCTTCGCGCGGTCGTAATATCCCAGCAGCAGCGCGCCGAGGCCTTTGCGCTTGCCCTCGGGATCGGTCCAGCCGAGGACGATGAATTCCTCGCGCTTCACGCACTTGATCTTGAGCCAGTCGTGCGTGCGCTCGCTGCGATAAAGCGAACCGCTCCGCTTCGACACGATCCCTTCGAGACCGTGGCGGCCCGCTTCCTGGTAAAAGCGCGCGCCGTTCCCGGTGACATGCTCGCTCAAGCGCACCGGCCCGGTCCCGCCGGGCGGCACGATCGCCTGGAGCGCCTCCTTGCGCGCCTCGAGGGCCGCGCCCTCGAGCGAATGACCGTCGAGATAAGGAAGGTCGAACACGTAATAGACGAGGTGGTCGGTGCGCTTGGCGGAGAGATCGTCTTTCAGGCCCGAGAAGGACGAGACGCCGTTGGGCTCGAGATGCACGACCTCGCCATCGATGACGGCGTCCTCGAGCGGCAAGGCCGCGAGCGCCGCCTCGATGCGCGGAAAGCGCCCGGTCCAGTCGATGCCGTTGCGGCTCAGCATGCGGACCTTGCCGGATGCGACGCGAGCGACCATGCGGTAGCCGTCGAACTTGATCTCGTGCAGCCAGCCGTCGCCTTCGGGCGCCGCGTCGGCCAACGTCGCAAGCTCGGGCCGCGGCGATGCCGGCAGGCGCGCGCGCCTGGCGCCAGGGATGTCGGCCGGATCGAGCCGCGCCACGCGTGTCGCGGCGACGCGCTCCAACAAGCGCTCGCCGCGCGTCTGCAGCGCGGTGCGGCGCGGCTTCGAGCGCCATACCTTGCCGTCGTTCTTGGCGATGCCGTCCATCGTGCGGCGGCTTTCGACGCTGCGGTCATAGCGCTCGACGAGATCGTCGCCGTGGCCCGGCCGCGCCATCGCGTCGCGCTCCTTGATGAGGAGCCAGTTCTTGCCGTTGCCGCCGCGCGGCCCCTTCATCTGGACGAGCGCCCAATGCCCCTTCATGCGCGCGCCCGCGAGCACGAATTTGAGGCTCCCTTTGGCGAGGCCTTCGGCGGGATCGTTCACCGGCTCCCACGTGCCGCGATCCCACAGCATGACCGTGCCGCCGCCATATTCGCCTTCGGGGATCGTTCCCTCGAAGCCGCCATATTCGACCGGGTGATCCTCGACCTGGACGGCAAGGCGCTTGTCGGCAGGATCGAGCGAAGGACCTTTCGGGACGGCCCAGCTCTTCAAGACGCCGTCATATTCGAGGCGGAAATCATAGTGCAGCCGCGAGGCGTCGTGCTTCTGGACGACGAAGGACAAGGATTTCTTGCGCGCACGGGGCGTCGCGCCCTTGGGCTCGGCGGTCTTCTCGAAGCGGCGTTTCCTGCGATATTCCTCGAGCGCCATGGCTCGCAATCCTAGCGCAAGATCGTTTCGAATGGAGCCGTCGGTTCCATTCGAAGCGTGAATCTTGCTCTCACGTTAATGGTCTAGTCCCTTGCTCCACCCCTACCAACGCCCAGACGGGTCGGTTAGCCTCCGCGCCGGTTTGGGAGAGATTCGATGAGCGAGCTCAGCGACCGGCGCATCGCCTTGATCGGCTTCGGCGAATTCGGCAGCACGTTCGCGCGTGGCTTTCTCGGCGCGGGCTGGAGCGTCGCCTGCTACGACATCCTGTTCGACAATTCCGCCGCGGGCGCGGAGTTCCGCGCACGGGCGAAGGCGATGGGCGCCGAGGCGTGCCCCTCGGCCGCGGCGGCGGCGGATGGCGCGCGCGTGGTCATCTCGGCGGTGACGGCCACATCGGCGATTGACGTGGCGCGCGGGGCGGCAGGATATCTCCGCCCCGGGCAATTCTTCCTCGACATCAACTCGGTCTCGCCCGAGACGAAGCGCGCCGATGCCGAGGCGGTCGCGCCTTCGGGCGCAATTTACGTCGAAGCGGCGGTGATGGCGCCGGTGGCGCCTTACGGGCTCAGAGTGCCGATGCTTTTGGGCGGCACCGGCGGACCGGCGCTGGCGAAGCTCCTGACGCCCGCGGGCTTGAAGATGGAGCCGGTAGCGGACGCGATCGGCGAGGCCTCTGCCATCAAGATGTGTCGCAGCGTGATGATCAAGGGGATCGAGGCCTTGGCCTTCGAATGCTTCCTCACGGCGCGGCGCTATGGCGTCGAGGACCGCATCACGGCTTCGCTCGGCGAAACGTTCAAGCCGCTCGACTGGGAGAAGCTCGCCGGATACCTGATCGAGCGCGTGGTGAAGCATGGGCGGCGCCGCGCCGCCGAGATGCGCGAGGCGGCCGAGACGGTGGCGCGCGCCGGGCTCGAGCCGTTGCTCGCGAGCGCCACGGCGCTGCGCCACGACTGGGTCGCCGACCAGGCCGACGCGCTGCCGGCGCTCCGCGCCAACGAGGAAGCGGAATGGCGCAAGACCATCGACGCGCTCATCGCGCGCCTCGACGCCAAGGACAAGGCAGCGGAGTGACGGGCCAGCGGCGCGACGACGGAGTAAGGCCGCTCATACGTTTCGCTGTCATTGCGAGGAGGCGAAGCCGACGAAGCAATCTGCCGCAGATTGCTTCGCTGCGCTCGCAATGACAGTGGTGGAAGGTGCGTCCTTCGACTGCGCGCTGTGCGCTCCGCTCAGGACGAGGAATCTTACCGTGCCTGCGCCGCGAAGATCTCCTTGAGGCGCGCGACGAGCTGGGCGTGGCGCGGGGCGTCGGCGACCGAGACGGCGTGGCCGACGCCGAGATAGCGCTCGGCCACCTCGGGCGAAGCCAGAAGCTCCTGCCCCGTGCCGGCGAGTGCCACCCGGCCCATCTCGATCACATAGGCGCGGTCGGCAATCGCGAGCGAGAGCTTGGCGTTCTGCTCCGACAAGAGGATGGCGATGCCCTTGTCGCGCAGGCCCGCGATGAGGCGGAAGATCTCCGCCACCAGCACCGGCGCCAAGCCGAGCGAAGGCTCGTCGAGTACGAGGAGCCGCGGGCTCGCCATGAGGCCGCGCGCGATCACCAGCATCTGCTGCTGCCCGCCGGAAAGGTTGGAGACGGGCTCCGAGAGGCGTTCGAGCAGCACAGGAAAGAGCGCGCATACCTCGCGCATGCGTGCCTGGAGCCGCGCTTCGTCGAGCGTACGGCGATGAGCATAGGCACCGAGGCGCAAATTCTCGGCGACCGTGAGGCCGCCGAAGACCTGCCGTCCCTCCGGCACCTGGGCGATGCCGCGCAGTACGCGCGCCTTGGGGCTCAGGCGATCGATGCGCTCGCCCTCGAACAGGATCTCGCCGGCGCGTGTCGGCAAGAGGCCCGAGATGGTCTTGACCAGCGTCGACTTGCCGGCGCCGTTGGCGCCGACGAGCGCGACGATCTCGCCCGCATTGACGGCGATGTCGATGCCGTGGATCACGTCCATGCCGCCGTAGCCGGTGTGAAGGCGCTTCACTTCGAGCATCAGGTCGCGGCTCCGACATAGGCGGCGATGACGCGCTCGTTCTTCTGGATCTCGCGCGGGCTCCCGCGCGCGACGATCGAGCCGGCATCGAGCACGATCACCTCGTCGGCGACGCCCATCACGAGCGACATGTTGTGCTCGACCACCATGACGGTGACGCCGCCGTCGCGCACGGCGCGCAAAAGCTCGGCGAGATCGGCGGTCTCGGCGTCGTTCAAGCCCGCCGCCGGCTCGTCGAGGAGCAGGAGGCGCGGCTCCGCCATCAGCGCGCGCACGACCTCCAAAAGCTTTTGCGCGCCCATCGGCAGATCGGTTGCGGCGGCGGCGCGGAATTGCGTCAGGTTCGCGAGCTCCAAAAGCGCCTCGGCCTTCTTCGCGAGGTGTCGCTCTTCACGCCGCGCCGAAGGAAGCCACAGCATCTGCCGCCACGCCGGCATGCGGACATGGAGATGCGCACCCGCCAACACATTTTCGAGCGCCGTCATGCCGGGATAGATCCGCGCCGACTGGAACGTGCGGATGAGGCCCATCGCCGCGATCTCGGCCGGCGCGCGCCCCAAAATCGGCGTGCCGTAGAAGCGCACCTCGCCTTCGTCGGCCGCGTAGAGGTTGGTGACGAGATTGAAGACGGTGGTCTTGCCGGCGCCGTTGGGGCCGATGACGGCGGTGAGACTTCCGTCGGGAACGATGAAGCTCACCTTGTCGCACGCCTTGACGCCGCCGAAGCTGCGCGACAATCCCACAACGTCGAGCGCAGGCTCCGTCATTGCGCGCGCCCCGGCGCCAGGACCTCGCCGTTTCCGGCAAAGCGCCGAGCGAGACGCGTGATGAGCGAAACGCCCGTGCCGAACATCCCGTCCGGCAGCCACAGGAAGCACGAGACGAGCAAGAGCCCTTCGGCGAATGTCTTGTAGTAGGCGAGCGGCTGGAACACGGTCGGCAGCAGCGTGATGAGCGCGGCGCCGAGGCCGGGGCCGACGAGCGTTCCCTCGCCGCCGGCGATCAGCATGGCGATCATCTCGAACGAGCGCGGCGTCCCCACCATCTCCGGCGAGAGGAAATGGAAATAGAAGGCGTAGAGGCTGCCTGAAAGCGAGCCGAGCGCCGCGCTGATGACGACGGCCGCAAGCTTGTAGCGCGCGACGTCGACGCCCAGGGCCGCCGCCGCGGTCTGATCGGTGCGCACGGATTTCAGCGCGCGCCCGAAGCCCGACATCATGCCGCCATGCAGCACCAGCACCAGCACGACGATGATGCCGGCGACGAGATAGTACATCTCGAACGGCGTCGCGAAGGTGACGGGGCCGACGGAGAAGGACGGGATGCCGGCGAGGCCCGAGGGGCCGCCCGTCACCTCGTCGAGCCCGACGGTGAGAGAATCGACCATGAGGCCGAAGGCAAGCGTCGCGAGCGCGAGGAAATGTCCCCTGAGCCGCACGGTGACGAGCGACAGGAACACCGCCGCCACGATCGAGAGCGCCATGCCGGCGAGGATCCCAAGGATCGGCTCGACCTCGTAGCGGACCGCGAGGATCGCGGCGGTGTAGCCGCCGATCGCCATGAACCCGGCCTGGCCGAGGCTCACCTGCCCGGCATAGCCCATGAGCACGTCGAGGCCCAAGACCGAGATATAGAGGATGCCGGTGATGACCAGCGAATTGAGGATGCCGCGCGCCGGGAAAAGATAAGGAAGCGCCATGAGGAAGGCGAAGGCGAGCACGGCGAAAATCACGCCGCCGCGCCCCTCGATGCTGACGATGGCGCGATGGATGCGCTGCTCGTCGCGCACGTCCTGACGGCGCTGCGCCGCGCTGAAGAGCCCGTTCGGGCGCCACAGCAGCACGGCGAGGAGAAGCGCCAGCGCCAATCCGTTCGCGAAAAGCGAGGAGACGTAGCCGGCGGCGAGCTGCTCGGCGACGCCCAGAAGGAACCCGCCCATGATGACGCCGGCAAACGAGCCCATGCCGCCCACGGCCACGGCGATGAAGCCGAAATTGGTGAAGAAGCTGCCGGTATCGAACTCGAGCGAGGTAATCGGCGCGACGACGATGCCGCCAAGCCCGCCCAGGAGCGCCGCCATGACGAAGCTCAGAAGCGTCATGCGCGGAACGTCGATGCCCATGAGTCGGCCGGCGAGCCGGTTCTCGGCGCAGGCGCGGAGCGCCATGCCGACGGTCGTGCGCGCGAGCAGGAACCACAGGAGCACGATGACGAGGAGGGTCGCGCCCGCGATCCAGAAACCTTGCGTCGGCACGCGGATGCCGAGGATCTCGACCGGCGCCTCACCCGAGAACGGCGGCAGCGCGTAAGGCTGGCTCCCCCATACGACGAGCAGCAAGCCTTCGGTCACGGTGAGAAGGCCGCCCGTCATGACGAAGAGGCTGCTTTGCGGCAGGCGCGCAACGGCTGGGACAAATGTCGCGGCGCCGAGCACAAGCCCATAGCAGCCGGTGCCGAGCACGGCGCCGACGAAGGCGATCGGCGCCGGCAGGGCAAATTCGACCTCGAGCGAGTACATCATCAGCGCGCCGACGATGCAGAACGCGCCCTGCGAAAGGTTGATGACGCCGGTGACGCGATACACCATCGAAAAGCCCAGCGCGACCATGGCGAACACGCTGCCTTGCAGCAGGCCGCCGATCACGATCTGGATGAACTGGTTCATCGCGCGCGCCCGGATGCCGGCACCCGCGCCCGCGCCCTGCCGGCGCGGGCGGTTCCGACACTCCTCATGGGCGTCCTCCCCGTGCGTTTTGCCGCGAACCTAAGGGCTTCCCGGATGCGCAGCAAGTCGCTTCGCGCTCGCTTGCGCGCGAAGCGATTTCCCGGTTGAATGGCCACGCAAAAAACGGGGGCAAAAGACGCGGATGGCGGCGCTCGCGGGCGGCTCGAATAGTCCGACGGCGGACGAGATCGTGGCGCGCGCCCGCGCCATGATGCCGGTGGTGCGCAAGCGCGCGGCCGAGGCCGAAGAGATGCGGCACATCCCTGACGAGACGCACCGCGAATTCACCGAAGCCGGCTTCTACCGCGTGCTGCAGCCGGCGCGCTATGGCGGCTTCGAGCTCGACTACGGCACGCAGACGGAAATGTCGATCGAGCTGGCGCAAGGCTGCGCATCATCGGGCTGGATCGCCAGCATCACCGCCTGCCACGCCTGGATCGCCGGCATGTTTCCGCCCGAGGCGCAGGAACATGTCTGGGGCGACGACAGCGGCACGCTCATCGCGAGCGCCTTCATGCCGCCCGAAGGATACAGCATCGAGCGCGCGACCGGCGGATGGCGGATGTCCGGGCGCTGGCATTTCTCGAGCGGCGTCGGGCTCTGCCAATGGACCGTCCTCTCGGCGCCCATCCCCAAAGCCGACGGCAAAGGCCCGCCCGACCGCATGATCTGCCTCGTGCCGCTGAAAGACACCGAGATCGACGACGTGTGGTTCGTCAACGGCCTTTGCGCCACCGGCAGCAACGACATCATCCTGCGCGACGTGTTCGTGCCCGACGCGCACACGGTCGAGTTCAAGTATCTGGGCGACGACCGGCCGACGCCGGGAAGCGCGGTCAACCCGCACCACATCTACCGGCTGCCGCTCTTCGGCGTGTTCTCCTACAACCTCGTCGGCACGGCGATCGGCGGCGCACTGGGCGCGATCGAGCTGATCGTAGAGCATCTGAAGCCACGCCATACGTCCGGCGCTCATCTGCGCATGGCCAACATGCAGAGCATCCATCTGCGCGTCGCGCGCGCAGCCGCCGGCGCCGAAGCCGCGCGGGCGATCATTCAGCGCAACTGCGATGAGTTCAATCGTCTCGGCCGCACCGGCCAGCCGATCGGCCCCGAGAACCGCGTGCGCTATCGCCGCGACGCGGGCTTTGCCTCGCTCCTGAGCCTCGAGGCGGTGCAGGGCATTTTTCCGCTGCTGGGCGGCGGCGGGCTCGCCAAGGACAATCCGATCCAGCGCCATTGGCGCGACGTGCACGCCGCGGGCCAGCACGTCGCCTGCAGCTGGGATGTTGCCGGCTCGCAATATGGCGCGGCGCGCCTCGGCGTGCTGCCGCCCGACCAGATGTAGGAGGCCATGGCCCGCACACCCCGCGTCGCGATCATCGGCGGCGGCATCGGCGGCCTCTCGGCCGCGCTCGCACTCGAGCAACGCGGCATCGAGACCGTCGTCTACGAGCAGTCGCCCCAAATCGGCGATATCGGCGCCGGCCTCAATCTCAGCCCCAACGCACTTAAAGTGTTTCGCGCGCTTGGGGTTGAAAAGAGCGCGGTCGACATTGGCTATCAGGGCGATTTCCAGCTCATCCGCAACTGGAACAACGGCCGTCTCATCTCGCGCGTCGACCGCCGCGCGTTCGCGCAGCGTTTCGGCGCGCCGCATCTGACCGTGCACCGGGCCGATCTGCTCGAGACGCTGGCACGCGCGCTGAAGCGCACCGAGATCCGCCTCGGCGCGCGCTGCATCAGCATCGAGGGTGACGGCACGGTCGCGGGCGTTCGCTTCGCCGACGGCAGCAGCGCCGAGGCCGACGCCGTCGTCGGCGCCGACGGCCTCCATTCCGTCGTGCGCTCGTGCCTCTTCGGGCCGGAAGCACCGCATTTCACCGGCTGCATCTGTTATCGCGGCCTCGTGCGCGTCGACGAGGTCCCGCGCGACATCGCGACGCGCGACAGCACCATGTGGATGGGCCCGCACGGGCACGTCGTCCATTACCGCGTGCGGCGCGGCGAACTCCTCAACATCGTCGCGCATTACGACAGCGACGCCTGGACCGAGGAATCCTGGACGCGCGAGTGCGACCGCGCCGAGATCACGGCCACATACGAGAAGTGGCACAGCGATCTCGTGCGCCTCTATGCGCTCGGCGAGCGCTGGTACAAATGGGCGCTCTATGACCGCGAGCCGCTCGAGCGCTGGAGCCGCGGGCGGGCGACGCTTCTCGGCGATTCGGCGCATGCGATGCTGCCTTATCTCGGCCAAGGCGCGTGCATGGCGATCGAGGACGGCTATGCGCTGGCGGCGCTCATCGCCAACGAGCCGGATGTCGCGGCGGCGCTCAAGACTTACGAGAGCCTGCGCATGCCGCGGACGCGCCGCACGGTTCTGGGCTCGCGCATGCGCGCGCGCGAGAACCATCTCGCCTCGCCCTTGGCACGGCTCGTGCGCGACGCGAAATTCGCGCTGCGCGACAAGTTCGGCGCCGACCGCACCGCGTTCCAGGCGGCGTGGCTCTATGAATACGACGTGGCGCAGGACCCGGCGCTCAAGGCCAAGGAACCCGCGAGCGCAGCGTAACGGTGCGTCCTTCGACTTCGGCCCTTCGGGCCTACGCTCAGGATGAGGGGCGTTCATGAAGCTTAAAGAAAATTCCTCATCCTGAGCGGAGCGAGCGCCAGCGAGCGCAGTCGAAGGACCGCCTTTTGCCGAAATCCAAAGCATCCCCGTCCTCGACAAGGCGGCGGCCCGGTTCTACCCTGAAACCCGCGCCGCATCAGGAGATCGAGGCATGACGCAGGATGCATTCTTTCTCGACCGCTCGGGCGCCCAGCCCGCCCAATCCACGCTCTGGCCCGCCATCGTCATCCCCAAGGAGGCGATCGACGCCGAGGTCGAGCGGCTGGCGGGCATCCCGCGCCCGGCCAACGGGCGGCGCCGCTCGCTCATCGTCCATCCGGCGAATAAGGTGACGACGGGCCTCGCGCCGGCGATCGAGGTTGCGCTCGACGTGCTGCTCCCGGGCGAGCGCACCGTGCCCTACCGGCAGAACTCGACCCAGGTCAATTTCACAATCCGCGGCCAAGGCCATTCGGTGATCGGCGGCAAGCGCTTCTCCGTCGGGCTTTTCGATGTGTGGAACACGCCGTCGATGCACACTTATTGGCACGGCAACGACGGCACCGAGCTGTTCGTGCGGCTCACCTACTCCAATGCCGCGCTCCTCGAGAGCATGAACGTGCATTATGTCGAGGAGAATCCACCGCCGGTCGAAGCCGTGAAGCACGAGGAAATGTCGGACGAGGACAAGAAGCGCCGCGTCTCGCCCTTTGGCACCTTCAAGCTCAACGAGGACGGGGCATATCTCATGCCCTACGAGGCGCTCATCAACCCGCCCGCGGTTGAATCGAAGGCGTTGCATTGGCCGTGGCAGGACGTGCGCAAGGAGCTGATGAAGCTCGAGGCGCTCGGCAAGGATTATGTCGGCCGGCGGCTTTATCTGCTCTACAACCCGATGACCGGCCGCACCAACGGCTGCACGCCCTCGTTCTTCGCGACCATGACGATCCGCCCGCCCAGCATCGTCGACCGGCCGCACCGGCACAGCTCGGCCGCGATCAACTACTACTTCCACGGCACCGGCCGCTCGACCGTCGAGGGCAAGGTGCTGCACTGGAAGGCGGGCGACCTCATGCTGTCCGCGCCGGGCTGGGCCGTCCACAACCACGCCTCCGACGACGGCGACTATGTGCACGAGCTCACGGTGCAGGACCAGCCGCTCCACATCGCCATGGAATCGCTGCTGTGGCAGGAAAGCCTCAAGCTGCCGATGGCGGTGCTGGGCCAGCAGGAAGGCTTCGGCACCAACAAGAAGGCGGGGTGAGACATGATCCCGCTGAAGGACGGCTTCCTCAAAGGCTCCTACCCGCCGATCGTCACCCCGTTCCGCGACGGCGTAGTCGATTACGAGACCTACGCGCGCCTTGTCGAGCGGCAGGTCGCGGAAGGCTCGCACGGCATCGTCGTCAACGGCACGACAAGCGAGCCTTCGACGCTCACGAACGACGAGCGCATCCGTCTTCTCGAAGTGGCCGTGCGCGCCGCGAAGGGCCGCATCCCCGTCGTCGCCGCCACGGGCTCGCAAAGCCACGCCGACAGCATCGTCCTGACCGAGGCGGCGAAGTCGGCGGGCGCCGATGCGGTGCTGATCGTCACGCCCTATTTCATCCGCCCGCCGCAGCGCGGGCTCGTCGAGTATTACCTCGACCTCGGCAAGCGCACGGACCTGCCGGTGATGATCTATCACATACCCGGCCGCGCCGCGATCAACGTGACGCTCGAGACGATCGTCGCCATCGCCGATAAGCTGCCGCGGCTCGTCGGGATGAAGCATGCGGTGAACGACCTGGCGCTCGTCTCCGACGTGCTCGCACGATTGGGCCTTGAGTTCCGCATCCATGTCGGGCTCGAGGATCTGTCGTTCCCGATGCTGGCGGTGGGCGCGTCAGGCTTGATGAACGCGGTCGGCAACCTCCTGCCGCGCAAGGTGGCGCAGCTCTACGAGCTGACCGCGGCCGGAAAGATGGCCGAGGCGCGCGCGCTCCACTACGAGCTGTGGGAGCTGAACCAAGCGGTGTTCTTCGACACCAATCCCATTCCGATGAAATACATGATGAAGCGGCTGGGCATTCTCCCGACCGAGGATCATCGCCTGCCGATGGTGCCCTCGACGCCCGAGCTGCAGAAGCGGCTCGACGGTGTGCTCGTGCGCGCCGGGCTTCTGCCCGAAGGGCGCGCGGCGGCGGAATAGCCTTCGCTCCTCAAACCGCTGTCATTGCGAGCGGAGCGAAGCAATCTCCCGCCAGATTGCTTCGTCGCCTTCGGCTTCTCGCAATGACAAACCTAGGCCGAGGTCACGCCGCCATCGATGACGAGCGTCTGGCCGGTGATGTAGCGCCCGGCCGGCGAGACCAGGAGCAGCGCCGCGCCGGCGATATCCTCGGGCTCGCCGAGCCGGCCCAAGGGCGTCGCTTCGAGCCTGCGCTTCAGGAGCGCTTCGTCCGCCCAAAGGGCGCGCGCGAACTCGGTGCGGATGAGCCCCGGCGCGATGCAGTTGACGCGGATGTTGTGCGTGCCCCATTCGAGCGCGAGGTTGCGCGCGAGCTGCATCTCCGCCGCCTTCGAGATCGCATAGCCGCCGAGCCCGCGCGTGCCGCGCAAGCCCGCGATGCTGGAGAGGATGAGGATGGCGCCGTCGCGCCGCGCCGCCATCTCCGGCAGCACGAGGCCCGCGAGATAAAGCACGTTCTTGACGTTGGCATCGAGGATGCGGTCGAAGACCGCGTCGGGCATCTCGACCATCGGCCCGTAATGCGGATTGACGCCGGCGCAGCAGACGAGGATGTCGGCGGCAGCGAAGTGCTGGCGCGTTGCCTCGACGAGCGCCTTGAGCTGCGCCGGGTCGCCGGCATGAGCGGCAATTGCCGCGGCTTTGCCGCCCGTGGCGCGGATCTCGGCCGCGGCCGTCTCGCACTGGTCCTGCTTGCGGCTTGAGATCACCACGTTGGCGCCGGCGCCGGCCAGCGTCCCGGCGATGGCACGGCCGATCCCGCGCGAGGAGCCGGTGACGATCGCGGTCTTGCCGGTAAGATCGAACAGCGTCATCGTGCGACTCGCCGGAGGGGAACGATCATGAAGCTTTACACCTATTACCGCTCGCAGGCGAGCTACCGCGTGCGCATTGCCTTGAACCTCAAGGGGATCGAGCGCGAGGACACGTTCCTTCATCTCGAAAAGGGCGACCAGTTCCGGCCCGACTACAAGGCGGTCAATCCGCAGATGGTGGTGCCGACGCTCGTTGACGGCGCGAACCGGCTCTTCCAATCACTCGCCATCCTCGAATATCTCGAGGAGAAATATCCAAAGCCCGCGCTTCTACCGAAGGACGCCGAGGGCCGCGCGTGGGTCAGGGGCTTCGCGCTCATCAACGTTGCCGACGCGCATCCGCTGATCGTGCCGCGCATCCGCCATTACCTGACGGACGAGTTGGGCCTGTCATCGGAGAAATTGCTCGCGTGGATTCAGCACTGGATGGCGGCCGGGCTCGCGGCAATGGAGACGCTGCTGGCCGAGCACAAGAGCGGCAAGTTCTGTCACGCCGATGGCGTGACCTTCGCCGACATCTGTCTCGTGACGCAGGTGACGCCGGCGCAGACGTTCAAGACCGACGTGGCACCCTATCCGCGCGTCATGGCGATCTATGACAACGTGATGCGGATGCCGGCCTTCGCCGCGGCATCGCCGGGAAAGCAGCCCGACGCCGAATGAGTAGAAAAACTGAATTCTGCGGAAAGGGAGGAGCCTGCGAATGCCGAAAACGCTGAAGAAAAGGAAATCCGCAGCAAGCATTAGGTTTGATCCCAACGTCCGCTGCGACCGCATCTATCCGGTTGACGATAACCCGAACAGGAAGATCACGATTACCGATCGCAAGACGGTCGGGCTCAAGTTATCCCGCCCGCAAGCCGTCCATCTTGCTCGTGTGCTCCTAGCTGCCACACAGGAGTGGGACGAGATCGAAGTCACTGCCTGGCGGCGCGACAAGCGAAAGTCTGATGGGACTTATCATGTTACAGTCACCAGCGCTGTCGCCGAGAACTAACTCGATCTGAAAACCGATTGAACTCACGGCACCCTGCTTCAGACGGGGCCATTAAATTGATTGCGCGTGCGGTCGGGCACCAGGAGCCAGAGCCAGGCAAGAAGCTCGACCGCGATCATGAGGCCGAACGCCACCTGATATGCGGCGACCGGATAGCGGCCGGGCGCGACCTGTGCAAAGAGGCTGATGACGGCGCCCACCGCGTATTGCAGAGCGAACGCGCCGCAAAAGAAGAAGAGATTCATCGCGGTGTTGACGCGCCCGCTCATGCCCGGCGGGAAGTGCGCGTTGAGCACGGGATAGCAGAGCGCCGCGATGCCGTTGAAGACGCCCATCGACACGAGCACGATCCAGCGGCCGGCCCCGCTCGGCAAAAGCAGCGGGGTCTGCAGTACGATCGAGATGATGAACGAGCCCATGATCATGACGATGAGGCTGATGCCGTGCCGGGTGAGCCACGAACCGAGCGCGCCCGAAAGCACGAAGCCGACGATGACGAGAAGCGAATAGGCAAGGAGGCTCATGCCGATGCCGTCGGGCCCGAGCCCCGCCACGTCCTTGAGCCATGGGCCCGCCCACAATCCGGCGAAGGCGAGGTTGCTTCCCGCGGCACAGGCCGCGACCGGCGCCAAGCGCCAGAACAGGCGGTCGCGATAGATCGTGGCGAGGCCGCTCAGCTGCGCGGCGAAGCCCGGCGCAGGCTCGTCGCGGACGCGCTCGGGCACGATGCGGAAGATGGCGACCGAGACCGCGAGAGTGAGCGCCGCCGTGCCGAGCATGAGCCCGTGCCAGTCGGTCAGGTGCAATGCCATCGCCGTCGGCATCGAAGCGAAGAGCCCGCCGACGCCGCCCATGCCGAGGATCCAGCCGTTCAGGCTCGGCCAGCGCTCGCGCGGGAACCACAGCACGACTGCCTGGAAGCAGGTCATGAGCGCGCTTGCGGCGCCGACGCCCATGATCGCGCGCGCGACGACGAGCACGCCCACATCGCGGCTCAGCGCGAACATGACGACGCCTGCGGCAGCGAGGAGCGCCATCGCCCCCTGGACCCGGCGCGGGCCGAAGCGGTCCATGAAGAGACCGAGCGGCAGCTGGAACACGGCCGAGGTGAAGAAATAGATCGAGGTGACGAGCCCGAGCGACGCTGCCGTCAGATGCAGGTCGGCGATGAGATAGGGCGAGAGCACGGCGTTGACGCCGCGGTAATAGTTGCTGAGGAGGAATGCCGCGCCCAAAGGCCCGAGCACGCGGAAGACGAGCCCGCGCCCAAGCGCGGCACCCCGCTCGGCGGCGATGGTCACGCGGCGCTGCGCTTGCCTTCGGCGGAGAGGAGGCCCGCAGCGATGAGCGCCGCGCGGATGCGGTCGATCTCGTAGCCCGGCAGCTTGACGAGCGGCGGTCGCACTACCGCGCGCGGCTGTTTGCCGAGGAGCACGAGCGCTTCCTTCATGCGATTGTGCATGTCGACGAACGGGTCGGCGTAGAACGCCTCGGCGACCGGCACGATGCGGTCGTTGAGGCGGCGCGCCTCCGCAAGGTCGTTGCCCTCGACGGCGCGGAAGAGCCGGGCCTGCAGGTCGGCGATGACGCTGCCCGAGCCCGAGAGCAGCCCCTTGCAGCCGAGCACGAGCGAGCTCAGCAGAAAGGCGCTGTTGGTGCTGAGCACGTTGATGGGACGCGGCAGGGCCTGGAGGGTGCGCACGTGACGCTCGTGCAGCGGCACTTGCGGCGTCCAGTCCTTGATCGCACGGAGCGTCGGCACCGCGTCCGCGAGCGCCACCAGCGTTTCGAGCGGATAGCCTTGCGTCGCGCGCGGATACTGGAACGCGATGAGCGGCAGGTCCGATGCGTCGGCGATACGGCGGAAATGCGCGAGCACCATCTCGGGCCGCTGTCCCAATACGAAGGGGCCGGGCGGGAAGACGAGAAGCGCCGAGGCGCCGTGCTCGTGCGCCATGCGCGCGAGCCGGGCCGCCTCAAGGCTGCCCTCGGCATAGATGCCGTTGATGATCGGGAGCCGCCGGCCGATTTCGTCGTCAGTGATCTCGAGCACGCGGCGCTGCTCGTCGAAAGTACAGGACGCCACTTCCGAGGCGTGCGCGTTGACCGTGACCGCGGAGAGGCCCGGCACCGCGGCGACATCGGCGAGATGGCGCCGATATGATGCCTCGTCGATCGAAAGATCGTCGAAGAAGGGCAGCAGCACCGCGGGAATGACGCCGTGGGGAACATAGCTCGCGTGCCTGGGCATAGCGGATCCGGTCCTTTCCGGCCGCGATTATGGCGCGCCCCTGCCCTTGCGACAACGCCGCTCCCTTGCGCGCGGACGCTTCGGGGGCATAATCGCGCGCCTGCCCGCGCAACCATCAGGAACGGAGCCCGTCCGCCTATGAAGCATCTCGTCATGGCCTCGGCCGCGCTCGCCCTTTTTTCGCTCTCCACCGTTCCGGCGCGCGCGGTCGATAGCGGCGACACGCTCTTCCACCGCTATTGCTCGATCTGCCACTCGAACGAGCCGGGCCAGAACAAGCTCGGCCCCTCGCTCGCCGGCGTGTTCGGGCGGCCATCGGGCACGGCGCCCGGCTTCAGTTACTCGGAGGGAATGGCGAGCGCCCATCTCACGTGGGATGAAGCGACGCTCGACAAGTATCTCACCGACCCCAAGGCGACCGTCCCCGGCAACAAGATGCTGTTCATCGGCGTCAAAAATCCGGCTGAACGTCAGGCCATCATCACCTATCTCAAGAGCCTCAAATCCTGACGCACGAAAAAACCGGGTCACGGAATTGACATTGTGCCGCGCGCGCCTCACTTTCGTTCGTTGCGGGGGACAAAGGCACGCGCGTGTGGGGCCCGATGTCCGATAGTGATCTCCGGGTTTCCGCGGATCGCTCGTGAGACCGTCAGGACATCCCAGCTCCGCCCCCGCAACTTCTTCCCGCCCGGCCGCGCCTAGGAACGAACCCACGCCTCGCGTCGTTTTCGTCGAAACCGCCGCAACCCATGCTTGCTGCGGCCCAATGGCACGCGTGCGAAAGGGGCCGGACAATGAACTGGCTGCTCATCGGAATCCTTGACGGGCTCAACAAGCTGATCGCGATCGTGATCGTCGTCTCGAGCACCGTCTCGGGGTATTGGGGCCATTTCGGGACCTATACCGTCGCGCTCAACAGTCCGGTCGAACAGGCGATCGCCACCGCGATCGGCTTCGTCGTCGGCGTCATCCTCGCCGCTCTCGTGTCGGGCTTTCTCGCGACGATCATCAATATCAGCCGCGAGATGACGGCGATCCGGCATCTGCTGAACGAGCGCCCGCTGGTAATGCGCTGAATCTAGCTGCCCGCCGCGAGATCGAGCTCGCGCGTGCGGCCCATGCTGATCATGGCGTCGTGGAGCCGCGGCCGCGCGATGAGCTGCGCGCGATAGACCGCGGCCGTCGCCGCGATGAGCGAGCCGCCGCGGCCGAGATGCTCGTCGCCCAGCTCCACGAGGCGCAGATTGGGCCAGGCGCGCGGCCTGATGCGCACGATCTCGGCGACGATGTCGGCGGCATGCGTGTCGGGCTTCGCCTGTGCCAGGATGAGCATCACCGCCGCGGTCGAGCGCGACAGGCCTTTCTGGCAATGGACGAGAAGATGCGTGTCGGGCAGTCCGCCGAGGCCGCGCCCGAACGCGAGCAGCGCCATCACGTCGGCAGGCTCTGGCGCGCGCACGCCGGGCTGTGTCTCGATCACGTCGTGAAAGCGCAGGTCGAGCCGGCGCGGCGCCACGAAGCCGCCAAGCGACGCGGGCGTCGGCCAGCCCGGATCGAGCAGCGTCATCAAATGCGTGACGCCGGCGCTCCAGAAGCCCTCGAGCTCGTCGATGCCGCAGATCGTCGCCGCGAATTCGTTCGGCTGGGCGTCGGCCAAGGTCCCTCCCCGGCCAGAGTTTTGATGAGTGGCGGCAGGCGCGTCAATGCGGGTAACGGCGCGGCGCGAGCCGGATCGTGGCGCTGCGGCTGGCACCCGGAGCGAGGACGCGCAGCCCTGTGCCGGCGACGCCGGCGCGCGCGAGATTGCAGGCATCGCCGCACTGGCTCATCGCCGCGAGCGCGAGACCATTGCTGCGCCGCACGTCAAGGAAAGAGAGAAGCGGCCAATCCGCGGCAAGATGAAGCTCGCAACCGGCGTTGTGCCAAGCGACCGTGGCCCGCCCGTCCCACCCGGTGAAAACACCGCCGCCAGCGTCCTTCGCCGCGCGCGCGAGATCGGCACCAGACAACGACGCCTGCCGCCCGCACGCGGCGCCATCTGCGCTGTCGCGCCACGGCCCCTGCGCCGTCGCCACGAGCGCGGCTTGGGAAGCCGACGGGAGCGCCGTGCAGAAGCCGAGCCCCACCGGCATCAGCCGGTCGGATTCGTTGATCACGACGAGTGTCAGGCGCAGTACGCCATCCACGAGCGCGATCGTTTCGCGCGCGCGATATGGCCACGGCCACGCCCCGCCTTCGTGGCAATATTCGAGCTTGAGCTCTGCAGCGCCGCGGGCAACGACGCGCCAGCTTCTGCGCCAGCCGTGGCCGTCGCGCGCATCGGGCCCCTCATCGACCTCCGTGTCAGCGAAGCGGAAGCTTCCGCCGCGGATCGACCCCGCCCATGGCACAATCGGCAGGCACGCCATCGCCGCGGCGTCCGCGCGAGCCACATCCGCCGCGCGCGCCGGCCGGAGCCAATCGATGCGCCGCGCGCCTTCCTCCCACCAGTAACCGGCAATGGCGCCGCCCGCTTGCGGCACGACATCACAGCGCGCCGCGCCCGCGCCCAAGGCCACGACATCCCGTTCCAAAACCGACATGCAATACTCGCCGCCAAAAACATGCTGCGGCCGGAAGGTCGCGCCGTGTCGGTTAAATTTTCACTATCGCACCTCGCCGGCGCTGGAATGAAAGGCGGCGTGAATCCTTTTCGGCGCGCCGCGTGCTCGTGCCGAGCGGGTTCCCTCGCTTGACAGCAGAGCCACGCGCGTTATCGTGCTCGCCAGAAGTCAGCGGGGTTGCGAGATGGCCAAATCCAACACAGTGCTCATCAAGCTCGTGAGCAGCGCCGACACGGGATATTTCTACGTGTCGAAGAAGAATCCGCGCACGAAGACGGAGAAGCTCGAGCTGAAGAAATTCGATCCCGTCGCGCGCAAGCACGTCGTGTTCAAGGAACAGAAAATCAAGTAGGACCGGCTTCGGAAGAAGCAGCAAAAGCCGCCCCTCGGGCGGCTTTTTCGTTTACGCGACGGCGCCCTTCAAGGCCGCCAGCTCGCGGTCGCTCACGACGCGGTTGCGCCCCGCGGCTTTCGCCGCATAGAGCGCCTCGTCGGCCCGGCGCAGGAGCGAGTCTGCCGTCTCCCGCGCATCCGCGGTCACGGCAAGCCCGATGCTGATCGTGACAGCGAGCCCGTCCGCCACGCCTTCGACCTGAAACGGCGTCTCGGCCACGACCATGCGCAACCGCTCGGCGACGCCCTCGGCGACGCGGCGGTCGGTCTCGGGCAGGACGACGACGAACTCCTCGCCGCCATAGCGCGCGAAGAGATCGAAGGTGCGGACGTGGCGCGCGATGCGCGAGGTCAGCTCGCGCAGCACGGCGTCGCCCGCGGCGTGGCCGTGCGTGTCGTTGACGCGCTTGAACCAGTCGATGTCGATGAGCAGCAATGACGGCCCCATCGCGCCGTCCGCAAGCCGCGCGATAAGCCCGTCGAGATGCACGCCGAGATAGCGCCGGTTGTAGAGGCCGGTGAGACCGTCGGTGAGGGCGAGCGACAGGCTCTTGCGATAATTCTCCTGGAGCCGGTCCTGAAGGCGCTTCCTGCGCACTTGGGTCCTGACGCGGGCGACGAGTTCGTTGCGATCGAGTGGCCGCAGCAGATAGTCGGTGGCGCCGAGATCGAGCCCCTTTGCCACGCGTTGCAACTCCTCCGGATCGCCGATGAGGAGGATCGGCACGAGCCGGCTCGTCTCTTGCGCGCGCAGCTTGCCGACAATGCGCAGCGCGTCGACCTTGCCGGTGGTGTTGAGGATGACGAGATCGACCGAGTTGTCGCACTGCGGCACCACGTCCTCGGGCGTCGACGGGCGGATCAGCTCGTTCGCCAAGGGCGCCAGCATCTCCGCGAGGCGCGTTGCAGCAAAGGCGTTTTCCTCCCACAGCAGAATGCGGGCGGGCGCCGTCTCCTCGGCAGCGCGGCTTTCCTCCATTAGCTCGCTGAAGCGGCCATAGACGTCCTCGCGGTGCCGCCACTCGTCCATCATGCGCCGCAAACGAACGAGCGAGCGAACGCGCGCGAAGAGCGCGGTGTCGTTCACGGGCTTGGTCAGGAAATCGTCGGCGCCCGCTTCGAGCCCGCGCACGCGGTCGCTCGCTTCCGAGAGCGCCGTCACCATTACCACGGGAATGTCGCGCGTCGCATCGTCGGCCTTCAGGCGCCGGCACACTTCGAAGCCGTCGAGCTTCGGCATCATCACGTCGAGGAGAACGAGATCGGGCCGCTCTTCGGCCGCGATTCTCAGCGCGGCAAAGCCATCGTTCGCCGTGAGCACATTGAAATACTCTGCCGTAAGCTTCGCCTCGAGCAGACGCACGTTCACTTCGACGTCGTCGACGACGAGAATGCGGGCCGACATGGCGGCTAACTCAGAAAGCGCTCGACGGTCTGCAGGAAATTGACGACGGAAATGGGCTTCGCGATGTAAGCCTCGCAGCCGCCTTCGCGGATCTTCTCCTCGTCGCCCTTCATTGCAAAGGCCGTCACGGCGATGATCGGGATCGCGCGCAAGTCGTCATCCTCCTTGATCCACTTCGTGACCTCGAGGCCCGAGACCTCGGGAAGCTGGATGTCCATGAGGATGAGATCGGGATGATGCTGACGCGCCAGACGCAGCGCCTCCATCCCGTCCTTGGTCGTGAGGATGTCGTAGCCGTGCGCCTCGAGCAGGTCGTGGAAGAGCTTCATGTTGAGGTCGTTGTCCTCGACGATGAGGACACGCTTCGGCGCGGGAAGGTGCTGGGCTTCGGAAAGCATGAGTGATCCACCCTGCTGCACCCGCGCATTAGGAGGCAGAAACGTTAAAATCGCGCAAGCGAGCTTCCAACGTAGTAAGTGATTTGGATTAACGAATTGTAACCAAGACGCGAGGCATTAGGGGGTCTTGAGTAGGCGGGATGCGAATCGGCATCGACCTCGGCGGCACTAAAATCGAAGGGGCGGCGCTCGACCGGGTCGGTCAGGTCGTGGTTCGCCGCCGGGTGCCCACGCCACCCGACGATTACGACGCCACGGTCAGGGCGGTTTGCGACCTCGCCCGCGGCATCGAGGCCGAGGTCGGCGAGGCATGCTCGGTAGGGGTGGGCATGCCGGGCGCGATCTCGCCCGCGACCGGCCTCGTCAAAAACTCCAACTCGACCTGGCTCAACGGTCGGCGCTTCGATCAAAACATCGCCGCAGCGCTCGAGCGCGAGATCAGATTTGCCAACGATGCCAATTGCTTCGCTCTCTCCGAGGCGATCGACGGCGCAGGCCGCGGGGCGCGCTCGGTGTTCGGCGCGATCCTCGGCACGGGGGTTGGGGGCGGCCTCGTCTTAGAGCGGCGGCTGGTGGTGGGCGCCAACGGCATCGCCGGCGAATGGGGCCACCTACCGTTGCCTTGGCCGGCCGACGACGAGCGGCCGGGGCCGGCCTGCTATTGCGGCCGGCGCGGCTGTGTCGAGACGTTTCTATCCGGCCCGGCGCTGGCGCGCGAGGCGGGCGCGGCCGACGCGGCGACCGTCGCGGCGGCAGCCGCCGCGGGCTCGGCGACGGCCGAAGCGGCGCTGTCACGCTACGAGGAGCGGCTGGCGCGGGCGCTGGCGCTGGTCATCGACATCCTCGACCCGGACACGATCGTCCTGGGCGGCGGACTCGGCCAGATGGCACGGCTTTACGAGCGCGTGCCCCGCCTCTGGGGCCGCCACGTCTTCTCCGATGCGGTCGCGACCCGGCTTGTCGCGCCGGTCTGGGGCGATTCGAGCGGCGTGCGCGGGGCGGCGTGGCTGTGGGAGGACGATCCGGCGCTCAGCACGAAGGCTTCGACAAGGGCTCGATCTCGTCGAGGCGCGCCTTGATGACGTAGTCGCCGTAGTCGAGCTCCATGTCCTGCGACACGCCGTTGGACAAGAGCCGCATGCCGAGCTCGTAGTCGGGCGTCTCCGCGGTCGAGTCGGGCGGGAAGAAGGCAAGGCGCACGCGCCAGCTCGGATGCTTCAGGAGCGGGCTCGCGGCGGCCGCATCGCTCGGTTTTTCCTCGTCCTCGCCCACGGCCGCCGCAGCGGGATCGAGCTTCGGCCCGATCACCGCCGTGATCTGCGAGGCGTTTTCGACCGCCGACCCGTCGAACACCTTGCGCGACACGAACTGCTCGCCGGCGAGCGCGCGGTCGATCAGCAAGAGCGTGTGCGCGGTCGGGAAGATCACGCCCGGCACGAGCTTGAGGTCGGCGCTTTCGGGCTTGGTGAAGTTCGCGGCGCCGCCCTTGCCGGGGCCGTCGAGATGCGCCTCGCCATGCAACTCCTCGTCGGACTCGCCATTGCGCAAGCGCCGCTCGTTGAAGCGGTAGCGCAGGCCATCCTTCGATTCCCAGGTGACGAGCGTCGAGCTGAGCTCGCTGCTGCCGGATTCGGCGTAAGAGATGCGGAGGCGGAAGCGCTGCTCGACGGTCCACCCGTCGCACGTCTCGCCCCATTCGTAATACATGGCCCCGGTCGCGCCCAGAACGCCGCTCGCCATTTTGGAGGAGCCGAGCGTGAGGCTGTAGAGCGCCCGGTGCGGATCGATGTCGGTCGCCTGTGCCCGCGCCGCAATCAGCACCAACGCGGCACCGCCGGCAGCGAGAGCGCGGAAAATCACTTGCGTCATACAACCATTTCCCGAAGCCGCGGCGAGTATGTCACGCCAGTGGCGAGCATCATAGTAACACCTTGCCCCGGCATGCCCTGCCGGTGCGGCAGAAATTTCCCAACGAAAGGGGCGGATTTCGCCCTTTTTGGCGGTATCGCGCTGGCATGGGTCTTGCTTCGTGGTGCCCCGGAACAACCCGTGACGGTGCAACCATGTCGCTCACGATGCAGAGGGCGCTTTCGCCGGAAGACATCATCCGGCTCGAGGGCAAGGTCCGGCTCTTCCGCCACGCCACGCCGACGCCCGACCAGCCCAACCTGCGCGACTGGGCGCTGTCGGTGGCGGCCGCGGCCGAACGTCGCGTCGCCGAGCTCGAGGCCCGCATCGCCTTCCTTGAGGATTTGGCGGTGACGGACGAGCTGACGGGGGCGATGAACCGGCGTGGCTTCCTCATGGAATTCTCGCGCGCGCTCGACGCGGCGCGGCGCGGCGCGCAGAAGGGCGTGCTCATCATCTGCGACCTCGACGGCTTCAAGACGGTGAACGATCGCTTGGGCCACGCGGTCGGCGACGAGGTCCTGCGCAAGGTCGCGGGCTTGCTGCTGCGCGGGGTGCGGCGCATGGATGTTGCCGCCCGGCTCGGTGGCGACGAGTTCGCGCTGCTGCTGATCGGCGCCGATGTTGATACTGCGCAACGCCGCCTCGAAAGCTTCGCGCTTGGCATCGCCGCGCTCGCGCCCAGGCTCAATGGCCTCACCCTGCCGCTGTCGGCGAGCTTCGGCCTCGCCGCGTATGACGGCAGCGAGGACGAGGAGACCGTGCTCAATCGCGCCGACATGAGCATGTACCGCGAGAAGCGCGAACACGCGGCCTTGGCCGCGCGTCAGGCCGGCTGAGCCCCGCCTCACCCATACCCCACGAAAAATTGTCCGGTCCCGCGCGCCAAGCGCAGGACATCCGCCTTTTCCCGTTTTGGCGGGGCCGCTATCGTGCCCGCGAAAAGCCAACGGGGAGGCACGGGATGAGGGGATTCGCAGCGACCACCAGCCATGGCGCCGTTTCGGCAGCGGCTCTCCTTTGTGCCTGCTCCATGAACTCGATGACGGCGGCAGACCCGCCGGCGCCCACCCCGGCCGACTACGCCGCGATCCTTGCCGCGCCTGACCGCTCCGATGCCGATCGCAAGAACGACGACCGCCGCCATGCGGCCGAGCTTCTCGCCTTCACCGGCGTACGGCCGGGGATGAAGGTGCTCGATATGGCGGCCGATGCCGGCTACAGCACCGAGCTGATGGCCCGCGCCGTCGCCCCCAACGGCACGGTCTATGGCCAGAACCCGCCCGACAACATGGCGCGCGCCTTGACCGCGTTCGAAGCGCGCATGAAGACCCCGGCGATGAAAGACGCGGTCGACGACCGCCGCGCCTTCGACGATCCCGTGCCGCCCGACGTCAAGAATCTCGACCTCGTCACGTTCTTCTTCGGCTATCACGACACGACCTATTTGAAGGTCGACCGCGCCAAGATGGACAAGGCGATGTTCGATGCGCTGAAGCCCGGCGGATATCTCGTCGTCGCCGACTATGCGGCGCTGCCGGGCGCACCCATCACGACCGGGAAGCAGTTCCACCGGCTCGACGAGAACATCGAGAAGAGCGAGCTCGAAGCGGCCGGCTTCAAGCTCGTCGGCGAAGCGAACTTCCTGCGCAATCCCGCCGACACGCACGACTTTATCATCTTCAATTCGAAGATTCCGATCGACTCCTTCGTCGTCAAGTTCCAGAAGCCAAGCTGAGGCGGCTCCCGCCTAGCTGCGGCACTGATCGGAGAAGGCTTCGAATCACCCTCGCCCCACCGGGGAGAGAGTGGCACGGCGCGCAAGCGTCGTGCAGGTGAGGGGGCACGCTTATGCGCCCGTCGTCCATTCCCCCTCACCCTTCCCTCTCCCCGGAGGGGAGAGGGTTCGATTTCACTCAAAGCGGTTTGATCACACTCCGGCGCTCAGCCCTTTTTCGGCTCGGGCGGCAGCGCCAAGCGGATGTGCAGTTCGCGCAGCCGCTCGGGCGCGACCTCTGATGGCGCCTGCATCATCAGATCCTGCGCCTGCTGATTCATCGGGAAGGTCACGACCTCGCGGATGTTGGGCGTATCCGCGAGCAGCATGACGATGCGGTCGATGCCCGGGGCCGAGCCGCCGTGGGGCGGCGCGCCGAATTTGAAGGCGTTGAGCATGCCGCCGAAGCGCGCCTCGACGTCGGCCGCCGAATAGCCCGCGATCGCGAAGGCCTTGTACATGATGTCGGGGCGATGGTTGCGGATCGCGCCCGAGGACAGCTCGACGCCGTTGCACACGATGTCGTATTGGAATGCCAGGATCGAGAGCGGGTCCTGCGTCTCGAGCGCTTCGAGCCCGCCCTGCGGCATCGAGAACGGGTTGTGCGAGAACTCGATGAGCCCGGTCTCCTCGTTCCGCTCATACATCGGAAAATCCGTGATCCAGCAGAACTCGAACACGCCGCTCTTAATCAGATTCAGTTCCTGGCCGAGGCGCGTGCGCGCCTGGCCGGCGAAGGCGGCGAAGGCTTTGGGCACGCCGCACACGAAGAACACGGCGTCGCCATCGGCGAGAGCAAGCTGCGCGCGGATCGCGGCCGTGCGCTCGGGCCCGAGATTGTTGGCGATGGGGCCGGCGCCGGCGCCGTCGCGAAAGAAGATGTAGCCGAGGCCCGGTTGCCCCTCGCCCTGCGCCCAGGAATTCATGCGGTCGCAAAAGGCGCGGTTGCCGCCCGCGGGCGCCGGAATGGCCCAGACGCGCACGTTGACGTCATTCGCGATCTGACCCGCGAAGATGCGAAAGCCCGAGCCGCGAAAGGCATCCGTTACATCGGCCATCTTTATGGGATTGCGCAGGTCGGGCTTGTCGGTCCCATAGAGACGGATCGCATCCCAATAGGGGATGCGCGGAAACGGCGGCTTGGTGACGGGGCGGCCTTGCGCGAACTCCTCGAACACGCCCGCGAGCACGGGCTCGATCGCCGCGAACACGTCGTCCTGCGTCACGAACGACATCTCGAAATCGAGCTGATAGAACTCTCCGGGCGAGCGGTCGGCGCGGCTCGCCTCGTCGCGAAAGCACGGCGCGATCTGGAAATAGCGGTCGAAGCCCGCCACCATCAGAAGCTGCTTGAATTGCTGCGGCGCCTGGGGGAGCGCGTAGAACTGGCCGGGATGAAGCCGGCTCGGCACGAGATAGTCGCGCGCGCCTTCGGGCGACGAAGCAGTGAGGATAGGTGTCGAGAACTCGGTGAAGCCGCCCTCGATCATGCGCCGGCGGATCGAGGCGATGACGGCGGCGCGCAGCATGATGTTGGCGTGAACCGTCTCGCGCCGGAGATCGAGGAAGCGGTATTTGAGGCGCATGTCCTCGGGATAATCCGCCTCGGTGTTGACCGGGAACGGCAAGGGCTCGGCCTCGGAGACAAGGCTGAGCTCGGCGATCTGCAATTCGACCTCGCCCGTGGCGAGCTTGGCATTGACGGTGTCGGGCGAGCGCACGACCACCTTGCCGGTGAACGTCACCACCGATTCGAGACGTAAGCCATCGGCCGCCTTGAAGAGCGGGCTCTCCACATCGATCACGCATTGCGTCACGCCGTAATGGTCGCGCAGATCGACGAACAAGAGCTGGCCGTGGTCGCGCTTCCGGTGCACCCAGCCAGAGAGCCGGGCGGTCGCGCCGGCATCGGCAAGGCGCAGCGCGCCGCATGTATGGGTGCGGTAGGAATGCATGGCGCATCCATAGCGAATTCGCGTCGTTCTTTCACCCTCTCCCCACCGGGGAGAGGTTCAATTCGCTTCCCGGCGCGGCTTGCTATTTCGACCAGCCGCGGGCGGCCATGCACTGATCGTAGAGGTGCGAGCGCGCGTCGGCATTGATGTCGGTGACGTCCGGCGCGGTGGGCGCCGTGCTCATGCCGGTCGGGACACAGCCCTTGCCCGGGGCGCAGGCATAGCTTGGCGCGATGTTCTGCTCCGGCGCGCCCGGCGCGCGGCCGAGCGTCGGCGGCGCCTTCGCCATCGCCTCGGAATTGCAGGCGGATTGGGCGGCCGACAGGTCGTCGGCCGTGGCGCCTGGCTTCGAATACTGGCCGCCGCAGGCGGCAACGGCGAGCACGAGACACAGGATATACGGCCGCATCGGACGTTCTCCCGGTTGGGCGCGACTTCTGCGCGCTGTCGTTTCAGTGTATAGCACGGACGATGACCGTCATCGCCGATTCGCGTGGGATTGCCGAATTCTGCCGCCAGCAGGAGGGGGCGGCCTTCATCACGATCGATACCGAGTTCATGCGCGACCGCACTTATTGGCCGATCCTGTGCCTCGTCCAGGTGGGGGGACCGGACGGTGCCGCGGCGCTCGACCCGCTCGCGCCCGGGATCGATCTCGCGCCGCTCTATGCCCTTCTGCAGCGGCCGAGCCTGCTCAAGGTCTTTCACGCGGCGCGTCAGGACATCGAGATTTTCTATCACCTGACCGGAGTGGTTCCGGCGCCCCTCTTCGATACCCAGGTCGCGGCGATGGTGTGCGGCTTTGGCGACTCGGTGAGCTATGAGACCCTCGCGAGCCGGCTCGCCGGCGCCCATATCGACAAATCCTCGCGCTTCACCGACTGGTCGCGGCGGCCATTGACCGAAAAACAGGTCAAGTATGCGCTCGATGATGTCGTTCATCTGCGCCAGGTTTACGACAAGCTCGCGGCGCGACTGGCCGCGGCCGGGCGCGCGCACTGGCTCAACGAGGAGATGGCGGCCCTCACCGCTCCGGCGACCTACCGGCTCGATCCCGCCGCCGCCTGGCAGCGCCTCAAGGTGCGCAGCAACAACCGCCGCATGCTGGCGCTTGTCCACGCGCTCGCCGAATGGCGCGAGGCCACGGCGCAGCAGCGCAATCTTCCGCGCAGCCGGGTCGTGCGCGACGAGCAACTGCTCGAGATCGCCGCGCACGCGCCGAAGACGGCCGACGACCTGGCGCACATGCGCGGCCTCGGCAAGGGCTTCGCCGAAAGCCGCTTCGGCGGCGAGATCCTCGCGGTCGTCGCAAAGACCCAGGCGCTGCCGGAGGCGGACTATCCCGAGCCGCCGCAGCGCCACGCGCTGCCGCCGGGGCTCGGGCCGCTGACCGATTTGCTGCGCGTGCTCCTGAAGCTGCGCTGCGAGGAGAACGATGTCGCGGCAAAGCTCGTCGCCGACGCCGACGATCTCGAGCGAATCGCCGCCTCCGACGACGCCGATGTGCCGGCGCTGCGCGGCTGGCGCCAGGAAATTTTCGGTAAGGATGCGCTCGATCTGAAGCACGGGCGACTTGCGCTGACCGCGGCCGGCAGGCGCATCAAGCTGGTGCGGCCGGGGCCCGAAGCCGAGGCGGCGCAGTAGCGCGCGGCTAGACCCCGCGCACGTCGGTGCGGCGGCCGATCGCGCGGCCCAAGGCATCGAGACGCCGCTGCACCGCCTCGCCGAAACGGCCCGCGCCGCTTTGCGAGAACGAAAGCGTCAGGAGCCCCTCGCCCAAGGACAGGCCAACGCCGCCCAGGAGCGCCGGCGCGCCGCCCGAGATGGTGTAGCCGAGCCGCATGGCGAGGCCGATCGTGCGCGCCGTGGCAAGCTCCTCCTCGTCCAGGAGCTCGAGCGGCGCCGCCAACTCCGCGACGCTACGTCCGCCATAACGCGCATAAAGCGCCAGCGCGAGAAAGGCGCGCTCGCGATGATTGATCCCCGAGACCGGCATGTAGAGCGCATGGCGCAGCGCCTGCTCGGCGCGATAGTCAGGATGCTCGGGCCAGGCGATGTCGGACAGGATCGCGGCGGCGCGGCGCAGGCGCTGGCGTGGCGGCGCCTCGCGCGGGAAAAGCGGCGATGCCCACTGATAGAGCGCCTCGCCCATGAGGCCGAAGCGCGGCGTCTCGTCGGCCTGCTCAAGACAGGCGGCGATCAGCGGATCGGTGCGCTGCTCGGCCGCGTCGAGGAGGCTGTAGAGATGGCCTTCGCGCAGGCCGCCGGCCGAAAACACCAGCTCGCGCGGCTCGAGCCGCTTCAAGAGGCGCAACAGAAGCCGCGCCGCCAGCGGCACGACCTCGAGCCGCTTCTTCGAGATGGTGCCGATGCGTTCCAGGGACTTGCGCGACTGGCGCGCGATGACGTCGAGATATTTCTCCGCCTCGCCGCGCGGGATCGTATAGGCCTGCACGATGTGGAGGGGATAGTTCGCCTGCTCCATATGGAGCCGAGCGAGCGCGCGCCACGCGCCGCCCACGGCGTAGAAATTGCCGCCTGTCTCGCGCGCAAGGAACGGCACGCCCTGAAGCTGGCGGTCGATCGCGTCCTTCAGTCGCTTCTCGTCGTCGGCGACGGCCTGGAGCCGGAGCGGGCCCAAGGGCAACGTGGCGCCCGACCCGGCGCGGCCGCGGCCCAAGGGTACGAGCTCGACGCTGCCGCCGCCGAGATCGCCCGCGACGCCCTGCGCATCGGGGATGCCGGAGAGGACGCCCAAGGCCGAAAAGCGGCCTTCCTCGGCGCCCGCCAGTATGCGCACGCGCACGCCGAAGCGGTGCTCGATCTCGAGCGCGAAATCCTTGCCGTCGGCGGCATCGCGCATCGCCGCGGTCGCGAGCACGTCGAGGCGCGCGGCCCCAACGGCGCGCGCCAGCGCCACGAAGCGCTGCAGATTGACGCGCGCAAGCTCCATGCCTTCTTCGTTGAGGCGGCCGGTCTCGTTGAGGCCGCGGCCCAAGCCGCACAGCACCTTCTCGTTGAGAAGCATGCGCGCAGCGCGGCGGATACCATCGTAGACGACGAGGCGCAACGAATTCGAGCCGATGTCGATGACGGCGACGCTATCGCGACCCGCCGCGTCGAGCGCGAGCGAGGAGGCGCGATTGTCGGCGCTCAGGAGGCACCCCGTTCGCTGACGAGGCGCGGCGGCGGCCGCATGCGGTGCAACGCGCTGCCACGGCCGGAAAGGCTCGGATTGGTCATGAAATAGGTGTGCGCGCTGAACGCCTCGGGATCGCTGCTCACGCGATGATAGACGCCTTCGGCATCAAGCCACCAGCTTTGCGCCTCGTCCTTGAGGGTGTGCACCATGATCTCCTCGAGCACCTGGCGATGCACGGTCTCGTTCTCGATCGGCACCAGCGACTCGACGCGCCAGTCGAAATTGCGCGGCATCCAGTCGGCCGAGGAGATGAACACGAGCGCCTCAGGTGACGGCAGCTTGTGGCCATTGCCGAAGCAGACGATGCGGCCGTGCTCGAGGAAGCGCCCGACAATCGAGGTAACGCGGATGTTCTCGCTGAGCCCCGGCACGCCCGGCCTGAGGCAGCAAATGCCGCGCACCACGAGATAAATTTCGACGCCCGCCTGCGAAGCGCGGTAAAGCCGGTCGATGATGGCGGGATCGACGAGCGCGTTCATCTTGGCCCAGATCTGCGCCGGGCGCCCGGCATGCGCATGCGCGATCTCGGCGTCGATCAGCTCGTAGAGCCGGTGGCGCAGGCTGATGGGCGCGATCGCGATCTTCTCGAGCGTCGCCGGCGTCGCATAGCCGGTCATGTAGTTGAAGAGCCGCTGCGCGTCGGCACAAAGCGCCGGGTCGCACGTGAAGAAGCTGAGGTCGGTATAAACCTTGGCCGTGTAGGGGTGATAGTTGCCGGTGCCGTAATGCACGTAGGAGCGCAGGCCCGCAGCCTCGCGGCGCACGACCAGCGAGACCTTGGCGTGCGTCTTCAGATGGACGAAGCCATACACCACCTGGACGCCGGCGCGCTCCAAGTCGCGCGCCCAGCGGATGTTCGCCTCCTCGTCGAAGCGCGCCTTCAATTCCACGAGCGCCGTCACCGATTTCCCGGCTTCGGCGGCATCGACGAGAGCGCGCACGATCGGGCTGTCGTCGCTGGTGCGGTAGAGCGTCTGCTTTACGGCCACGACCGACGGATCGCGCGCCGCCTGGCGCAGGAACTGCACCACCACGTCGAACGCCTCGTACGGATGATGGACGATGATGTCCTTCTGCCGGATCGCCGCGAAGCAGTCGCCGCCGAAATCGCGGATGCGCTCGGGGAAGCGGGCGTTGTAAGGCGTGAAGACGAGGTCCGGCCGGTCGTCGACGATGAGCTGGCGCGTGTCGGCGAGACCCAGAAGCCCGTCGAGCTCGATGACGTCGTCGGCGGAAACATCGAGCCGCTCGGTCAGGAACTTCTGCAGATCGCCGGGCATGCTTTCTTCGACCGAAAGGCGGATGACGTGGCCGCGGCGCCGCCGTTTCAGCGCCGACTCGTAGAGCCGGACCAGGTCCTCCGCCTCTTCCTCGACCTCGATGTCGCTGTCGCGCAGGATGCGGAACATGCCGCGGCCCAGCACTTCGAAACCGGGGAAGAGATGGTCGAGGTAAAGCCCGATCATCTGCTCGACCGGCAGGAAGCGATGCGGCTTGCCCGGCAGGCGCACGAAGCGCCCGATCGCGCCGGGAATGAGGAGGAGCGCATCGGAGCGCTCGTTATCGCTCTTGCGCTGGAGCTGAAGCGCGAGGCCAAGCCCGAGATTGACGATGAAAGGGAACGGATGCGCCGGGTCGATCGCCAGCGGCGTCAATACCGGGAACACCTCGCTTTGGAAGCGCTCGCCGAGGAACTGGCGATCCTCCGGCGTAAGATCGTCGGGCGTCACGACCGACACCCCAACATCGCTGAGCTCGCGCCTCAAGGCGCGCCACGTGACCTGCTGATCGCGCATCAGACGGCCGGCGCGCTTGTTGATGGCGTCGAGCTGCTGCGCCGGCGTCAATCCGTCCTGGGAGGGGATGCTGATGCCAGCCAGGACCTGGCCTTTGAGGCCGGCGACCCGCACCATGTAGAACTCGTCGAGATTGTTGTCGGAGATGGACAGGAAGCGCAGCCGCTCGAGCAGAGGATGGCGCGGGTTGTCGGCCTCGGCCAGGACGCGCTCGTTGAAGGCGAGCCAGGACAGCTCGCGATTGATGAAGCGGTCCGGAGAGCGCTCATCGACGCTTGTCGTGTCCGCAGTGCGCGCGGCTTCGGCCATTCTGGCCCTCCCATATCCCCGTCCGGGACCCTACAGTCTATAACGGCGTCATGAAAATTTCATTTCAGGACAAGGGGCGGCAATGACCCGTTTGTTGCTCCTGCGCCACGCCAAAGCGGCGCCGCAGGAGGGTGATATGGCGGACCGCGACCGGCCGCTGGCGGACAAGGCCAAGCGGCAGATGCACGCGATTGCCGCCTGGGCCGAGACCCACCGCCTTCGGCCCGACCTCGTCCTATGTTCGAGCGCCGTGCGGACGCGGCAGACGCTGGCGCTGCTCGCCGGGTCCCTCGGGGAGCCGCAGACCCTTTTCGAGGACGGTCTCTATCTTGCCGACACCCGGTCGCTGCTCGGCCGGCTACAGAGGGTGCCCGAACGTTGCGCCTCGGTCCTCGTGGTCGGCCACAATCCGGGCCTGCACGAGCTCGCCGTCCTCTTGCTGCAGAAGGGCGGGGGTGCGCCAGCACGCCACCTCAAAGACAGCATGCCGACGGCCGCGCTCGCCGTGTTCGAGCCGGACGGGCCGTGGGCCGCGCTCGGGCCGGGTGCGGCGCAGCTTGTCGCGTTTGTCACGCCCAAGGAGCTCGGCCCCTAAATTCGAGCGCAAGAAACGGAGCGCGGCGGTGGCGCCTTTGCCGCATCCTCTGCGCCATGGCACAGCTCTTCGGCCCTCTCATGGTGCTCGTCTTCTGCCTCTCGCAGGCCTTCCGCGACGTTTATTTCGCGGGGCTCTTCCAGGGCGTCGACTTCTTCGCCGTGATCGTCATCGTGTTCGGCATCTCGACGCTCATTTTCGGCGGGCTGACGGTGGCGCGCGCGAGGGACGAGCTCGCGCGGCTGCGCGCCGAGAGCGGCACCGTGGTGGCGATGAACCTCAGCACCGCGCTCGCCTGGACCTGCTACTTCTTCGCGCTCACGCATCTCGAGCCGTCGATCGTCAACACGATCCATAGCGGCATGGCGCCGCTCACCGTCGTGGCGCTCGGCGCGCTGGGCGCACCGCTGGCGCAGCAAGGGAAGGTCGGCCGCGGCGAGGGTTTGTGTTACGGCGGCATCGCGCTCGCGATCGTCGCGTTGTGGTGGGTCGTGCTGACGGGCCGCTCGGGCCTGGGCCGCGACGATTTTTCCACGAGCCTCATGGGCCTTGGCTTCGTCTTGTGCAGCGGCACGTCGATCACGGTGAGCCTGCTCTATTCGAAGCGCCTGCACGACCGCGGCATCAGCGCCGGGGCCGTGACCGCGATACGCTATACCGCAACGGTGGCGCTTGCCGCCTGCATGTTCCTCATGGCCGGGCGCCCGGCCGGGATCGCGAGCCCCGGCCAGTTCCTCATCATCGCGGCGGCGGGCACGATCCTCATCGTGCTGCCGACCTTCGCGCTCCAGGTCGGCGTCGCGCGCACCGCGCCGCTGACGGCGCAAATCATCCGCGCGCTCGGGCCGGTCTGTGTCTTCGCGCTCGAGCCGTTCGACCACCGGCTGAGCTATCGGGCGGCGACGCTCGTCCCGATCCTCGCCTATTCCGCCTTCGCCATCGCCGGCAATTTGCTGCACGGCTGGATTCCGGGCGCGGCGCACGGCGCCGCTAAAGTGCCGCCAGGACCTCGCGTGCGAGCGGCACGGTGACGGGCCGGTGCGCCGCGAGCGCGGCGCGGTCGAGCGCGGCGACGATCCGCGCCGCCGCGTCGAACGAGCGTTCGAGCCGCGGCACGAGATAGGCCAGCACCTCGGCGCCGACGGCAACCTGGCGGTCGGCGAAGAGTTTCACGAGGAGTGCGGCGAGAAGCGCGTCGTCCGGCGGCTGGAGCGCCACCACGGGCGCCGCGAGCAGCCGCGAGCGCAGGTCGGCAAGCACGATCGCCCAGCGCGCGGGCGGCTCGCGCGCCGGCAGAAGCAAGTGCCCGCGCCGCTCCGCCAAAAGATTATAGAGGTGGAAGAGCGCGGCCTCGGGCGCGCTCTCCGCGTCCTCGACGATGGCGGCGCGTGCGCCGCCCAGCAATTCCGGCAAGCGCGGCACTGAGAGGTCCGGGCCCAAAAGCACGGGCGCCTCTGAGCGCGCGGCGAACACCTGTGCGAGATGGCTTTTGCCGCTCCCCGCGGGGCCGGTCAGCACGAGCGCCGGCGCCGGCCAATGCGGCCAGCGGTCGAGCCAGGCGACCGCCTCGGCGTTCGCCGGCGCGACGAGGAAATCGTCGCGCCCCAAGGCCGGGCGATGCGCAAGATCGAGCGGAAGCTGCGCCATCAGTGGTCGGGGTCGTAGAA
>DATIXQ010000134.1:0-42946 GCA_035518375.1 Allostellaceae bacterium | reverse complement strand
ACGGCTCCTGAGCTCTCGCATATTCGATCTCCCTGCTCGCAAGTGCCGGACGGCTTTCGCCCGTCCGCGCGCAAAGAGGTACTGCGCTTTTGCGCGGCCGGAAATTCGGGATTATGCGTAAGTAATTGCGCGTATGAGCGTCAGGCCGCGGGGCCGACGGCGCTCTCGATCGCGGCGATGAGGCGGTCGGCGTCGATCGGCTTATCGAGATAGGCCGCCACGCCGGCGGCGTGGGCGCGCGCCCTGATCTCGTCGTCGCCGCGGCCAGTCATCAAGATGACCGGCATACGCATCGCGGCCCAGTCCGCCGAGCCGAGAAAATCGAGCCCGGTTTTCATGCCCTGCAAATGCTGATCGAGAACCAGGCACTGTCTCGCGTGAGGACGGTAGGCGCGCACGAATTCCTCGGTCGAGGCAAAGGTTTCCACCTGCATTTCGTGCGTTTCGACAAGAAGGCCGAGCGAGTCACGCACAGCTTCGTCGTCATCGACGATAAAGATCATCATGTCCATGAGCCGACCCACGCCCGCCGGCGGCCTTTTCTTGTGGCCAACATATGAGCCGGGGAGTCCGGTTCCGCTATAAGGGATAATGCGGATGGGGGGTGGTTAAGGGGCCGTGACGGCGCCGTCCGACCCTTCGACCGGGGGCACAGTGAATCGGAAAATGGCACCCCCGTCGGGGTTGGGCTCGGCCCAAAGCCGGCCCCCATGCGCCTCGATGATGGCCCGGCAGAGCGATAGGCCGACGCCCATGCCCTGTGCCTTCGTGGTGACGAAGGGCTGGAAAAGCCTTTCCAGGACCTCCGGGGCTATGCCCGGTCCGCTGTCCAGAACGCCGACCCGAATGAGGCCTTCGCCGTCCAGGTGCGTCTCGACGACGATGCTGCGGCGCGGACTGGCCTGCATCGCCTCGACGGCGTTGCGGATAAGATTGACCAGCACCTGCTGAACCTGGACCTTGTCGACGAATGCCAGCGGCAGTTCCGATGCCGTGCGGAACCGCACCTCGATCCCGTACTCGCGTGCGCCAATGAGGGCAAGGCCGCTCGCCTCTTCGATGAGGCTGACGATACTTTCCTCGCGCCGCTCCGGTTCCGACTTTTTCACGAATTCACGAAGACGGCGGATGATCTCGCCGGCGCGCGCCACTTGGCCGACCGCACTCTCGGCAGCACTCCTCGCGCGGGCAAGCGAGCTTTCGTCGCCGCGATCGACGAGCCGCCGCAGGGCCTGGAGGTAATTGGCCGCGGCGGTCAGTGGCTGGTTCAACTCGTGGGCAAGGCCCGAAGCCATCTGCCCCATCTCGGTGAGACGCGCAACGTGAAGCAGTTCCGACTGCAGCTCTTGGATGCGCCGCTCGGCAGTTTGTCGCTGCGTCAGGTCGCGCACGAACCCGGTGAAGAGACGGCGCCCGGCACGGGTGACTTCGCCGACGGAGAGCTCCATGGGGAATGTGGTTCCGTCCTTGCGCAATCCGGCAACGACGCGGCCGGTGCCGATGATACGACGCTCACCGGTCGTCATATAGCGGTGCAGGTAATCGTCATGATGCTCTTGGTGCGGCGACGGCATCAGAACCTTGACGTTCTGCCCGGACACCTCATCCGCGCGGTAGCCGAACAGACGCTCCGCCGCCGTACTGAACGACTGGATCGTGCCGCGCTCGTCGATCACGATGAGCGCGTCGGGGATCGTCTCGAGAATTGATAGCAGAAGCCCTTCGCGTTCTGCGTTCTCCAAGCGCAGGCGGCGTTCCTCGGTGATGTTGTGGGAGATGCGGATCGCGCCGAGGAGGTGGCCCACCGCGTCGCGCAAGGGCGAGATCGAGAGCGATATGGCGACTGTTTGGCCGTCTTTGCGCTGCCTTATCGTCTCGTGATGCGCAATGCGCTCACCCGCCTTGATGCGCGCGCGCAGACGTGCCGACTCTTCCTCGCGACCCGGGGCTATCACCGTCACGGCACGCCCGATCATCTCGGCGGCGGTGAAGCCGAACATGCGCTCAGCCGCGCGGTTCCAGCTCGTCACGATGCCGTCAAGCGTCTCGGTGACGATGGCGTCCTCCGACGACTCCATCATCGCTACGTAAAAGCTGGCCGGCAACGGATCGTGCGGTCCGCTGCCCGTTTGATCATCGATTTCGTCGTTCATGAACAGGCAGGCACAATTCGTTCGCTTGCCAATTCTAACCTGCCATCACGGCGGATCAAGACGACTTCGCAACCCGAGCGGGTATTGCAGCGGCACGAATCGCCTGGCCTAGTGCGACATCAGGACCGGCACCGTCATGTGCTGCAGCATCGTGCGGGTCACGCCGCCCAAGATGAACTCGCGCTGCCGGGAATGGCCATAGCCTCCCATGACGATAAGGTCGGAGCCGAAATCGGAAGCTCGCGACAGGATGACGTTGCCGGCATCAATATCGTGGCTCACCGAGGACGTTGTCTCGGCTTTGGCGCCATGACGGGCCATATGAAGCGCGATATCAGCGCCCGGCCACGGCCGTTGCCCCTCCGGATTCACGGAGAAGACACGGACCTGCTCGGCGCTCTGCAGGATAGCCATGGCGTCGTTCACGGCGCGCGCAGCTTCGCGCGAGGCGTTCCAGGCGACGAGTACGTTCTTTCCGACGCTTTCGAAATGGCCGGCATAAGGCACGATCAGCACCGGCCGGCCCGAGCCGAGCAGGACCGCTTCGGGCAGATGGGGTGTTGCGGTCGGATGGTCGGGGTCGGTCTGTCCGACAACCGCGATGTCGCAGTGGCGTGCGTGCAGCGCTGCCGTTGCCGCCACGTCGCCTTCGATGACGCGCCACTCATGGACGAGGCCTGCGAGCCCGGCCGCCTTCGCGAGCGCGCGCTCGACCTCGCCGGCCGTGCGGTGTGCCGCGGCGCGGCGCGCTTCCTCGATCTCTTCGAGAGCGCGGATCTCGGTCTCGGTTCCGGCGTAGGGCAGCCCCACCTCAGAGAGACTGATGGTCGGGATGAGATAGAGCCCAATGACATGGGCGCCGGCGCGCTGCGCCAGCGCCGTGGCCACGGAAATGCGGTTCTCCGACCCGCGCGGGTCGGTCAGGATGACGATTATGTCTTTGATTTTCATGGCGTTTCCTCCGAGGATCGAAGCGATTATAACGTTGCGCGACCGTGGCCGCGACGCCTTGATCTGGCTCAACCCTCGGGGCCGCTCCAGGGACATCGGTTTCGGGCAGAACTTTTGATTGCCCTGAATCACACTCGTAGTGGCGTAGTTGTCACAAGTTTGATACAAATCAATATCCGAAAGGGTCGCCGTAAGCGGCTGCCGAATGGGCGGGGGTGACTTTGGCACTTGATCCATGGATCACGCGCGAGAACATCAAGCGCTATCACCGGCTCTTGCAATCGCAAACGAACTCGGAGCTTCGAGCAAAGCTGGAAGTTCTGATCGAGGAGGAAGAAAGGAAGCTGCCACTCTTGGAGAAGAGCGACTCTGAGACGCGCCGCAAGATCAAACGATGGCAGGATAAGGCCGAAGAGCTTCGTCGCATCGCAGATCGGACCGAGGATGATAAAGCGCGAACAACCTACCGACAGGCTGCCGACAACTACGCCAAGCTCGCACGCGATCTAGAGGCGGCCCTCCTCTGCAGGGTGGACGGACCGGCGAAGGACGCCGGATAACGATCTTCAATCCAAACTGTCGAAGCGATGACGGCTTCTGACTCTCTCTCTGCCGCTAAGGGAGAGTACCTACCCTTGCGTCAGATCAAGCGCCGGGGCGCGATCCTTCGTCAAAATACGCGGCATGAACTCCCGCGCCGATCTGCTCCGCCGAAGGATCGAACACTATCGCCGCCTCTTGGCGGAGGGTGTCGATTCCGAGCTCGCACGCCACTACCTACGCCAGATCGCCGCCGATTTGCTGGAACTGTCAGAGATCGAGGAGAGTGTCGACTCCGGTCGGTAGGCATTCAGACCGCGATCCTTCCACGTGGGGGAGTTGCATCGCTCGGTCGAGTGCGACAGACTTCCGCGATCCATGGACCAAAGCACGATCTTCATCGTGGATGACGACGACGCGGTCCGCGAGTCGCTGGCGCTGCTGCTGGAGGCGAGCGACTATCGGGTCCAGTCTTATGACGGCGGCCGCGCCTTCCTCGACGGACTGGCGCAGGGCGCTCGCGGGTGCGTTCTGGTCGATGTCCGCATGCCGGACATGAGCGGCTTCGAGGTGCAGGAAGAGTTGCGGCGTCGCCAGATGGAACTGCCTGTCATCGTCATCACCGGGCACGGCGACGTGCCGCTCGCGGTTCGCGCGATGCGGGCAGGCGCGGTCGATTTCATCGAGAAGCCTTATCCCGAGAGCGCGATCCTCGATGCCGTCCAGCGGGCGCTGGAACTTGACCGTGCCGCGAACAAAGAGCGCGCGGCGGCGGGGGCGGTCCGCGAGCGGGCGGCGCAGCTGACGGCTCGTGAGCGCGAAGTGCTCGACGAGCTGATCGCAGGCCATCCCAACAAGGTCATCGCGTACCACCTTTCGATCAGCCCGCGGACCGTCGAGATTCACCGGGCGCGCGTCATGGATAAAATGGCGGCGCGCACTCTCTCCGAGCTGGTGCGAATGGCGATCGAGGCCGGTCTCTCGCGCGAGTGACGAAGCCGGTTCCGCCTCACAGCTCAATGCGGCGTGGTGTAGTAAGCGCCCAAAAGGGCCATTTCGTGGGCCGATAGTTTTGCGGCGATGGCCCGCATGCGGCGGAACACATCGTTGTGGCGGCCGCCGTCGGCGAAGGCCTTCAACTGCGCTGCGACATAATCCGCGTTCTGCCCCGTGAGGCTCGGTGTTTCGATCGGCCCGCCGCTACCCGCCGAGTGGCACGCAGCGCAGGGCGGCAGCGCGCGCTGGGCATCGCCGCGCAGGACGAGAGATTCGATCTCCGGTCCTGCAAAGCTCGGATGTGCGGCGTCGAGATCATGGCGCGTCAACCCGGCGTAATAGGCCGCAAGGTCTCCCATCTGTTTCGGCTCGAGCGCGGCGACCACCTGCGTCATCACCTCGTTGCCGCGGGCGCCGCTCTTGAAATCCTCGAGCTGCTTATAGATCGCGAACGCGGATTGGCCGGCGAGCCGCGGAATGGAGGGATCGGCGCTCGTGCCGTCGGCGGCGTGACAGGCAACGCACGTGGCTTGCGCGAGATTTGCTCCCGCGCTCACGTCGGCGTGCGCCAGAACGGCGAACTGCGGGGCCGTCCACGCCACCTGCGAGGCTGGCACCGCGCGCGCAGTTTGCGCGGTCGGTGCTTTGCCGACCGGAAGACCGATGGCGCGGCAAATCACCGTGAAGGCACTGAGACCCGGCGTCGTGTTGTTGACGAGCGGGGCGACGACGAACGCGAGAACGCCGATCGTCAGCAGCATGCCGGCGAGGATTGCGAGAATGGAGAGGCGCCAGCTCCGGTCGATCGCATCCATGGCTCAGGGGCTCCCGGCGACGCGATGCACATTCGCCTGCGGCGGCGACAGGATGAATGATTCCGCGATCGGATAGCCATAAGCGGTCAGCATCAGCACGAACACGACCACGTTCCAGAGCGCGAAGCCGTTGAGCGGCGCGGGCACTCGGCTCGGCGAATGGACCGCCACGGCGTAGAGCTGCCGCGACGCCGGATCGACCGGCACCGACTCGCGGCTATGCATGCGCGCGAGGTTCCAGATGAACAGGACCGCGCTCGCAAGAAGAATGAGGCCGCCCAGCACCGAGACGGTGACCCACGGCGCCCAGCTTGCGATCATCGGGTCGGCATAGTCGAAATGCGCGACGCGCCGCCACTGGCCATTGAGGCCGAGCCAGTGCCACGGGATCGTCATCACCATCATGCCGATTGCCCAGAGCCAAAGCTGCGTGCACTGCGCGCGGCGGTCGCGCGGCGCGCGCCCGGTGAGATGCGGCCAGACCTCATAGGCGATGGCGAAATACATGATTACCACGGTGCCGCCGAAGATGAGGTGGAAATGCGCCGTGACCCACGACGTGTTGTGAACCATGGCGTTCATCGCATAGCTCATGTTGATGAGACCGCCGCCGCCGCCGAACCACAGCATGAAAAAGGCAAGGCCCGTCGCCAGCACCATCGGCTCGCGCCACGGCAATGCTCCGATCCATCCGAAAAGCCCTTTGCCGCCGCGCATCCGTCCGGCGATCTCGAGCGAGGCTGGGATGGTGAAGATCGTGAGGAGCGTCGGCACGGTCACGAGCGCGGTCAATGACATCTGCACGAACTTGAATCCGGTCGCGTGCTCGGGATCCATGAACAGGTGATGGAGCCCGACCGGCAGGCTGTAGACGAGGAAGAGCGCGAAGCTCAGGCGCCCCATCATGTCGCTGTAGAGGCGGCCGCCGGCGGCGCGCGGCGCCATCGTGTAGAACGCGATATAGGCCGGGATGAGCCAGAAATAGACGATGGCGTGCAAGGTCCAGGAAAAGAGCGTGCGGGTGAGGCCGACATCGATCGTCTCGCGCCAGCCGAGCGCGGCGGGAATGACGATGAACAACAATTCCGCGGCGACGCCGGCGGTGGTCCAAAGCCACATCACTGCGTTGGCGACGGTGGCGTACATCGCAAGCGGCACCGGCTTTCCGGGATTGGCTTTCTTCCATCCTGCCATCGCGGCGATCATCTCGACACACCAGATCCACGAGCCGACGACGACGAGCACGAGGCCGAGATAGAAGAAGACGCTCGCGGTGAGCGGCGGATAGAAGGTGTAGAGGACGCTCGCGCGGCCGGCGAGGATCGTCACGACCGCCATTGCCGTTCCGGCAAGCGCGATCCAGTACGCGCTCCAGGCCCAGCGGACGGCGGGCAGCCTGCGCTCGAGTGCGGTTTCGGCGACGTAATAGCCGAAACCCATGATGAAGAAGGTCGTCAGCACATAGGCCATGGCCGTTCCGTGTGCCGTCACGGAGATGTAGTAGTTCTCCGGCGAGGAGAGCGGCGCCTCGATCGGGCTTCGCACCCACATTTGCCAAACGCCGAGCACGCATGCGGCGGCGAAGACCGCGAACGCGGTCCACAAATGGGCGAGTACGAGGCGTTTAGCGGAGACCACAGCCGACCTTCCCGCTGGCGTCCGGCTGGAACTGGCTCTGAGGCAGCACGCGGACACGCGCCAGCATTTCGCTATGACCAAGGCCGCAGAATTCGTGGCACGGCATGAGATGGTCGCCCGCTTCGGCAAAGACGGTGCGGACCTCGCTCACATAGCCGGGGACGACCATGGTGTTGACGTTGGTGCCGGTAACGATGATGCCGTGAATGACATCGGGGCTCGCGAAGCGCAACGTGACCGGCTTGCCTTGCGGAACCGCGACGCACTGCGGCACGAACGCGAACTGGGCCGCGACGATGCGTACGGTGACGTCTCCGTTCGACGCGACCGTGGTGCCGAGGGCAGGCTCAGCGAATTCGCCCGCGAGGTGCAGGGTCGTGGGATCGATGGTCTCGACCTGGCCCGGTGGCGCCCGGTGCAGCGCGAGCGTGGCGAACAGGATGGCGCCGAACACGATGGCGACCATGGCTGCGACCACGACCGCCCAGCGCAGCTCGTTGCGCGTGACGGCGCTCTCATTCATCGACATCGATCAGCTCACCGGTCCGCGGGGAAGGAAAATGAAGAGATAGATCGCGAGCCAAGCGAGCAGGAGCAGGCCAAGGGCCACTCCCGCCAGCGCCACTGCGCCGCGCGGCACCTCGGCAAGCGCCCGTTCGAGCAAGGCATCCTGCGATGGCTCATGCGTCCGGTCGGAGTCTGTCACGACGCCGCTCCGCGGCCCTGACGCGAGGGCTCGGCGTGCGCGAGTCCGGGCGCCGGATCCACCGCGACGACGCGCAGCGTGTGCTCTGTGCGGTTGGCCTCGCGGACGCCGAGGTATTCGCCAGGACGGAAGACATGATCGGGAAGGTGTGGGACCGGTTCATCGTCGGCACGGTCCGCGTGATAGGCGAAGGCCCAGCGTCCCGACCCGCGCCGGACGACCTGGCCGACCGAATCCCCTTCGCCCTCCCAGAAGCGGTGGAGCGTGCAAAGCTCCGGGGTCTTGCGAACTATTGCCTCGTCGATCCGGCCGCGCTCGTCGAGCGGCAGGACCAGAACATATCCGTGTCGCGTGCTGCCCTCGGGGAATTCGTGGCTGCGCGCGAGTTCGAGCCGGACCCGCCTCCATTGCGCCGTCATGGCTTTGCCCGTCAATGCGCGAGAAGGACGGGAAGCAAGCTCGTGCCGACGATCTCGCGGGTGGCGCCGCCGAACAGCAGCTCACGCCAGCGCCGATGACCATAGGCGCCCATGACCAGGAGGTCGGAATCCAAGTCGCGCGCCTCGGCCAGAAGCTGCTCGCCGGGACCGACGCCTCTGACCGGCAAGACCCGCCGGTGCTTCGCCGAGATCCCGTGTGCCAAGAGATACTCGAGGAGCGGCAACGGATCGGCCTCCGCATCATCGCCGACCGTGATCGCCGAGACAGCGTCGGCCTTTTCCAGAATGGGCAACGCGGCCGACATCACATGGACGGCTTCGGCCGACCCGTTCCAGCCCAGCGCGACCCGGTGGCCGATTGCAGTCGGCGGCTTGGCGGGCGCCAACAGAACGGGACGACCGGACAGGACGAGCGTCTCCTCGATCGTATCGCTGTGCGGGCGATCGACGACGCGTTCGGAGCGGCCGAGAACGGCGAGATCGAAGAAGCGCGCGCGTCGCGCGACAAGAACAGGGGCATAGCCGATTTCCACATGCCACGACGCCGGCGCCGGGGCTTGCGGCGTGGCCTTCATGCTCATGCCGTTCCGTTCGACCGCTGCCGCGAATTTGCCCTTCGTCGTCTCGGCGAGCTTGTCCGCATCCTCGATGAGCCGGTCGATCCAATCGCCGGCAACCGGCATGCCGAGACCGTCCGCGGCCAGCATCGCGATCTGGGTGGGATCGACCTTGACGTGGAAGCCTTCAAGATGGGCGCCAACGCGTTTTGCCAGCCGGCACGCGGTCTCGACCGCGCCGTCGCTTGCCGAGCCGCCGCTGGCGGCCACGAGTATTGTCCTCAAGGCCATGGCGAATCTCCCTTCCTAGGTCGACGACGAAACTTAATTACACGAAGGCTGGACGGCCTTGATGTGGATCAATGGATGCCGTTTGTGCCCGCGCCGCGGCCCGCGAGCGCGAGCTTAACCGCTTCGAGGAGCTCATTTCCATTGAACGGCTTTTCCAACAGCGCAAAGGCGCCCGCGGCTTCGGCCCGGGCCTTGATCTGAGGCGTGAGACTGCCCGTCATCATGATGACGGGCAGCGAAATCGGAGTGATTTTCAGGCGTTCGAGCAAATCGAGGCCGGTCGTGCCGGGCATCTGGATATCGAGGACAAGGCAGTCCGCAGTCTTGGGATCGACCGTCCGCAGCAGGTGATCGCACGAGGGAAACGCCGTCACAGGGATCTGCTCGCAGTCGAACAGCATCGCGATCGCGTTCCGCGTGGCGTCGTCATCATCGACGAGGTAGATCATGGGCGCATGATCGCCGGTCGGGCCCCATCGGGCCTTGATGTGGATCAGGCGAAAAGAGAATGCTGGGGAGGCCGCTAGGCGAGGCGTTTGGTCACGCGAACCAGCGATGGATCCTCGGGATGCGCCGCCTTTGTGAAGCCGAGCTCGGCGCAGATTTGCAGCATCCGGTTGTTTTCGTGCAGGACCTCGCCCACGATTTCGCCGATCCCGCGTGAGCGCGCGGCGGCGATGATTTCCTGCATCAGCAACGTTCCGAGCCCGTGTCCCTGCCGGTCGCTCCGCACGCCAAGCGCATATTCCGCGCTCCGGTTGTCGGGGTCCGCGCCATAGCGCACCACGCCCAGCGCGGCTCCGCCATCTCGCGGCAGAGCGATCAGCGCCAACTCGCGGTCGTAATCGAGCTGTGACAACCGCGCGGCGAGGCGGTGCGACAGCTCCTTCATCGGCACGAAGAATCTCAACCGCAGATCCTCGGCGCTCATATGATGTGCGAGGTCCTGCAGCAGCGGCTCGTCCTCGGGCCGCACCGGCCGCAGGTGAATGGCCGTTCCGTCACGGAGAACGGCATCGTGCTCGAGCTCCTTGGGATAAGGCCGGATCGCCAGCGGTGCCGTGCGGACCTTCTGGACCCGGATGCGCGCATCGACGGCGACGACGCCGTCCTTGTCGGCCAGCAGCGGGTTGAGATCGAGCTCCTTGAGCATCGGCTGTTCCGACGCGAGCCGCGATACGCGCAGCATTGCGTCGATCACCGCCTCGATCCGCGCCGCGGGGGTGCCGCGAAAGCCGGCCAGGAGCCGCGCGACCCTGGTCCGCGCGATCTGTGCGCGGGCGATCGCGGCATTGAGCGGAGGAAGCTCGAGCGTCGTGTCGGAGAGATACTCGACCAGTTTCCCGCCCTGACCGAACAAGATGATCGGACCGAAATTCGCGTCCTCGTTGACGCCCAGGATGAGCTCGATGGCGTCTGGCCGCTCGATCATCTGTTGCACCAGGAAGCCGTCGAGCCGCGCGTCGGGCCGTGCCCCGCGAACCCGCTCGAGCATGGCGGCCGCCGCGGTCTCGACAGCCCGCGGGCCGGCGAGGCCAAGCGCCACGCCGCCGACGTCGCTTTTATGAGTGATATCGGGCGAATGGATCTTGAGCGCAACCTTGCCGCCGATCGCGCTTGCCTGCCGCGCCGCGTCGGCGGGATCGGTGGCGAGACGGTAGGCGGGGCAGGGGATGCCATAGGCCGCGAGCACGTCGGCGACCTCGACCGCATCGAGCCATTCGCGTCCGGCGGCGAGCGCTTGCACGAAGGCGGCTTCGGCGCGCGCCGCGTCGCACTCTACCCCTTCGCCCTGCAACGGCGGCGTCTCCATGAGGAGGTCCTGGTTGCGGCGGTACTGCACGCGATGCATGAAGCCGCGCACCGCCGCGTCTGGGGTGGCGTAGGTTGCGATCCGCGCCGCGGCGAAATGCTGCCGCGCGGACTCGGCGGTTGCTTCGCCAAGCCACGCGGTAATGAGATTGCGGCCGAACAGCTGCGCGTGCGGCAGCTTTGCGACGCTGGCGATCACCGCCTTTGCCGCGTCCTCGGCAGAGGTGAGCGCCGTCGGGCAATTCATGACCAGAAGCGCATCGATCTCGGGAGCGGACAGTAGAATGTCGACCGCAGCGCCATAGCGCGCGCCGTCGGCGTCGCCGATGATGTCGACCGGATTGCCGCGGCTCCACGTCTTGGGCAGAACGGCATCGAGGCGCTGGGTGGTCTCGGGCGAAAGCTGCGCCAAGCGCCCGCCAAGCTCCACTACGCTGTCCGTCGCGAGAACCCCCGGCCCGCCGCCGTTGGTGAGAATGACAAGGCGGTCGCCCTGCTGCGGTCCGGTCATGGCGAGGGTCTGCACGGCATCGAAGAGCTCGCTCATGCTGGCCACGCGCAGCATTCCGGCGCGGCGGAAGGCGGCCTCGTAAACGGCGTCCGAGCCTGCGAGCGCGCCCGTGTGAGAGCGCGCGGCGCGTGCGCTCTCGGCAAAGCGCCCGACCTTCACCGCAAGAACAGGCTTCGCCCGCGCCGCGGCCCGCGCCGCCGACATGAACTTGCGCGCATGCGTCAACCCTTCGACATAGAGGAGGATCGCGCGCGTGCCCGGATCGGCGGCGAGGTAGTCGAGCATGTCGCCGAAATCGACGTCCGCCGTGTCGCCGAGCGACACGACATGCGAGAAGCCGATGCCCCGTGGCGCGGCCCAATCGAGCACCGCGGTGATGAGCGCGCCCGACTGACTGACGAAGGCAAGATCGCCGCTCATCGGCGCGATATGGGAAAAACTCGCATCGAGCCCGACCGCGGGCACCATCACGCCGACGCAGTTGGGCCCGACGAGGCGCATGAGATGGGGCTCCGCCGCCTCGAGCGCTTCCTTCTGGAGCGCGCGGCCGCGCTCTCCGAGTTCGGCGAAGCCGGCGGAAATGACCACCGCACCGCGCGTTCCGCGGGCGCCAAGCTCGCGAAGAAGCCCGGGCACGGTCTCGGGCGGGGTCGCGATGACGGCGAGATCGGGCGTCTCGGGCAGATGCGCGACGTCGGGAAAGACGGGGAGATCAAGGATCGTGTCGTAGTGCGGATTGACCGGCATGATCCGGCCCTTGAAGCCCGCGCGCACGAGATTGCGCGACAGCACGCCGCCGACTGTCGCGGTGTGCGTGCTGGCGCCTACGAGCGCGATGGAATGCGGCCGGAACACCGCGTCGAGATTGCGGACCGACATGGCTCTCCGTCAGGCGGCGGTCGGCCGATCATCCTCCGGTGGATTGATGGCCATGCCCGAGACTGGCTCGACCCAGACGAGATGGTCAACCACCTTCTTGACCCCGCCCACGTTCTCGGCCGCGATCTTCAAGGCCTCGCGCTGACGCTCGTCGCCGATCACGCCGCGAAGTTCCACGACGCCCTTTTCAACGATCGCGTCGAGCGAGCCGCGGAGCGCCCACGGGTTCCTGTCGAACTCGGCGAAGATGCGCCGGCGAATGTCGGCATCCGAGCGCGCTGTCTCGGGCGCGAGCGGCGCCAGGTGGGCGAGCGCCGACAAGAGATTGGCGCGGCTCACGATGCCGACGATGCGACCATGCTCTACGACCGGCAGGCGCTTGATGCCGTGCTTCTCCATGAGCCCGACGATGCTTTCGAGCGGGGTCGAGGGGTCGACCGTGACGGCTTTGTGGGTCATCACCTCGCCGACCTTGCGCCCGTGAGTTTGGACATACTCGCCCGCAAGCCGGCCGGGCCCCAGCAGGAATTCGAGCCAGCGCGGGCGCTTGTGCTCCGTGCCCGTCTCGGTGCGGCGAAGAAGATCGCCCTCAGTGACCATGCCGACGATCGTTCCCTGCGCATCGACGACAGGGAGGCCGCTGATCCGATGCTCCAGCATCACGCGCGCGGCCTCGGCCACGGTGGCGTCGGGCGTGGTGGTGGTCACGCGATGGGTCATCACGTCTGCTGCTCTCATGGCTCAAGCTCCTCAAACTCGGGTGCAAATCTGCGGCCGGCGGCCTCGGGACGCCTTGACCTGGCTCAAGCTTTCTGACACCGGGGGCAATTATAACTCGTCCGGCCGGCGCGCTTCACCGTTGCCAACACGGTACCGCAGCGGGGGCAATGGCCACCCCGATGGCGCTCGCGCAAGAGAAATCCGCGCGGGAGGCGTTCCATGGCATCTTCGGATCCCGCCCGACGCGCAACGGCGGTCTTGAGCACGTGCTTCATGCTTTTAAAGAGCCGGTGAACGTGATCCGGCGGGAGCGTATCGGCCCTGGCGGCCGGGTGAATGCGCGCCTGGAAGAGAATCTCATCGGAATAGATATTGCCAATACCGGCAAGGCAACTCTGATCCATGAGAACGGATTTGACATCGCGCTTTCGTTCCGCGAGGAGCTGGCGAAAAGCATCGAGCGTGAGGCGGCGGTCAAGCGCATCCGGTCCTAGTTGGGATTCGGCGACGAAGCTCGCGACGTCCGTCACCAGCATCACGTCACCGATGCGTCGCGGATTGAGATAGGCGAGGCGATCACCGCGGTCCAAGAACAACATGAACCGGGCATAAGCGGGATCGGCTTCCTTCTCCTTCACGAGACGCAGGGATCCGTTCATCCCGAAGTGCATTTCGACGGCGCCAGCGCGCGCAAAGTTGAGAAAGAGATGCTTCCCGTATCTGCTGACCGACGAGACCCGGCCCCCTGTCAGGCGTCTTTGCACGGTCGTCGCGGTGGTACCTTTGAGCATCCGGGGGTCGCCGACACTGACGCGGTGCACGGTTCGGCCGACGCACTTGGCGGCGGTACGCTTGAAACTCTCCACATCCGGCAGTTCCGGCATCGCTCGGGCCTCCTACCCAGGTGCAGCTCAAAAATGCGGCGCGATCCGTTTCGATACAAGACGGCCAGCGGCCTGGGCGCATGCGCCAGGCCTCTTTTGATATGGGTCAAGGCCCCGGAGCGCGCTGGATGCAATCAATGCGAGGTACGGCGGAGAGAAAATTATGACCCGACGCGAGGTTGGTACAGGATTGCTCGCGACTGCGTTCGCCGCTTCAACTGGAATGGCGGACGCGCAGGAGATGCGGCCGGTCGCATTGCCGGCGCCGCGCAGCACTGGCGGCCTGCCATTGACCGATGCGCTGAGGCGCCGCCATTCGATCCGCGAATATTCGGACCGCGCGTTGCCGCCGCAAGTCCTCTCGGATCTCTTGTGGTCCGCCTTCGGCATCAATCGGCCGAGCGGCGACCGCACCGCGCCCTATTGGCGCCACGTCATGGTGATGGACCTCTATGCGGCGATGAAGGATGGCGTCTGGCGGTACGAGCCGAAAGACCATGCGCTCACGCCCTACATGAAGGACGACATCCGCGCCGCAACGGGTATGCAGGACTTCGTCGGGACCGCGCCGCTCAATCTCGTTTATGTCGCGCACGGCGAACGTATGGCCGACATCTCGCCCGAGGAGCGGCGGCTCTACGCCTCGGTCGATGCAGGCTTCATCGGCCAGAATGTCTATCTCTTCTGCGCGTCGGAAGGGCTCGCGACTGTTTTCCGCGGCGCCGTCGACACCACTAAGCTCGCGCGGATCATGAGCCTGCCCGCGGAGCAGTTTGTCACGTTCGCGCAAACAGTGGGCTATCCGAAGGCGTAATCTGCCACAAGAGCTTCGGCGCTTAGCTTGCTAGAGCCGCCGGACGGCAAAACCTGCGCCGAATGAGATTTAGAACATCCTTGTCGGCTACCACCGGCGTGTCCGCATCGCCATCCTCACGCGCTGCGTGGCAAGCGATACCGCGGCTGCCCTGGGCAGCACGCCCGAACGCTTTGCCTCGCTGAGCACGGCGTCAGTATTGACCCGTATCTTCTCGTCGATCGCGGCAAAGGCGGCCGCTTCCGTCGCCTCATGCCATTCCATTGCCGCGCAGATGACGCCGCCGGCGTTGGCGATGAAGTCAGGGAGGACCAGGACGCCTCGCGCGGCAAGCGCTTCTTCTGCTCTCGGAGTGCAAGGGATGTTCGCCCCTTCGGCGACGAGCCGCGTGCGGAGCCGCGCCACATTGTCTTCACGGATGACATCGGGCCGCGCCGCCGGGATCCAGATGTCGCAGGGAATATCGATCACGGCATCGGGTTCCAGTTTGCGGCCACGCGGAAAATCCCGGAGCGAGCGCCCGCTGGCCTTGAGCGCGATCAGGGCGGAGACATCGAGTCCGCTGTCGTCGGCGATGGTGCAATTCGAGTCGCACGCGGCAATGAGGATGGCGCCCTTCTCGGCGAGCAACCGCGCCGCGTGCTTTCCGACTGAGCCGAAGCCTTGGACCACCACCCGCGCGCCTTTGAGATCGAGATCGATGAAGCCCCGCGCTACGTCGATTGCAGCCGCAAGCCCGAAGCCGGTCGCGCCGATCTCGTCGAGAGGAATGCCGCCCACTTCCCTTGGCAATCCCACTGCGCGTCCGTTCTCGTCCTTGATCCAACCCATCGCGAGCTCGTCGGTCCCCATGTCGGGACCTGGGATGTATTCGGCGAGGTCCGCGATCGCGGCGGCGAAGCTGCGGATCAGCCGTTCCTTCTCGGACGCCGGCATTTTCGGATCGCCGAAGATGACGGATTTGCCGCCGCCATGAGGAAGCCCAGCGGCGGCGTTCTTCAGTGTCATGGCGCGGGCGAGACGGAACGCCTCCTCGGCGCTCACGTCGGGTGCCATGCGCACGCCGCCAATGGCCGGCCCGCAGGCGACATTGTCAACGGCGACGACCGCCCTTAGTCCGGTCGAGGGCCGGTGGATATGAATGATCTTCAGCGGTCCAAGATCGTCGGCAAAGCGGAAAAGGTCCTCCACGGGCGGAACTCCGATCAGGCTGGTTGCGCTTCGGCGAGAGCGGCGATCAGGGCGGCAAGGAAGCGCGCCGCCTCGCCGCCAGTAACGGCGCGATGGTCGAAGGTGAGCGACAGCGGCAGCTTGTGGCGGAAGGCGAAGGCGCCGCTGTTCGGAACCGCCGCATCATAGATACGGCCGGCGCCAACGATCGCGACCTGGGGCGGAAGGATCACGAGCGCCGCTTGCCTGCCCGCGAGCATGCCGAAATTCGAGAGTGTGATCGTGGGCTCGCGAAGCTCGGCTGGCGTCAATCGACGTGTCCGCGCCGCTTTCTTCAGTTCATCGAGCCGCCGCCGCAGCTCGACAGAGCTTGCCCCTGCCACATCGCGGATCACGGGAACGATCAGCCCCTCCTCAATATCGACAGCGATACCGACATCAGTGGCGGACGGAAACGTGCGTGTCATCTTCGCGCCGTCGAAACGCGCGTTGAGGGCTGGCACTGCCCTGCATGCGCTCGCCATCGCCTGCATGAGGCGGACGGTGACGTCGGCGTCCGGTGCCCACCAAGCTTGGACGTCGGCCTCATCCCAGAGCGTGGCCGGGACCACTTCCGCATGCGCGCGGGCCATGTTGATCGCCATGCTACGGCGGATGCCTGCGAGCGGGACGCCCGCCCCTTCGTTTGACGGGACGCCAGCCGCGCGCTCGATGTCGGCGCGAGTGACAGCCCCATGCGGGCCCGTGCCCCGGACGCGCGTGAGATCGACGCCGCGCTGGCGTGCCAAGGCCCGCACCGCAGGGGCGGCTTCGGCCGGCCGCGAGGTGGAGGCTTGCGCCCGAGTAGTCGGCGCGGATGGCGGAGGCGCCGCCAATTCGCCCATCACCGTGCCGGTGTCGGCATGCACCGTGCCGGTGTCGGCATGCGCGCCCTCTTCGAAGACGACGAGCGGCGCGCCCACTTTGACCCGATCGCCGGGTTTGCCGATGAGGCGCGCGATCCGGCCGGCTTCCGGCGACGGGATCTCGACAACGGCCTTCTCGGTTTCGACCGACACCAGCGGCTGGTCTTGCACGACATGGTCGCCTTCGGCGACGTGCCAAGCGACAAGCTCCGCGTCTTGCAGTCCTTCGCCGAGATCGGGAAGCGTGAAGGTCGTCATTGGTAAGCCATCGCCCGCATGGCGGCGGCCGCGATACGGTCGGCATTGGGAAAATAATGCTGCTCCAGCCGCGGCAGAGGTATCACCGTGTCGAACCCGGCGACGCGTTCGATTGGTGCGAGCAGCGAGAGGAGCGCATTCTCCGCCACCCGGGCCGCAATCTCGCCGCCGAAGCCGCCCGTCAACGGCGCCTCGTGCGCGATGACGCACCGGCCGGTCTTTTTGACGGAGGCAAGGATCGTGTCGGCGTCGAGCGGCTTCAGGGTTGCCACGTCGATGATCTCCGCGCCTACGCTTTGCGAGGCAAGCGTCTCGGCGGCCGCGAGCGCCTCCGCGACCATCCCGCCCCAGGCGAGGATCGTGACGTCGCTCCCCTCGCGCAGCAGGAAACAGCGATCGAGCGGCTCGGCTTGCCCATCGTCGGCGACTTCCTCGCGTGCTGCGCGGTAAAGCCGCGTCGGCTCGAAGAACACAACCGGGTCTGGATCGCGGATGGCGGCAAGCAAAAGACCATAGGCGCGGCGGGGCGATGACGGAATGACGACGCGCAGCCCCGGAATATGCGCAAACATCGCTTCGTTGCTTTCGGAATGATGCTCGAGCGCCCGAATGCCGCCGCCTGACGGCGCGCGGACAACCATGGGACAGGTCAGCCGCCCACGGGTCCTTGTGCGGAAGCGGGAGGCATGGTTGGCGAGCTGATCAATGACCGGATAGATGAAGCCGCTGAACTGGATTTCCGCGACCGGCCGGAAGCCCTGGATGGCAAGTCCAACGGAAACGCCGGCAATCCCTGCCTCGGCAAGGGGCGTGTCGAAGACGCGCTGCTGCCCGAAGCGGCGCAATAGCCCGTCGGTGGCGCGGAATACGCCGCCGTCTGCGCCGACATCCTCCCCCAGAACGAGGACGCTTTCGTCCTCCTGCATCGCGCGGGCAAGCGCGAGATTGATTGCCTGGATGAGGTTGATCTCGCTCATGTCGGCCCCGCGGTTAAGGCGGCGCTCTGAGCGGCCAGATCTCTCGGCAGTTGCGCAAACGTATACTCGAAGATCGTGCGCGGGTTCTGCGCGGGCGTCGCGAGGTAGGCACCGGCGGCTGCTTCAATCTCCGCCGCCGTCTCCTGCAGCAAATGTTCCTCGTCGGTCTTGGTCCACCAGCCGGCGCTCGCGAGATACTGGCGTAGCCGCAGAACCGGCTCCTCGGGCCAATGCCGCGTTGGTTCCTTATCCTCGCGATAGCGGCTCGCATCGTCCGCCGTGGTGTGATCGCCGAGGCGATAGGTCACGGCCTCGACGAGGCTTGCGCCCTTTCCCGCACGCGCGCGCTCGATGGCATCGCCAATAACGATGCGCACTGCGAGAACGTCGTTGCCGTCGACCTGCGAGCCGGGAATTCCGGCGGCAATCGCCTTCTGCGCCAACGTCGCAGCGGCGCTTTGCTGGTTGCGCGGGACCGAGATCGCCCATTGATTGTTGTTGATGACGAAGACGACGGGGAGGGACCAGACGCCCGCGAAGTTCATCGCTTCCGCCACGTCGCCTTTCGAGGTCGCGCCGTCGCCGAAGACACAAACGGCGACGCGTGGCGCCAGCCGCAGCTTGAACGCCAATGCCACACCCACGGCGTGCGGCGCATGGCTTCCGACCGGTACGCAGATCGGAAAATCCTCGCGCGCCTTGGCAAAATCGCTGCCGCGCTCGTCGCCGCCCCAATAAAGGAACAGCTCCAGCGGCGTTACCCCGCGCCAGAGTTGCGCGCCATGTTCGCGAAAGCTCGGCAGGAGGAGATCGTTGTCCCGCATTGCCGCGGCCGTTCCGACGGAGACTGCTTCTTGCCCAAGCGACGAGGCATAGGTGCCGAGCCGCCCAGTTCGCTGCAAGGCAATCGCCTTGGCATCGAACGTCCGGGTGCGCACGAGAGCGCGATAGAGCTCCCTTGGCACCGCGGGATCGCGCACGCCGTTGGGAAGCTCGCCGAGCACTTTGCCGAGCGGGTCGATGTAGCGGGTGTAGCCGATCTCAAATCGCGCGACGGTATCCTGCACCGAGCACTCCTGTCTTACTGGCGCGGCACGTGCTCTCCGTTCCCTAATTGAAAGTCCGCTGCGCGGCTCCCGCTTTGCGGTAGATCAAACCGGGCCGCCTCGCCGTTGATCTGTCTCAAGGAGGGGAGGGCGCAGGTGAGCGAGGCTGATTTTATGGGACAGCCCCCCAGTGCCCTCCTCACCGACCTCTACCAGCTGAATATGCTGGAAGCCTACCTCGACCGCGGAATGACCGACATCGCGGTCTTCGAATTCTTCTTCCGGAAATTGCCATCGCGGCGCGGATTCCTGATGGCGGCGGGATTGGAAGAGGCACTCTCGTGCATCGAGCACCTGCGATTTTCATCCGAGGAACTGGCTTGGCTCAGGGACACTGGCCGGTTCCGCGCACGGCTCATCGATTACCTCGCCAATTTCCGATTCACGGGCGACGTACATGCCATGCCCGAGGGTACGGTCTTTTTCGCCGACGAGCCCATTCTGCGCGTCACGGCCCCTCTCCCGGAGGCTCAGCTCCTCGAGACGCGGCTCATCAACATTCTTCATTTCCAGACGCTGATCGCCTCGAAAGCGGCGCGGATGGTGCTCGCCGCTCCCGGCAAGCTGCTCGTGGATTTTGGCCTAAGGCGCGCGCATGGGGCCGAGGCGGGGCTTATGGCGGCGCGGGCGAGCTACATCGCGGGATTTGCCGGCACGGCCACGCTACTGGCCGAGAAGCTCTACGGTATTCCCGCCTTCGGAACTATGGCGCATTCCTTCATTCAGGCGCATGACGACGAGATGATCGCGTTCGAGCATTTCGCCCATTCGCGTCCACGGCACCTGACTCTGCTCATCGACACCTACGATACCGAGGCGGCGGCGCGAAAGGTCGTGGACCTTGCCCCGCGGTTGGCGCGCGATGGCATCTCCGTGGAAGCGGTGCGGCTCGACAGCGGTGACCTGATTGCGCTCTCGCGAAGCGTCCGAAGCATCCTCGATGCCGGCGCGCTCCGCGACGTGGCGATCTTTGCGAGTGGCGGGCTTGACGAGGATGCGCTCCTCGCGATCGGCCAAGCGGGCGCGCCGATCGACGGATTCGGTGTCGGTACCAGTCTTACCACGTCATCAGACGTCGCGGCGCTCGATTGCGCCTATAAGCTCCAGGAATACGCGGGCGTGGCACGCCGCAAGCGCTCCGCGGGCAAGGCAACCTGGCCCGGCCGCAAGCAGGTGTGGCGACGCAGCGAACCCGTCGGACACATGGTGGAGGACACCGTCGCGCTCGAGGATAACGACGGCATCGGCCAGCCGCTTATTGAGCCCGTCATGGCAGAAGGCCGCCGTATCGGTGGGAGTCCGTCCCTGGCGGAAATTCGCGCGGTCGCCGCGAAAAACCTGGCGCAGTTGCCGGAAGGGATGCGGCAGCTCCAGGAAGAAGTGCTATATCCGGTCCAGATTGCCGATTCGCTCGTCCGGCTTGCGGCCGAGTGCGACCGGCGGACGGCCGGTCGAGACGGGCCGTGAGCCAAGAGGACGTCATCGCGTTTTTGTCCGATGGCGCGAGCTACGGCCGTCCCGCCGAGCCGGTGGAGCGGATCGAAACGCACTGCTCCATCGTATTTCTCGTGGGCGACAAGGCCTACAAGCTGAAGCGTGCGATTGCGTTCTCCTTGCTCGATTACACGACGCTCGATCGCCGCGAGTTGGCCTGCCGGCGCGAGTTGGAGCTCAACCGGCGCACGGCGCCTGATCTTTATCTCGATGTGAAATCAATCCGCCGGACCGGGAGCGGGGCTCTCGAGTTCGAGGGACAAGGGGCCGTCGTTGATTGGCTCGTCGTCATGCGGCGGTTCGACCAGGACCAGCTCTTTGACCGGCTCGCTGCGTCGGGCCGTCTCGATACTCCGCTCGCTCTCGCGCTGGCGCAGGAGATCGCACGCTTTCACGCGAACGCCGAACCGACCGACCGCTATGGCGGCCGCGAAGGCCTGATGCGCGCGATCGAGCGAAACAATTTCGATCAGACGAGCGTGGGAGACGTGTTGGATGCCAATTTGGTGGAGCGCTTGTACGCCGAGTCCGTCCGCGCGCTTGATCACGCGGGCGGCCTTCTCGATCGGCGGAAGGAGAGCGGCCGCGTGCGGCGCTGCCATGGCGACCTGCGCCTCGCCAACATCGTTCGCTACGACGGCCGGCCCACCCTCTTCGACGCCATCGAGTTCGCCGAGGAGTCGTGCTCAATCGACGTGCTTTACGATCTCGCCTTCGTTTTGATGGACCTGTGGCAAAGCGGGCTTCATGCCCAGGCGAACGCCGTTCTCAACTGCTATCTCGATGCGACCGGGGACGACGAGGGGCTGCCTGTGCTGCCGCTGATGCTGTCGCTGCGTGCCGGGACCAGGGCTTTCGCCGTCGCTGGCGCCTCGCGGCGCCGAACCGATGCCGAAGAGAGCCGGCGCCTGGCAGAATCCGCTCAAGGGCTTATGTCCTTCGCCCTGTCGTTGCTTGCGCCGGGACGGCCGCGGCTCGTCGCGATTGGCGGCACGACAAGCGACGATGCCCTAGGCCGCGCTACCGCGCTTGCGCCGACGCACCCTGCGCCCGGCGCTCGCATCTACGGCGCGGAACGAAAGCCCTTGTCATGGCGCGCGTCGTGCAATGCCGCTCTTGCGGCGGGGTATGCGGTGATCGTCGCGGGCTCGTTCCGCTCTCGCCAAGACCAGGAAGAGATCGGCAAAGCAGCAGAGGCGCGGTCCGTGCCTTTTACGGGCCTATGGATTGGCAATGCGCTCGAAAGACCGGAAGACTGGCGCAGCCTTGACGGAGCGGAAGAGCGTTAGGGTGCTCGCCGCGACGGCGCACCATGCGTTCGGCTGCTGCGCGCCGCGGCTCGCGCGAGAAGGTCCGTCACCTCCTCATCGCGAAGCTGATGAAATTCCGCGTAGAACGGGCTGATGGCTTCGAAATACGTGGGCACCGAGTGGACGACAATCTCATCGGCCTCATGCCGCAGACTCTCGATCGTGTCGCGCGGCGCAACCGGCACGGCCATGACGAGGCGCGCGGGCTGTTGTCTCCTTACGGCGCGTAGAGCCGCCCGCATGGTTGCGCCGGTCGCCATTCCATCATCGACCACGATCGCGGTGCGGTCATGGACATCGACTCTCGTCCGGCCGCCGCAATAGACTGCGCGGCGGCGCTGTATTTCCTGGGTTTGCCGCTCGATCGCGCGATTGAGGTAATCCTTGGGCACCGAGAGTTGAGCCACCGCGTCGCGATCGATCACGGTCTCGATGGGGTCCCCTTCGGCGATGGCGCCGATCGCCAGCTCCTCGAAGCCGGGCGCGCCGAGCTTCCGCACGAGAACGACATCGAGTGGAGCTTCGAGCGCAGCTGCGATTTCGAAGCCGACGGGAACTCCACCGCGAGGCAGGGCCAGCACGACTGGCCGCGCGTCCTTGAAGCGTGCCAGCGCTGCGGCGAGCTGCCGGCCCGCGTCGGAGCGATCGGAGAACGTCACGTCATCGTCCCCGATGCGCATGTGCAATCGCCTCGGCGAATAGCTTCGAGCTGTCGAGCACCTTAAGTGTGTGCGCCGGCGCATCGGCCATCGTGCGCGGCAAGAGCACGGAATCCGTGACGACGAGCCCGTCGAATTCGCCATGCGTGAAGAAGTCGGTACCGTCGCGCGGAAATACGCCGTGCGTTGCCGCGGCATAAATGTGCGCGGCGCCCCCGTCGCGGCAGGCACGCGCGGCACGCAGAAGGGTTGTGCCGGTCGCGATGAGATCGTCGAGGAGGATGACTGTTTTGCCCGTGACCGAGCCAACCAGCGTCCCGCCGGAGACGATGCCGCCGGCGCGGTATTTCTCTACGAACCCGCTGTCGATCTCGCGGCTGATCCGCTGCTGGAGCGCCTGGCGGAAGCGCTCGGCTCGCTTGACGCCGCCGGCATCCGGGGAGACGACCACTGTCGCATTCGTCCTCGCCAGCGTGGCGAAGTGGTCCGCGAACAGGTCCGCCGTCGACAAATGCTCGGTCGGGATACGAAATCCATTCTCGAGCGCGGCCTCATTGTGGACCTCGAGCACCATGGCGCGGTCCGCGCCAACCGCTTCGAACAGCGACGCCACATAGCGCGAGGTGACGGGATCGTAAGGCTGGGTGCGTCGATCCTTCCGCGCATAGCAAAGGTAAGGGAGAACCGCCGTGACGCGGGCGGCGCCGTGGTCCTTCAGCGTCGCGAGGAAGAACAGGAGGCGGCACAGCTTGTCATTGACGCTTTGCCTCTCATCGCCGTGGAGCGCATGGAGGACGTAACAGTCGTTCCCATTGACGTCGATGAGGGGCCTGACCTTGTGCTCGCCATCCTCGAAGGGCCGTTCCTCCACGGGCGAGAGGGGTGTATCGAGGCGAGCGGCCACGCGTTTCGCATAGTCCATGGTTCCGGCCAGCGAGAAGAGCGCGAGTGAATCCTGTGGCATGGCCTATGCTCCTTCCGACGGGCGCCGCGGCGGCGCGAGTTCGGCGACCGCGGCGATCAGCGCGTCGATATCGCCCTCGCTCGTGTAGGGCGCGATGCTGGCGCGGGCTGTGCCCTCGATGCCGAGCGTCATCATGAACGGTTGGGCGCAATGGTGGCCGTGGCGAAGAGCCAAGCCATGCGCGTCAAGGCGACGGCACACGTCTTCGGAACCCAGTCCCGCAACCGTGAAGGAGACGACACCCCGGCGCCGTTCGGTTGTCCGGGGGCCGACGATGCGAACGGCCGGGCAGCCGGCAATGCCGGTAATGAGGCGCGCGGTGAGTTCCCTCTCTCGTGCCGCCAATACTGGCCAGTCGAGCGTCTCCGTCCAGCGCATCGCGGCGCCGAGCCCGATCGCCGCTCCGATTGGCGGCGTGCCGGCTTCGAACCGGCGCGGCGGGTCGGCGAAGCTCTCCTCGTACGGGCTTACGCGGCGGATCATCTGTCCGCCGAGCATGAAGGGCGGCATGTCCGCCAGCAGATCGGCGCGGCCCCAAAGGACGCCGATGCCCGTTGGCCCGTATGTCTTGTGCCCCGAGAACGCGTAAAAATCGATGCCGAGCCCCTGCACGTCGACCGGCCCATGGGGCGCCTGCTGCGCGCCATCGAGCGCGACCACCGCGCCCACCGCACGCGCGGCGGCAACGACAGACGGCACGTCCGTAATGGCGCCGGTGACGTTGGAGCAGTGCGTCAGCGCGATGAGCCGGCATCGAGACGTCACGAGCTCGGAAAGTTTTTCGAGATCGATGCGTCCATCGGGCGTCACCGGCAGAACGCGGAAGACGAGCCCGCGTCGTCTCGCGAGCGCGCGCCAGGGCAGCGTATTGCTGTGGTGCTCGAGCAGCGAAAGCACAATTTCGTCACCCGGACCCAGGCGTTCGCCAAAGGAACGAGCCAGCAGGTTGAGGGCGGAGGTTGTTCCGTAGGTGAAGACGATTTCGCTTGGGCTGGCGGCGCCGATGAAACGCGCGACGTCTCCACGCGCACCTTCGTAGGCTGCCAGCGCCTCGCGCGCGAGACTGTAGACGCCGCCATAGACATTGGCCCGAAGGCTGGTTCCGAAGTGGTAGATCGCATCGATCACCGCCTGAGGCATCTGCGCGGTGGCGGCGCTGTCGAGATAGTGGAACCCCTCGCGCCTGAGCACAGGAAATTGCGCCCGGATCGCCGCCGGATCGGAAAGGCGCTCGGATTTCGCGTTTGCGCTCATCGCCGCATCGTTTGCGCGAGCAAGGGACGCAGCTTCGCGAGCGTGCGCGTGTTGAGAACGTCGCCTTTCTCCAGCCAGCCGCGCCGGGCCTGACCCACGCCAAAGCGCAAATTGCTCATTTCCTGGGCCCGGTGCGCGTCGGTAGCGACGCTGACCAGCACGCCCGCCTCCTTGGCCATGCGGCAATGGACATCCGTGAGGTCGAGGCGGTCGGGATGCGCGTTCAATTCGATGAAGCAGCCGCGCTCCTTCGCCGCCGAGATGATCCGTGCCATGTCGACATCGTAGGGCTCGCGCTCGCCGATGAGCCGCCCGGTCGGATGCGCCAGGATCGTGAAATGCGGACGCTCGATCGCGCGGAGGATGCGCTCGGTCTGCTTCTGGCGCGACAGGTCGAACTTGCTGTGCACTGCCGCGACGACGAGATCGAGCTCCCCCAGCACGTCATCGGCAAGGTCGAGCGTCCCGTCTTCGAGAATGTCGACTTCGATTCCCTTGAGTAGTGTGACGCCGTTGCCCTTCTCGTTGAGACGATCGATCGCCCGCATCTCCCCCCGCAGACGGCGCGCATCGAGGCCATGCGCCATGGCGAGCCGGCGCGAATGGTCGGTCACCGCAAGATATTCGTAGCCACGCTCCTTGGCCGCCTCGGCAAGCTCTTCGAGCGAATCGTGGCCGTCGGTCGCCTTGCTATGGACATGGAGATCGTCCCGCATATCCGACAATTCCACGAGATTGGGAAGACTGCCGGCCGCCGCCGCTTCGATTTCCCCGCGGTTCTCCCGCAGCTCGGGCGGGATGAAGCCCAGCCCTACCGCTCCAAAAACCTCCTCCTCGGTCTTGCCGCCGAGGCGCTTCCGCCCGCGAAAGACGCCATATTCGTTGATCTTGAGGCCGCGCTCGACGCCCAGCCTGCGGATCGCGATGTTGTGGGCCTTGCTGCCCGTGAAATAGTGCAGCGCCGATCCATAGCTCTCCGGCGGCACGACCCGAAGGTCGACCTGCAAGCCGGAGCGCAGCACGATGGTCGCGCGGGTGCTGCCTGATGCCAGAACCTTTGCCACCTCGTCATAGGTGGTGAAGCGCTCGATGACAGGGGCGCTTCGCGGTCCGGTGGCAACGATGTCGACATCCCCGATCGTCTCTTGGTAGCGACGATAGCTGCCCGCGACCACAACCTCGCGGACGCCTGATGCGCCCCGCAGATAGGTCAGGAGCGGCTCGACATAGCTTTCGGCCAGCGCAAGCTTCAGCCGTTTCGGTGGCGCCTTTGCCTCGGCCTCCAGCGCCTCGCGTAGCTTCTTCTCGATGCCCGCGCCGAAGCCCGACAACTCACGTACTCGTCCGTCGAGAACGGCACGGTGAAGTTGTTCAAGCGTCCGTACCTCGAGCTCGTCGCAGAGCGTCCGAACCCGCTTCGGGCCGAGGTTCGGCAGATGGAGAAGCTCCTGGGCGATATGCGGCGTCTTTTTTCGAAGCTGTTCGAGCAGGGGCAGGTGGCCGGTCCGGGCAAGTGTGCGGATCTTCCCCGCGAGATCGGTGCCGATCCCCGGGAGCTTTGGCGCCGTGTCCGCGTCCGCGAGAAGCTCGGACACCTCCTTCCCCAGTCCCCGGACCACGCGCGCGGCATTCCGGTAAGCGCGCACGCGGAACGGGTTTGCGCTGTCGAGCTCCAGGAGGTCAGCTACGTCGTCGAGCGACTGCGCGACTTCCGGATTATGTCGGATTTTCGCCATTCCGAAGCGCCAGATTTCCGCAAGACATTATTGAGTGCCGGACCCCGGAGCCTTGATCTGGCGCAAAAACGGGGCAGCGGCTACACGGGCCTAGCGCGCGATCGGTACCCAGAAATCTCCCTGCTTGCGATAGCTTCGCTTCACTGCGGCCCAAGCGATGCGGTGCGCGATGTCCTCGCGTCCGCGTGCCGCGTAGCGTTCGAAGGCGTGATTGAAGGCCTCCCGGTAGATGTCTTGAGCGTGGGGCGGCAGGTGAAGCCGCACGGAGTCGGGCAAATCCTCGTTGTATGCGTAAGGCATCAGGGTACTCCCTTACGACATCAAGCCGCCCGCGCGACCTCCTGAGCCTCCCGGCCGGTACGCCAGACCTCGAGGCTCACCAGCCGCTTTCCACGTTGCGCGTGCCGAACCGCCAGGAGCGCGCTGAGACATCTCCGCTGCTCCTTGAGCCAGCAGATATCCTCGAAATCATCCTCCGACGCCGGATAGCTGCTTCCGAGCGCTTCGATCACCGCATTAATGCGCGAGAGTTCGTGCCGAACCGCGTCTGAGGTCATCATCATGTCCCTGCTCCTTTTGGGCGTCATTGAAGGGCGGCCTCTGCGCGGGCGCGTTGCGGCAGATCAAGCGATGGTTTCTTCGCGATTGATGTGGCGCAAGGTATTTGGCGGCCGGATGGCGTCAATTGAGCCCAGGGTACGAAACATGGGGACAGCGTCATGCCCTACAAGCAGGTGTTATTTCGTTCCACCGCCCGCGAGAGGATCTTGCGCGGCGCAGGCCAGCTCGCGGATGCGGTGAGGGTGACGCTAGGACCTCGCTCGAAGTCCGTGCTGATCCAAAAGAAGTGGGGCGCGCCGATCGTCTGCAACGATGGCGTGACGATCGCGAAAGAATTCGAACTGAAGGAGCCGGAAGAGAATCTCGGCGCCCAGATGATGCGTCAGGCGGCGGAAAAGACTGGCGATGTCGTGGGCGACGGCACCAGCACCGCGACCATCCTCGCCTATGCCATCTTCGCCGACGGACTGCGCAACGTTGTCGCGGGCGCGAGCGCCATCGACCTGAAACGGGGGCTCGATCGCGCGACCAAGGTGGCAATCGGCGCCTTGAAACAGATGTCGCGGCCCGTCGCCACGCGCAAGGAGAAGGCGCAGGTCGCCGCCATCTCGGCCCACAACGATCCCGCGATCGGCGAGATGGTCGCCGAGGCGATGGAGAAAGTCGGCGCCGAAGGGGTGATCACGGTCGAGGAATCGAAGACGACGGAGACCACGCTTACCGTCGTCGAGGGCATGCAATTCGACCGCGGCTTCATCTCGCCCTATTTCGTGACCAATCCTGACCGGATGGAAGCTGTTCTCGAAGATCCTTTCATCCTGCTGTCCGACAAGAAGCTCGGCGTGCTGAAGGACATCGTGCCGCTTCTCGAGCAGGTGGCGAAATCGGGCCGTCCGCTGCTCGTTGTAGCCGAAGATGTCGAGGGCGAGGCGCTCGCGACGCTCATCGTCAACCAGCTCAGAAGCGCGCTCAAGAGCTGCGCCGTCAAGGCGCCGGGCTTCGGTGATCGCCGCAAGGCGATGCTCGAGGACATGGCGGTCCTGACCGGCGGCATGGTGGTTTCCGAGGATGTGGGTTTGAAGCTCGAAAACGTCGGGACCGAGCAGCTTGGTCATGCGAAGCGCGTGGTCGTCGACAAGGACAACACCACGATCATTGGCGGCCAGGGCGAGCGCGCCGAGATCGATGGCCGGATCCAGCAAATTCGGCGGGAGATCGAGAAGACCACGAGCGACTACGACAAGGAGAAGCTCCAAGAGCGGCTCGCGAAGCTGGCAGGCGGCGTGGCCGTAGTTCGCGTCGGCGCTCCCACGGAAGCGGAAATGAAGGCGAAGAAGGAGGCGCTCGACGACGCCATCAGCGCGACCAAGGCTGCGGTCGCCGAAGGCATCGTGCCAGGCGGCGGGCTCGCGCTCCTGCGCTCCGTCGCCGCGGTCGCACGCGAGGAGGCCGCCTGCGAAGGCGACGAGCGGACCGGGGTTCAGGTGTTGAAGCGGGCGCTCGAGGCGCCTGCCCGCCAGATCGCCGAGAACTCGGCTGTGGACGCCGGCGTGGTCGTCGCCCGCATGGCGTCGGGCGAAGGCAATCTCGGCTTCGATGCCGCCCGCAAGGAGTATGTCGACCTCGTCGAGGCGGGCATCATCGATCCGACGAAGGTCGTCCGCGTGGCGCTTGAGAACGCGGTGTCGGTGGCAAGCGTGCTGCTGCTGACCGAGGCGACCATGACGGAGATCGTCGACGAGAAGAAGGACAAGGCCGCGGAACCGGAATACGGCATGTGATGGCCCAGCGGCAGGGACGCCCGGATATCGTGCCAATCGGCGCCTCCGCGGGCCGTACCCCTGACTTGGATCAAGGCGAGACGAGCTGGCGCCTGCTTTGCTGCGACCGTCTGCTCCTTGAGGTCGCGTTCGATGGACAGCCTTCCGGAGGTTGAGAGCCCGTCGCCTCCCGCTTCGGCCGAGGTCCGCGCAGGTTTGCCTCCGCCGCGCCGCGTGGGCCTGATCGCCGTGATCGCATTCGTTGCCGTCGTGGGATTGGGGGCCGGCGTTTACTGGAGCGACGCGCGGCACTGGTTCGGCCCGGCGGTGCCTCCCCGGACCGTCACCGTCTCCGGCAACATCGAGGCGCACGAGAGCATCCTCGCCTTCAAGACCGTGCAGTCGCGCATCATCGATCTGCCATTCGACGAAGGCGCATCGGTAAAGGCGGGAACGGTCATCGCCCGAGTCGACGGCACGGATTATCGACAGCAAGTGGCGATCGCGAGCTCGGTGCTCGAGGTTCAGAAGCGTCAATTCGAAGCGGCGGAGCAGAACTGGGATGCAGCGCGGTCCACGCTCCTGAGCGATGAGGCCGACCTCGCGCAAAAGAAAAGCGATGCCGATCGCGCGCTGAAGCTCTGGAAAGAGGGCACGGTATCGACCCAGGCGCGCGACCAGGCAGCGACCGCAGCCAAGCAATCGGCCGCAATGCTGCAGCGTGATCAAGCTTTGGCGCTGGCGGCACAGCACTCCGTCGCGCTCGCTCAGGCCAATATCGACAACGCGCAGGCCTCGCTCGGTATGGCCGACATCGTCCTTGGGTACACCACGCTGGTCGCGCCCTTCGACGGCGTGATTACGGTCCGGCAAGCCGAATTGGGCGAAATCGCCGTGCCCGGCACGCCGATCGCGACGTTGGCTGATCTCGATCATATCTGGCTGCGGGCCTACATCAACGAGACCGACATCTCGCGTATCCGGCTGGGGGAGGGGGCGACCGTCACGACCGACACCTATCCCGGGAAAAAGTATCAGGGGCGCATCTCCTTCATCTCGTCGGAGGCCGAGTTCACGCCCAAGAGCGTCGAGACCCACGCGGAACGGGTCACGCTCGTCTATCGCATCCGCATCGACATCGACAATCCGACGCACGAACTGGTACCGGGCATGCCGGCCGACGCCGTGATTGACGCCCTGCCGCCATGACAAGCGAAATCGCTGTCGAACATCTCACGAAGCGTTTCGGGACGACGACGGCGGTCTTGGACGTGAGCTTTACCGTTGCGCCGGGCGAGGTCTTCGGGCTCGTCGGTCCCGACGGCGCCGGCAAAAGCACCATTCTCCGCATGCTTGCGGGCGTGATGAAGCCCGATCGCGGCACGATCGCTCTCGATGGCGTCGATGTCGTGGTCGATCCGGACCGGGTCAAAGAGCATGTCAGCTACATGCCGCAGCGATTTGGTCTTTACGAGGACCTCACCGTTGACGAAAACATCCGGTTCTATTCCGACCTCTTCGGGATCGATGCGGCAACGCGCGAAGCGCGCGCGCGCCCGCTGCTCGACGCTTCCGGCATGACCGCGTTCCGCAAGCGTCTCGCCGGGCAGCTGTCAGGCGGCATGAAGCAGAAGCTTGGCCTTACCTGCTCGCTCATCCACGCGCCGCGGGTCCTTCTTCTCGACGAGCCCACGACCGGCGTCGATCCGGTGTCGCGGCGCGATTTCTGGCGCATCCTGTTTGATCTAAGGGAAGCCGGCGTCACCCTCGTCATTGCGACGGCTTATCTCGACGAGGCGGAGCGCTGCAACCGCCTGGCGCTGCTGCACCAGGGCCGGCTCCGCTACTGTGACACGCCCGCAGCGCTGAAGCGACAAATGAGCGGTGCGTTGATTGTCGTTTTCTCGCCGGCGCCGCGCGCGGTGAGAGATGTCATCAAGGAGCTGCCCGGGATCCGCAGCGCTATCATGGTGGGAGATGGCGTGCATGCCGTCGCCGATGGCGACCAGCGCATCGCCGAGCTGAGACGCGCACTGACGGCAGCGGAGGTGCCGTTTAGCGGCATCGAGCCCGCCGAGCCCAGCGTCGAGGATGCGTTCATGGCTCTCCTCAAGGAGCCGGCATGAGCGCCGATGCGATCATCGCCAATTCCCTCACCAAGCGCTTCGGTACCTTCACCGCGCTTGATGCCGTCAGCTTCACGATTTCGGCGGGCGAAGTGATGGGTTTCATCGGGCCCAATGGTGCCGGCAAGTCGACGACGATCCGTATGTTGTGCGGCTTGCTGCGGCCGACCGGAGGGACCGCCGTGGTGGCGGGTATCGATGTCGCGCGTGACCCCGAGGGCGTGCGCCAGCGGATCGGCTACATGTCACAAAAATTCTCGCTTTATGCCGATCTCACGGTTGCCGAGAATCTGCGCTTCTTCGCCGGAATTTATCGCGTTCCGCGCGACGTCCGCGGCGAGCGCATGCGGTTTGCCGTCGAAATGGCGGGATTGAGGGGCCGCGAGAACGCGCTCGTTGAGACGCTTGCCGGCGGCTGGAAGCAGCGTCTCGCCTTGGGCTGCGCCATTCTTCACCGGCCGCCCGTCGTGTTTCTTGACGAGCCGACCTCGGGCGTCGATCCGGAATCGCGACGCCGCTTCTGGGATCTCATCCACGCCATGGCGGGGGACGGCGTCAGCGTGCTGGTGACGACCCATTACATGGACGAGGCGGAGTATTGCAACCGTATCGCGCTGATCGACGCCGGACGCCTGGTAGCGCTGGGCCGTCCGAGCGAACTCAAGGAGACTGCGCTCGGGGGCGTGCTGCTGCTCGTGGAATGTGACCGACCGGGACCCGCGCTCGAAACAGTGTCGCGGTTGCCCTGGGTGCTCGACGCGGCCCCGTTCGGCAACTCGGTTCATGTTCTGCTCGACCATGAGCGGACCGGGGATGAGCTCGCGCAGGCCCTTCGCGGCGCGGGCCTCGGGATTCGGCGAATTGCGCCTATCGCACCGTCACTCGAAGACGTTTTCGTGCGCCTTGTCGGCAGCAGTCGCAAAAAGGCCGCGGCATGAAGGTCCGTCGCATACGCGCCATCGCGCGCAAGGAAGTGCTGCAGATCATCCGCGACCCGTTCAGCCTCGTGATGGCGCTCCTCATGCCATTCCTGCAGATGGCGCTCCTCGGCTACGGGATGAGCCTCGACGTGAAGCACCTGCCGGTCTGCGTCTTCGACCGGGAAGGCTCGCAGACGAGCCAGGCATTGCTCAAGCGGTTCCAGGCCTCGATCTATTTTCAGATCGCCGGCGTGCTCGCGTCCTATGACGCGGTGAAGGATGCGATCGACCGCGGCACCTGCACGATGGCGCTTGTCGTCCCCAACGATTTCTCGCAGCGTTTGGCCGAGACCGGCATGGGCTCGGTTCAGGCGATTCTCGACGGCACCGACGAAAACATCGCCACGCTTGCGATGGGCTATGCCCAGGCGGTCGTGTCGGGCTTCCAGCGCGACGTCGCGCTGCGATGGGACGCGCGCCATACGCCCAATGCCCGTCCGGCGGGGAGCGTCGCGGTGCAGTCCCGCGTCTGGTTCAACGAGGATCTCGACAGCCGGAACTTCATCATACCGGGGGCGGTCGCGCTCATCATGGCGCTCATTGGCGCACAGCTCACCTCGCTCACGATCGCGCGTGAATGGGAGCGCGGGACGATGGAACTTCTGGTCTCGACGCCGGTCACGCCGATGGAGCTGATGTTCGGGAAACTCGCCCCTTATTTCGTCATCGGTCTCACGGATGCGGCCTTCTGTCTCGCCATCGCGGCGCTCTGGTTCGGCGTGCCGTTCCGCGGCACGGTCTTCGCGCTTTTCATAGCCACGTCGCTTTTCCTCTTGGTCATCCTCGGCATTGGCTATCTCATTTCGGTCGGCATCAGGAACCAGATCGGCGCGAGCCAGATCGCGCTCCTCGTCACAATGCTGCCGACGACGATCCTCTCCGGCATGTCGTTTCCGATCGACCAGATGCCGGCCGCGATCCAAGGCCTGAGCTATGCCATTTTCGCGCGCTACTACGTGACGATCCTGAAAGCCGTGTTCCTTAAAGGCTCCGGCCTTCCCGAGCTCGCAGTGCCGCTCGCGGCACTCGGGGTGTGGGCGTGCGTCATTGCGGCGCTTGCCGCACGCGCCTTCCGCAAGACCATCGATTGACCCATCATGTTCGAGCGAATCGCCCATATCACGGTCAAGGAATTCATCCAGCTCTGGCGCGACAAATGGGGCCGTTTCCGGCTCATCGTGCCGCCGCTTCTGCAGATGCTGGTGTTCGGCTATGCCGCGACGTTTGAGATCTACAACGTCCAAATGGCGGTCCTGGATTTCGATCACACCCAGGAAAGCCGCGAGCTCGTCTCGCGCTTCGCCTTCAGCCCTTATTTTCATTTGCAGCGGATTGCGGGGCGCGACAGTACCGTCGCGGACACGATCGAGAGCGGAGAGGTACCGCTCGCGCTCGTCATCCATGCGGGCTTCGCCAAGGCACTCACCAAGGGCGGCAGTGCGCCGGTCGAGGTCGTGGTAGACGGCACCAACTCCAACACGGCTCTCGTCGCCCTGGGCTATGTCGGCGCGATCACGAGCCAGTTCTCGGCCGACTACGCCGCTAAGACGAGCGCAAGGGAAACATCGTCGGCCCGTGCGGTAACGGTCTCGCTCGAGCCGCGACCGTGGTTCAATCCAGATCTCAACAGTCGGTGGTTTTTCGTGCCCGGCGTCATTGCAACAATCACCATCGTCATGGTGGTAAATCTCTGCGCCTTCGCCGTCGTGCGCGAGCGCGAGATGGGGACGCTCGAGCAGATCATGGTGACGCCCATCCGATCGAGCGAATTCATTCTCGGCAAGACGGTTCCCTTCTTTCTTGTCGGCCTCGGGATCGTCGCGCTCATCGCCGGAACCGGAATCGTCTGGTTCGATGTGCCGTTCACCGGCAACCCATTCGTGCTGCTGCTCGGCACGGCGCTTTTTCTCCTTTGCGCCTTGGCGTTGGGCCTCCTCATCTCGACCGTCTGCCGCACGCAACAGCAAGCCTTCGCGGCCAATTTCCTCGTGCTGAATCCCTTGTACATTCTTTCCGGCTTCGCCTTTCCCATCTCGAGCATGCCCATGGCGCTACAGTGGATCACGGCGCTCGATCCGTTGCGCTTTTACCTGGTGGTGATCCGCGCCACGTTTTTGAAGGGCGTGGGATTGGCTGATCTCTGGCCGTACATGGCAAGCATGGCCGTTCTGGGCGCGGCGCTTCTCGCGTTGAGCGTTCTGCGCTTCCGCAAATCGCTCGATTAGGCCGAGCACTCGTTGCTGAGAAAGCTTGGCGTTCTGCGTGTCCAAGCGGTGACCTGCGTCAAGGCGGATCCGCAGCCGTGGCCTCACTCTGAAGTATCTCGAAGCACTTTCTTAGGGTGCGATCTGTCGCGGCGGCCGGAGTTTGCGGGCGGCTAGGCCCGCGCTTTGGCGTCGGATCGCCGTTACGCGGCGGGTGGTGCCAGCTGCAACAGCGTGCCCGGATGCGCGCCGTTGCCGTCGCTCGCCAGCACATAGGCCGACGGGCTCGTCGAGTAGGTGATGCTCGCCTGATTGAGCAAGTCGACCGTTGCCGTGAGCGATCCGTCCTTGATCTTCACCGCGACCCCGCCGCTGCTGCCGAGAGTGATCGCGCTCACCGATGTGATCGACGGCGTGCCCGAGAAGGCGAAATTCGTGAGATCGATCGCGTCGCTGCCGGTGAAACCGGCGACGGTGCCGGCGAAGCTCTGCGCGAGGCCAAGCGCAAGCGTGCCCGTCGTGTCCGCGGCGAAACTCACGGCCTGGGTCGCGGCGACCTTGTTGCCGAAGGTGAGCGTGCCGTTCGCGATGGTCGCAACGCCGGTGCCCGAGACTTGGTTGCTCACGGTGAGGTTGCCGCCGCTCGCCGCGAGGGTTCCGCTGTTGGTGAGCAGGTTGGCGATCGTCAGGCCGCCGGCGCCGGTCGCCTCGATGAGGCCGCCATTCGTCACGGTGCGCGTGCCGGTCGCGATGGCGAGAGCATCGCCGTCGCTTGCGTCGATCGTGCCGCCCGCTTCGTTGTAGAGCGTCAGCGTGCTGTCGCCGATCGTCCCCGCCCCGGCGATGGTCTCGAAATTTTGGAAAGTCGCGGAGGTGCCGTTGCTGACGACGGCATTGTCGGCGTTGTCAGACATCGTGACCACGCCCGTGCCCTTGAGCGCAACGGTCCCGGCCACGACGAGGTCGGTCGCATCGCCGCTCGAAGCGAGCGCGATCACGCCGTTGTTGGTGATCGTGCTTTTGAGTGTCAGGGCCGTGCCGTCGCTTACCGACACCGTGCCGGTGCTCGTCGCACCACTTACGACATCCGCCATGCCCGAGGTCGCGAAGACGCTGCCGGGCGAGCTCGTGAGCGTCGCGCCGAGGATCGATGCGCCGACGAGATCGACGTTGCCGCCCGCGGCCGAGACAGTGCCGCCCGTGACGCTCGTGTTGGCGATGACGAGGCCGGCGCTTCCCGTCGCCTCGATGAGGCCGCCTGTATTCCTGAATCCGGGCGTGCCCGTCAGTGTCAGCGTCTCGGCGCTGCCGGTCGCGTCGATGACGCCGCCGGTCGAGTTGAAGAGGGTGAGAAACGCGTCGCCGATCGTGCCCGAGCCGGCGATGGTCGACATGTTGGTCAGCGTCGCGGTGGCGCCGTTGCTGACAAGAGCATTGTCGGCATTGTCGGACAGGTCGAGCTGGCCTGGGCCCTTGAGCGTCGCCGTAACGGCGATGACGAGGTCGGTCGCATCGCCGCTCGAGTCCAGCGCGATGCCACCGTTGTTGGTAATCGTGCCTTTGAGCGTCAGGTTGGTACCGTCGCTCACCGTCACCGTGCCGGTCGTGGTCGTGCCGCTCACCACGTCGGCCGCGCCCTCGGTCGCGATGACGCTGCCGGCCGAGCTCGCGAGCGTTCCGCCCAACATCGTCGCGCCGGAGAGAACGACATTGCCGCCCGAGGCCGAGAGCGTGCCCGCCGTCACGGTCGTGTTGGCGATGACGAGCCCGGCGCTGCCCGTCGCCTCGATGAGCGCGCCGGTATTCTTGATGGCCGCGCCCGTGAGGGTCAGCGCCGCTGCGGACCCCGTTGCATCGATCACGCCGCCCGTTGAATTGACGACAGTGAGAAACGCGTCGCCGATCGTGCCCGAACCGGCGATCGTCGACATGTTGGTCAGCGTCGCCGTCGCGCCATTGCTGACGATGGCGTTGCCCGCATTATCGGAAAGGTCGAGCGGTCCCGCACCCTTGAGCGCAGCGCTGCCGGCGATGACGAGGTCGGTGGCGTCGCCGGTCGAGCCGAGCGTCATGGCGCTTCCGCTCGAATCCGTCATCGTCCCTGTCAGCTGCAACGATGCCGCATCGCCCACGGAGATGTGCCCGGAATTGGTCGACGTGCCGAGGATGGCGAAAGTGCCGCCGCTCACCGCGAGCGTCGCTTGGGCGTCGCTCAGCGTGAGCGCGCCGATGCTGTTGCTCTGGCTGCTCGTGACGGTATAGGTTCCGGCATTGCTGATGACGGCGGTCGTCTTGCTCGCCGGCACCAACGCCGGCGACCAATCGGCGGCGGTGTTGAACGAGCCCGTACGGTTCGACGTGCTCGGCCCGTTCCATTTGATGCTCGCGACGATCGTGCCGGTGATGGTGAGCGTCTCGGGCGCGAGCGCGGCGGCATAACCGCTCGAATTCGAGCCGGTGGAGGCAAGCGTGATCGTCTCGGAGAAAGTTCCGGCGGTGCTTGTCGCGAGCGTGACGCTTGGCGCGCTGTCGGCTTGGCCCGCGCTGACGCTGGAGAAGGCGCCGAACCCCGCGAGCGTGAAGGCGCTCGATCCCGAGGTCGTGAAGCTGCCGGAGAGGAGATCGGCCGGCCCCGTCACGTTGTTGAGGACGCCGAGCCCGACCGTTATCGGCGCAGTACCCGCTGCGACAGTGCCGAGACTCAACGTGTAGCTCGTGCCGCTCTGGCTCAAGGTTCCGCGGCCCGACAGCTTCTCGAACGTGGCGACGGCATAATTGTCGACCGTGGCGTTGACGGCGACGCCCGTCGTGCCGATCGAGGTCGGGCCGAAGCCGTCGATCCCGGTTCCGTCCGACTGGAGGTTCAGCGTGACGCTGCCGTTGATCGTGCCCGCGCTCGCGGTCGAAACGGTGGCGGTGATGGCGCTTGAGGAACCCTGCGCCGCGATGTCGCCGGTCGCGCCGCTCGCGCCGACCCCGCTCGCCTGGCCGACGTTCGCGACCAGGTCCTCGGAATAGCCGTCGTTGGCGGCGGTGTTGGTGACCGTGATCGCCACCGCGCCGCTGTCGCCGACATGGAAGACGAGGGGTGTCGCGGGCGCCGCGGCCGTGCCCGTCGCCTCGCGATAGACGGCGCCGCTGACCAGCACCGCGCCGATGCCGATGAGGCTTTGGCCGTTGCCGTCGGTGCCGGTGCCGTCGGTGTAGTAATCGAGCGTGACCGTGCCGCTCTGCGCGCCCGCGGTGGCGGTGCCGAGGCCGGCGACGAGGCTTGTCGCATTGGTGGCGCCGGCGGCGAGGAGCGAGATCGTGCCCGCGGCGGTCGCGTCGCCGCTCGTGCCGCCGAACGACACGTCGAGCGCTTCGGCCGGCGGCGCCGCGCTGTTGGTGATGCTGAGCGCTTGCGCCAGCGTGCCGCCGACGCGCGTGTTGCCGAGCGCGAGCGGGCCGGGCGTGTTGAGCGTCGCCTGCGCCATCGCGTAGGTGATGCCGCCGCCGCTTTCGAGGATGAGATCGGTGCCGGTCGAGCCGTCGCCGGTCGTGCCGAAATGATCGCCGGCGAGCGCGCCAGAGATCGCATAGGCGAAGTTCGTGCCGCCGCTTTCGACAATGCTCAGCGCGGAACCGATGATGGTCGCGCTCGCCACCGTGATGCCGGTAAGATCGAGGATATCGCCGAGGGCCAGACCCGAGATGGCGTCTCCGGCGAAGCTCAAGGGATTGTCGAGCTTCAGCATGCTCGTGCCGCTCCCGAACGCCATGCCGGCCGCGTCGCCGGCGCCCAGCTCGAGCAGGCCGCCATTCTCAACGAGCGCCGAGCCCGCCCCCGTGAGCGCGCCCGTGATGGCGAGATCGGCGCCGTCGGCGATGAGGCTGCCGGCATTGGCGAGCGTGCCGAAGATCTCGAGCGCGGTGCCGCCGGTGAGGTCGAGCGTGCCGGCGTTGCTGCCGCTCTGGCTTGCGGAATCGGCGGCGAAACTGCCGCCCGCGAGCGCCACGAGGCCGCTGGCGCCGAGACCGTTGAAATCGAGGCTGTCAGTACCGCCGCCGCCATAGATCGTCTCGCCGGCGTTACCCGAGACGAAGCTGTCGTTGAAGGCGGAGCCGTCGACGGTCTCTATGTTCGAGAAGCTGTCGCTTCCGCCGAAGCCGTTGGTTGCGGTTCCAGTCGCGAAATTGACCGCGACCGCAGCGGTCGCTGCGGCATAGTCGAGCGTGTCGGTGCCGCCCTCGCCATTGATCGTGTGGCTGCCCGGGCCGCCGAGAAAAGTATCGTCGAGGTGCGTGCCGAGCAGCGTGCCGGTCGAGGCCGTCTCGCTGAAGGTGAGCGTCTCGGCCTCGCCCACGGCGAGATAGGCGTCGACAAGCCCTGCGCCCGTTTGCGCGGCCGTGCCGGGGACGGTGGGCGAGGCTGAATCCTCGAGCACGTTGCCGATGTCGGCCGGATCGAGCGCGCCGTTTGCCTCGAGCACAAGCGCACCCACCGCCGCGGCCGCCGGCGCGGCCGCCGAGGTGCCATAGAACGGGTTGAAGATGGTGGTCGTGTTGCCGTCAGGCGCGAGGAGGTTGACCTTGCCGGCGGTAACCGGAGATGGGAGCGCAGTGCCGGTCGAATCGTAATAGAACTGACCGGGGCCGCTGCCGCTAAAGGGTTCGAGCGTCGAGGGATCGCTCTCCGGCACCGCGCCCACGGTGATCGCGCTCGGGTCCTCTTCGTGGCCGAATACCGTGCCCGAGCCCGTGGCCGCGTTCGGATCGTTGAACACGACGGGCGAGAAGGAATCGTCCTCGGCGACGATCTTGAACGTGCCGGGGCTCACCGTGCCGGTCTGGTTCTCGTATACCTCGAGATAGAAAGTCGTGCTCGCGGACCGGTTGGTGTATTGGCTGAACTGCACCGGGTCGCCGCCCTTGTCGAGCGCGTTGCCGATATTGACCGTCGTCCCCGCAGCGTTGAGCAACCGGAAGGCGAGGCTATAGTTCGAGCCGGCGCCGTTGCCCGCCCCGTCGCCCGTCTTGAACGGCTGCGCCCATTGCAGGTCGATGAGGACGGAGGCGCCTTGGGGAATCGTGATCGGCTCGTAATAAGCGTGCGGAGCGCCGGCGACGTTGAAATCCTCGAACGCCGTGCCGCCGTTCAGGATCGGCGTGAACGAGCCCTGGTAATAGGACTGCCCGAAATTGTTGGCGGCGGTGAAATAGGCCGAGCCGTCGGCCACGACCTGGTCGACCGACTGCGAGATCGTGCCGCCTTCCTGGAAATAGGGCTCGTCGAGATAAGCCACGTCGTCGACGATGATCTGACAGCCCGCGGCCTGGAGCGCCGCGATCGCCGTCGCCATGTTGGTGTCGGAGGCGCCGGAGTCGTAGAAATAGATCTGTGCGTTGGGCGCGATCGAATGCACGATCTCGGCCATCGCCTGGCCTTCATCGGTGCCGGTCGTCGCGTCCTGCAGAATGTGCACGTCCGCCGCAGGGGGCAGCGCCCCGTCCGCCTCGGCTGCAGCCGCGCCGCCGTGGACGTTGAAGCTGTCGGAGATGACGCCGACGCTGATGCCGAGGCCAGTGACGCCGTAGGAATTGGTCGCCGACTGTCCCCCAACGACAATGTCGGCTTGGTTCGAGACCGGATCGGTCTGGAATACGATGTCGGGCGCGATCAGACTGCTACCGCTCGAGGGGGCAAGGGCGGGCGTCACGTCGGAAGGTGCGATAGGCGCGGCGCCGCTTACGATCTGCGGGACGGAGATGGCGGCGGTGTCGTCCGTTGCGGATGCCAGTTCGCATGCCTGCGGCTGGGAATCGGACGCGGCGACTGCATTCGCATCTGCGGTATAGGCAAAGGGATGGTGCGGACGATCCGGACCGTCTTGTGGTTCCGCGCTAGAGTCCTGCGGGTCTGCGCCGACGAGCGAGCTGCCGTCCTGCGCCGGCGAATCCATCTTCGCCTCTGCAGCTGCGGCATCCGGCGGCGGAAAGATCGGGCCTGTTGGTTCCAACATGGGCGGTGCCGCGTCCCACTCGTTGTTTCGCTCGCGGATTTTACCTCATTCGGCCGGTATTTTCGCCTCTTATGCGTAAAATCCGCGTGACATAAATTAACTATTAGGCCGAACCGCAGCCCGAGCTTTGGAGGAAATTGCGACTTGGCGATCTGCGAGCGCTGAAAACGCGTGTCTCTGGTCCGCCTCTTGATGCGAAAGAGGCCGCAATGGCGACCATTCTCGTGATGTCCGTCTAAGGTCTACGAACGCCGGGACTGGTTGGCGATGCCGCCCGTCTCCTGCGAACGCGTCTCCATCACGCTAGGCCCAGACGCCGAACGCGACACCGATCCCGGTGCCGGCGGGGGTGCGATAGAGCGGCTGGTATTCGACCCAGCGGCGCTCCATGCCCTCGATCGCGCCGGCGACGACGATCCAGTTGCGGATCTCGGACGAGCCGGAATTGAGTGCCGCGACCGGGAGACTGCGCAGCAGCTCGGACTGCCCGGCCCCAAACCCTTCGATCACGCGACGGTCCAACTCCTCGTCGACAACGAAATGGCTGAGCCCACCCGAGGCCATCACCGCGACGCGCAGATCTTCCTTGCTGCTTTCGATGCACCGGCGCAACACGCGGCCGATGTCGTGGCAGCGCGACGGGCGCGGCGCGTTGGGCGGGTAATAGGTATTGATCAGCAGCGGAATGACCGGAATCGTCTTGCCCCCGAATATGCGCGTCTCGACGAAGCCGATACCGTGGCCGAAGCCGGAGTCCAGCGGCCTCTCGATCTGCGCGGCGGCGCCGATATCGACGTCATGATCGATGAAGCCTTCGATCAGCTCGCGCGCAAAACCGGCCATCGCGGGGAAGTTGTGCGGCTTGTCCAAGGCATAGGTTCGCAGCAAATCCGGCATGAAGCTCGGCACTGGATCGGACGTCTTGCGCGGCCGGGTGATGATCGTCTCGCCGTAATAGATCGACACGGCGGGCGTGTTCATCCGATCGAACAATTCGGTCTCGTCGTCGGTAACGATGACGACCACGTCGGGATTGGCGGCGGCGATCTCGCCGCCGAGGCGATCGAGCGTGCGCTGGCAGATGTCGCTCTTCTTGGTGAAGGTCCCGACATCGGTGATGTCGGCGTAGCGCCCGTTGCGCCTCTGGTTGAGTTCGTCATAGCTCAGCCAGCTTCCGTCGGACAGGTTGAGCCGTCGCGACGTGTAGTCGCGGACGATGTATTCGTTCCACTTCTTCGGCTCGATGGCCAAGAGCGGCGTGTGCGAGGTGCCGAGGCCCAGAACTATTCGCGCCATGCTAGCCCAACTTCGCGAATGCCGGTGCGACGACTTTGCAGTTGTTATGGAAGATGTCGACCTTCTGATCCTCGTTGAGGAAGCTCATCTTGCCGATGACCGGGACAAGATCGTCGCCGGGCCGGCCGGTCTCGGGCCGGATCGCGCCGCCGGAGCCCGGCGTCTCGGTACCGAAGAGGATGCGCTTCGGCGTGCGCTGCTTGATCGCCGCCTCGAGGAAATCGAGGTCAAGCGCGCACGTGTCGAAGAACAGATTCTTGCTCAGATCCTTCTGCGCAAGATGGTGATCGCTCTTGATGAAGCGGTCGAGCGAACCGCCGCAATGACAGACCACGACCTTGAGGCCGGGGAAGCGCTTGAACACGTCGCCGTGCGAAAGAAGCTGGGTCGCAAGATATTGCTCCCACACGAATCCGATCTGGTAATTGTGCGGAATGGTCTTGAGCCGCGGATCGGTGCAGTTGGTACCGTGCACGATGATCGGCAGCTGATGCCGCTCGCAATAGGCGTAGACCGGGTCCCAATATTTATCGTCCATGCCGGGTGAGGAGCGGTCGCCGGCGGGATCGGGCGTCAGGTAGCAGCCGGTGAAGCCGAGCTCACGGTGGCAATATTCAAGCTCCGGCAGACAATCGCTCAAATCGTCCGCCTTCGGATTCTGCGGCAGGCAGGCCGCGCCCGAGAACCGCGTCGGATGCGTCGCGCATTGCCGCGCGATCATGTGATTGATGAAGCGGCACCAGCTGCCAAGGAGATGCTTCTGCATCCAGCCGAGCATGAGGAACGGGCGCGGGCCGATGAGCTGCGCGTCGATATTGTGGTCGTCCATCATGTCGAGATGGCGCTTCAACGCGCCGGCCCAGGCCTGCTCGCTCATGCCGAAGCGCGGCAAATCCTTGCGCGGATCATCGGAGAGCGGCGTGTTGCTGGCCATCATCAGGGCGACGGCCGCGCCGCCATTCACGGGCGCGGAATAGTGGCCATGGATGTCGAGAACCTTGATGCCGTTATACACGATCGACCTCCCCGGTTCGCTGCAGCGGCGCCTGAGACAGAATGCGCTCCGCGCACCTCAATTTGATACCGCGCGCTCCTCACTTTGCCAATCCCCGGTCCTAAAGCCTTCGAGGCGTTGCGTGCCCCTTCGACTTCGAGACGGCTGCCCTTGTGCCGTCTCGCATAAGACAGCATAAATGCTGCCGCGAGGGAAAGCATGCACGTAGCGTTGATCGGTGGCGGCATCGGGGGCCTGGCGGCGGCGCTTTATCTCGAGCGCGCCGGTATCGACTGCACGATCTACGAGGCGACCCCGACCTTCAGCCAACTCGCCGTCGGCATCAATCTGATGCCGCATGCGGTGCGCCTCCTGTCCGAACTTGGTCTCGGCGATGCGCTTGCAAAAGTATCGATCGAGCCGCGCGCCACGTGCTTTTTCAACCGGCACGGTCAGCTTATCCATACGCTACCGCTGGGCCGC
>DATIXQ010000133.1:0-39889 GCA_035518375.1 Allostellaceae bacterium | reverse complement strand
GTCGAACTGGTAGTGGATCGGCGAGGCCGGGCAGGCGAGGTTATAGATCTCGTCGACCTCGACATAGAGCGGGAAGCAGATGTCGTGGCGCAGCGCCTCGAATTGTGGGCAGGCGAGGAGGTGCGCGACGTTGTCCTTGCGGCCGGTGAAGTAATTGTCGACGCAAAGGACATCGAGCCCGTCGGCGATGAGCCGCTCGCACAGGTGCGAGCCGAGAAACCCGGCGCCGCCGGTGACAAGGACGCGCTTGCGCGTTGAACTCATGGATCACCCTCTTGCGGCCGCGCGGGCGGGCGCGCGACGCGGCGCGGCCGGATCGCGGCCGATGCTGAAATAGGAAAAGCCCGCCTCGGCCATGTCGGCCGGCTTGTAGATGTTGCGCAGGTCGACGATCGTCGGCGTCTTGAGGAGCGCCTTGACGCGCCCGAGGTCGAGCGCGCGGAACTCGTTCCATTCGGTGATGATGACGAGCGCGTGCGCGTCTTCCATCGCCTCATAGGCGCTGGCGCAGAACGTGACGCCCGAGAGCAGTTTCTTCGCCTCGTTCATGCCCTCGGGATCGAACGCGCGCACATGCGCGCCGGCCTTGATGAGCGCCGGCACGATGGCGAGGCTCGGGCTCTCGCGCATGTCGTCGGTGTTGGGCTTGAAGGTGAGGCCGAGGCAGGCGACGGTCTTGTCCTTGACGCTGCCGTTCAGGGCCGCGACGACACGCTCGGCCATGCGGGTCTTGCGCAGGTCGTTTTCCGCCACGACGGTCTCGACGATGCTCAAGGGCGCGCCCGCCTCCTGCGCCGTGCGCACGAGCGCGAGGCAATCCTTCGGGAAGCACGAGCCGCCGAAGCCCGGCCCCGCATGCAGGAACTTGCGGCCGATGCGGCCGTCGAGGCCGATGCCGCGCGCCACGTCCTGCACGTCGGCGCCGACTTTCTCGCACAGATCGGCGACCTCGTTGATGAAGGCGATCTTTGTCGCGAGGAAACTGTTGGCGGCGTATTTGGTGAGCTCGGCCGTTTCGAGCGAGGTGAAGAGGATCGGCGTCTCGATCAGATAAAGCGGCCGGTAAAGCTCGCGCAGCGCGACCTGCGCCCGCTCGCTCTCGGCGCCGATGACCACGCGGTCGGGCCGCATGAAATCCTGGATCGCCGAGCCCTCGCGCAGGAACTCGGGGTTGGAGGCCACGTCGAACTGCGCGTCCGGCCGCTTCTTGCGCACGATCTCGGCAACCTTGCGCCCGGTGCCGACCGGCACGGTCGATTTCGTGACGACGACGGTATAGCCCGAAAGCGCGGCTGCGATCTCTTCGGCCGCGGCAAAGACATAGGAGAGGTCGGCGTGGCCGTCGCCGCGCCGTGACGGCGTGCCGACAGCAATGAAAACGGCATCCGCCTCTTTCACGGCGCCGGCAAGGTCGGTCGTGAATTTGAGGCGCCCGGCAGCCGTGTTCGTTGCCACCAACTGGTCGAGGCCGGGCTCATAAATCGGCATCTCGCCCTTGGCGAGCCGGGCGATCTTCGCGGCGTCGTTATCGACGCAGGCGACGTCGACCCCAAACTCGGAAAAGCACGCGCCCGAGACAAGTCCTACATATCCAGTGCCGATCACGGCGATGCGCATGGTCTCTCCGTCAGCAAGACAAAACGTCGGGACGCGCCGATTATTCCGCCGCGCCTCCGGGACGGCCGGTTAATGAAGCGACTCGGGGCGGCTTGGTCTTGGCAGAAAAGAGGCCGGCGGGGCGGCAAACCCTAGTCTCAGAGCGCCGCGAGGGTCAAGCGCGGCCCCGCAAAACTTGCCTCAATCGCCGCTTCGGCGTAGAGGGAAGCCGGGGACCCGTTCAGCCGTTATTCCGTCGGCCATCGAATCGCATGACGACGCAAATTCTCGTAACCGGGGGTGCCGGGTATATCGGCAGCCACGCCGCCAAGGCGCTGGCGCGCGCCGGATACGAGCCTGTCAGCTACGACAATCTGGGCCGCGGGCACCGCACGGCGGTGCGCTGGGGCCCGCTCGTCGAGGGGGATTTGGCTGACCGCGCGCTTCTCGTCGCGACCCTGCGCCGGCACAAGATCGCCGCCGTCATGCATTTTGCGGCCTTCGCCTATGTCGGCGAGTCGGTCGAGCAGCCGGCGCTCTATTTCCGCAACAACGTCGCGAACAGCCTCAGCCTGCTCGAGGCGATGGACGAGGCGGGCGTGCGGCATATCGTCTTCTCCTCGACCTGCGCCACCTATGGGCTCCCGGACCAGATGCCGATCGCCGAGGACGCGCCGCAGCGCCCGGTCAATCCTTACGGCGAATCGAAGCTCATGATCGAGCGCATGCTGCACTGGCTCGGTCCTGCGCGCGGACTGAGGCACGTGGCGCTACGCTATTTCAACGCGGCCGGCGCCGATCCCGCCGGCGAGATCGGCGAGGACCACGACCCCGAGACGCATCTCATCCCGCTCGTGCTCATGGCGGCGCTCGGGCGGCGAGCCGCCATCGATATCTACGGGACCGATTATCCCACGCCTGACGGCACCGCCATCCGTGACTATATTCATGTGCAAGACTTGGCCGACGCGCACGTGCTGGCGCTCGCTCATCTCCTGAAGGGCGGCGACAGCGTCGCTCTCAATCTCGGCACCGGGTCGGGCCATTCGGTGCGCGCGGTGATCGAGGCGGCCGAGCGCGTCACGGGACGAGCGATCGCGCGGCGCGAGACGGCGCGGCGGCCGGGCGATCCGCCCATTCTCGTTGCCGACGCGCGCAAGGCCAAGGCCGTGCTCGGCTGGACACCGCAGCTTTCCGGGTTGGACGACATCATCGCCAGCGCCTGGGCCTGGCACACTCGCTGACCCGCAGTAGGAGGGAGTTCTTCGAGCATGGTGGCGGCGGAAATCGCAACCACTTCCAAGGCAGCCCCGGTGGCACTCGAGGCGGCAGCGGATGCGTCGCCTCCGGTCGAGGTGCACGGCAAGTTCTTCTTCCTCGGCAACGAGAAATTCTTCGTGCGCGGCGTCACCTATGGTCCGTTCGGTCCCGCCTCGCACGGCGCGCAGTTCCCTGAGCGCGAGACAGTCGCGCGCGACTTCGCGCTGATGCGCGAGGCGGGTGCCAACACTCTTCGCATCTTCACCGTGCCGCCGCGCTGGCTCCTCGACGATGCGGCGGCCGCGGGCCTGCGCGTGCTCGTCGGCATCCCCTGGGCGCAGCATGTCACTTTCCTCGACGACAGCGGCATCCAGCGCGAGATCATGCGCACGGTCGTCGCTGCGGTGCGCGGCCTCGACCGGCATCCCGCGATCTTCGCCTATCTCATCGGCAACGAGATTCCGCCCGACATGGTGCGCTGGCACGGGGCCGAGCGCGTGCGCTCGTTCCTGAAGCGGCTCGTCGGCATGGTGAAGGAGGCCGATCCCGGGCGGCTCGTCTCGTACGCCAATTTCCCCTCGACCGAGTACCTCACCGTCGATTTCACCGACTTCCTGTGCTTCAACGTCTACCTGCACCAGGAAGGCGCGTTCCGGCGCTATCTCTCGCGTCTCCACAATCTCGCCGTCGACCGGCCGCTCGTGCTGACCGAGTTCGGCATCGATTCGATCCGCGAGGGCGAGGCCGAGCAGGCGCGCATCCTGTCATGGCAGATCCGCACCGCGTTCGAGATGGGCGTGGCCGGCACCTTCGTCTTCGCCTGGACCGACGAGTGGTTCACGGGCGGGCATCCGGTTGAAGACTGGGCCTTCGGCCTCGTCGATCGCGCGCGGCACCCCAAGCCCGCTTTCGCCGCGGTGAAGGAGCGCTACGAGGGGCCGATCCCGCCGCGTCTGGCCAAGACGCCGCGCGTTTCGGTCGTCGTCTGCGCCTATAACGCCGAGCGCACGATGGAGGCGTGTCTCGCCTCGCTCGAGCACCTGAACTACCCCGATTACGAGGTCATCGTCGTCAACGACGGCTCGAAGGACAGGACGCTCGAGATCTCGGAGAAGTTCGGCTACTGCCGCATCATCAGCCAGCCCAACAAGGGCCTCTCGGTGGCGCGCAATGTCGGCGCCGAGGCCGCGACGGGCGAGATCGTCGCCTACACCGACAGCGACTGCGTCGCCGATCCCGACTGGTTGGCCTACCTCGTCGCCAAGATGGAGGCATCCGATCTCGTCGCCTGCGGCGGGCCCAATTTCCCGCCGCCCGAGAACAGTCTCGTTCCGGCGGCGGTTGCGGTCTCGCCGGGCGGGCCGACGCACGTTCTGCTGTCCGACGACGTGGCCGAGCACATCGCCGGCTGCAACATGGCGTTCCGGCGCGACGTGCTGCTGCGCTTGGGCGGCTTCGATCCGGTCTATCGCGCCGCCGGCGACGATGTCGACATCTGCTGGCGGCTCCAGGACGCAGGCTACACGATCGGCTTCAGCCCGGCCGCGATCGTCTGGCATTTCCGCCGTAATACGGTGCAAGCCTATATCGGCCAGCAGCGCGGCTACGGCAAGGCGGAGGCGCTTGTCTATTCGAAGCATCCGTTCCGCTTCAATCTGTTCGGCCAGGCGAAGTGGCTCGGGCGCATCTACGGCGATCTCTCGACCTCGCTGCTCTTGTCGCGCCGGCCGGTGATCTATTCCGGCGTGTTCGGACGCGGCCTGTTCCAGACGCTCTACGAGCCGTCGTCCTCGCTCGCGGCCTTCCTGCCGCTCACGTTCGAGTGGAACGTGGTGGCGCTCGTCTTGGCGCTCATCGCCGTCGCCGCGGGCGGCTGGGCCTGGCTCATGGCGGCGCCCCTGGTGATGACCTGGGTCATCTGCATCAACGGCGCGCTCAAGGCGCCGATCGACAAGCGCTTCCGCGGCGTGAAAGCGCGCGCGCTCGTCGCGCTCCTCATTTATCTCGGTCCCATTCTGCGCGGCTACGAGCGCATCAAGTGGCGCCTCAAGGAGACGCGCGCGCCGGAGGCGACCGGCACGCTCGAGCCGCCCATTCAGAAAGCGCGCGTTTCGTGGAAGGAGCGCGCCTTCTATCTCTCTTATTGGAGCGAGACGGGCGACGACAAGGAAGCGCTCCTCGGCGGGCTCATGCGCTTCCTTGTGCCGCAGAAATATTTCGTCGTGGTTGACCAAGGCTGGGACGAGTGGGACCTGAAGATCGCGCGGGGCCTGTGGAGCCGCGCGCTCGTCCTCGTCTGCACCGAGAATCATGGCGGCGCGAAGCGCCTCCTGCGCGTGCGCTGCGCCATGCGGCTTTCGCGCTTTGCTGCTTTCGTGCTCCGCGCCTATGCGCTCGCGGCGGCCGTGGCGCTCATCTTGCAGGAGCCCGAGCTTGGCCTCCTCATCGGCCTCGTGGGATTGGCGCACGGGGTCAGCATCGCGCACCGCACGGTCGAGTTCGGCCGTCTCATGCACCGCATTATCGAGACGGTGGCGCAGCGCTCGGCGCTCACGCCGCTCGAGCCTTCGGCTGCCGCACCCGGCGGCGCGCCCGAGGCGACGGCCGCCTGAGCGGGCGATGCCCTATCTCGCGAAAAAGCTGCTGCCTTATATCTGGCCCTATCGCTGGCGCTTTTCGTGGGCGCTCGCGCAAGTCTTTCTGATCGCCGGCTTCAATCTGCTGAAGCCGTGGCCGTTGCAGCTCGTGATCGACGACGTGCTGGGCGGCAGGACGGCCGACGTGTGGGGCCTGCGCGGCCTTGCGGTCGGAGCGCTGCTCGTGGTGGCGTGCGCCGGCCTCGTCGTCGTCAATCTCGGCGCGGGGCTCCTGGAGCTTCTGCACAACTACACCACCATCGCCATCGGCCAACGCATGGTGAACGACCTGCGCGGCGCGCTTTACGCGCATCTGCAGCGGCTTTCGCTCGCCTTCCACAGCCGTCAGAAGGTGGGCGATCTCATGTACCGCATCACTGCCGACAGTTTTGCGGTGCAGACCATGATCATGAACGGCGTGCTGCCGATCCTGTCGGCGATCGTGCTGCTTGCCGGCATGCTTGCGGTGCTCCTGCCCTTGGATGCGCGCCTGACGCTCGTCTCCCTCACCATCGTGCCGCTGCTCTTCGTGCTCATCGCGGTCTTCAACCAGCGCATCGCCACGATCGCGACCGAGGTGCGCGAACGCGAGAGCCACGTCTACTCGCTGGTGCAGTGGGCGATGAGCTCGGTGAAGCTTGTGCAGGCCTTCACCAAGGAGGAGGACGAGTATCGCCGCTTCATGGGCGCGAGCCGTGCGAGCCTCGGCGCGACGCTCCGCCTTTACAGCTGGCAGACGCTCTATTCCGCCGCCGTCAACGGGCTCATCGCCGCGGGCACGGCGCTCGTCGTCTATGTCGGCGCGCGCTCGGTCATGGGCGGTGCGCTGACGATCGGCGAGCTCGTCGTTTTCATCGCCTATCTCGCGCAGCTTTACGCGCCGGTCAACCAGATCACGCAGAGCTGGGGGCTCATTGCCGGCGCGCGCGTGGGCGCGCGGCGCTGCTTCGAGATTCTCGACACCGAGCCCGACCTCGCCGACGGCACCCGGCTATTCCCGGCGGCGCGCGCGCGCGGCGATGTCGAGTGGCGCGGCGTGAGCTTCCGCTATCGGCCCGAGCTGCCGGTGCTGCGGGGGGTGGACCTTCACGTGACGCCGGGCCAGCGCATCGCCATCGTTGGCGCGACCGGTGCCGGCAAATCGACGCTCGTCAGCCTCGTGCCGCGCTTCTTCGATCCGTCGGCGGGCGCCGTGCTCGTCGATGGCATCGACGTGCGCGAATACCGCCTCCAGGCGCTGCGCCGGCAGATCGCGATGGTGCTGCAGCCGCCGCTCGTCTTCCCCATCTCGGTGCGCGACAACATCGCTTACGGCCGGCCCGAGGCAAGCGACGCGGAGATCGAAGAGGCCGCGCGGCTTGCGCGCATCCACGAGCACGTGATGCGCTTGCCTGAGGGCTACGCCACCATCCTTGGCGACGCGGCAACGCTCTCGGAGGGCGAGAAGCAGCGGCTCACCATTGCGCGCGCCATCCTGCGCGACGCGTCGATCCTCATCCTTGACGAGCCCACCTCCTCGCTCGATGTCGAAACCGAAGCGCTTGTCATGGAGGGGCTTGCGCGCCTCACGCGCGGGCGCACCACCTTCGTCATCGCGCACCGCCTCTCGACGGTGCGGAGTGCCGACCTTGTCGTGGTGCTAAAGGACGGTCTGCTCGTCGAGCGCGGAAGCTTCGCCGAGCTCGTGCGCCAAGGCGGCGTCTTCGCCGATCTCTACGCGACGCAGTTCGGCGAGACGGTGCGCGCGCCCGGCTGACTCAGCGTTCTCGACTCGTCAGCGCGGCCGGCTGCGTATGGGCGAACGTCGTGCGCGCGCTCGCAACCTCCGCGATGCTGCGGGGGCTGTGGAGGATCTGGATCGTGCCGAGGCCGGTCACGACCGCCACGGTCAGCGCCACCGCGACCACCCCGGCGCGCCGCCGCCGCGCACGCGCCGCGTGGCGGGCGACGAGGCGAAGAAGCCGCTCCTCGCCTGCGCGCGGCAGCTCGTCCGCAATCGCCTCGGCGAGCGCCGCAAGCAACTCGTTCTGCCGGCAATAGTCTCCGATGCGTCGTGCCTCGCGCGGATTGGCCTCGAGATGCGTCGCAACGGCGTCTTCGCGCGCCCGCGGCAAGCGCCCGTCGACGTAAAGCATCAGTTCCTCATTCGTCACCGGGCGCCACATCGTGCGATTCCTCCCCTTCCCCCGTGTTCCCCGTGCCCGCGCGAGAACGCGAAAGGAGGCGCGATGATCCGCGTTCGCCAGCACCGCGCCATGTCTCGCGCCGATCTTCAACCGCCAAGCGCCGCAAGCTCGGCCGTGCCGTCCCAGATGAGGCGAAGCGCCACGGCCGTGACGACCGCGAGCCCGACCCAGCTGATCCAGCGCTGACGGGCGATAAGGCGCGCGAGGAGGCCGGCCGAAAGCCCCATCAGCGCGACCGAGAGCACGAGACCCGCGACCAACACGGCGAAATGCTCGCGCGCCGCGCCTGCGATTGCGAGCACGTTGTCGAGCGACATCGAGATGTCGGCCGCGAGCACCTGGAACAGCGCGGCAGCGAAACGTTTTTCGCGCGGCGCGTGCACGGCCGCGGCGCCCGGTCGCTGCACGGACAGCTCGCGGAAGAGTTTCCACGCCACGAACAGCAGCAGGACGCCACCGGCAAGCGTGAGGCCGATGACGGCGAGAAGTCGCATCGCAACCGTGGCGAGCACGATGCGGAAAGCAGTCGCGCCGATCGTGCCGGCGATAATGACGCGCCGCCGTTGTCGCGCCGGCAACGCGGCCGCGGCCATCGCCACCGCGATCGCATTGTCGCCGGCGAGCGCTACGTCGATCACCACCACCGAGACGAAGGCGGCGACGAGACCGGGATCGAACATGGCAAGGCGCGTAGCACGAAGCGGCAAATACCGGTAGAGACGAGCCATGGGCCCATCCCCGCGCCTCGGGCTGTTTTACGCCGCATATTTTCTTGCGGTGGGCGTGCAGCTGCCGTTCTGGCCCGTGTGGCTTGCGGGACGCGGCCTGGGCGCGGCCGAGATCGGCGCGCTCCTGGCGCTCGGCCAATGGATCAAGGTCGCGGCCAATCCGGTGCTTGGGGCATGGGCCGACCGCACGCACGACCGTCGACGCTTCATGGTCCTGCTCGCCGCGGCGGGCGCGGCGGGATATGTCGCCTGCGCGCCGGCGCGCGGCTTTGCCGCGATCCTCGTGCCGAGCCTCGTCGCGGCGGCGGCGATGGCGGCGCTTCTGCCTTTGGCCGACGCGACGGCGCTCGATCTCGGCGCGCGCGGCCGGGGCACGGTCGATTACGGCCGCGTACGGCTCTGGGGCACGCTCGCCTTCATCGCCGCGACGCTTGCGGGCGGGCGGCTTCTCACCGGGCGCTCCAGCGAGTGGGTCCTCGGCCTCGTCATCGCCATCGCCGTGCTGATCGTGCTCGCCGCCGCGCTTATGCCGGGAGCGACGAGCGCCGCCGGGTCGCCGGCGCGTGCACCGTGGCGCACGCTCATCACCAAGCGCAACTGCGTGTTCGTCGCGGCGGCAGCGCTCGTCCAAGGCAGCCACGCCGTCTATTACGCGTTCGGGACGCTCTATTGGCAGGGTCTCGGTCTCACCGACATGACGATCGCCGTGCTCTGGGCTGAGGGTGCGGTGGCGGAAGTGGTGCTGTTCTATGCCGGGACGCGGCTGGTGCGGCGTGCCGGGCCAGGCGCGCTTATAGCATGGGGCGGCGCTGGAGCAGCCGTGCGCTGGAGCTTGACGCCGTTCATTAGCGCGGCGCCGTTACTCGCGCTGGTGCAGCCGCTCCACGCGCTCTCCTTCGCGGCGACGCAGTTGGGCGCCATGCATTATCTCGCGCGCCGCGTTCCGGCGGGCGCGGCCGGGACGGCGCAGTCGCTTTACAGCGCGCTCGTCGGCGGCGCCGGCGCGGGGCTTGCGGCACTCGCGGCCGGCGCGCTCTACGGGAAGATCGGCGGCTTGGCCTATCTCGCGATGGCGGCGACAGCGGCGCTCGGCGCGCTCCTTGCGCTCGTCATTGCGCGCGCGGACTGAGCCCCGCGCCTATTTGCACACGCGGTAGGAGTCCTCGTGCTCGGTCGCAAGCTGGGCCGCGTGCGTGCGGAATTCCGGACCATCGAGTTTCGCCGCCTCGGCCAGGAACGAAGCCGAGCGGGCGCACACCGCCGGGCGCTGCTCGGTGCCCGAGCGCATCGACAGTTCGTTGGCGATCTGGGTCAGGAACTGGTCGAGGCTTGCCTCGGGCTTGTGTGCGCCGGTGCGGCGGAAATGATCGATGAGCTGCTTCTGATACTCCACGATGACATCGCGGTTGCGCACGGTGAAGTCGCGATAGTTCGTGACGTTGCACGTGTCGCTCAGCACCATGAGCTCGGTCTGATAGCGGATCGCCTGGTCGGCTTCGATATCGGCAAGCCGGTAACAGGGCGAGGGCGCGGCCGCTGCGGGAAGGGCCGATGCTGCCGCGAGCACAAGAGCCGCGGCGCCGGCAAGAGCGCGGCGTACGGTGCGCGCCGTCACGGCGCGACCCCGAGCCGCGCGGCCGCCTCGGCGTTGCGGCGCTTGCGGTGAATGCGGTGCGCGATGTGTCCGCACACGAGGAGCACGACAAACAGATAGAGCAGCACGAGACTTACTTGATGCATAACATGACCCATCATGCGCTGCAGCGCGTGGCCGCACAAAAATCCGATGCCGACGAAAGCGCATGCCCAGATGAACGCGGCAAGGAAATTGAACGTCAGGAAGCGGCGCCAGTCGATGCCGCTGACACCGAGCGCAAAGGACGAGAAATTGCGCACACCATAGATGAATCGGAAGCTCAGGATGAAGCCGATGTCGAACCGCTTCAGCCAGCCGAGCGCGCGATCGACGCCGACGCGCCAGTTCGGCCGCCGCGCCATCAGGCGCAGCCCGAAATGCCGGCCGATCCAGAAATAGCACTGGTCGCCGGCGAAGCTCCCGAGCCACGCGGCGACGATGAGCAAGGGCGCGCTCAGGAGTCCCTGCGCAGCGGCGAAGCCCGCAAGAAGTACGAAAGTCTCTCCCTCGAAGAACGTCCAGACCAGAGTAATGAGATAAGACCACGCCCCGTGTTCGAGGATGAAACGTTCTACATCCATCTACCTCGGTTTCCCTCCCGGGCGCGATCCTAATCCGGGAAGACGCGCTAGGTCGAGCGAAGATTCCTGCTAAAGACCGCGGTCGAGCCGGTCGAAATATCTTTTAACCTCGATGAAGATGAGGGCCGCGCACACGATGAAGAGCGCGAGCCCGATGCCGTAGAGCATGCCGCCCACGGCCGCGGCGAGCACCGCGCCCACCAGACCCAGAACCGCGAGAATTGCCACGGTGACGAAGAGCGTGTCGGCTCCCGCCGGGGAGATCGGCAAGAGAAATCCCGCCTCCGTGCCGTCGAACTGCCGCTTCATGCGCACCGCGATCAGCACGACCGCGATTGCGAAGGCGATGAGCCCGGCATCGTAGGTAGCTGCGTCGGCGCTCGCGCTCGCCGTGAAAAGGCCGAAGATTCCCGCTGCGCCGAGAACGAGATAGCCGAGCCACGGGCCGACGAGACGCCAGACCTCCCGAGCCGGCACCGCCGGATCATCGGGTCGCGCGTTTTCGTGCAGTGCAGCAGAAGGAGGTTCGTGGTGCATGGCGGTCGAGTGCATTCTAGATTGAAATAAAGCGCGGCGCACGCCGCGGCAAGAGTCTTGCCCCGGTCGGGCCGGGAGCCGATAGTGGACGCCATGAGCAGGCTGCCGCTGTCCCACCTCAAAGTCATCGATCTCACGCGCGCCCGCGCCGGTCCCACGTGCGCCCGCCAGCTCGCCGACTGGGGCGCCGACGTGATCAAGATCGAGACGCCAGGCGGCGACAGCCTGGGCGGCGAGCGCCATGGGCCCGATTTCCAGAATTTGCACCGCAATAAGCGGAGCATGACCATCAATCTCAAGGCGCCGGAAGGCGTGGAGATTCTGAAGGCGCTGGTCAAGCACGCCGACGTGCTCGTCGAGAATTACCGGCCCGACGTCAAATTCCGTCTCGGCATCGATTACGAGACGCTGAAGCCGCTCAACAAGCGCCTCGTCTACGCGAGCATTTCGGGCTTCGGCCAGACCGGTCCCTATCGCGACCGCCCCGGCGTCGATCAGATCGCGCAAGGGATGGGCGGGCTCATGTCGGTCACAGGCTTGCCGGGGCAGGGGCCGGTGCGCGTCGGCATCCCGATCGCCGATCTTACGACCGGCATGTATTGCGCGCTGGGCGTCCTCATCGCGCTCATCGAGCGCGAAAGCTCCGGCGAGGGACAGTGGGTCGAAAGCTCGCTCCTTGCCACCGAGATCGCCATGCTCGACTTCCAGGCGGCGCGCTGGCTCCTCGCCAAGGAGGTGCCGGGGCAGGCCGGCAACAACCATCCGACCAACATCCCCTCGGGCGTCTTCCGCACGCGCGACGGGCACATCAATATCGCCTCGGCCGGGCAGGAGATGTTCCTGCGCTTCTGCAAGGCGGCGGGGCTCGACAAACTCACCGACGACCCGCTCTTCAACACGCCGAAGCTCCGGCGCCAGAACCGCGACAAGCTCAACGCGATCATGGAGGAAGTGACCGCGACCAAGAACTCGGCCGAGTGGATCGATATCCTCAACCGCGCCGGCGTTCCGTGCGGCCCGATCTACCGCATCGACGAGATGTTCGCCGATCCGCAGGTGAAGCATCTCGGCATCGCACAAGCGGTCGAGCATCCGACCATGGGGCGGCAGGAGCTCGTGGGACAATCGGTGACGCTGAGCCGCACGCCATCGAAGCTCAGGACCGCCACGCCCGAGCGCGGCGAGCATACCGACGCGGTGCTGCGCGAGCTTGGCTACGATGACAAGGCGATAACGCGCCTGCACCAGGAGGGCGTCGTCTGATGAACATGATCTCGCTTCCAACGGAGCGCATGATCGCCGAGGTGGATGGGGCGATCGGTTGGCTCACCTTCAACAACCCGTCGCGCCGCAATGCCGTTTCGATGGACATGTGGCAGGCGATCCCCGAGATCATGGACGCTTTCGAGCGCGATCCGGCGGTGCGCGTCATCGTACTTCAGGGCGCCGGCGACAAGTCGTTCGTCTCGGGCGCCGACATCTCGGAGTTCGAGAAGAACCGTTCCACCGCCGAGGGCGTCGCGCGCTACGAGGAGATCGGCAACCGCGCGCAATCGCGCCTCGTCAATGCGCAGAAGCCGACGATCGCCATGATCCGCGGCTTCTGCATGGGCGGCGGCGTCGGTGTCGCCCTGTCGTGCGATCTACGCATCGCCGCCGAGAGCGCGCAGTTTGGCATCCCCGCGGCAAAGCTCGGCATTGGCTATCGGCTCGATGGTCTGACGAAGCTCATGGCCCTGGTCGGGCCCGCATTCGCCAAGGAGATCTTCTATACCGCGCGCCGCTTCACCGCGGCCGAGGCGCACGGCATGGGCCTCGTCAATCGCGTGTTGCCGGACGGCGAGCTCGAAGGGTTCGTGCGCTCCTATTGCGCCATGATCGCCGAGAACGCGCCGCTCTCCCTCAAGGCGGCGAAGGGGATCGTGACCGAGCTGACGAAACTTCCCGATGAGGTCGATCGCGCGCGGTGCGAAGCGCTCGTAAAGGAGTGCTTCGAGAGCGAGGACTATGTCGAGGGCCGGCGCGCCTTCATGGAAAAGCGCAAGCCGCAATTCAAGGGACGCTAGAGGCTTTACCCACTGTCATTGCGGGCGCGAGCCGAAGCAATCCCTGTGCAGATTGCTTCGTCGCCTCCGGCTCCTCGCAATGACAGTATGAATTCGCGGCCGCTACTTGCCCGGCGGCGGGCCGGGCGGCGGCATGTTGTTGAAGACCTCGGCCGGCAGCACCGTCATCACGAAGACATCGACCTTCTGGCCCGGCCCGAACGGTCCCTCGACCTTGTGGCTCACCGGCTTCAAGCTTTGCAGGTAAGCCGCGATCGCGTTGGCGTCGGCCTTGGTCAAATGACTCAAGCCCTCGTATGGCATGATCGGCGCGAGCTTGCGTCCGTCCGGCCGCATGCCGGTAGTGAACGCGGTGATGATTTGCGCGCGCGTCCAGTTGCCGAGCCCCGTCTCCTTGTCCGGCGTGAGGTTGCGGCCGACGAAGACGCCGAGGCCGGGAATGCCGAAGCCCACGTCCGAGCCGCCGAGATAGCGCGCCATGTCGGGATGGCCGAGGAAATTGCCGGGTGTGTGGCAATCGCTGCAGCCGCCCAAGGTCACGAGATACTTGCCGCGCGCGATCGTGGCCGCGCTGTCGGCCGCCGACGCTCCTTGCGCGAGTGCCAGAAGCGCGGCAGCGAAACCAATGGATGAGATTCCGAGACGGGTCATTCTGATTTTGCGCCTCCCTGCAATAGCGCGCGCACCATGCCGGATTCGTGCGCTCGATGCTACAGAAAACGCCGCCCATGACGGGCCAGACGTGCGGCGCTAATCTCACCTGTCCGCCGTTGCTCCTGGAGCGGTCCCATGCCCGATGCTTCCCGCGATCTCGCTCCGCCGCAGACAGTGCGGCTTTCCGACTATCAGCCGCCCGCCTTTCTCATCGACAGCGTGGCGCTTGCCTTCGAACTGGGTGAGGAGACGACGACCGTGAAGGCGCGGCTCGCGCTGCGCCGCAATTCCGATGCGGCGGATAAAACGGCGCCGCTCAGGCTCGATGGCGAGGAACTCGAATTGCGATCGCTTGTGCTCGACGGCGAGGTGCTCGGCGCCAACCGTTATCGCCTCGAGCCTGGCGCGCTCGTGCTCGAAGGCGTGCCGGAGAAATTCGTGCTCGAGGTCGAGACGCGCATCCGTCCGCAGGACAACACGCAGCTCTCCGGTCTCTACAAATCCGGGGGCAATTTCTGCACCCAGTGCGAGCCCGAGGGCTTCCGCCGCATCACCTATTTCATCGACCGGCCCGACGTGATGACGCGCTTCGAGACCACCATCACGGCCGAACGCGGGCGCTATCCGGTGCTGTTGTCGAATGGCAACCCAGTGGCCGAGGGCGATGCGGACGGGGGACGCCATTGGTGCAAATGGGTCGATCCGCACCCGAAGCCTTCTTATCTCTTCGCTCTCGTCGCCGGCGACCTTGTCGCGCACCGCGACAGCTTCACGACGCGCTCGGGCCGCACCGTGCCGCTCGGCATCTGGGTCAGGCGCGGCGACGAAGACAAGTGCGCGCACGCGATGCAGTCGCTCAAGAACGCGATGAAATGGGACGAGGACCGCTTCGGCCTCGAATACGATCTCGACGTCTTCAACATCGTTGCCGTCAGCGACTTCAACATGGGCGCGATGGAGAACAAGGGCCTCAACATCTTCAATACGAAATACGTGCTGGCGAAGCCCGAAACGGCGACCGACACCGATTACCAGGGCATCGAGTCCGTCATCGGCCATGAATATTTCCATAATTGGACGGGCGACCGCGTCACCTGCCGCGATTGGTTCCAGCTCTCGCTGAAGGAGGGGCTCACCGTCTATCGCGACCAGGAATTCTCGGCCGACCAGGGCTCGCGCGCGGTGCGCCGTATCGGCGACGTGCGCCGCCTGCGCGCGGCGCAGTTTCCCGAGGATGCCGGGCCCTTGGCGCATCCGGTGCAGCCAAAATCCTATCTGCGCATCGATAATTTCTACACCGCGACGGTCTACAACAAGGGCGCCGAGGTCGTGCGCATGATCGAGACGATCGTCGGGCGCGACGGCTTCCGCAAGGGCATGGACCTCTATTTCAAGCTCCACGACAATCACGCCGTGACGATCGAGGATTTCGTCGCCGCGATGCAGGATGCGAACGGCGTCGACCTCGAGCGTTTCCGGCGCTGGTATCACGAGGCCGGAACGCCCGAGATCACGGTCGCGGACCGCTACGATCCCGCGACGCAGAGCTACGAGCTGGTCTTGCGCCAGGAGACGCCGCCGACGCCGGGCCAGCCGCAGAAGGATCCGTTTGTCGTGCCGGTGGCCATGGGCTTCGTGGGGCCCGATGGCCGCGAGCTCGCGGCGTCGGGCGATGGCTCGGCATCAACTCAGGGCGGGACGCGCGTCGTCCTTCTCACGGAGAAGGAGCAGACCTTCCGCTTCGGCGGACTCGCGGTGGCGCCAGTGCCTTCGCTTTTCCGCCGCTTTTCGGCGCCGGTCCGATTGAAGGGGCTGGGCCTCGAGCGGTTGAAGTTCCTGGCCCGCCATGACGGCGATCCGTTCAACCGCTGGGAATCCTCGCAGCAGGTCGCGACCACGATGCTTCTCGACATGGTGGCGGCGATCGGGCGCGGCGGCCATCCGGGCGTCGATCCCGAACTCGTCGCCGAAGCGCGCGCAGCTCTCGATGAGGCGCCGCGCGATCCGGCCTATGCCGCCGAGCTGCTCGGCCTGCCGAGCGAATCCTATCTCGCCGATCAGTTGGAGCGTGTCGATGTCGACGCCATCCATGCCGCGCGCGAGGCGGCGCGTGCCGCGATCGGGCGCGGCCTTGCTGGCGAGTTCGCAGCGCTTCACGACAGTCTCGCCGATCGCGGCCCTTATCGCATCGACGGGCTTTCGATCGGCAAGCGGCGCCTGCGCAATACAGCGCTTGCATATCTCGCGGTCGAGGGCGGCGAGGATGGCGTCGCCCGCGCCAAGGCGCAGTTCGACGCCGCCGGTAACATGACCGATGGTCTCGCGGCACTCGCCGTCCTTGCCGATCTCGAGCACCCGGCGCGGATGGAGGCGCTCGACCGCTTCTATGCACGCTGGGCCGGAGACGACCTCGTCATCGACAAGTGGTTTGCGCTCCAGGCCATGTCGCGCCTTCCGAGCACGCTTGCGCGCGTGCGCGAGCTTGCGCGCCACCCCGCCTTCGACCGCAAGGTGCCGAACCGCATCCGTGCCCTCGTCTCGGCCTTTGCCGAGGGCAATCAGGTGCGCTTCCACGACCGCAGCGGCGCGGGCTACGATTTCCTCGCCGACGAGGTCATGGCGCTCGATCCGAAGAACCCGCTGATGGCGGCGCGGCTGTTGCAGCCGCTGGGTCATTGGCGGCGCCAAGATCCGTTGCGCCAGAAGCTGATGCGGGGCGCGCTCGAACGCGTGCTGGCGCTCCCCGGCCTCAGCAAGAATACTTACGAGATCGCGACGAAGAGCCTGGCGTAACCGGGCTGAGGGTCAACGAGAAAGGGAGACAGGATATGAAGCTCTATATGCATCCGGCCTCGACGACGAGCCGGCCCGTCATGCAGTTCATCGCCGACGAGAAGATCCCGTGCGAGCAGCAGGTGGTCGATATCTTCAAGGGCGAGCATGTGGGCGACGCGTATACGCGGATGAATCCGAGCAAGCTCATCCCGATGCTCGAGGACGGCGACTTCCGCCTCACCGAGAGCGCCACCATCCTGCGCTATCTCGCGGAGAAGACGGGCTCAAAGGCCTATCCGCAGGAGCTTCACGCGCAGGCCCGGGTCAACGAGGCGCTCGACTGGTTCAATTCGCAGTTCTATCGCGATTGGGGCTATGGCTATGTCTATCCGCAGGTCTTTCCGAACCAGAAGCGCGAGGACCCGGCGGCGCAGTCGAGCGTCGTCGCCTGGGGCGGCAACAAGGCGAAGGACTGGCTCAAGGTGCTGAACGAGCATTTCCTCGGCGGCGGCAAGGCGTGGCTCACCGGCCCCGACATCTCGATCGCCGATTATTTCGGCTTCGCGCTCGTCACTGCGGGCGAGCTCGTTCATGCTGATCTCGCCCCCTACCGCAACGTGACGCGTTGGATCGGCGCCATGAAGGCGCGCCCGAGCTACGCCGAGGTCTACAAATTCTTCAACGGCTTCTGCGATTCGACCAAGGCGCAGAAGTTCGCTGCGCTCTAGCTAGACGGTGCTGCCGGCATCGACCGTGAGGACGATGCCGGTGATGCTCTTCGCGTCGTCGCTCAAGAGGAACGCGACGGCGCCGGCCACGTCGTCGGCGTCGGCAAGGCGGCGCAGCGCGCTGCGCCGCACGATCCGCTCGCGATCCTCGGGCGAGAGACTCTCCGTCATGTCGGTGTCGATGAAGCCGGGCGCGACGGCATTGACCGTGATGCCCGCTGTACCCACCTCGCGCGCGAGCGCGCGCGTCATGCCGATGAGCGAAGCCTTGGTCGCGCTGTAGGCGGCGAGGCCGCTGAAGCCGGTTGCCGCGGTGATCGAGGCGATGTTGACGATGCGCCCGCCGCTGCCGGCCGCCAGCATCGCGCGCACTACGTGCCGCGTCATGACGAGCGGCGACAGCGTGTTGAGTCGCACCACGCGCTCGATCTCGACCTCGCGCATCGTGGCGAGAAGCCCGCTCGGGCCGATCGCTGCGTTGTTGACGAGCCCGAAGATCGGCCCGAATTCCTTCCTGATGCCTTTGACGAGGGCGGCGATGCCCGCGATGTCGGCGAGATCGAACGCGCGGAAGGCGATCTTGCCGCCCGCGGCAGCTGCCTTGAGCGGCGCGCTTTCGTGCCGCGCGACGGCGATGACGCGATGGCCCGCCGCCGCGAGCTTCTTCGCCATCGCCAATCCAAGGCCGCGGCTGCCGCCGGTGACGATGACGTTAGCCATGGCCGCGGTCGATCTTGCCGGAGGACGCGACGCCGAGCGAGGGTACGAGGCGGATCGCGGCCGGCACCTTGTGGCGCGCGAGCGAGCGGCGACACGTTTCGAGGATCTCGCCCTTCAGCGCCTCGTCGGCGGCCTTCTCTTTCGCCACCACCTCGGCAACGACGACGGCGCCGGTGAACGGGTTCCGGCGCGCTTTCACGAGCGACATGGCGACGGCAGGATGGGAATTGATGACCGCCTCGACCTCCTCGGGATGCACCTTCTGGCCGCCGACATTGACGATGCCGTCGCGCCGGCCGGCGAAGTAGTAGCGATCGCCGAGCGGCTCGACCATGTCGCCTGTATCGACGAAGCCGTCGGGCCCGGCGAGGGAGCCGCCATCGAGATAGCGCTTGGCGTTGCGCGAGGAGCGGATGCGGAGCGAGCCGTCGACGACGCGCAGCTCGACGCCGCCATCACGCCCTGTGAGCACGCTTGCGGGAAATCCCGCGCGCCCGTCATTGACCTCGAAGGCGAGGCCCGCCTCGGTCGAGGCGAAGGCGTGCGCGAGGCGCGCGTCGGGATAGAAGGCGGCAAGCCGGTCAAGGATCGCCTGGTCGGCGATTTCGCCCGATAGCCGCACATAGTGTGGCGCGAAGCCGCGCGCGGCGGGGCTCATCAGCGCGCGGCGCCAATGCGACGGCGTGCCGGAGATGTGCGTCACGCCACGCGCCGAGGCGCGCGCGAGAAAATCCGCTGTCGGCTCATCCGCGCTCGAAACCACCATTGATCCGCCGCCGATCATCGCGCGCAGGAAGATCTGCAGGCCGCCATAGCGCCTGATGTCATAGAATGTGCTCCACACGACCGGGCTCTTGGCGCGCGCAGGGCCGCCGAGCGTGCCGAGATCGTGTACCACAAGCTTCGGTACGCCGGTCGTGCCCGAGGTGAGCAGGATCCATTCCGTGATCTCGGCGGCCGAACGCGGTGCGGAGTCGGGTGTGAGCGCCGTGCCGCACGGCACCACGCGGAGGCCGAGTGCCACGGGATCGCTTTCATCGCTGACGATCGCCTCGGCCTCGGCCGTCGCAGCAATCGACGCAAGATGCGCGGGCGGCACGCCGGGCGGGACGAGCACCATCCGCCGCGCCAGCCCGTCGAGCTCGATCATGGCGAGCGCCGCGGCAAGCTGATCCTTCGTGGCGAGGAGAACGGAGCGCGCGCGCAATGATTGGCGCGCGCCGCCGAGGCTTGAGCTGGTCGCGAGATCGGCGAGCGCTGTCGTGGCCGACGCGCCAGCGAGGAAGCGGTTGCCAAGATTGCCCGCGTCGCTCAGCGCGCGCCAGAGCGAGCCGTGCTCACCCGCCGGCGTCGTCATAGCACTTGATAAAGTCCCCGAACGTGATCGGCAGCTCGACCTCATCGGCGGCGCTGAACGGATCGAGGCCGAGCTCGTCCTCCAGTCGCGCAACAATGGTCGCGAAGCACAGCGAATCGAGACCGGAATCGAGCAGCAGGAGATCGTCCTTGAGCGGCGCGAGCGTCTTCTTCTGCTCCTTCGCAACCTGCTGGAACGCCGCGATGATGGCGGGCCGGGCCGGCATCCTCACGCCTCCTTGGCGAAGGAGGGATCGAGCTGATGCATGAGGCGCATGTGCATCTTCCATTCGAGCCCGCCGGCGGGGGCGCCGCCTTGGCGCTCCGCCATCTGGCGATAGGTGTGCTCGCAAATGTCGCGCGGCACGCGGCGCGCGGGCACGCCCGTCGACAGGATGCGCACCTGCGTCTCGCAAGCGCGCAAGAGCTTGTCCATATAGGTGAAGGCTTCGCCGATCGTGCGCCCGACGGTCAGAAGCCCGTGGTTCTCCATGATCATCGTATGTTTGTCGCCGAGCTCTTCGATGATGCGCGGCGCCTCGTCCGCTTCCTGTGCCAAGCCTTCGAACGGGTGATAGCTCACCGTGCCATAGAGCGCGCAGCTTTCCTGGTCGTAGAACTGCAAGCCTCCCTCGAGCGCGGAGACGATGACGCCCTGCATCGAGTGCACATGGATGGTGCAGTTGATCTCGGGCTTCTCGCGCAGGATCGCGCTGTGGAAATTCAATCCGGCCGGGCCCGGCCGCAGATCGGTGTTGGTGAGCACCTTGCCGTCGCGATCGAGCTTCAGAAGGTTGGCGGCCGTGATCTCCTGCCAGCCGATGCCGCGCGGGTTCATCAGGAAATTATCGCTGCCGTCGAGGAGACGCGCGGTCATGTGGTTGTTGATGCCGCGGTTCCAGCCGTAGTGATAAGCCGCGCGAAAGGCCGCGGCGAGCTCGACCCGCGTCTCCCATTCCGAAGCGCCGTTCACGTCGTTCCTTGCCGCCATGGCACGCTCCTCGCGCTTATCCGCCGTCTCGTGGCATTTATATCATAGAGCGACTAGGTTGGGATGGCGCTGTCGATAGGGCTGGGAATTGGCCACTGAACGGTTGACCGTCGCCGGGATCGAACTCGAGGCGCTGCGCCTGGGGCAGGGGCCGAAGCTCCTGCTGTTACACGGATTTGACACGATCGCGCCCGACGCGCCCTTCCTTGAGCTGTTGGCGCGTCGCTACGAGATCCTGGCACCCTCGGTGCCTGGCTTCGGACGCTCGCCGCGGCCCGACGATCTGTGCACGGTTTACGATCTCGTCCATCTTTATCTTGCGCTGATCGCGCGGCTCGGCGGTGCGGCGCACGTCGTAGGATTTTCGTTCGGCGGCTGGCTCGCCGCCGAGATCGCGGCCGCGTCGTGCCACAATATCGCGAAGCTCGTTCTGGTCGATGCGCTGGGAGTGAAGATCGGCGGGCGCGAGACGCGCGACATCCTCGACATCTTCAACACGCATCCGCGCGAGGTGATGAAGCGGCGCTGGCATGATCCACGCCACGCGCCTGACTACAACGCGCTTCCGGACGATGCGCTCGTGCAGCTTGCACAGAACCGCGAAACGCTTTGCCTCTATGGCTGGCAGCCCTACATGTACAACCCGCGCCTCAACCGGTGGCTCGCGCAGATCTCGGTGCCGACGCTGGTGCTGTGGGGCGCCGAGGACGGCATCGTCGCGCCCGCTTACGGCAAGTCTTATGCCGCGCTCATCCCCGGCGCGCGCTTTGCCACGATTGCTGCGGCCGGGCACCATCCCGAGATCGAGCAGCCGCGCGCCTTCGTCGACGCGGTCTTCGGTTTTCTCGAGCACTGAGGCATCGGGAGACGCGCCATGGACGCCTGGTGGCAATGCGAAATCCCCTACCCCTTCGTGCCCCAGCACGTGCTCGAGGCCGCCGATTCGGTGCGCGCGAGCCTGCCGAGCCAGTACTGCGACCCACAGATCGCCGCCGATCTCTTCGAGGAGGTGATCGACGAGTTTCTGCTCTGCGACGATCTTGGCATGAACGTGCTCGCGATCGAGCATCATGCCGGCATCAATTCGCTTCTGTCCTCGAACCCGATGCTGGTCGGCATCCTCGCGCGCCAGACGCGCAAGGTCCGCATCCTGAGCCTCGGTACGCTCGTCTCTTTGCGCCACGACCCGGTGCGCGCGGCCGAGGAATATGCGACGGCGGACGTCATCTCGCGCGGCCGGCTCGAGATCGGCTTCGTCAAATCGGGCGGCAGCGAGATGGCGTCCGCGAACGCCAATCCGGTCGGCAATGTCGAGCGCTATTGGGAAGCGATCGACCTCATCACCAAGGCGCTCTCCTCGCATGACGGGCCCTTCAGCTGGGAGGGGAAGCATTTCACGCACCGCCACGTGAATGTCTGGCCGCGGCCGTGGCAGAAGCCGCACCCGCGCATGTGGTCGGCGACGGGCGATCCCGAGACCGCGGCCGAGGTCGGTCGCCGCGGGCTCGTCCACGTGCTGATCCTGCGCGGGCCCGAGGGCACAAAGCGCGCTTACGCCGCCTATCGCAAGGCGCGCGCGGAAGCGGGATTGGCCAAGCTCTCGACCGAGAATTTCGCTTACGCTGCGATGGTCTATGTCGGCGATACCGACGAGGAGGGCGTGCGCGTCGGCAGCAAGCTTCTGTGGTTCCTCAACACGAGCCTCAAATCCGCGCCGCAATTCTCGAAGTTCCTGCCGGGCACGATCCCGCCGCGCTTCGCGCCGCAGATCTATCGCACCGCGCCGCGTGACGAGCCGGCGACGGCCTCGCTCGCCAACGCGGAAAAGGGCGTGGCGCCGGCCGGCGTCAATGCGCAGCGCCTCATCACCATCGACACGGAACAGGCGATGGCGCAGGGCATTCTGTTCGCCGGCAATCCTGACAGCGTCTATCGCCAGATCATGGATTTCCATGACCGCGTCGGCGGCTTCGGGCACTTGTCGCTCATTGGCCGCAGCGGCTTCATGACGCATGCGGAGTCGGAAAAGGGCATCCGCCTCTTCGCCAACGAGGTGTTGCCGCGGCTCAGGGCGGTGAAGCCGTTCACGCCGGACTGAGCGCCTAGCGCTTTAGAAACGTGTCGAGAAAACCGACCGCGTCCTTGCCCCAGACGGGGATGCCCTCGGCCGCGAACAGCAGATGGCCGGGCGCGATGCGGGCTTCAGGATGGGACGGCGAAAAGGGCGGGTACATGACGGCCCGGCTCGGTCCGCCCGGCGGCAGGCCCTGCGCAAGGTTTGGGATGGCCTCGGGGGCGGCATCGTTCTCGGCGTCCATCATCAGCACGGGGCAATTGGCCGTGCGCACCGCGTCGGCGAGGGCTTGTCGCAAGGGGGCGCTGAAGCGCCAGGTCAGCACGCCGCCCGCCTGGTCGACTGCGGCCTTGAAGATCTTGCTGCGGGCGATCGCGAACAGCGTGACGATCCCGCCGAGCGACCATCCGACAATGCCGAAGCGGTTACGATCGACGAACGGCTGCGCCGCCAGGAAATCGGCGCCGGCGAGCACATCGTCGGTCTCCGCCTCGCAGCGCCCGACTACGATCGGTCCGGTCGCGTTGCCGACCGTCTCCGACCAGCTCGGACCGTCCGATTTGCCGTAACCGCGCCGCTCGGGCACCAGCACGGCATAGCCCGCGCTGACATAGAGCCCGGCGAGCCGCACCCAAGGTACCGGCCGGCGCTCGAGCCCGGCGCGCGAGCCGTGATTGTAGATGATCGCGGGGAACGGGCCGGCGCCGGCGGGGCGGTAGAGATAGGCCTGAATGCGGAGCGCGCCGCTCGGATAGAAGACCTCGCTGTAAGGCTCGGCCTGCGCACGGCAAGGCGCCACGGCCGCTGCCGCGCCGAGGCCAGCAATGATGCGGCGGCGCGTCAGCTTCAATGCGTGAACCACAAGCCGGTGCCGGTCAACGCGTATTCGCGGTCGCCCGCCCGCATCGCTTGCTCCTCGATCTCCTCTATTATAAGTCCGTTCCGAGGCAGCGGGCAGGGAGTGGGAGGAGCGCATGGGGCGTGAGCACGGACAAGCCGGCAGCATTGTGATCCTGGGCGGCGGGCTGGCCGGTCTTGCGACGGCGCATGCGCTCGATACCTTCGGCTTCGAGACCGAGATTTTCGAGGCTGCGCCCGCCTTGGGCGAGATCGGCGCCGGCATCAACACGAGCCCGCAGGCGGTGAAGGCGCTGCGCGCGATCGGTCTCGGCGACAAGATCGCCGCCATCGGCAATACCTCGCAAGGCACCTTTACGCGCAACATGCAAACAGGCGAGCCGCTCGAGTTCACCGACCGCTGGGCGGCCGCGGCGCGCTACGGCGCCCCCTACTACACGTTCCACCGCGCCGATCTCATGGATGCGCTCGCGAGCGGGATCGATCCCGCGCGCATCCATCTCGATCATCGCCTTGTCGGTATCGACGAGCAGCCGTCGGGGATCGTGCTGCAATTTGCCAACGGCGCCGAGCGCGAAGCCGATTACGTGATCGCCGCCGACGGCATCAATTCCGTCGTACGCCGTGCGCTCTATGGCGACGACAATCCAACCTACACCGGCCAGATGGTATGGCGTTCGCTTCTGAAAGGGAGCGACGTGCCGCGCGAGATCATGGAGCCTTCGGGCCATATCCAGTGGCTCGGGCCCGGCTGTCACCTCCTCGCGTACTATTTGCGCGGCACCGAGGTCATCAACATCGTGACGCAGGAAGACACTGACAAATGGGTCGAGGAAGGCTGGTCGACGCCGGGCGATCCCGACGAGATGCGACGCAGCTTCCCCAATCCCGAGCCCCGGCTCGAGAAGGTTCTGAGCATCGTCACGCGCTGTTCGAAATGGGGTCTCTTCACGCGGCCCTTGACCGAGAACTGGGGGCGCGGGCGCATCCAGCTCATCGGCGATGCGGCGCACGCGATGCTGCCCAATGCGGGGCAGGGCGCGTGCATGGCGTTCGAGGACGCCTATACGCTGGCGCGCTGGCTCGACGCCGAGCGCGGCGATCCCGAGGCGGCATTCGCGGGTTTCCGTCGCATCCGTATCCCGCGCGTGCACGGGGTACAGCGGCTCTCCTTCGCGCTCGCGAAGTTCAAGCACATGCGCGACCGCGCGGCGCAGAAGGGCGTGATCGCCCAGACGAAGACCGGCCGCGGCGTCAGCACCGAATGGGTCTGGGCCTACGATCCGGTCGAGGGCTGGAACAAGCCGCCGACCGTTCCCGCCATCGATTGAGTGCTACGCGCGCTTCGGCACGTAGCCGTAGCGCAGATTGCTGCGCGCGGGGCCCAGCTCCTCGTAGCGCCGCTTGATCGCGGCGTAGCGGTCTTCGCTCGCACGCTCGGCATGGCGGTTGTAGCCGTAGAGCCGCGCCGAGTTGTCGCCGAAGATCGCGCTCTTGACCGGGCCGTCCGCGGCGCCCAAGGGCGCGAAACCATGCTCCTCGCGCATGTCCTCCGGAATCTCGAGGCGCCGGAATCCCTCGATCTGCCATTGCGGCGAGCCGGTCCAAAGCGCGTCGGTACCCCACACGACATGGTCGGCGCCGAGCCCTTTGATCAGCGTGCCGAAGATCGCCGCGGCAAGGCGCGGCTCGGCGACGAGCGTATAGGCCACGACCTGTCCTAAATCGCCATAGACATTGGAGACGCCGTATTTCTGCGGAATCTCGGCGAGGTCGCTCACCCATGAGATGCGGCCGCTCTTGGTCCACTCCGCCATGCCCTCCTCGGGCGTGCCGCCGCCGACCCAGCGGTAGCCCGAGTGGTAGACGATGAAATTGAGCTGCGGCCAATCTTTTGCCGCCTTGCCGACGTCGCTTACGTCGGCATAGGGGCGCAGATGCGGGAACTGTTTTTCGACCGCAGGCGCGAAGAGGCCTTTGTGGATGCAGACGTTGCGGATGCCGGACTTGGCGAACTTCTCGTAGGCCGGATACATCAGCTTCTCGTCGTCGAGCCGATAGGGATAGTGGCTCGTCTCCTTGTGCGTGTTGTCGCCAACCGTGTAGCCCTTCCAGGAATCAGGCTTGTAGACCTCGATCCCCTGGTCGATCGCCTCGAGCCAGCCGGGCTGGCCGGGGGTGATGGTGAAATGCGCGAACATGCGCTTCGAGCCGGCGTCCGCATTGACCTTGGCGCGCGTCTTGAACACCTGGTCCTGCGGCAGGAACCAGTCCTGCGGAATTTCCGAGGGCGAGTTCGTGAGCAGCACGATCTTGGTGTCGCTGTCGAGAAACAGTTCCTTGAAGTAGTTGGCGAACTTCAGATCGTCGAGATTCTGGCTCGCTTCCTTGCCGACGAGTTCGGGGTTCCACCCCATCTTGCCGACCGCAGCGCGCCCGCGCAGGAACTGATCGAGCCGCGTATCGTCGCGCAGGAAATGCGTGTGCATATCCATGATGAACTGGCCCTTCAACGCGTCGGCGCGCGCGTCCGCCATCTCGGGCGTCGCCGCTTCCGCCTCGTTCACGTCGAAGATCGGCCCGAACACCTGATTCATCGCGACGAACGAGGTGGCCATACCGGCCGCAGTCTCGAAGAAGCGCCGGCGCGATAGGCCAAGTTTCTTGGCGCTCGCCGCACCCATCTCCTTGACGCGCGCCTCGACCTCCTTTTGGCGCGCGCTCTGCGGCGGCGGAAAATACTCCTCGCTCGACACGATCTGCGTCGGCACGGGGGCGGCGAACGTGGTGGTCTCGGCCGGCTGGAGCCGCGCAAGATCGTCTTCGCTCAGGAATTTCATGGCGTCCTCCGATTTTCGATCGCGAGACGGCTTGGGCGCTCTGCGGCGCCTCACGCCATGTTGAAGACGCGCAGCGAATTGTCGCGCACGAGCTTGCGCTTTTCCGCCTCTTCGACGCCGGCCGTCGCCTTCGCCACGAACTCCTGCGATTTGGGCCAGGTCGAGGCGAAGTGCGGATAGTCCGACGCCCACATGAGGTTGCCGACGCCGATCTCGTGACGCATCGGCACCGCCTCCGGCTCGTCGATGAAGCCGACGAAAACCTGGCGCCGGAAATATTCGGAGGGCTTCAGCGAAAGCTTCGTCGGCCAGCTATTGACCTGGAGGCTGCGCAAGCCCGCATTCATGGCCTTGTCGAGCCGGGCAACGAGCGAGGGGAAGAAGTCGATGCCGTTTTCGGCACTGATGAATTTGAGGCGCGGGAAGCGCTCGAGCACGCCCGAGCAGATGAGATGCGCAAGCGTGCGCTCGGCCTCATGCTGGCGCAGGACGCCGAAGAGACTCATCGCCGGGTTCCAATAGGCGATGGCGAGGCGGCTTTCCTCAGCGCCAGTGATGGCATGAAGCACGATCGGCAGGTTATGCGCCTCGGCCGCGGCCCAGATCGGATCATAGAGCGGCAGGCTGTAGGGCCGGTCGGGCGGCGGCGACAGCGCGATCATAAGCCCCTTGTGGCCAAGCTTCGCCGCGCGCTCGATCTCCTTCACGGCTTCGGCCGGATCCTCGATCGAGATGAGCGCAAGCCCGACAAGGCGCCGCCGGTCGTGGCTGATATAGTCGCCGAGCCAGTCGTTGTAGGCGCGGAACACGGCGCGTTGCAGCTCCGCGTCCGTGAGCCAGAACATGCGGAAGCCCAAGGTCGGATGCAGAACCTCGCCGTCGACGCCGTCGAGGTCCTGGTCCTTGAGCCGCGCTGCCGGATCCCAGCCGCCGGGGAGCGCGTCCTCGTAACGGCTCGCGCGCACCTGGAATTGGCTCTTGTCCGCGTTGTTGCCGCTGGCGGCCGCCGAGGCGAGCCCGATCGACACGGGATGCGGCGGAAAACCCTCGTAGATCAGGTAATCCTGGCGTCGCCCGTCCTTCTCGCGGGTGTCAACGAAGGGTGCGCGGTAGGAGAATTTTCGCTCGATCCGCTTCACCCACAGGTCCGGCGGCTCGCTGACATGGGAATCGCCTGAGAAGAGTTTGTAGTCGCTCATCGGCACCACCCTCGCTTTCCCGGCCCGATAATCATCTCCCGAGCAGGGCAAAACGCAACCCCGTCGTTCGCTCCATCCATGCTATTGTCTGGATCGAAGTGCCGGCAATGGGGGGGGCGGTATGGCGCTTACGCTCTATCACAATGACATGTCCGTGTGCGCGCAGAAGGTGCGCTTCACGCTTGCGGAAAAGGGGCTCGCCTACGAGGACCATCATCTCAATCTGCGAGCCGGCGACCAGAAGACACCGGAATATCTGAAGCTCAATCCCAACGGCTATGTACCGACGCTCGTCCATGACGGCTTCGTGGTCTGTGAATCGACCGTCATCTGCGAATATCTCGACGACGCGTTCCCAGCGCCGCCTCTGAAGCCCGCGGATGCGCAGGGACGCGCGCGTATGCGCGGCTTCACGAAGTTCATCGACGCCGCGATCTTTCCCGCGACCGGCGTCGTCTCGATGTCGATCGCGTTTCACCATCAATATTCGCCCGACGTCTTCGCAAAGATGGAAGCGGCGCGGCCCGGGTGGCTTGCGAATTTCCGCAATCTCCAGAAGGGGGCCGAGAACCCGGCCTTTCCCGCGGCAATCCGACGTCTCGACAAGATGCTGGCCGACATGGAGGGGGCGCTCGAAGCGCACGGCAGGCCGTGGCTCACAGGCGACATGTTCACGCTCGCCGACATCGGCAATGCGCCCTATGTGACGCGGCTCGACCATCTGCAATTCCTAGCGGCGATGCTGGCGCGGCGCCCGCGCACTGCGGGCTGGTATGAGCGCATCAAGGAGCGCCCGGGCTATCGCGAAGCTCTCGCCAAATGGTTCAACGCCAAATACCTGCCGCTGATGGCGGAGAAAGGCGCGGAGGCGTGGCCGCGCGTCAAGGAACTGCTCGCGGCATGAGCAGCGGAGAAGGGAGAAGAAACATGAAGCGGACTGCGTGGAGATGGCTGATGGCCGCGGCGGGGTTGGCGCTTGCGGCGCCGGCATCGGCGGACGAGCTTGTGCTCAAATTCGCGACGCTCGATGTACCGCAGGCGCATCTCAACGTCCGCGTCCACCATCCCTGGGCCGAGAAGATCAACAAGGAGGCGAAGGGCCTCTTCCGCATCGAGGTGTTCGACGGCGAGGCGCTGGCGAACCAGGGCAACATCTATAACCAGGTGGTCAGCAACGTGGTGCAGATCGGGTGGGGCCTGCCGAGCCTTGCCGGCAAGTTCCCACTGCTCCAGGTCGCGGCGCTGCCTTATCAGACGACGGCGGATTCCGAGGTCTCCTCGACCGCGCTGTGGCGTCTCTACAAGACCGGCCTGCTCGACCAGGAATTCGACCAGGTCGTGCCGCTGAAGCTCATTGTCTTTCCGCAATCGGGGGTGCAGTTCCGGAAGCAGCCGCAAACGCTCGACAATTTGAACGGCCTCAAGGTCATCGCCGGCAGCAAGATCACCTCGCAGATCGTCCAGAAACTCGGCGGCGCGCCGCTGTCGTTCCGGATCGACGAATATTACGAGACCCTGCAGCGCGCAACTGCCGACGGCGTGGTGGTGGGCTGGACGGCGTTCAATCCCTTCAAGCTCGCGGAGGTGACGCACTATCACCTCGATGCGCCCCTGGGCGGCGAGACCGGCTACATCTTCATGGCGCGGAAGGAGTGGGATTCGCTTCCCGACGGCGTGAAAAAAGTTCTCGCGGCAAATTCGGGCGAGCCCGAGAGCCGCGCCTTCGGCCACTTCTGGGACGAGGTGGTGAAGGAGGGCAAGGACAATACGATGAAGCTTTCGGGCCACACGCTCCTTCATCTCACGGCCGCACAGGAGAAGGCGTGGCACGACAAGATCGCGCCGATCGCCGACGACTGGGCGAAATCCATGCCGGGCGGCGACAAGGTGCTCGCGACCTACAAGGAGCTCATCGACAAGGTCAAGGCAGGGAGCTGAGCCGGCGGCGCTACTGCGCCATGGTCGAGACGAGCCAGAGCGCGATGCCAGGGAACGCCACCAGCAGCGCGAGCTTGACGAGATCGGCCACGACGAAGGGCGCCACTCCCTTGTAGACGGTCCAGATCGACACGTCCGGCTGGATGCTCTTCAGCACGAACACGTTGAGCCCGAGCGGCGGGTGGATGAGGCCGGTCTCGACCACGCAGATATTGATGATGCCCCACCACAGAATGTCGTAGCCGAGGCTCTGCACGAGCGGCGTCACGATCGGCACGGTGATGACCATGACGGCGAATGATTCCATCACCGCGCCGAGCAGGAGATAGGTTACGAGGATCGCCGTCATGATCTCGGTCGGTGTCCAGTCGAGATGCGACATGAGTTCGGTCGCGCTCTCCGTGAGGCGGCTGACGCCGACCACGAACGAGAAAATCTGCGCACCGAAGATGAGGCCGTAGATGAGCGCCGTCGTTGCCGTCGTCGCCGCCATCACATGCCAGAAATTCCGGCCCTTGAGCTTGCCGCGCCAGAGCGCGCACAGGAACGATTCAAAGGCGCCCACCGCGGCCGCCTCGGTGACGGTGAAGAAGCCGAAATAAACGCCGCCGAGCACGCTCCCGAAAAGGAGCGCCGCGGGCCCGCACCGCCGCAGCGCGGCCCAAAGCTGCGCCGCTTCGTCGGCCGCGCGCACTGGCGCCGACTGCGGCGACACGCGGACATAAATCGCGATCGTCACGAGATAGAGCGCGAAGCCCAAAAGCCCGGGCCCGATCGCCGCGACGAACAGCTGGCCGATCGAGGCTTGCGACAGCAGCGCAAAGAGGATGATGACGCCCGAGGCCGGCGGCAGGAGCGCGCCAAGGCTGCCGCCGGCGGCGCACACGCCGGTTGAGAAGGCCGGCGAATATCCGCGCGCCTGCATCTCGGGGAGCGCCACTTTGCCGACCGTTACGGTCGTGGAGACGGAATGGCCGGTGAGCGCGCCAAAGCCGGCGCAGCCGGCGATCGTCGCAAGCCCGAGCCCGCCGCGCAGCCGCCCCAGCACTACGTGCGCGAGGCGGTAGATATCCTCGGCGACGTTGGCGACCTGGGCGAAGCTGCCCATCATGAGGAAGAGCGGCAACGTTGCGAGCTGGGGGCTGCCGAGAAAATCCGTCACCTCGGTCGAGGCGGCGCTCAGCGAGGGCCAGATCCCGACGAAGAGCGCCGAGCTGATGACGCCGACGATGCCCATGATCGCCGCGATCGGAATGAGCACGAGCGTCAGGAGCCACATCACGACGAAGATGAGCGTCAGCGTCAGCCCGACATGGCTCCCGGCCCAGGAGGCGATGGCGTCGATGTTGGCGATCCAAAGCCAGGCAATCCCCATGACCGCCGCCGTCGTCACGGCGGCGCCCAGCATGCCGCCCGGCCCATACGCCATCGCGCGACGCATGTCATTGAGCACGATGACCGCCTGCAGCACGACGCCGAAGGCAAAGAGCGCCGAGACGGCATACATGAACGGCGCCTCGGCCAATCCCAATATCACCGTGCTCTTGCCGTCTTCGGCCATGGCGCCGGCGTAGATCCAGATACCGACCGCCAGTGCGCCATAGAAGAGCCAGAGGGACGCGCCGCCCAGTACCTCGAACCAGGCGTGAAGGCGCGGGCTGAAATAGCGCGCGACAAGATCGATCTTGAGGTTGACGCGCTGCATCATGCCGGCCGGAATGCAGGCGGCGATCGCCACCGAGAACGTCATCTGCACGATCTCGTTGATGGCCGGAACTGGCTCGTTGGCGATCCAGCGCAGCGCGACATCGACCATGATCACGGCGGCGACGAACAGCATGCCGCACACGCACGCGATCGCGACCACACGCGAAAGCGCACCAAGCCATTGCTCGAGCTGATCGAGAAGCGCTGGCGCTTCGCGCGCGATAGCTGGTTCGGCTTCGCCGACCGTCACGCCGTTCCTCCCCGTTCTTTTGCCGCGAAGTCTACTCTGAAGCGGCCACGCGGCCAAATTTCTTGCGCCGGGACATGCGGCATTGCGCCTCTTACCGCTCGGCGCAGGCTGCGGTACAGTCCTGCGCCAAATCAATATCTCTGATATTTTCCGAGAGAACGGCCGGACCATGCCCAACATCACTCATGCCGAGGCGATCGCGCGTGCGCGCAAGGTAGCGGAGGTCTGCGCCAAGAATGCGACCGCGGTCGAGAAATTGCGCCGCATGCCTGCCGAGAATGTCGAGGCGATGATGGCATCCGACCTCGTCGGCCTCATCATCCCGCAGGAGCGCGGCGGCTATGGCATCGACAGCTGGATGATGGTCGCCGACGTCGTGGCCGAGGTCGGCCGCGCGTGCGGCTCGAGCGGCTGGTGCTTCGATCTCCTGATCCAGCATCACTGGGTGCTGGGCATGTTTCCGGCCGAGGCACAGGAGTTCGCGTTAAAGAACGATCCGCGCCCGAAGATCGGCACCTCGTTCATGCCGGTTGGCAAGGCGGCACCGGCGCCAGGCGGGTTCCGCCTTAGCGGCGACTGGAGCTTCTCCTCGGGCGTCGATCATTGCGACTGGGCGATCCTGGGCGCGCCGGTCATCTCCGAAGCGGGCGGCGGCGGGCCGCCCGACATCCGCTTTTTTCTCCTCGGCCCCGGCGAGTTCAAGCCGCACGACACGTGGAACGCTGTCGGGCTCAAGGGCTCGGGCAGCAACAACGTCGTCGTCAAAGACGTCATCGTGCGCGAGGAGCATACGCTGCGCGCCACCGATTTCGCCTCTGGCCGCGCGCCGGGAACGAAGGCCAACAAGGGCGTGATGTTCCGCGAGCCCGGCTATGTCGCGTTCCCGTTCGGCATCTTCTGTCCGATGCTGGCGATCGCACGCGGCGCGCTCGACGCTTATGCCGCCTTTGCCAAAGGCCGCACGCCCGGCATGGGCCGCGACCCGGTCTTGCAGCTCTACAACGCTCAGCGCTCACTCGGCGAATCGGCGGCCGAGATCGACGCGGCCTATCTTCTCGCCAAGGACAATGACGAGAAGCTCCGCCAAGGTCTGCCAGGCGGCGAGAACGACGTCGTCGCCATCCGGCGCAATTTCACGCTCGCCTCGCGCCTGGCCATGCGCGCGGTCGACCGCGTGTTCGAACTCACCGGCGCACGCGGCATCCTCGACGACAACCCGATGCAGCGCTTCTGGCGCGACGTTCACGCGGCCGGCAACCATGTCGCCTTCGGCGTCGACAACAGCTATGTCTCGGCCGGCGCGCACCTGCTCGGCATGCCGGTGCCGGGCGCGCATTGAGGGAGATCACGATGCCCCGCATCGATGTGCATCATCATCTGGCGTCGCCGCGCTCGGTCGCCATGCTCGCGGACCATTTGGGCGCGTCGCTATCGCAGGCGATGACCGCGTCGCGCGCGCTCGAGGATATGGACAAAGGCGGGATCACGACCGCGATCAATTCGATCCCGGCGCCGCCGCGCAAGGCCTTCGAGGACCGCGAGGTCGGTATCGCCTATGCGCGCGACAATAACGACTACCTGGCACGGCTCGTCGCCGATCATCCCGGCCGCTTCGGCATGTTCGCGGCGCTGCCGATGCCGCATGTCGACGCCACTTTGAAGGAGATCGAATACGCGCTCGACGTGCTGAAGGCTGACGGCGTTCACTTCATGACGAGCTACATCGATCATTGGCTCGGCGACAAGGTGTTCGCGCCGGTCTTCGACGAGCTCAACCGGCGCAAGGCGCTCGTCTATACGCATCCGCACTCGCCCTATTGCTGCACCGCGCCCTTGAAAGAGATCGTGATGCCGGACGCCATGATCGAGTACGGCACCGATACGACGCGCGCTATCGCGAACGTGGTCTTCTCCGGCACGTCGCGCCGCGCGTCCGATCTCAACATCATCTGGTCGCATGCGGGCGGCACAATGCCGTTCCTGATCTATCGCTTTCTCAAGACCGCGGCCATCCCGGCGAACGCACAGAAGCTGCCGCAGGGCGTGGTGGCCGAACTGAAGCGCTTCTACTACGACACGGCGCAAGCCTCGCACGCCGTCCTGCTTACGGCTTTGCGCCAAGTGGTGGGGCTCCAGCACGCGGCGTTCGGCTCGGATTATCCGTGGGGTGCCTCGGCCGCGTGCGTGGCCGAGCTCGCGGAGGCGGGCGTGTTGAGCGCCACGGAACTCGCCGGCATCGAAAGCGCCAACATCCTGCCGCTCTTGCCGCGCTTTCGTTAGCGCCGCCCTCTGAATTGACAGGGCACTGGCCTCTCAATAGAGTTTTCGCGCGGCTCACGAGGACACCAAAATGGCCAAAATCCGGCATATCGCGATCTTCTCCGACGATCCCGAACGGTTGGCGGAGTTCTATGTCGGCGTCTTCGGCATGGAGGTGAGGGGCCAGAGCGTCGACGGCGCCGTCTGGATGACCGACGGCTACATGGACATCGCGCTCCTCAAGCGCACGAGCGAACTGGCGCCCGAAGGCGTCCACCATTTCGGCATCACCATCGAGCCTGACGAGAAGGAGGGCGTCTATCGCCGCCTGAAGGAGCACGATGCTTGGGTGATGAAGCCGCCGCCCGGCCGGCCTTATGTCGAGGACGCGGCCAAGGATGCCGACGGCAACAAGTTTGACATCTCGACCTCGGCGGTGAAGGCCGAAGGTGGCCGCGTCGAAATGAAAGACGAGGCCCGTATGGGCGCGCTGGAAAAGGCCTGATGGGCGAGGCCGCGCCGCGCGCGCCTTATGCCGGCCCGATCGAGACCGGCATGGTGTTCGATTTCGAGCCGGGCAAGAAGCACAAATACGAGCGGCTGACCATCACGAAGAAGCAGGGCTCCCAGCTCTGGGCGCGCGGGCGGAGCGGCGCCACGTTTTACGACGAGGCGGAGTTCCGCGCGGGCGTGGTGCTCGTCTCGCAGACGCCGCTCGCCAAGCCCAAGCCCGTGCCGCTGCCGCTCGCGGGGCGCTACGAAGGGCCGATCGAGCCCGGCATGGTGTTCGATTTCGAGCCCGGCAAGCGCCATATGTACGAACGGCTCGTCATCACCAAATGCCAGGGCCTTCATGTCTGGGCGCGCGGCCGCTGCGGCCAGACCTATTACGACCTGCGCGAGTTCCGTGATCACGTGGTGCCGGTGCCGCCCACAAGCCGATAAACGGCGCCACAAGGATGGCCGCCATGACAAAGAAGACCATATCCGCCGTCGCCGCGCTCGCGGCTTTGCTCGCGGTACCTTGTGCGCGCGCGGCGGAGCCGTTCGAGATTCCCGTGATCGCCTCGCTCACCGGGCAGGGCGCGTTTCTCGGCAGCCAGGTGCAGGCGGCACTGCAGGTCCTCGAGAAGGCGGACAACAAGTCTGGCGGCATTCACGGCCGCCCGGTTCACATGGCGATCCACGACGACCAATCGAATCCGCAGATTGCCGTCCAGCTCATGAACGATGTGATGGCCGCACATTCGCCGGTCGTGCTCGGCTCGACGCTGGTCGCCGACTGCAACGCGATGGCGCCGCTCGCGGTGCATGGCCCGGTCGAATACTGCTTCTCGCCTGGCATCCATCCGCCGGCCGGAAGCTATGCCTTCACCTCCAGCACCTCGACGCTCGATCTCGCGAAGGCGCTCGTGCGCTACATGCGGCTGAAGGGCTGGACGAAGCTCGCGCTCATCACCAGCACCGATGCAACCGGTCAGGACGCCGACCGCGGCTTCGCCGAGGTTCTGGCCGATGCCGAGAACAAGAATGTGCAGCTGGTCGCGCATGTCCATTTCAACACCGCGGATGTGAGCGTCGCGGCGCAGATGGAGCAGGTCCGCGCCGCCAACGCCCAGGCCGTCATCGCCTGGAGCACCGGCTCGCCCGTCGGCACGGTGCTGCGCGGCCTCATCCAGTCCGGCATCGATCTTCCGGTCGGCACCACCGGCGGCAACATGACCTATGCGCAGATGAAGCTATTGGCCGATTACCTGCCCAAGGAATTCTATTTTCCCTCGGCGGAGTGGCCGGTCGGCAGCGATGCGCGCGTGAAGCTCAATCCCGCGGTTGCGGCGAAGCAGAAGGAATATTACGCCGCTTTCGCCGAGGCGGGCGTGAAGCCCGATGAGGGCTCGGTGCTCGGCTGGGACCCCGCGACCCTCGTGATCGACGCGCTGCGCGCGCTGCCCGCCGGCGCGGATGCCACCCAGCTGCGAGACTATCTGCTGCGGCAGACGAAGCTTGCCGGCGTCAACGGCGTCTACGATTTCGTCAAGACGCCGCAACGTGGCCTCGCGCTCGACGACACGGTCGTCACGCGCTGGGACAAGGCCGCCGGCGGGTGGAGCCTCATGTCCGAGCCGGGGGGCGTTCCGCTCGCACGCTGACGGGCGCGCGCTTGGACGCTCCTTCGTCTCCGGATAGAATGAGGCGAGCGGAGGGACGCATGACGACGACCCAGGAAGAGAACGATCGCCTGACGCGGATCGGCCCCGGCACGCCCATGGGCAGCCTGCTCCGGCGCTATTGGCACCCGGTCGGCATCGAGGCCGAGCTCTTGAAGGAGCCGGTGCAGCGCGTGCGCTTTTTCGGCGAGGATCTCACGCTCTTCCGCAGCGAGCGCGGCGAATACGGCCTGGTCGACGATCGTTGTCCGCACCGCTGCATGTCGCTCGAATACGGCATTCCCGACGAATGCGGCCTGCGCTGTGCCTATCACGGCTGGCTCTTCGACGCGCAAGGCCGCTGCCTCGAGCAGCCGTACGAGGATCTCGCGCATCCGGAGGGGCGGTACAAGGACGAGATCAGGATCAAGTCCTATCCGGTGGAGACGCTGGGCGGTTTCGTGTGGGCCTATTTCGGGCCTGAGCCGCGCCCGTTGCTGCCGCGGTGGGACGTGCTCGTGCGCGACGATTTCGACCGCGCCATCGAAGTCTTCACTCTGCCGTGCAATTGGCTTCAGTGCATGGACAATTCGGCCGACCCCGTGCATTTCGAATTCCTGCACGCGCGCTTCGGCAATTACGAGCAGAAGAAGCGCGGCTGTCCGGCGGCGATGAACCCGGCGCGGCACGTCAAGATCGCGTTCGACCTCTTCAAATACGGCATCTACAAGCGCCGGCTTTTGGAGGGCGAACCCGAGACCTCCGACGACTGGGTGACGGGCCATCCGCTGCTTTTCCCCACGACGCTCGCGCAGGGCGGCGCCGAGGCGCCGGGCTTGCAGATCCGCGTGCCGATCGATGACACGCACACGGTGCAGATCCTCTACCGCACGATGAAGCGCAAGCCAGGCGCCGAGCCGCTCCCGATCGCGGTGAAGCATTCGAAGCTGTTCGATGAGAACGGCAGGCTCGCGGCCAACACCATTCCGCACCAGGACGCGCTTGCCTGGGTCGGTCAGGGCCCGATCTCCGACCGCACGCGCGAGCATCTCGCCACGAGCGACCGCGGCGTCGTGCTTTATCACAAGCTCCTCGTCGACCAGTTGGAGCGGGTCGAGCAGGGACTGGATCCGATGGGCGTGATCCGCGACCGCGCCGAGAACGAGCCGATGATCGTGCTCGGCCGCGAAGGCCGCACGCTCGATGCCTTCGCATCGCGCTACGACAGTTCCTTCGGCCAGATCCGGGAGTTCGCGGACACGGCGGCGAAATGACGGCGCCGGCGTTGCGCGCTCTTGCTCTCGTGCTTGCGGCAGCGATCGGCGCCGCATCCGCGGCCCACGCCGCCGTCACGCTCAGGGTTGGCAAGGCCTCGCCCACCGCGGCCACCATGGTGCCGCTTGTCGTCGGGGTACAGGAAGGCTTCTTCGCGAAGCAGGGGCTCGAGGTCCAGATCTTCGATTTCGCGGGCGGGGCCAAGCTCCATCAGGCGATGGCCGCGGGCAGCCTCGATCTCGGCGTCGGCGCGGGGACCGATCTCGCGCTCATCGCCAAGGGCTCGCCCGAGCTTGCGGTCGCGAACGGCGCGGGCCTGCTGACCTTTATCGGCATGGCCGTGCCGAAGGGATCGACGGCGCGCTCGCTCGACGATCTCAAAGGCGCGCGGATCGGCGTCACCACGATCAATTCGCTTACCTACTGGCTCGCGCTCGAGCTGGCGCGCCAACGCGGCTGGGGACCCGATGGCGTGACGCCGATCGCGATCGGCGGCGACACCGCGAGCGAGTTCGCCTCGTTCCGCACGCACATGGTCGATGCCGGAATCCTTTCGACGGCGCTCGCGTTCCAGATGGAAGCGCAGGGCGAGGGCCGGCTCATCGCGCCGGCCTCGTCCTGGGCGGGCGAGCTCGGCGGCTCGGTGGTGTTCGCGACGCGCGCCCTGATCGCGAGCAATCCCGATGCGATCCGCCATTTCCTCGTGGGCTGGTTCGATGCCGTGCGCTTCATGCGCGCCAATCACGACGCGTCCGTGAAGATCGCGGCGCAGATGACCGGCATGCCGGTTGCGATCGAGGCGCGGGAATTCGATTTGACCTTGCCGATGTTCAACACCGATGGGCATTTCGACGCCGCCATCCTGGCGACGCTCAAGCGCTCGTTCTCGGACCTGAAGCTGCTCGATCAGCCGCCCGACATGTCGAAGCTCTACACGGAAGAGTTCCTGCCGAAGTGATGCGGGCCGCGGCGCTCGACATTAGAGCCCGCTCATCACCTTGCTGAAGCGTCCCCAATCAGTGCCGTTGAATTTGACGAGCTGCTCGTCGGCAATCGTGTTGTAGTTGGTCGGCGTCACGGTGACGGTGATGCCGGGGAGCAGCATCCCGAGCTTCACGTGGTCGAGTTGCGTCACGTGCCGCATGACGTTCGCATGCGTCAAGTCGTCGCCGCAGCGCCGTAGCACCTCGGCGAGGAGCTGCGCCTCCATGAAGCCGCCGACCGTGAAGCTGTCGTTGGGATCGAACTCCGATGCGTATTCTTTCATGAACGAAGCGAATTCCTTGACGCCCGGATCATTGGCCCATGTGGGGTCGCCGAAATCCTTGACGTAGGCGGCGGAGATGATGCCCTTCGCTTTCTCGAGGCCGGCAGGCTTTAGGACGGCGCCGATCGAGATCGAGACGTCGTTGAGGAACTGGGTCGGATGCCAGCCGATGTCGTAGGCTTTGCGGATCGATTGAGCTGCGAATTTCGGCGTCGTCACATTGACGAAGACGTCCGCGCCGGTTCCCTGGAGGCTTACCACCTGCGATTCGACAGTGGGATCGGTCGGTTGATAAGTCACGTCGCTGATCAACATCGATGCCTTGTCGCCGAGGCCGCGCTTGATGCCGTCGAGGAAGTCCCGTCCGTAATCATCGTCCTGGCGCAGCATGCCGATCTTCGCGTTCGGCATGTTCGCGACAATGTAGCGGCCGAAGATCGTGCCCTCGCCGACGTAGGATGGGGTGAAGCCCACGGTGTAGGGGAATTCGCCGGGGTCGCGCAGCTGGCTCGCCCCCGCGGCCGCGAAGAGCTGCGGAATTTTGCGCTGGTTCAGATATTTTTCGACCGAGAGGTTGGTCGGCGTGCCTGGGATCATGAAGATCAGCAGCACCTTGTCCTGCTCGACGAGGCGACGCACCTGCTCGACCGTGCGCGCCGGGTTGTAGCCGTCGTCGTAGGAAAGGAAGGTGATTTTCCGGCCGTTGATGCCGCCATGCTCGTTCAGCATCTTGAAATAGGCCATCGCGATCTTCGAACCGGTGCTGGTTTGCGAGAGATTGCCGCTATAGGGCGCGCTGTTGCCGATGCGGATCTCGGTGTCGGATGCGCCGATGTCGTACGTGCCGGCGGCGTGCGCCGGGCCCGCACAAGCAACCAGGACTGCGGCGGCGAATGCCGCTAAGCGCTGCGACATGGAACACGTCCTCTCTTTATGAGCATAGCCGACCGCTACGCGCGCAGATCGGGGAAATCCTCTTCCCAGAACTCGGCGGGCCCGCGCGCATTTTCGTGCCGTCGCGCGGCTTCGGCCTGGCGCAGCTCGACGCGCCTGATCTTGCCCGAGATGGTTTTTGGCAGGTCGGTGAACTCGAGGCGGCGTACGCGCTTGTAGGGGGCAAGGCGCTCGCGCATCTGCGTGAAGATGTCGCGCGCGGTCGATTGGTCGGGTGCAAATCCGGCCGCGAGCACGATGAACGCCTTGGGCACGGCGAAGCGCTGCGCGTCGGGCGAAGGCACGACTGCGGCTTCGGCGACGGCGCGATGCTCGATGAGCGCGCTCTCGAGCTCGAATGGGCTGATGCGATAGCCCGAGGATTTGAACACGTCGTCGGTGCGGCCGACGTATGTGATACGCCCATCCTTGTCGCGCTGCGCCGTGTCGCCGGTGTGATACCAGGCGCCGTCGATGCGCTGCATCTCGCCGTCGTCCTGCTGATAGCCCTGCATCAGGCCGGCCGGACGTGGTGAGAGGCCGACGACGATCTCCCCTTCTTCCGCCTCGTTGCCGCTCTCGTCGACGACGGCGATGCGATAGCCGGGCAAGGGGCGCCCCATCGAGCCCGGCACGATCTTCTGGCCGGGTGGGTTGCCGACGAGCGACGTCGTCTCGGTCTGGCCGTAGAA
>DATIXQ010000132.1:0-6948 GCA_035518375.1 Allostellaceae bacterium | reverse complement strand
CCGTCGTCGACAAGCCGCTCATCCAGTATGCCGTTGAAGAGGCGCAGGCCGCGGGCATCGAGGAGTTCATCTTCGTCACCGGGCGCTCGAAAAGTGCGATCGAGGACCATTTCGATCATTCCTACGAGCTCGAAGAGACGTTGAAGGGCCGCAACAAGCAGGCGCAATTCGAGGCGGTCACGTCCTGGCTGCCACAGCCGGGCCAGATCGCCTACACCCGGCAGCAGGAGCCGCTCGGGCTCGGCCATGCCGTTCTGTGCGCGCGCCATCTCGTCGGCGACGAACCGTTCGCAGTTCTTCTCGCCGACGATCTCATCCTTGCCGACAAGGCCTGCCTCAGACAGATGATCGATGCGCACAAGAAGTTGCGTGGCAACTACGTGGCGGTCATGGATGTGCCGCGCGAGCATACCAACCGCTATGGGATTCTTGATGTCGAAAATGATGACGGGCACCTCGTCAGGGTGAAGGGAGTTGTCGAGAAGCCCGAGCCGGCGAAAGCCCCCTCGACGCTCAGCATCATCGGCCGCTACATCCTCGAGCCTGAAGTATTCGAGCACCTGACGCGCACGCCGCGCGGCGCCGGCGGCGAGATCCAGCTCACCGATGCGCTGGCGCAGATGATCGGCAGCAATCAGCGCCCGTTCATGGGGCTGCGCTTCGACGGCCGACGCTTCGATTGCGGCGACAAGGTCGGCTGGCTCCAGGCGAACATCGCCTTCGCACTAGCGCGTTCCGACATGACGCGCGAAGTGCGGCGCATTCTGTCCGACTATTGCTGAGCGGCGACGGGACGCGGGCGATGGCGGAAGGTTCTGGCGCGGGCCACCGGTTCGATCCAACCATTCTGCGCGAATACGATATCCGCGGCGTCGTCGGCGAGACGCTCGCGCCCGCCGATGCGCGTGCGATCGGCCGCAGCTTCGCAGCCATTCTCGGAGAGGCCGGCGGGCGACGCGTCGCTGTCGGCTATGACGGGCGCCTGAGCTCGCCGGAGCTCGAGGCGGCGCTTGTCGACGGGCTCGCGGCGGGCGGCATCGACGTGACGCGCGTCGGCCTTGGACCGACGCCGATGCTCTATTTCGCCGCCAACACGCTGCCGGTCGACGGCGGGATCATGGTGACCGGCTCGCACAACCCGCCGACCCACAACGGCTTCAAGTTGATGCTCGGCCGCAAGTCCTTCTTCGGCGCCGACATCCAACGGCTCGGCAAGATCGCGGCCGCCGGACACTTTCCCGAAGGGCACGGCAGTGTCGGCGAGCAGAGCGTGTTCGAGGCCTATGTGCAGCGCCTCGTCGCCGATTACCGCGGCGGCCGCGAGCTGCGCGTCGCGTGGGATGCTGGAAACGGCGCTACGGGCGAGGCGCTGAAGCGATTGACCGAGCTTCTCCCGGGCCACCATATCCGGCTCAACGACACCATAGACGGGCGTTTCCCCGCGCATCACCCCGATCCGACGGAGGTCAAGAATCTGGTCCAGCTTCAGGAAGCGGTGGCGCGCGAAAGATGCGACCTCGGCATCGCCTTCGACGGCGACGGCGACCGCATCGGCGTGATCGACGGCAAGGGCCGCATCCTGTGGGGCGACCAGTTCATGGTGATCCTGGCGCAGGAAGTCATCGCCGCGCGGCCAGGCGCCACCATCATCGCCGACGTCAAGGCAAGCCAGGTGCTGTTCGACGAGATCGCGCGCATGGGCGGCAAGCCGTTGATGTGGCGCACCGGCCATTCGCTCATCAAGAGCAAGATGGCGGAGCTCGATGCGCCGCTCGCCGGCGAGATGAGCGGCCATATCTTCTTTGGCGACCGCTATTACGGCTACGACGATGCGCTCTATGCCGCGGTGCGGCTCTTGGGCATTGTGGCGCGAAGCTCCGAGAGCATCGCCGACATGCGCGACCGCCTGCCGGTGGTCGTCAATACGCCCGAGCTGCGTTTTCCCTGCCCAGAGGACCGTAAGTTCGCCGTCATTGACGAGGTGCGCGCGCGTCTGCGGCAGGCCCGCGCCGAGATGGCCGATATCGATGGCGTCCGCGTCAAGACGGGGGACGGCTGGTGGCTCTTGCGCGCGTCGAACACGCAGGACGTACTGGTGGCGCGCGCCGAGGCTCGGGACGAGGCCGGACTCGCACGGCTCAAGGATCTGTTGTCGTCCGAATTGCGCGCGAGCGGCATGACGCCGCCCTCGTTCTAGCCCCTAGACAGAACCGCTTCGTCTAGTTCGCCGCCACCTGCTGCGCGGCGCCGGGCGCAATAACCGCGCAGCTCTTGCGCTTCTTGTGCAGCTCGCGGCACGCGAGCTCCGCTTCGTGATGGTTGAAATGGACGATGCGCGCCCGGTAGACCTGTTCCTTGTCGGTGTGCGAGGGAGCCAGCACCTCGACCACTCGGCCCTTCATCGCCGGGATCCGCTGCAGCGCCAACTCGCCGGCATGCTCAGCCATGTCGCGCTGCATATAGGCGCCCACCTGGATGCTCCAGCCGTCGATCGCCTTGGCGTTGCGCGCATGCGGTGCCGGCTGCGCCACCGTTCGGGTCGCGGCGTGGGCCTTGCCGACGGGCGACATCGCGGCGATGGCACGCTTGGCGAGGCTCGCCGGCGCGTCTTCGGGGGCCGCGTCGTCCGCGACTTCGGTCTCGTTGCCGGTGCGGGCGAAGGAGCTGTTCAGTAGCGCGGCCATTTGCAGGTCGCGCGAATGCGCCGATTCGCCGCCCATCACCACCGCGAAGAGACGATGGCCGTCGCGCACCGCCGAGGCGGCGAGGTTGAAGCCCGAGGCGCGGATATATCCGGTCTTGATGCCGTCCATGCCGGGGAAGCTGTGCATCAGGTGGTTGTGGTTCGAATAGCTGACCCCGTTGAAGGAGAACTCCTCGGTCGCGAACCACGGATATTCCTTCGGGAAATCCCGGTAGAGCGAGAGCGCGAGGGTGGCGAGGTCGCGCGCCGTGGTCACGTTGTCGGGATTGGGCAGGCCCGAGGCATTGGCGAAATTCGTATGGCTCATGCCGAGCGCGTGGGCCTCGGCAGTCATGCGCTGGGCGAAGGCCGGCTCGCTGCCTGCGATGTTCTCCCCGATCACCACGGCGGCATCATTGGCCGAATGGGTGATGACCGCGAAGATCAGATCGTGCAATGGCACCGTCTCGCCGGGCTTCAGATCGAGCTTCGACGGCGCCTGCTCGGCGGCATGAGCGCTGACCGTGAAGCGCTGCTGGAGACTGAGCGTCCCGCTCTCGAGCCCTTTGAAGGTGAGATAGAGCGTCATCATCTTGGTCAGCGACGCCGGATAGTTCTGAGCGTCCGGCTCGTGCTGGGCGAGGACGCGGCCGGTATCGGCATCGATCACGATCGAGGAGTAGCCGGCGCTGGCTGGCCTCGCGTGGCAAGCGATGGCGAGCACCGCGACGGCGGCGAGCGTCCGGACGGCGAAGCGGCGAAACCCCAATTTACTCATGAACGTTCCATCCGAAAGTCTTACGCCCTTGGAGGACAGGGCAATTCAATGCTCAAGAGATTAAATAAACGCTGGATTTCCTGTCCAGTTTTTCGTGTTCGTTGCGCGCCGGCGGTTGCCCCATCCTCCGCCGCGTCCGATCGATATTGCAATGCAATATCACGGTTGAATCGAGCCAGTAAAGCGCGTATAGGTGATGTTGCATTGCAATATTGAGCGTCTTCGACGAGGACAAGTCCATGGCGGCGAAACCGAAGAAGCACTCTCTCCCCGTAGAGCCGGTGTCCTACGCATCGGCTCCCGTCCCCGCGGCGAAGCCGCTATTGGCGCCCATCAGCCTCGAATCGCTGGCTGGTTTCGGGCGCGAAAATCTGGCGGCCATGACCAAGGCCAATCTCGCGCTCAGCTCGGGAATGCAGGCCATGAGCGAGGAGTTTTTCGACCTGGCGCAGCAATCTTTCGCCAGTGCCGCCAAGACCGCCTCGGCGCTGCTCGCTGCCAAGACCCTCGACGAGGTGGTCGAGTTGAGCAGCGCGCATGCGTGCGCGAGCCTGCAGGACTTGGCCGCGCGCTCGGCCAAACTGGGCGAAATGGGCGTCAGCATCGCGAGCGAGGCGTTGGCCCCGTTTGTGGCGCGCGGCGCCCTCGCCTGATACGGACGCCACGCTAGGTCACGGAATCGGTTGCCCGGACCCGCTGAAGTTCTTACCCTTTAGGGTAAGAATTAACGCGGCGGGGCCATGGCGGACTACCGGTTCTATCGCTTGTCTGCTGGGCGCATCCTGGACGCGGAAGTGCGGGACTGCGCCAGCGACGAAGAGGCGCACCGCTCCGCGCGCGACATTCTCGAGGCGGCGACGGCGATTTGCGACGCGATCGAAATCTGGCAGCTCGCCCGCCTCGTCGGCACGGTCAGGCGGACGGATCCGCCGCAAGCGGCTTAGGCGCGTGCGCATCCGAGTTCGCCCGGCGTTAGCGAAGCGCTGCGACAGTGGCCGGACACTGAGGCGCGGCCGGCCGCGAAAGCACTTCCCCAGAGGCGCGTCGTGCCAATATGATGGTTCGTTTGGACCCGGTTGAGCTGATCGTGCTGCGATGAGCGACGTTGAAAAGCGCAATGGCAGCGAGGGACCGGCCACGGGGGTGATCGTCAAGGCCAAGCCGAAGACGAAGAAGCCCTCGATGTATAAGGTCCTGATGCTGAACGACGACTACACGCCGATGGAGTTCGTCGTCCATATCCTCGAGCGCTTTTTCAACAAGACGCGCGAGGAGGCGACGCGCATCATGCTTCACGTTCATCGCCGCGGCGTTGGCGTCTGCGGGGTCTATACTTACGAGGTCGCCGAGACCAAGGTGACCCAGGTCATGGATTTCGCCCGGCAGCACCAGCATCCGCTGCAATGCACCTTGGAGAAGGACTGATCGGGAAGCACTTTTGTAACGTAAACGGAATGGCCCTGTTGGAGTAGGAATAGGCGTGCATGCTATCGCGCAACCTTGAAAAGACCCTCCACCGCGCCCTCGCTTATGCCAATGAGCGGCGGCACGAATATGCCACGCTCGAGCACCTGCTCCTGGCGCTTACCGAGGACCAGGATGCATGCGCCGTCCTGCGCGCCTGCACCGTCGACATAGAGAAGCTCCGGCGCGAGCTGATCGCCTATGTGGACAACGAGCTCGGCAACCTTGTTTCGGCCCATGCCGAGGACTCGAAGCCGACCGCGAGCTTCCAGCGCGTGCTGCAGCGCGCCGCCATCCACGTCCAATCCTCCGGCCGCGAGGAGGTGACCGGCGCCAACGTGCTCGTCGCCATGTTCGCCGAGCGCGAGAGCCACGCCGTCTATTTCCTGCAAGAGCAGGACATGACGCGGTTCGACGCCGTCAACTACATCTCGCACGGCATCGCCAAGGCCCCGGGCCGCTCCGAGCAGCGCCGCGTGCACGGCGCCGAGGAAGAAGAGCGGACCGAGAAGCAGCAAAAGCGCGGCCACGACGCGCTCGATGCTTATTGCGTCAACCTCAACAAGAAGGCGAGGAGCGGCAAGATCGATCCGCTGATCGGCCGCGAGCAGGAGGTCGACCGCACCATCCAGATCCTGTGCCGCCGCTCCAAGAACAACCCGCTTTATGTGGGCGATCCGGGCGTCGGCAAGACGGCGATCGCCGAGGGTTTGGCGCGCCGCATCGTCCAGCGCCAGGTGCCGGAGGTGCTGCAGAACGCCACCATCTATTGCCTCGACATGGGCGCGCTTTTGGCCGGCACGCGCTATCGCGGCGATTTCGAGGAGCGGCTCAAGGCCGTCATCTCCGAGCTCGAAGCGATGACCGGGGCCATCCTGTTCATCGACGAGATCCACACCGTGATCGGCGCCGGCGCCACGAGCGGCGGCGCGATGGATGCCTCGAACCTGCTGAAGCCTGCGCTCGCCAGCGGCAACATCCGCTGCATCGGCTCGACCACTTACAAGGAATACCGCAACTACTTCGAGAAGGACCGCGCGCTCGTCCGCCGCTTCCAGAAGATCGACGTCAATGAGCCGACGGTCGAGGACGCGGTGAAGATCCTGCGCGGGCTCAAGCCCTATTACGAGCGCCACCACAAGGTGCGCTACACCGGCGAGGCGTTGCGCGCGGCGGTCGAGCTGTCGCACCGCTACATCGGCGACCGCAAGCTGCCCGACAAGGCGATCGACGTGATCGACGAGGTCGGTGCGGCGCAGATGCTCCTCCCCGAGAATCGCCGCCGCAAGACCATCACTCACCGCGAGGTCGAGGCGATCGTCGCAACGATCGCGCGCATTCCTCCGAAGAGCGTCTCGACCGACGACAAGGAGGTCCTGAAGAACCTCGATCGCGATCTCAAGACGATGGTGTTCGGCCAGGACAAGGCGATCGACGCGCTAACCGCGGCGATCAAGCTTGCCCGCGCGGGCTTGCGCGAGCAGGAGAAGCCGATCGGCTCATATCTCTTCTCCGGCCCGACCGGCGTCGGCAAGACCGAGGTCGCGCGCCAGCTCGCCCGTACTCTCGGCATCGAGCTCACGCGCTTCGACATGTCGGAATACATGGAGCGGCACACAGTCTCGCGGCTGATCGGCGCGCCCCCGGGCTATGTCGGCTTCGACCAGGGCGGGCTCCTCACCGACGCGGTCGATCAGCATCCGCACTGCGTCCTGCTGCTGGACGAGATCGAGAAGGCGCATCCCGATCTCTTCAACATCCTGCTGCAGATCATGGATTACGGCAAACTCACCGACCACAACGGCAAGACGGTGGATTTCCGCAACGTCATCCTGATCATGACGACGAACGCGGGCGCGGCCGATCTTGCGAAGCCCGCGATCGGCTTCGGCTCCGATGTGCGCACCGGCGACGATCAAGAGGCGATCAACCGGATGTTCACGCCCGAGTTCCGCAACCGGCTCGACGCGATCATCTCGTTCTCGCCGCTGGCACCCGAGACCATCGGCCGCGTCGTCGACAA
>DATIXQ010000131.1:0-18829 GCA_035518375.1 Allostellaceae bacterium | reverse complement strand
GCGAGGTCTGCCTGCTCGATGAATTCGTTCATGCGCGAGACGAGCTGCAGGCAGAGCGGCCTCGGCATCGCCGCGCTTCGACAGATCCGCGCGGCGGCCGCCGCCAGGTCGAGAGGGGCGCCCGCGTCATGTTGCGCGGCGTATTCCTGGAGCAGATTCTCGATGGCGACCGGCTCGCTCGGATAAGCGGTCAAAGGTGCGGCCGGTTCCTTGGAAATCGTCACGACCTTGCGGTGCGTCGAAAGCTTGCCGTCGGCCGCGCTGGCGCCAAAGGCCCCGACCAGCGCCATGCATCCGCTCGCAAAGAGCGCTCGCAGTGCCATTGTCCGCGGCCGGCGCCGAGGTCAAACCCGCCGCATCGCCACGAGGACGACGAGCAGGATGAGCAAAAGTCCGAACCCGCCGGTCGGGTAATAGCCCCACCCGACGCTATAGGGCCAAGCCGGGAAGGAGCCGACCAGGAGGAGGAGCAGGAGGACGATCAAAAGTACCCGGAGCATGGCAACCCTCGTCCCCCATGAAGCGAACGCGGCGGTTTCGGCCGCGTTCCTGGTCCGGCGCGCGGCAGGACTGCGGTGCGGCGCCACGGTATGATGGCGCGGGGAAAGAACGAGGGCGGCGATGGCACGAGCGAAGAAGGCAAAAGCGAAGGCGAAGACGCGGGCGAAGGCCGCGCGGCCTGCAAAGAAATCGGCAGCGCCGAAGAAGAAAGCGGCGCCGAAGAAGAATGCGGGGCTGAAGAAAAAGGCGCGGGCAACGCGCGCGGCCGGGAAGCTGCGCCTCACCTTCATGACCGGCGCCTACGAGATCGTGCGCGCGCTCCGCGACGGCACGGTCACGGCCAAGGGGATCGAGCTCGTGCCGATCGCCTCGCCCGGAAGCGGCGCGATCCACGACCGCGTCGCGTCGGGCAAGGCCGCCGACGTCAACGAATATAACGGCGGCCACTATGTCGTGCAGAAGGCGCACGGCCGCGCCGACATCACGGCGATCCCGGTGTTCCTGCACCGCCGCTTCCGCCACGGCTTCATCTACATCAACGCTGAGAAGGGGATCGCGCGCCCGTCCGACCTCGCCGGCAAACGCGTCGCCTGCCGCACCATTGGCGCTGCCGCCGCCTATTGGATGCGCGCGCATCTCGAGGAGCATGGCGCGCCGCACCGTTCCATCACCTGGGTGATCGAGACGCTCGACGAGGCCTCGGCCCAGGCGCCCAAAGAGCTGAAGCTCGAGGTCGTGCCGAAGGGCAAGAAGGTCGAGGACATGGTTCTGACGGGCGAAGTCGATGCCATCATCCAGCCCAACGTCAACGAGGCGCACGATCGCGGCGACCCGCGCGTCGCGCGGCTCTGGCCCGATTACCGCGAGGTCGAATCCCAGTATTACGCGCGCACCGGCTTCTTCCCGATCATGCACGTGACGACGGTGCCGACCGAGCTCGTCGCGAAATATCCCTGGGTGGTCGAGAGCCTGACGCTCGCGTTCGAGGAGGCAAAGCAGCTTGCCTATCAGCGCCTCGCCAACCCGCGCAACGTGCCGCTCGCGTTCTATCACACCTATCGCGAGGACGAGCGCACGCTTCTCGGCGCCGACCCGTGGGAATACGGGCTCTCCGACGCCAACCGCCGCAACTACGGCGCGCTCGTCGACTATGTGCACGACCAGGTGCTGACCGGGCCGAAGCCGCGCCTCGAAGACCTGTTCGCCAAGGAGGCATTCGAGCTGAAGCTGCCGCTCCCGCGGATGCACCGGATCGAGTACGATTTCTGAGCATCAGGGAGTGCACAATAGCTAATACGCGCCCTTAACGTGGAAGGGGGATAATGGATGACCGCCTGGGTCCTGGCTGCCACATTGGCAGCGTTCTTATTGTTGATGGTCGCGCTGTACCGCCGCAATTTGAGCGATTTCAATCATCTCCTCACTTTCATGCTCTTTGTGCTTATGAACGAGGACGTGTATAGAGCCCAACGCGAAGGTCTTTTGCGGCTGATTACGACGACTAGCGCGGCAAATGCGATGGACCTCAACATCAAGGTGAGAAGGTCCGCGACACAGCTTGCGAACAAGCTTTCTAGCGACATTGGCCTAGCGTGCCACGCGGCGATTTGGGAGATACGACAAAGGCGCGTTTGAGAAACTTACCGGAGTAGAAACGGAAGATGGCCCAAAAATTCAACGGCCGGCGCGAGGATTTCCGGCTCGTCACCGGGACCGGCCGCTACACCAACGACTGGAGCCTGCCGCGGCAGCTTCACGCCGTGTTCTGTCGCGCCGACCGCGCGCACGCGAAGATCCGCGCGATCGATACGGGCGAGGCGCGGCGCGCACCGGGCGTCGTCGCGATCTTCACCGCGAAGGACGTTGCGGACGCGGGCTTCAAGACGCTGCCGCCGTCGGTGCATTTCCCCGGCCGCGGCGGCAAGAAGCTCATCGTACCGGAGCGGCCGGTGCTCGCGGAGGGCCGCGTGCGCTATGCCGGCGAGGAAGTGGCGGTCGTGCTCGCCGAGAGCCGGGGCGCTGCGCAGGACGCGGCCGATCTCGTCGTCATCGACTACGAAGACCTGCCGCCTGTCATCGGCTTCGAGGGGGCGCTGCGCGCGGGCGCGGCGCAACTCCACGACACGATCCCCGGCAATGTCTGCTTCGAGTTCGAATACGGCAACGAAGCGAATACGGCCGCTTCATTTGCGTCCGCTGCGCATGTCGCGAAGGCCGCGCTCGACAGCCCGCGCGTCGCGCCCAACACGATGGAGACGCGCGGCTGCCTCGCCGCCTACGACGCCGCAAGCGACCGCTACGAGATCTATTGCGGCCATCAGGGCGGGCCGGCGATGCGCGATGCGCTCGCCATCATGCTCGGCGTCGGGCCCGAGAAGCTCCGCGTCCATATGGTCGATGTCGGCGGCGCGTTCGGCGCGCGCACCGCGCCTTACGCCGAGCATCCGCTGCTGCTCCATCTCGCCAAGCGCATGGGCCGCCCGATCAAGTGGAGCGCAAGCCGTGCGGAGGATTTCCTCACTGACAATCACGGCCGCGCCATCTACGTCTCGGGCGAGCTCGCATGCGACAAGGACGGGCGCTTCCTCGCGCTCCGCACCGATTGGCTCTGCGATTCGGGCGCTTATCTGAGCCAGGCCGGCGTGCTGACCAATTCGATGAACGGCCTCACCATGGCGGGCGGGCCCTATCGCATCGCGAATGTTTATGGCCGGCACCGCCAGGTCATGACCAACACCGCGCCGACCAACGCCTTCCGCGGCGCCGGCCGGCCCGAGGCGGCGCTCATCGTCGAGCGCCTCGTCGACGAGGCGGCGGCGCTCATCGGCATCGATCCGCTCGAGCTGCGCCGGCGCAATGCCGTCGCGCGCGCCGAGATTCCCTATAAGACGCCGACCGGCACCGTGCTCGACAGCCACGATTTTCCCGGCCTCATCGACGAGGCCGAGCGCAAGTCGGAGTGGAAGGGCTTCGCCGCGCGCCGCGCCGAGGCCGAGCGCCGCGGCAAGCTGCGCGGCATCGGCTGCGCGCTCTTCTTCGAGCCCTCGGGCGGCGGCGGCGTGCCGAAGGACCAGGTGGCGCTGCAATTCAAGGGCGACGGCACGCTTGTGCTGCACCATGTCGCGGGGCCGAGCGGGCAGAGCTACGAGACCGTGTTTCCCGAGCTCGTGGCGAACTGGCTCGGTCTCGATCCGGCGCGCATCGAATGCCGCTCGGGCGATCCCGACGGGCCGGCGCTTATCGGCGCCGCCTCGATCGGCTCGCGCACCATCCTGTCGCAAGGCTCGGTGATGAAGATCGCGAGCGAAGAGGTCATCAAGAAGGGCCTGGCGCTCGCCGCCGATGCGCTCGAGACGGCAAGCGCCGATCTCGAATTCCGCGACGGGCGCTATTTCGTCAAGGGCACCGACCGCGCGATCGCGCTTTCCGAGCTCGTCGAGCGCCATGGCAAGGCCACGCCCCATCCGCTCGACACGATCGGCGAATGGACGCCGCAGCGCTGCTTCCCCTCGGGCGCGCACGTCGCCGAGATCGAGATCGACCGCGACACCGGCGCCGCCGAGATCGTGCGCTACACCGCCGTCGACGACATCGGCACGGCGATCAATCCGACGCTTGCCGAAGGCCAGGTCCATGGCGGCGTGATGCAGAGCGCGGGGCACGTGTTCGGCGAGGATTGCCGCTACGATCCCGAGACGGGCCAGCTCCTCGCCGGCAGCTTCATGGACTATGTCATGCCGCGCGCCGATCTCGTGCGCGAGTTCCGCCTGGCCGACCATTCCGTGCCGACGCCGAGCAACGCGCTCGGCGCCAAGGGCGCGGGCGAGGCGGGAACGACGGGCGGGCTTCCCACCTGCATGAACGCGGTGATGGATGCGCTGCGCTCGGCGGGGGTGCGGCAATTTGACATGCCGGCGACGCCGGCGCGGCTTTGGGCGGCGCTGCGCAACGGACACTGAGGAAGCGCGTCTTTCCGCGACTGTCATTGCGAGCGCAGCGAAGCAATCCCCGGCAGATTGCTTCGTCGCTGATGCTCCTCGCAATGACAGGAATGTCATTAGGGCCGAAGAGGCTTCAACCGCTCTGGTGCGCGACGCCAAACGGCTGTTGCTCCGTGTGCGCGTGCGTGCCGACATTGGGCGGGCTTGTCGACGTCATACCGTAGGCGAGCCCGCCGACGAAGCACAGGAAGCCGACGACGACGAGAATAAGATAGAGCATGCCAAATTCGGTCATTCGCAAAGAACCTCCACGCCAAAAGAAAACAGCGCGCGAGGCGGCAATGTCGAATGAAAGGTTTTTAAGAAACGGGCGGCGTCAGTGCGGGAACAGGATTTGCTCGCGCTCGTAGAGGCGGAAGGCAAGCGCAAGCAGCAGCAGCGTCACCGCGAGCGTCGCGAGCCCCGAGATCCCGATCATCGCCCAGCTCATGGTCTCGCTGCGGATCACCTGTCCCATCAGCACGGTCTGGCCGAAGGTCGGGATCGCCGCGAGCACCGAGTGAAGACGGACGGGCGCGAAGACGAGCAGCATTCCGGCGATGGCCGGCACGAGCGGCAGGAGCCCGAGATAGGTCTGCGCCTCCTTGAGGCTCCGCGTCACCGCGGCGATGACGATCTGCGAGGCGACGGCAAAGAGCGCGAGCGGCAGGCAGATCGGCAAGAGCAGCGACAGTCGCACGACGCCGGGCGGCGTCATCAGGCCCAAGGATTCGCGCGGCACGAGGTGCAGCATCGACCAGAACGCCAGCATCTGAACCGTGAGCGCGATGAGGGTGAAGACGACGCCGGCGCCGAACTTGCCGACGAGCACCTCCGAGCGGCTCACCGGATTGATCATCAGCGGCTCGAAAGAGCCGCGCTCGCGCTCGCCGCTCGTCGTGTCGAGCGTGAGATAGACCCCGCCCAGGAACAGCGTGAATATGAAGAAGGGCGGCATCATGTTGAGGAAGGTGGCGCCGAGGCTGATGGCGCGGCCGACATTCACCTCCTCGATGTGCAAGGGCGAGGTGATCTCGGGCGGCACGCCGAGCGCCTCGAGCCGCCGCGTCGCGATCTCGTGCTCGTAGCCGTGCAGCAGATCCATCATCTGCGCGATCGGCACGACGCTCGAGAGGCGCGAGGCATCGGAGATGAGCCGCACCTCGAGCTTCGTGTCCTGCGGCGCCTGGGCCTGCGGCAGCAGCAGCACGAAGGGCGCGCGGCCGCTGCGCACATACTCGGCCGGGTCCTCGTCGAGAGGCTTTAGCATGGCGTCGTGCGCCGCGAGGTACTGCGCGAGCGCCGGCGCGTTGGCGGCGCCCACGGCCGGGATCTCCATCGGCCCGGTGCGGCTCACGCCGGCCGAGAGCGAGCCCGCGACGAAGCTGATCATCATGCCAAGGATCAGGGGCCCGATCAGCGGATAGATCATCGCCATGGCGATGCTGCGGCGGTCGCGCAGATTGTCGACCATCTCCTTCATGAAGACGACGATGATCGTCGGCACCGCCTCAGTCCTCGCCGGCCATGAGCGCCGGCGCCGCTTCGCGGCCTTGCGTCGCGGCCATGAAGATCTCCTCGAGATCGACGAGGCCGGTGGCGCGGCGCAGCTCCTCGGGCGTGCCCTGGAGCGCGATGCGGCCCGCGGCGACGATGACGATGCGGTCGGCGAGCGCGGCCACCTCCTGCATGATGTGGCTCGAGAGCAGAATGCAGCGCCCCTCGGCGCGGAAGCGGCGCACGAGATCGCGCACCGCGCGGCTCGTCGCCACGTCGAGCCCGTTCGTCGGTTCGTCGAGCAGCACATTGTGCGGCTCGTGCACGAGCGCGCGCGCCAGCGCCACCTTCATCTGCTGGCCGCGCGAGAAGCCGCGCGTGCGGCGATCGACGAAATCCTCCATCGCGAGCGCTCTCACCAGCTCGTCGATGCGCCGCTCGAGGCTTGCTCCCGCGAGCCCGTGCAGCGCGCCGAAATAGCGCACGTGCTCGCGCGCGGTGAGGCGCGGATAGAGGCCGCGCACGTCGGGCAGCACGCCGATCCGGCGCTGCACCTGGCGCCGCTCGAGCCGCGCGTCGAACCCGTCGACGAGCGTCGTGCCGCTGTCGGGCGTCAGCACCGTATAGATGTGGCGCAGGATCGTGGTCTTGCCGGCGCCGTTGGGGCCGATGACGCCGGTGATCTCGCCGTCGTTGGCGGTGAAGCTCACGCCCGCGACGGCCTGTACGCGGCCGAAGGATTTATGAAGATCGCGCACCTCGATCATGCTCGTTCGACCCTAGAGTGCGATCGGTTGAGAGGGAAGCGCTTTCGCTTCCCTACTCAACCGTGAATCGCACTCTAATTATTTGAGTAGAGACGGATTCACGGTTCACATGAATCGCGGAGCGATGCCATGTGAACCGATCCGGCTCTAGCCGAAGAAATGGCGAAGGACGAGATTAAGATTGTTACCAGTGGTAGAATGGCGCCGCGGAAGGAGAGGGGTTTCATGCGAAGGATCGTTCTGGCGGGATTTGCGGCGGCGCTCGCGGGCTGTGCCGCGCAGCCGGGCGACACGGCCGCTCCGGCGAGCGGCGGCTCGGCGGTGCTGACGGCGATCGGCACGCCCTTCCTCATCGCCGCGAAGATTCCGCTGTGCGCGGTCACCATCGTTGCGGCGGGTCCGCTCGGCGCCACCGCGTCGCTCGTCCCGCCGCAGGATCCGCTGGGCCACGAGGTGCGTCAGGGGCTGGCCGACGGCATCGACCAGAATTGCGGGCCGCCCTGGACCGTCACGCCGTAGTCCCTAACCCGGACTCCGCGTAGTCCTTAGCCCGGACTCCGATCGCGACTCATTTTGCTCAGGGGCGATGCGCGGCATTCGTCGCCGGTGCGGATGTCGGCGTCGCGGATGCGACCGCGGCCGGCGGGGTCTGCTGCGTCAGGGGCGGCTCGTTCTTGTCGGGCGTCACCACGAAGCCCACGAACCACAGCACGCCGACGACGCCGAGCACGATGAACATGACGCATCTCCGATGTTGCGGCGGAAGCTCTGGCAAGGCGGCCCCGCGCCGTCAAGCCGTCACCCGTCGACGATGAGGATGACGCCGTCGCGGCGCAATCGTTCAATCTCGCCATCATCGAGCCCGGCCGCGCGCAGGATCTGGCGCGTGTCGGCGCCTGCGGCCGGCGGTTGATGGCGGATCGCCGTGCGGCGGCCGTCCATCTCGATCGGAAGCGCCGGCAGCTTCGTCCACCCATGCCCCGGCATTTCCTGGTCGAGGAGCGCGCCGCTCGCGAGCAGGTGCGGATCGGTGAACAGGTCGGCGACCTTGGCGACCGGCGCGAAGGGAATCTGTGCCGCCTCGCATTTGGCCGCGATCTCGGCCTTGTCGTGGCGGGCGAGGAGTTCGGCGACGAGCGGGATGAGCCACGCGCGCGCGGCGACGCGCAGCTCGTTCGTGGCAAGGCGGGGGTCGTCGAGAAGATCGCTCCGGCCGAACGTCTCGCAGAAGCGGCGCCAGTGATTGTTGCTGGTGACGCCGACGAACATCGATTCTCCGTCGCGTGTGGCGAAGATCTGATAGATGCCCCAGCCGCCGACGCGCGCCGGCATCGGCGGCATCGCCCTGCCGGTGATGAACTCGCCGGCCATGTGCTGGCCCATCATGAAGACGGTGGTCTCGAAGAGCGCGCTCTTGACGCACTGGCCGAGGCCGGTTTGGTCGCGCTCGCGCAGCGCCGCGAGGATCGCGATGACGGCGAACGCCCCGCCCATGATGTCGACGACCGACGTGCCGGCGCGCAGCGGCTGGCCCGGCGGTCCCGTCATGTAGGCGAGTCCGCCCATCATCTGCACTACTTCGTCGAGTGCCGGGCGATGCTCATAGGGGCCGGAGAGAAAGCCCTTCAGGGCGCAGAACACGAGGCGCGAGTTGAGTGCCTTCAAGGCCTCGTAGCCGCAGCCCAGCCGATCCATGGTCCCAGGCGCGAAATTCTCGAGCACGACATCGGCGCGGGCGGCGAGGCGATGAACGAGCGCGCGACCCTCATCGCGCTTCAGGTCGATCGCGAGGCTTTGCTTGTTACGATTGAAGTATCCGAAGAAGCCCGCGGCGAAGCCCGAGAGGCGCCGCGTGCTTTCGCCTTCGGGCGCGGGTTCGATCTTGATGACGCTGGCGCCGAGATCGGCGAGCACCAAGCCGGCGCTCGGCCCCATGATGTTCTGGGTGAATTCGAGAACGTTTATGCCCGCGAGCGGCAGCGCATCCATCGCCTGCGACTTTACAACGCCGCGGGCGCGGCGGGTGCGATGGAGTGATCAGCCGGTCGAAAGCTCGCCCGTGCGCACCAGCTCCAGCATCTCGGCGGGGATCGGCTCTTCGAGCATGTGACCATAGAGCGCGTTGAAGAGGTCTTCCCCATCGGTCTCGCCGCTGAGGAAGCGCACGATCGACTCTTCGACCATGCTGTCAAAATCTTCGACCGGGAGCGGCGCGGCAATCTCGGCAAGGGCGGTTGCGGTGTTCATGTGCTGATACTTCCTCAAGAACAGATGCCGAACGCGTCGGCCGTCTGCTTACAAACGGTTACCTTCGGTTACGGTTCCGCCTGATGCCGGAAAAATTCATGCCTAAAAATCGTCAACCTTCTACGGGCAAAACCCGGATGTCGTAGCTGTGGGTGAGGCGGCGTCGCAGCACCGGATCCTCGAGCTCGATCTCGAACCGGTCCGCCGGCGAAATGTCGCCCGGGACCGCCAGCGTGCCTCCGAACATGACCGTGCCAGGAGGCAAAGATCCCTGGCCGCCCAGATACTTGGTCATCAGTTCGACGGGCGGGCGCAGGGCCGCGACCGGGCCTTCCTGATAGGGCCGGCGCTGGCCGCCGGTGACCGCAAAGGAACGCAGCACAAGCCGGTCCCAATGCGGCGCGACCTCGTCGAGGGGCCAGAGCATGGCTGATATGGGTTTTGCGCATAGCTGCTTGGACAATGTTACGCCTTGGGCCTCGACCTTGCGGTCGGTGTGGTCCGACCCGACCGCCACGAACAACCCTTCCGCGAGGCTGACGACGACCGGTTCCACCTCGCCGCTCGAGTCCGGGCCGGCTACCTCGATCGCGCCTTCGGTCGTCAGCAGCGATGATGCTGCGCGATAGAAGATCGGCGTCGTCTTCGGCCGCTTGACGCCGAGGCGTTCGAGCTCGGCGATGTGATGCTCGACCGCGGCCGCGTCGCGCCCGGTCCAGCCGGCGATGATGAGCGCCTCGATGCGCCCCTCCAGCGCGCGCCGCCCCGCTCGTGTCTCAACGGTGAAGGCGAGGCGATTCATGATGTGCTCCCCTGCGCCGCGCATCCTATCATGCGCGGCTGCGAGGATCGAAGATGGCCGAGGCGAACGCATCGCAGGACCGGATCGCGCGCTTGCGCGCGGAGCTCAGCCGCCACGGCGTCGATGGCATGCTGGTGCCGCGCGCCGACGCGCATCAGGGCGAGTACGTGCCGGCCTCGGAGCAGCGCCTCGCGTGGCTCACCGGCTTCACTGGCTCAGCCGGGCTTGCCGTCGTGCTCGCTGACCGCGCCGCGCTCTTGACCGACGGACGCTACACGCTCCAGGCGCGCGACCAGGTCGATACCGCGCTCTACACGCTGCGCCACGTGAGCGAAGAGCCCGCGACCGAGTGGATCGCCGCCAATCTGCAGGAGGGTGGGGCACTCGGCTACGACCCGTGGCTTCATACGCCGGGCGAGCTCGATCGCTACCGCGCCGCGGCCGAGCGCGCGGGCGGCAGCTTGCGCGCCCTTGCGTCGAACCCCATCGACGCGATCTGGACCGGCCGGCCGGCGCCGCCCTTGGCGCCGGTCGTGGCGCACGAGCTGCGCTTTGCCGGGAAAGACGCGGCCGAGAAGCGGCGCGAGATTGCAGCTACGCTCGCAAAGGACGGGCTCGACGCCGCCGTGCTCACGGGGCCCGATTCGATTGCCTGGCTCCTCAACATCCGCGGCGGCGACGTGCCGCACACGCCGCTGCCGCTGAGCTTCGCCGTGCTCCACCGCGACGGCCAAGTCGAGCTGTTCATCGACGGCCGCAAGCTCGCGCCGGCAACGAGGGCGCATCTCGGCAACGAGGTGAGCGTGGCGGAGCCCGACGCGCTCGGGCCGGCGCTCGACCGGCTCGGGGCCGCGAAGAAGCGTGTCCTTGCCGATCCCGCGATCGCATCCTCCTGGGTGTTCGAGCGGCTTGCTGCTGCTGGCGCCAGGGTCCATCGCGCGCCCGATCCGTGCCAGCTTCCGAAAGCCTGCAAGAACGAGACCGAGCTCGCGGGCACGCGCGCCGCGCACACGCGCGACGGCGCGGCACTGACGCGCTTCCTCGCCTGGCTCGCGGCCAATGCCGGTGCGGGGAACCTGAAGGAGATCGCCGTCTCCGACGAGCTCGAGAAATTCCGCCGCGGCGGCGAATATTTCCGCGACCTGAGCTTCCCCACGATCTCGGGCGCGGGCTCGAACGGCGCCATCGTGCATTATCACGCAACGCCGCGCACCGAGCGCCGCCTCGAGCCCGGCACGCTCTATCTCGTCGATTCCGGCGCGCAGTATCTCGACGGCACCACTGACGTGACGCGCACGGTTGCGATCGGCGAGCCTTCGGCCGAGATGCGCGAGCGCTTCACCCGCGTCCTCAAAGGCCATATCGCGTTGGCGCTCTGCCATTTCCCCAAGGGCACGAGCGGCTCGCAGCTCGATGCCTTGGCGCGCCGTGCCCTCTGGGAGGCGGGGCTCGATTACGACCACGGCACCGGCCACGGTGTTGGCAGCTATCTCGGCGTGCACGAGGGGCCGCAGCGCATCTCGAAGCTGCCGAGCGCGCAACCGCTCGTGCCGGGCATGATCGTCTCGAACGAGCCCGGCTACTACAAGACCGGCGCCTACGGCATCCGCATCGAGAATCTTGTCGTGGTGACGACGCTCGCGGACACGGGCGAGCGCGAGATGCTGGGCTTCGAGACGATCACGCTCGCGCCCATCGACCTTGCATGCATCGAGCGCGGCCTGCTCGACGCGCGCGAGGCGGCCTGGCTCGATGCTTACCACGCGCGCGTGCGCGAGGTGCTGACGCCGCTCGTTGATGCCAAGACCGCGCACTGGCTTGCCGCCGCGACCCGCCCGCTCGCGAGCTAGCCCGTCACCACGATCTCGACGTCGCCCGTCTTTCGCAGCACGGTCAAGGCCGCGTCCTCGCCATGGCGGCGGAAATGGAGATCGACCGCGACCGATCCCATGGCGAGCCGCTCGATGCGCAGCTCGTCGATGAAGCGCGGCAGCGCCGGCCGCGTGAAGCGGATCTGCGCGATTTCGGGATGGAACGAGACGCCCAGGGTGGCGCCGAGAAGCGCGAAGGCCGCGGCGCTTGACCATGCTTGCGGATTGCACGCGACGGGATAGAGCGTCGGCCCTTCGCCCGGGCGGCGCACGAAGCCGCAGAACAATTCCGGAAGCCGATGCAGCTCGAAGAAGGTCGAGGCGTCGAACATCGCCTCGATGAGGCGCAGGAGCGGCGCGCGGAAGCCGTAGCGCGCGAAGCCCATCGCGATGAGCCCGTTGTCGTGCGGCCAGATCGAGCCGTTGTGATAGGACATCGGGTTGTAGCGGCGCTCGGAGGCCGCAAGCGTGCGGATGCCCCAGCCGGAGAAATGACCATCGCCCATGAGTGTCGCGGCGACGCGCGCGGCGCGCTGTGGCTCGGCGATGCCCGCGAAGAGCGCGTGGCCGGCATTCGAGGTGCGCACCTGGCACGCGGTCTTGCTGCCGTCGAGCGCGAGCGCAAACGTGCCGATCTCCTCCAGCCAGTAGGCGGCATCGAAGCGGCGGCGGAGCCGATGCGCCTCGGCCCCGAGAGTTTCCGCGCGCGGCTCGGCCCCCAAGGCCCGCGCCATTTCGGAGGCGCCTTCGAGTGCGGCAAAGGCATAGGCCTGGACCTCGACGAGCGCGATCGGCGCCGTTGCAAGCCGTCCGTCGGCGTGGAAGACCGCGTCGCCGGAATCCTTCCAGCCCTGGTTCGCGAGGCCCTTCTCGGCGCGGCGGTCATATTCGAGGAACCCGTCGCCATCGCCGTCGCCGTGGCTCTTCATCCACAGGAGCGCGGCCTCGATGTTGGGCCAGATCGAGCTGATGAAGGGCTGATCGCCGGTGCGGCGGAAATAGGCGGCCGCGAGCACGACGAACAAGGGCGTCGCGTCGACCGTGCCGTAGTAGCGCCCGAACGGCACCTCGCCCAACACCGCCATCTCGGATTTCCGCGTCTCGTGCAGGATCTTGCCGGGCTCGGCGTCGCGCGCGGGATCGGTCTCGCGCGCCTGCGCCGCGGCAAGAAATGCCAGAACGCCGCGCGCGATCTGCGGCCTGAGCCACAGCGTCTCGAGCGCGGTGATGATGCCGTCGCGGCCGAAGGCGGTGTTGAACCACGGGATGCCGGCATAGGGATAAGGGCCCGACGGCTGGTCGGTCAGCAGCATGTCGAGATCGGATTCCGAGCGGTCGATCCAGCCGTTGCAGGCGGTGTTGGAGGTGACGATACGGGCGCCGGCGTGATGCAACGTCGTGACGCGCGCGGCGGCCTTGGCGGCGGCGCCGGAGAAATCCTCGGCACGTCGCGCGTCGAAGCCTTCGCGCGCGCACAGCACCGTCGCGGCGATTTTCAGCGAGCCATGCGGCGGCAGGCGCAATTCGTAGCGCGCTTCGCGGCGGCGGAGCGTGTCGGGCGGCGGATCGAAACGGATCTCCGTGCGGCGCACGACGTGGTCACGCCCGCGATAGCCGAGCGTCACCGAGGCTGCGTCGATTTCCGGCTCGAGCAGCTCGCCGCTTGCCGCGCGGCGCTGGCCGCGCACCTCGAACATGTCGGCGAAATCCGCATCGAACCCATAGCGCAGCGCGACCGCGACCGGATGATCGGCGAAGCTCCGGATCTCGAGCCGCTCGAAGCAGGCGCCGTCGTCCAGCACCTTGCTGCGCAGGAGATGGACCTGGTCGCGCGCCAGCGTGAGCCGTCCGTCGTCGTAGATGTCGGGGTTGGCGAGATCGACGGCGAGCACGGTGTTGTCGCGCGTCACGCGCGAGCTCAAGAGCAGCGGCCGCTCGCTTTCGAGCACGAGCACGAGGCGCGAGAGATAGCGCGTGTCCTCATGGAAGAGCCCTTCGGCCGCAGGGCCCGCGGCCTGCACGTCGCCATAGGCATCGAGCACCGCGAACGTGTCGCCGTATTTCAAGCTCTGCGCGCCGACGCGCGCCGATGCGGCCGAGGGGATGTAGAACGGGCCGATCGCTGCGTCTTCTTCGGAAGCGCGCCGGCGCTGCGGTCGCGGTCGGGCCATCGCACGAGCCGCCCGGTCACGCCGGCGCGAGGCTCGGCTGCGCCGCGCCCGCGAGCGAGCGGTAGAGTGCCAGATAATCCTCGGCCATGCGGCGGCTGGTGAAGCGGCGATCGAATTCGCGGCGGATGCGGGCGCGGTCGAGCGCGCGAACCGATCGCACCGCCGCGACGGCGTCAGCCGGGCCATCGACGACAAAGCCGGTGACGCCGTCCTCGACGATCTCAGGTACCGAGCCGCGCTCGAAGCCGATGACCGGCGTGCCGCACGCGAACGCCTCGATCATGACGAGGCCGAAGGGCTCGGGCCAATCGATCGGGAAGAGCAGCGCCGCGGCTTGCCCGAGGAAGTCCGACTTGCGGCGATCGTCGATCTCGCCGATGTACTCGATGCCCGGCGCGCCCAGGAGCGGGCGGATGTCGCGCTCGAAATACTCGCGGTCGACCTTGTCCACCTTCGCGGCGATGCGGAGCTTGCGCCCGCTTTCGAGCGCGATGCGGATAGCGAGATCGGGCCGCTTCTCGGGGCAGATGCGGCCGAGGAAGGCGAGATAACCGCCCGCGCCTATACCCTCGGCGAGAAGATCGGCGGGAATGCCGTGCGGAACGGTCGCGGCCCAGCTCGCCCAGTCGAGCGGCCGTCGCTGCGTGCGGGAAATAGAGACGAGCGGCGCTTCGCTGAACTCGGCGTAGAGCGGCGCGAGCTCGGGGATGTCGAGCCGGCCGTGCAGCGTCGTCAGAAAGGGTGTGTTGAGGCGGCGGAAGAGCGGCAGATGGAGGCAGTCGACGTGGAAATGCACGATGTCGAACGCGGCCGCGTCCTGCGCCAGGCGCTCGAGCATCATGATCTCGTAGGCCAGCGGCGCGCGGCACGCCTCGTCGAAGCGCAGCGCCCGAGCGCATCCGGCCCGCAGCTCCGCGCGCGTCTCGGAATCGCCGCTCGCGTAGAGCGTCACCTCATGGCCGAGTGCCACGAGCTCCTCGGTCAGGTAGGAGACGATGCGCTCGGTCCCACCATAAAGTTTCGGCGGGACACTCTCAGTGAGGGGCGCGACTTGCGCGATCTTCACGACTGCAAAGCCTTGTGATCATTTCGTGAGTTCACCCGTAAGGGCTGTCCCCCTTGCGCCCTCTAACGGTAACCCCGCGACGCGGTTCCCGGGGCGGAACGCCACGCCCGATCGAAACGTTTCAGACGAAAGTGAACACTGGCAGGCGAGTGAGCCGAGTTGCGTATCCTATTGGTTGACGACGATGATGACGTACGCGACTACACTGCCACCGTGCTGGAGGAGGCGGGCTACGACGTGCGCGTCGCCGCGCGCGGCGATGCGGCCGTCAAGCTCCTGAACGCGGGCGAGCCATTCGATCTGCTCATCACCGATGTCGTCATGCCCGGCTGGGACGGGCCCGAGCTTGCGCGCCGCGTCAAATCGATCCGCCCGGATCTCAAAGTGCTCTACATGACCGGCTTCACGCGGCACATCGCGCCGGCCGAATTGAGCAATGCCGAGGTGCTCGATAAGCCGTTCCAGCGCGAGAAGCTGCTCCATGCCGTGCGCCACGTGCTGAACGCCTGAGCGAGAGTCTGATGCAGTGAAACGGGATTCACCCTCGCCCCACGGGGAGAGGGTTTGGAGAAAAGTCCCATTCATCGCAACTCGATCGCACCCTAAGGGACGAGGACGGCCGCGCCGGTGATCTCTCCCTCGCGCAGGCTGCGCAAGGCCTCGTTCGCCTCGCGCAGCGGAAATGCCTCGGTCGTCGTGCGCACGGGCACTTGCGGCGCGAGTGCCAGAAATTCCTCGCCGTCGGCGCGCGTCAAATTTGCGACCGAGCGCAGCTGGCGCTCCTCCCATAGGAGACCGTAGGGGAAACTCGGGATATCGCTCATGTGGATGCCGGCGCAGACAACGATGCCGCCCTTCGCCGTGGCGGCGAGCGCGGCGGGAACGAGCGCCCCCACCGGCGCGAAGATGAGCGAGCCGTCGAGCGGCCGCGGCGGCGCTTCGTCAGAGCCGCCGGCCCACGCCGCGCCGAGCGAGCGGGCGAATTCCTGGCCCTCGCGGTCGCCGGGTCGCGTGAAGGCGTAGACGCGCTGGCCGCGATGACGCGCGACCTGCGCAGCGATGTGCGCGGCAGCGCCAAAGCCCCAGAGGCCGAGATGCTCGGCCGGCCCCGCGAGCTTCAGCGCGCGGTAGCCGATCAAGCCCGCGCACATGAGCGGCGCCGCCTCGACGTCGCCGAAGGTGGCCGGGACGGGCAGACAAAAGCGTGCGTCGGCGGCGGCGAAGGCGGCATAGCCGCCATCGATCTGGTAGCCGGTGAAGCGCGCCTCCCCGCACAGATTCTCGCGCCCCGAGCGGCAATAGGTGCAGTGCCCGCACACATGGCCGAGCCACGGCACGCCGACCCGGTCGCCGGGCTTGAGGCCGGTCACGGCCGCGCCGACCGCGCTCACGACGCCGATGATCTCGTGTCCCGGCACGAGCGGCAGCTTCGGGTGCGTCAGCTCGCCATCGACGACGTGGAGATCGGTGCGGCACACGCCGCACGCCTTGACCGCGATCAGCGCCTCGTGCGCGGCCGGCTGCGGCACCGGCGCATCGGCCGCAAAGCGCAAGGCGATGCCGGCGCGGTCGAGGATCATCGCTTCCATTGCGACCGGAGTCTGCCGCGTCTCAGCCGCCGAGGAAATGCCCGACCGGCATTAACGGCCGCACGTGGTCGCACACGATCTTGGTGGTGGCGAGGAGCGGCACGGCAAGTAGCGCGCCCGGGATGCCCCACATCCAATCCCAGAAGATGAGCGAGCCGATCACGAGGACCGGGTTGAGCGTGAAGCGGCGCGCGACGAGGAGCGGGGTCACCGTCTCGCCTTCGATCAGATGGATCGCAAAATAGGCCGCGGGCGGCAAGGCCGCGTGGAGGAGCGTCGGAAAAGTCAGAAGCCCCACGGCGAAGAACATGACGAGGCCGGTCAAGGGCCCGAGGATGAGGACATAATTGAGGATGAAGGCGACCGCGCCCCACAGCACAGGGTTCTCGAGCCCGATCGCCCACATGGAGGCGAACGTCGCGAGCCCGACGAGCGCGTTCATGATGGTGATGGTGACGAGGTAGGCCGAGATGTTCTGCTCGATCTCGCGCGACATCTCGACCGCGCGCTTCTTGTCGCCGAAGCTTGGCAAGATCTCGACGAGCTTGCGCATGAAAATGTCGCCCGCTGCGAGCATGAAGAACAGGAGCAGCGTGGTGATGCCGAAGCCGGTCAGGATGCTGCGGGTGCCGGAGAAGAGATATCCCGCGAGCGCCGAGCCCTCGATTGCCGGCGCGGCACCGGACGCCCTGCCGCCGGTCGCGCTCTGCAACTGGCCGAGGAGGTGGAAGAGTCGTTCCACCGGCGCGCGCAGCAGGCTCAGATGTTCCTCGAAGCGCGGCAGGCTCTGCGGCAGCTTGCCGAACCAATCGCTCGCCGGTCCGGCGATGCCATAGCCGATGCCGTAAAGGAGCGCCCCGAGCAGCGCCATCATGACGAGCGCCGCAATGGGCGCCGGGACATGCCAGCGCGTCAGCACGCGGTAGCCCGGGGTCAGCAGCAGCTTCAGGAGAAGCGCGAAGCACAGCGGGACGGCCAGCTCGGCCGCGAAATAGAGCGTGTAGAACGCCATCAGCGTGAAGATGCAGGCGAGCAGCACGACGCGGGTGTCTTGCGGCAAGGCTATTGCCTCGCCGTCCTCGGCCGCCGCATCGGGCCGCGCACGCGCCGCCGGTTCCGCTGTTTGTCGCATTGTTCGCTGAGCGAACGCGGGCGGAGCGCCCAAGGTTCTGCCCGGCAACGCGGCATCTCGCGTGGGAGCGGCGCCGCGGCCTAAGATGGCACCGCCGCCGGGGGAGGGCGCGCCATGCCGCCAAAGCGCAATCCGCTCAACCTCAATGCGCTCCAATTAAGAACGCTAACGCTCTTGCAGGCGCTGGCGAAGCTGCCCGAGCATGCGCGCCCGGTCGAGGACGACGGCGTGCTCGTCGCCGGCCTGCCACAGCCGCACGGCGATCATTTCCATCTCGGCGACGCCGTCGTGCTGTCGCGCGACGCAACCGGCCTCGCCAACGCGGCGGCGTGGGTGGCGCTCGAGCGCAAGGGGCTGATCCGCTCGCGCTTTCCGCATGCGGCGGTGCTGACGAAGGAGGGGCTCGGCTACGACACCGGGCTAACCGACGCGATCCTGCACCGCACGGATCATTGAGCCGTCTTGTCATTGCGAGCGCAGCGAAGCAATCCCCAGGGGGATTGCTTTGTCGCCTTCGGCTCCTCGCAATGACAGCGAAGGCCTACCAGCAAAATCCCGCGGCGACCGCGAGCGGTGCCTCGCCCGCCGCGGCAAGCGCCGCCTCGATGCGGTCCGGGTCGGGCAGCACGCCGGGCGTGACGCCAAGCTCCTCGGCATGGAGGCCGCCCACAACCCACACCGCGTCGATGCCGGCGCCGCGCGCCCCGGCGATGTCGGTGCGCAAGCTGTCGCCGACCGCGAGCACGCGCCGCCGGTCGGAGATGCCGAGGATCGCGAGGCTTGCCTCGTAGACCGATGGGTGCGGCTTGCCGTGCCAGCTCACGCGCCCGCCCAGCTCCTCGTAGCGCAGCGCGAGCATACCGGCGCAGATGATGCGGCGGCCCTTATGGATCACGGTGAGGTCGGCGTTGGCGCACACCATCGGCAGGTCGCGCGCGCGGCTCGTCTGCAGCACCGGCTCGTAAAGCTCGGTCGTCTCGTCCCAGCCCCACGGGCCGGTGTTGAGAAGGAAATCGGCGTCGCCCGGCGCCTCGACGCGCACGACGTCGAGCCCCGCCATCATGCTTTCGTCGCGCGTCGGTCCGATGAAATAGCAGCGCCTGCCCAGCGCGGCATAAAACGGCGTGTCGCGCCGCTTCATGCGCTGCCACACTTCTTCGCCCGAGGAATGAATGCCGCGATAAAGCTCGGCCGGAATGCCGATCT
>DATIXQ010000130.1:0-83285 GCA_035518375.1 Allostellaceae bacterium | reverse complement strand
CGCGCCAAGGGTTTGAGCGAGGGCGAGATCGCGGCCGTGCGCGCGCCCCTGGACCACAAGGATGCCGCCGGCACGGCGGCGCTCGGCGGCGCGGCGAGCGATATTCTCGGCCGGCTGCTGCGCGCGGCCGGCCTTGCGCGCCCTGCGTTGAAGGCATTGGCCGCGCTCGATCTGCCGCCCGCGGCCGCCGCCGAACGCGAGCGTCTCGAGGCGGTGGTGGCGGGGCTCGAGACGCGCGTGCCGGGCGTCGTCGTCACGGTCGATCCGGTGGAGAATCGCGGCTTCGAATATCACACCGGCATCAGCTTCACCTTCTTCGCGCGCGGGCTTTCGGGCGAGCTTGGGCGCGGCGGGCGCTATCGCACCGCAGAGGCGGGCGAGCCGGCGACCGGATTCACGCTCTACACCGACACGATCATGCAGGCGGCGCCGGCGGCGAAGGTCGGCAAGCGCCTCTACGTGCCGGCGGGCACGGCCGATGCCGCGATCCGGCGCTGGCATGCCGATGGCTGGGCCACGGTCGCGGGGCTTGCGCCCGTCGCCGATGCCGCGGCCGAGGCGCGGCGCCTTGGTTGCACCCATCGCCTCGAGGGTGACAAGATATTGGCCTTGGGCTGAGGTGGAATTGTGGCCAATGTCGCGGTGATCGGCGCCCAGTGGGGCGATGAAGGCAAAGGCAAGATCGTCGACTGGCTGTCGCAGCGGGCCGACGTGGTGGTGCGCTTCCAGGGCGGCCACAATGCCGGCCACACCCTCGTCATCAACGGCACCGAGTATCGCCTGAGCCTTTTGCCGTCGGGCGTGGTGCGGCCGGGCAAACTGTCGATCATCGGCAACGGCGTCGTCGTCGATCCGTGGGCGCTCCTGCGCGAGATCGAGGCGATTGCTCTGAAAGGCGTCACCGTCACGCCGGCCTCGCTCAGGCTTGCCGATAACGCCGCCCTCATCCTGCCGTCGCACGCGGCGATCGACCGCGCGCGCGAGGAGGCGCGGGGGCCGAACCGCATCGGCACGACCGGACGCGGCATCGGTCCCGCTTACGAGGACCGTGTCGGCCGCCGCGCCATTCGTGTCTGCGACCTCGCCGATCAGGCGGCGCTTGCCCAAAAACTCGACGAGCTGCTCCTGCATCACAACGCGCTGTTGCGCGGCCTTGGCGCTGCCGAGGTCGAGGCGGCGCCGGTGCTTGCCTCGCTCGTCGAGATCGCGCCGAAGGTGCTGCCCTACGCCGACCAGGTGTGGCGCCTCCTCGACGAAGCCAAGCGCAACGGCCGCCGGATTCTGTTCGAGGGCGCGCAGGGCGTGATGCTCGATGTCGATCACGGCACTTATCCCTACGTCACCTCCTCGCACACGCATCCGGGCGAGGCCGCGGCCGGCGCCGGCATCGGCCCCGGCGCGGTCGGCTACGTGCTCGGCATCACCAAAGCCTATACGACCCGCGTCGGCAGCGGCCCATTCCCGACCGAACTCACTGACGGCATCGGCCAGCTCCTCGGCGAGCGCGGCAAGGAGTTCGGCGTCGTCACCGGAAGAAAGCGGCGGTGCGGCTGGTTCGATGCGGTGATGGTGCGCCAGGCCGTCAAGGTCGCCGGCATCGACGGCATCGCGCTGACGAAGCTCGACGTGCTCGATGGTCTCGCCGAGATCAAGGTCTGCACCGGCTATCGCCGCGGCAACGCCGTGCTCGACCGGCTGCCGGCCGACGCGCGCGGCCAGGCCGAGGCGGAGCCGGTCTACGAGACGATCGAGGGCTGGAGCGAAAGCACGCGCGGCGCGCGCTCGTGGGCCCAGCTTCCGGCGCAGGCCATCAAGTATGTGCGCCGCATCGAGGAGCTGATCGAGGCGCCGGTGGCGCTCCTCTCGACCAGCCCCGAGCGCGACGACACCGTGCTCGTCCGCGACCCGTTCGCCGATTAGCGCTTACCGCGCCGCCACCGCCTCGCGCGTCTTGTGCGGCCCTTCGAGATAGCGCTCGACCGCGCTGGCGAGCGCGGTCTGGTGGTTGTGGAAGAAATGGTCGGCGCCGGCGATCACCTCATAGGCCACGCGGATGTCGCGCTGGCGCGCCAGCTTCGTCGCGAGGCGCTGCACCGCGTCGGGCGAGACGAGCTGGTCGCTGTCGCCCTGAATGATGAGGCCCGACGCCGGGCAGGGGGCGAGGAAGGCGAAGTCGAACGCGTCCGCGGGCGGTGCGACAGCGATGAACGAGTCGATCTCGGGCCGGCGCATCAGGAGCTGCATGCCGATCCAGGCGCCGAACGAGAAGCCGGCGATCCAGCACGCAGTCGAATTTGCGTTGTAGCCCTGCAGCCAGTCGAGGGCGGCGGCGGCGTCCGAGAGTTCGCCTTCGCCGCGATCGAAGATGCCCTGGCTCTTGCCGACGCCGCGGAAATTGAAGCGCAAGGTGGAAAAGCCGTGCTTCACGAAGGCTTGGTAGAGCGTATAGACCACTTTGTTGTTCATGGTGCCGCCATGCTGCGGGTGCGGGTGCAGCATCAAGGCAATCGGCGCGTTCTCCTGCTTCGAATGATGGTAGCGGGCTTCGAGCCGGCCTTCGGGTCCGCTGATCACTACCTCAGGCATCCGGGCCGCTCCGACGGAGATCAATAACAAGGCGGGATTTAGGGCCTTTACCGCCTGCAATCCTGGCATTCCACGGCATAAACTTGACTACTCCACTCGGTCTCGTTAGCGTCGCGCCTCCGCCGCTGCCCCGGGTTTCGCATGGTCCTTTGGCAAGCTGGCCTCAGGCCGCGATCCTAGCACAGGGATACCGATGGCATTCAAAAACCTGCGCGAAGAAATCGATACCGTGCTGCAGCACGACCCGGCGGCGCGCTCGGCGCTCGAGGTGGTGCTGTGCTATCCGGGGTTCCATGCCCGGCTGTTCTACCGGCTGGCGCATTTCCTGTGGCTCAAAGGCTGGCTCGTGCTCGCGCGCTTCCTGTCGTATCTGGGCCGCATTCTCACCGGCATCGAGATCCATCCTGGCGCGACGATCGGCCGGCGGCTCTTCATCGACCACGGCATGGGCGTCGTGATCGGCGAGACCGCGGAGATCGGCGACGATGTGACGCTCTACCAGGGCGTGACGCTCGGCGGCACTTCGCTCAACCGCGGCAAGCGCCATCCGACGCTCGCCGATGGCGTGATCGTCGGGGCGGGCGCCAAGGTGCTAGGCGCCTTCACAGTGGGGAAGGGCGCACGCGTCGGCGCCAACGCCGTGGTGCTTGCGGCGGTCGAGCCGGGCGTCACCGTGGTGGGCATTCCGGCGCGGCCCTTGGGCGGAGAGAAGAAGGAAGAGAAGCCGCAATTCCTCCCCTACGGCACGCCTGCAGGTGATCTCCCCGATCCGGTCGCGCACGCGCTTGCCGGCGTCATGGCGGAGATGGCGGCGCTCAGGGCGCGGGTCGAGGAAATGGAAAAGGAAAAGCGGGAGGCGCCGCGTCGGCCCGCCGCCGTCGTGATCGATGAGCCGCGCGAGCAAGCGGCCGAGGGGCGCCGCTAGCGAGGAGAACGCCGATGAGACTCACCACCAAGGGCCGTTACGCGGTCATGGCCATGGTCGATATCGCCAAGCACGGCGGCGGCAACCCCGTCACTCTCGCCGAAGTCGCCGAGCGTCAGGCGATCTCGCTCTCCTACCTCGAGCAGCTGTTCGCCAAGCTTCGCTCCGGCGGCCTCGTGCGCAGCGTGCGCGGACCCGGCGGCGGCTATCTCCTCGCGCACGGCGCCGAGGACACCCGCATCTCCGACATCATCCTCGCCGTCGACGAGCCCATTCGCGCCACGCGATGCACGCCGGGCGCGCCGATCGGCTGCTCCGGCAGCAAGAGCCGTTGTCTTACGCACGACCTGTGGGAGGAGTTGGGCAACCAGATTCATCTCTATCTGAGCTCGGTGACGCTCGCCGATGTGTGCGAGCGGCGCTGTCTCGGCCGCAGCGGCGCGCTCCATCGCGCGCAGCAGGATGTGATCGCGGCGCAGTAGATTGGCCGATGAGCGCGCGTCTCACATATCTTGACTGGAACGCGACGGCGCCGGTCCTGCCGGAGGTCGCGGCGGCGATGGGCGAATGGCTCGCGCGCCCGGGCAACGCCTCGTCGGTGCATCGCTGGGGCCGCGCCGCGCGGCAAGCGGTCGAGGCAGCGCGGCGCGAGGTCGCGGCGCTCGCGGGCCTGCCGGCCGGCCACATCATCTTCACCGCCAGCGGCACGGAGGCGAACCAGACCGTGCTCCGTGGCGTCAGCGGACGGCGCCTTGTCTCCGCGCTCGAGCATGATTCGATGCGCGCCGGCGAGGATATCGAGCTCATCCCGTCGCGCGTCGACGGCACGGTCGATCTCGCCGCGCTCGAGCGGATGCTCGCGGCCGGGCCGCGCCCGGCGCTCGTCTCGGTCATGCTCGCCAACAACGAGACCGGCGTGGTGCAACCTGTCGCCGAGGCCGCGCGCCTCGCGCATCGTGCCGGCGCGCTCTTCCATGCCGACGCCGTCCAGGCCGCGGGTAAGCTCGCCCTCGACAAGGCCGCGCCCGGTGCCGATCTGCTCACGCTCTCGGCGCACAAGATCGGCGGCCCGCAAGGGCTGGGCGCGCTCGTTGCCTCGCCGGCGCTCGCGCTCGCGCCGCTCGTCGCCGGCGGCGGGCAGGAGAGCGGGCGCCGCGCCGGTACCGAGAACGTCGCCGGCATCGTGGGCTTCGGCGTCGCCGCGCGGCTTGCTGCCGCGCGCGCGGGCGATGATGCGAGCGTTGCCGCGCTCCGCGACGAGGCCGAACGCCGCCTCCTCGAGATTGCGTCCGACGCGCGGATCTTTGGGGGCGCCGCGCTGCGCCTTGCCAATACGCTCTGCATCACCATGCCGCGCGTTCCGGCGGCGACGCAGGTGATGGCGCTCGATCTTGCCGGCGTGATGGTGAGCGCGGGCGCTGCCTGCTCGTCGGGCAAGCTGCGCCGCTCGCCCGTGCTCGAGGCGATGGGCGTGTCGCCATTCCACGCCGACTGCGCCATCCGCGTCAGCCTCGGCTGGAGCACCACCGCCGCCGACATCGACCATCTCGTCGAAGCCTGGAGCGCGCTCTATCACCGTACGCGGGCCACAGCTGCATGACTCTCAACCATCCGCCCATCTATCTCGATTATCACGCGACGACGCCGTGCGATCCGCGCGTGCTTGCCGAGATGCTGCCGTGGTTCACCGAGAAATTCGGCAATCCCGGCTCGGTCACGCATGCCTATGGCCGCGAGGCGGCCGATGCGGTCGAGCGCGCGCGGGCGCAGCTCGCGCATCTCATCGGCGCCGAGCCGCGCGAGATCGTCTTCACCTCGGGTGCCACCGAAGCCAACAACCTTGCCGTCAAGGGTGCTGCGCATTTTCATCGCGCGCTTGGCAAGGACCACATTGTCACGCTCGCGACCGAGCATAAATGCGTCCTCGAAAGCTGCCGCGCGCTCGAAGGCGAGGGATTCCGCGTCACATATCTGCCGGTGGAGCCGAATGGCCTGCTCGATCTCGCCCGGCTCGAAGCGGCGCTTGACGAGAGCACGGCGCTCGTCTCTGTCATGGCCGCGCACAACGAGATCGGCGTGCTGCAGCCCTTGGCCGAGGTGGCGGCGCTCGCCCACGCCAAGGGCGCACTCCTTCATACCGACGCGGCTCAGGCCGCCGGCAAGATCCCGCTCGATGTGGCGCGGCTCGGCGTCGATCTCATGTCGATCTCGGGTCATAAGATGTATGGGCCGAAGGGCGTCGGCGTGCTTTACGTGCGCCGCCGCCCGCGCGCGCGCATCGTGCCGCTCTTCGACGGCGGCGGGCAGGAGCGCACACTCCGCTCCGGCACCTTGCCGACGCCGCTCTGCGTCGGCATCGGCGCCGCCGCCGCCATCGCCGAGCAAGCGCTCGTGGGCGAAGCCGAGCGGCTCCTGGGCCTGCGCCGCCGCTTCCTCGCCGCCATCCGCGCGCGCCTGCCCGATGCGGTCCTCAATGGCGATGCCGAGCGCCGGCTTCCCGGCAACCTCAATCTGAGCTTCCCGGGCGTCCCGGCGCCCGACCTGATGGCCGCTTGCCCGGCGCTCGCGCTTTCGTCCGGCTCGGCCTGCACGGCGGCCGAGATCGAGCCCTCTTATGTCCTTCGTGCCTTGGGGCTTCCGGACGACCTCGCGGCGGCCTCGATCCGCATCGGCCTTGGCCGCGGAAATACTGAAGAAGAGGTTGATTTTGCTGCCGAGACGATCGCCGCCTCGGTCCGCCGCCTCGCCCCGGGCGGGGTGAAAAACGCCGTTTCCGGGGCCACATAAGGGGTGCTATCTGTGCGCGCGAGGAGATCATGGCGCTAAAGCAGGCAATGACCGTGACCGATGCGGCTGCCGATCGTATACAGGCGCTGCTCTTGAAGCGGGGCAAGCCGTCGGCCGGAATCCGCGTGGGCGTGCGCTCGCGCGGCTGCTCGGGCCTCACCTACACGCTCGAATATGCCGACGAGAAGGGCAAGTTCGATGAGGTGGTCACGCACAACGGCGTCACCATCCTGATCGACCCCAAGGCCACCATGTTTATCATCGGGACCGAGATGGATTTCGTCGAGGACAAGCTGCAATCGGGTTTCACTTTCCGCAATCCCAACGAGAAGGGGCGTTGCGGCTGCGGCGAGTCCTTCCACGTCTGAGCGATGAAGCTGTTTCAGATCGAGGAGCCCGACGGCCCGCTCGTCGATAGCGATGCGGCCGGCGCGGCGGTCGGGATCGATCTCGCCGTAGCCGTGGCGCGGGTCGCGATCGCGGTGGGCGGCAATGCCGAGATCCTGCCCGATGCCGACGGCAATCGTGCGCTCGATGTGGTGGGTGCTGCGCTCGGTGATGTGCTCCTTGCCTTGCGCGCGCGCGCGGAAAAGCAGCTCGCGCGTCCGGTGACGCACGCCGCGATTGCGAGCGATGCCGACGGCGCGGCCATCGCGCGCGCGTCGGACGAAGCGGGGCTCGCGCTCCTGCGCCACGTCGCGCGTGGCGAGGCGGCGGCCCTCGCCCCGGGCGCCGCGGCCGAGGAGGCGGCGGTTTTGGGCGCCGCGATGATTGCGGAAGACATGGTACCGGGCGGGTCAGCGAACTGATGCCGAAGATGACTTTCATCGACCGCACGGGTGGTCGGCACGAGGTCGAGGCGCCGATCGGGCTCTCGGTGCTCGAGATCGCGCACCGCAACAACATCGACATCGAAGGCGCGTGCGAAGGCTCGCTCGCCTGCTCGACCTGCCACGTGATCGTCGATGCGGAGTGGTACGATCTCCTGAAGGAGGCGAGCGAGGACGAGGAAGACATGCTCGACCTCGCCTTCGGCCTGACCCGCACCTCGCGGCTCGGCTGCCAGATCATCATCACCGAAGAGCTCGACGGTCTCACGGTGACGCTGCCGCAGGCGACGCGCAACATGATGAACAGCTGATGCTCGGGCTTGTCCCCGGCGCGCGCGTCGTCGTCGCCATGTCGGGCGGCGTCGACAGCTCGGTCGCGGCGGCGCTCGCGACCGAAGCTGGCTGCGACACCGTCGGCGTCACCTTGCAGCTCTATGACCATGGCGCCGCATTGGGGCGCAAGGGCGCCTGCTGCGCCGGGCAGGATGTGCGCGATGCCGCGCGCGTGGCCGAGCGGCTCGGCATCCCGCATTACGTCCTCGATTACGAGCAGCGCTTTCGCGACGAGGTCATCGAGCCATTCGCCGACTCTTACGTCGGCGGCGAGACGCCCATCCCGTGCGTCAAGTGCAACGAGACCGTGAAGTTCCGCGACCTTTTGCAGGTGGCGCGCGACCTCGGCGCCGAAGCGCTCGTCACCGGCCATTATGTGCGCCGCGTCGACGGCGCCGAGGGGCTGGAGCTGCATCGCGCCGCCGATGCTGCGCGCGACCAGAGCTATTTCCTCTTCCGTACCACGCGCGCGCAGCTTGATCTTCTGCGCTTTCCCTTGGGCGCCCTGACGAAAGACGCGACGCGTGCCTTGGCAGAGCGCTTCGACCTGCCCGTCGCCCAGAAGCCCGACAGCCAGGACATCTGTTTCGTGCCGCACGGCCGCTACGGCGATGTCGTGATGAAGCTCCGGCCCGAAGCGGGCGAGCCGGGCGAGATCGTCGATCTCGACGGCCGCGTCATCGGCCGCCACGAAGGCATCGCGCACTTCACCGTGGGGCAGCGCAAAGGGCTGGGCGCGCTCGGGCCCGAGCCGCTTTATGTCGTGCGCATCGAGCCGGCGCTGCGCCGCGTCGTCGCCGGTCCGCGCGCGGCCTTGGGCGCGCGCCGCGTGCCGCTCGCGGCCGTGAACTGGCTCGGCGCCCAAAAACCCGCGGGCGAACTTCGCTGCACCGTGAAACTGCGCTCGGCGCACGCGCCGGTCGCGGCGACGCTCGCGCTCGCGGGCGAGGGTGGCGAAGCGTGCCTCGACGAGCCGGCTTTCGCCGTAGCGCCGGGCCAGGCCTGCGTCTTCTATGATGGCGAGCGCATGCTGGGCGGCGGCTGGATCCGGCGCGACCACTGACCCCTGCCTTTCCCCGGTGGGGCAGGGGCGATCTCCTCCCGCTTGTCCGGGGCACCCGTTCCCCATAGATTCGCGCCTACGTGAAGGAGCGGCCAACAGCCGCCGCGGGAGGACAGGAATGCCCAACAGATTCGGAATCGGTCAGCCGGTCCGGCGCGTCGAGGACGTGCGCTTCATCACCGGCAGCGGCCGCTATGTCGACGATCTCGTGCTGCCGCAACAGCTCTACGGGCAGATCGTGCTGTCGCCCCATGCGCATGCGCGCATCAAGAAGATCGACGTGAGCGCCGCGAAAAAGGCCCCCGGCGTGGTTCTGGCCCTGACCGGCGCCGACCTGCAGGCGCAAGGCGTCGGCAACATGCTGGGTGCCTTCATGCCAGAGGACATGGGCGGCCCCAAGGGCAACCGCATGATGCGCCGCATCCTCGCCACCGACAAACTGCGCCATGTCGGCGACCGCGTCGCCTTCATCGTCGCCGAGACCGCCGCCCAGGCGCGCGACGCGGCCGAGCTCGTCGACATCGACGTCGACATGCTGCCCGCCGTCACCGATCTCGAGGCCGCGGCCAGGCCCGGCGCGCCGCTCGTGTGGGACGAGGCGCAGGGCAATCTCTGCGTGCCGATCATGATGGGCAACAAGCAGGCGACCGACGAGGCGTTCGCCGCGGCGAAGCACGCGGTCAAGGTCAAGCTCGTCAACAACCGGCTCGTCGCCAACGCGATGGAGCCGCGCGGCTGCATCGGCACCTACAGCCGCGCCGACGATGCCTACACTCTCTATACCAGCACGCAGAACCCGCACGGCACGCGCCAGATGCTCGCCGGCATGGTCTTCCACATGCCCGAGACACAGCTTCGCGTTGTCGCCAACGACGTCGGCGGCGGCTTCGGCATGAAGGGCGGCGTCTATCCCGAGGAAGCGCTCGTGCTGCTCGCGGCGAAGCTCACCGGCCGCCCGGTCCGGTGGAATCAGAACCGCACCGAAGGCTTCATCTCCGACGATGCCGGCCGCGACCAGATCATCGAGGCCGAAATGGCCTTGGACGCCAACGGCAAGATCACGGGCGTGCGCTGCACCGCGCTCCACAATTTCGGCGCTTATGTGGTCGGCGCCGCGGTCGTGCCGCTCATCTGGTCGGTGAAGCTCATGCCGGCCGTCTACGACATCAAGAACGTGCATCTTGCGACGCGCGCCATCTTCACCAACACGACGCCGACGGGCCCTTACCGCGGCGCCGGGCGGCCCGAGGCCTCCTACGTGATCGAGCGCCTCATCGACAAGGCGGCCGAGGCGAGCGGCATCGATGCCATCGAGTTGCGCAAGCGCAACTACATCGAGCCGGGCAAGTTCCCCTACGCGACGCCGACCGGATTCGTCTATGACGACGGCGATTTCTCGCACACGACCGACATGGCGCTCGAGCTCGCCGACTGGAAGGGCTACGACAAGCGCGTCGCCGAGAGCCGCCGCCGCGGCAAGCTCCGCGGGCGCGCCGCCATCTACTATCTCGAGGATGCCGGCGTCTTCAACGACCGCATGGAGGTGCGCTTCGATCCGGGCGGCGGCTGCACCATCGTCGCCGGCACCTTCTCGCACGGCCAATCGCACGCCACGACCTTCGCGCAAGTGGTGTCGGATTGGCTCGGCATCCCGTTCGAATCGATCCGGTTGATCCAGGGCGACACCAACCAGGTGCCGTTCGGCCGCGGCACGTATGGCTCGCGCAGCGCCGTCGTCGGCACGGGCGCGCTCAGGGGCGCGTGCGATGTCATCATCGCCAAGGGCAAGGGCTTCGCCGCACACATGCTCGAAGCTTCGGCCGCGGACATCCAGTTCAAGGAGGGCCGCTTCGAGGTCGTCGGCACCGACAAGGGCATCGGCATCGTCGATGTCGCGAAGTTCGCCTATCACCCGGCCGGGCTGCCGAAGGATCTGGGCGTCGGGCTCGAGGGCAGCGGAACCTTCGCGCCCGAGCCGCCGAGCTTCCCCAACGGCTGCCACATCTGCGAGCTCGAGATCGATCAGGACACGGGCACCGTCACGCTCGACCGCTACGTCGTCGCGGACGATGTCGGCCGCGTCATCAACCCCATGATCGTCGATGGCCAGATCCATGGCGGGCTGGCGCAGGGGATCGGCCAGGCGCTGACCGAAGGCGCCGTGTTCGATCCCTCGGGCGGGCAGCTTCTGTCGGGGAGCTTCATGGACTATTGCATGCCGCGCGCCGACGACATGCCCGACTTCGCGGTGACCTATAACGAGCTCGCCTGCAAGACCAATCCCTTGGGCGTCAAAGGCTGTGGCGAGGCCGGCACGGTGGGCGCGCCGCCTGCCGTCATCAACGCCATCCTCGACGCGTTGAAGCCTTTGGGCGTGCGCCACATCGACATGCCGGCAACGCCCGCGCGCGTGTGGCAGGCGATCGCGACCGCGCGCGCCGCGGCCGAGTGAGGCAAGGCACGCGCCCGCGCGCCGCGGGCGCGTCGCCTTGACGCCGGCCGCGCCCCTTTCCTATATGCCGCGCTTGGCGGCGGGGTAGCTCAGTTGGTTAGAGCAGGGGAATCATAATCCCAAGGTCGGGGGTTCAACTCCCTCCCCCGCTACCATCTTTACCGAACTGCGGAAAGTGTCGACGCGCGGGCATTCGTCAAGTTCGAGATGTCTATCATGGCCGCTATGTCGCCCACCAATTCGATCTCGCTCGCTCGATTTTTCCGCGACCAGGAAATTGGCAATACCAGATCATCTCCGCACCGAGATCGCGAACCGATGTCGCGCCGTAGCCCCGGCGCCAAAAGCTGGTAAGATGCCGGCATGGTACGGATGACCGACCTTCCGCCCGCTACCCAAACGGGCATGGCCAATCTCGAATGCCCCAGCTTCGAGACGACACCGTTCGTTTCCGGTCCCGCGCTCGCCCGGCGCCGCGTGGCCATCGTGACCTCGGCGGGCCTCGTACGACGCGGCGAACGTCCGTTCGTGTCGGGCAACACCGATTATCGTGTTCTTCCCGCCGACACCCCGCCAGACCAGATCGTGATGAGCCATGTCTCGGTCAATTTCGACCGTACGGGGTTCGAGCGCGACATCAATGTGGTCTTTCCGATCGAGCGCCTGCGCGCGATGGCGGCGGCGGGAACCATTGGTTCGGTTGCCGCGACGCACTACTCCTTCATGGGCGCAAGCGACCCGCGCGGCATGGAAATGCAGGTGCGCGAGGTTGCCGGCCGTCTCAAGTCCGATCGCGTTGACGCGGTGCTGCTGACGCCTGTTTGACCCCTCTGCACGCGCGCCGTGTGCGCGCTCGCACATTACCTGGAAGAAGAAGGTGTGCCGGCGGTCGCGATCAGCCTCATCCGGCTGCACAGCGAGAAGGTGCGTCCGCCGCGTGCGATGTGGGTTCCGTTCGAACTTGGCCGGCCGCTCGGTCCGCCGCGCAACGAGCAATTCCAGGTCAAGGTCATAACCGCGGCTTTGCGCCTTCTCGAAGCAAGTGCTGGGCCGGTCATACTCGAAGACTTTCCCGAAGATGATCCGACCGCGGTCGGCATCGCCGGCTGGAACCCGCCGTTCGACCTTGCGCCTGGCGAGATCGACGTTGCGAACCGCGCCGCCCTCGAACGCGCGCTGCGCGAGGAAATTCGCGCGGTTGCGCCCTTCCACGCTCGCTTCGTTGCGTCGAACGGCCGAACGATGGTCGGATTAAGCGGCCGCGGCGTCGACGAATGTGCGACGCTGCTGGCGGATTTTCTGGCGGGCACGCCGTCCGCCGCTTCGGATCCCGCTGTCAGTCCCGTGCAGGTGCTTCGGTGGGCCGTCGACGACCTAAAGTCGTACTACCTCGAGGCGATGGCTGCGGATGGCGCCGTTCCCTCGAGCCGCCAGATGCAAGCCTGGTTCTGGGACCGAACCCTTCTTGCCCGCGCGATCATCGCGCTGCGTCGACAATTGCTTGCGAGCGAGGATCAGCGAAGCCAGGCGATCGGGCGGATGAACCTCGTGCCCGGCGCGCAAGTGCAGAGGCTCGGTCTTTCGTAGGGCCAGCCCCATTCTTCCTCGCTGGATCGTCAGGCCGACGCTCGGGCGGGGGCTCGTCAGCCCCAGTGGATCATGGGCGCGCCGGGGATCGGGGAGCGAAAGTACGGTATTCGCGTGCCGCGAAGGCTTCCGACATAAACAGTCTGGAGGTCGGGACCTCCAAACGTCACGCTGGCGAACCAGGGAGCAATCGCCCCGCCGCAGGAGAGCATCAGCTCCGGCGTGACTTGGTCTGCCAAGAAAGCTCGTTCGAGCTCTTGGTTAGCCCGGGGATTCCCGTCATCCAGGAGGATGTCCAGATCCCCATTGGGCGTGATTGCGAAGATACGATCTGCGAAGACATGCGTGCCCCAAAGATTTCCGAACGCGTCGAAGGCGATTCCATCGATGAAAGCGCCATGATCGGCGGGACCGAAGATCTCGCGCTCGCTCAAAGAGCCGTCGGACGCAACGCGAAGACGCGTAATCCGTCTGCCGCAGGTCTCGACGACATAGAGCCATTCTTCGCGGGCATCGAGACGGACCTCGTTCGTGAAGGCGAACCCGTCCGCGACAATCCGCAGGTGCCCCTTGTCGTAAAGCGCAACGAAACCATCGCGTACATTCGGACTGACGGCCTTCATCCAGTTCCGGGTGCGCGTCGACACCGTGATCCACAACCGGTCCTTGGAGTCTCGCAAAACGAAATTGACCTTGCCGATCGGATTGCCGTCGAGCCGATCGACCAAGACGCGGGATTCCCCTGAACGCGTCATGACCTCCAAACGATCGGTCCCGAAGTTCGAAATGATGAGATCGCCGTTTCGCGCAAAGGCCAGACCATTGGGCAGCGTGCCGGTAGTGTAGCGTTCCTCCTCCGACGACGCCTGGGAGAACCTCGTCGTCACCTGCTGCGTGATCAGATGCTGCGAACCGTCCGGACGGATGTGGACGACGCCGCCGCGGGCATCGGCACTCCACAACGAGCCGTCGCGCTCAGCCAGGATGCATTCCGGGCGTTGCAGATCGTGCCCGGTATAAGCGATGTCCTCCCGCTTTACCTGAAAGCCGATGATCGGATTTCCGCCAGTCGACATCGCTGCCTCCGCTCCTGATGACCAGCTGCACTCTAGGGATTCCCGCGCTAGATGGCCTGGGCCAATCGTTTGAATGTGGCCGCCGTCAATTCGAAATCGGCCTGAATGGGGATCGTTGGGTCTTTCTCCATTTCGCCCAGCCTGACGGCCGTCTCGACAACCAGGGGGGCGTTGGCCCCCTCGGGTCTGTCACATACTTGACATTTCTCTGATAGTTCCCCTCACTCGGCAACGCTTGTGGATGTTTCCTTGAGCAAACGAGGATGTCCGCGAAGGGCAGCGCGAGCAAAGCCCGGGACAGGATCCAAGCGTAAAAAAAGGCGCGAGGCCGTCATGGACAGCTTGCCCCGGCAACAAGTGAAGCGGAATCGGCAGGCGAATGGTCGGCGACGCAGCAGGGCTGCCGCGCTCCGTGCCGAGATCCACTCGCCATTCTTGAGCTTCCTCATGGAGGCGCACAGCGGCCTTTCCGCGAAGATCGTCGAGGAAGCCGGCTTTCCCGGCATCTGGGCGTCGGGCCTGACGATCTCCGCCAGTCTCGGCCTACGCGACAGCAATGAAGCCTCGTGGACCCAGGTGCTCGAGGTGCTGGAGTTCATGGCTGAAGCGACGGAGTTGCCGATCCTCGTCGACGGCGATACCGGCTATGGCAACTTCAATAATGTAAGGCGCCTCGTGCGCAAGCTTTGCGAACGCCGGATCGCCGGCGTCTGCATCGAGGACAAGTTGTTCCCGAAGACCAATTCCTTCGTCGGCGACCGCCAGCCGCTCGCCGACATCGATGAGTTTTCGGGGCGAATCAAGGCCGGAAAAGACAGTCAAAGCGACGACGACTTCGTCATCGTCGCGCGTACCGAGGCGCTCATTTCCGGACGAGGGCTGGACGAGGCGCTGCTGCGCGCCGAAGCCTATCGTGCCGCCGGAGCGGACGCGATCCTCATCCATTCCAAGCAGACCACGGCAAACGAGATTCTGGCTTTCGCCGACCGGTGGCAGAAACGCTGCCCGCTGGTCATCGTACCGACGACCTATCACGCGACCCCAACGCCGCTGTTCCGCCAGGCAGGCATTTCGACCGTGATCTGGGCGAATCACAACTTGCGCGCCGCGATCACGGCGATGGAGGAAACGTGCCGCCGCATCCGGGACAACGAATCCTTGCAGGAGGTGGAGGGCCGCGTTGCGAGCGTGCAAGAAATATTTCGCCTGGTCGGCAATGCCGAATTGGAAGCGGCGGAACGACGCTACCTTCCCGGGCGATCGACCGCGACAGCGGTGGTCCTCGCGGCGACACGCGGCGATCTCGGCGACCTTACGCGCGACCAGCCCAAGTGCATGGTCGACGTGCGCGGGCAATCGCTGCTGCAGCGGTTGGTTTCGCTACTCTCCGACAGCGGGATCCGCTCTATTGCGGTTGTCCGCGGATATCATAAAGAGGCGATCGCCCTGAACGGTATCGCCATGGTCGACAATGACCGCTATGCCGAGACGGGCGAAGTCTACTCGCTGGCGTGCGCTCGGGAGCGACTCGACGGCGAGACAATCGTCGTCTACGGCGACGTTCTGTTCCGCCGGTATATTCTCGACGGATTGTTGGCGTCCGACGGCGACGTCGTTGTTGCCGTCGACGCGCGCGGCGCGCGCGCGCGCGCGACGCCGTGTGACTTGGTCGAGGCCGAACGGCGGTTCTCCGGCAATTATCTGGACGATGCTCCGGTCCATCTGCGCGTCGTCTCTCCGGATTTGCCGGTGTCGCAAAGCAACGGCGAGTGGATCGGCTTGGCCCGCTTTACCGCGCAAGGCGCCGCATGGCTGCGCCAAGAGCTCGACCTCATCGAAGCCGAGGGAAAGCTCGAAAGCACTGACATGCCGATGCTGCTCACGCGGCTTGCGGCCAAGCATCCGGTCTTCGTGCATTACGTCATGGGCCACTGGCTCGATGTCGACACGCTCGACGATCTTGCGAACGCACGCAATTTCACATAAGGGACTGATGATGATCACGGCTGCCGACTTCTTCGCCGCCGCTGCGAGCCATGGTTTCGATTTCTACGCAGGCGTGCCCTGCAGCTTCCTCACGCCGTTGATCAACGGCGTGCTGAGCCGCCCGGCGCTCGCCTATGTCGGCGCGGCAAGCGAAGGCGAAGCGGTGGCCATCGCCGCCGGCGCCTGGTTGGCCGGGCGGAAGACGGTGGTCATGTGCCAGAATTCCGGACTCTGCAACACCGTCAATCCGCTGACCTCGCTCAATGCGCCCTTTCGCATCCCGACGTTGCTGATCACGACGTGGCGCGGTCAGCCGGGCATCAAGGACGAGCCGCAACATGTGCTGATGGGGCAGATCACGCAGAAGCTGCTGTCCCTGATCGACGTCGAGAATGAAGCCTTTCCGCAGTTTGCGGAGGCATTGCCTGCGGCACTCGGACACGCCGCCGCGCGAATGGCGGAGCGCGAACTGCCCTTCGCGTTCGTCATGGAACAGGGCAGCGTTCGTGATGACGGGCTCGATCTCCCGCCGCGCCGGCGCATCGACGCGGGCACGCGCGACGATCTGAGCATGGCCGGCGAACAGCCCGAACGTGCCGCCGTGCTCGAGCGCTTCTTGGCGCTCGTCGACCCCGCGGCGGCGGTCATCGCCACCACCGGCAAATGCGGGCGCGAGCTTTTCACCCTCGCTGACCGGCCGCAGCATCTCTACCAGGTGGGCTCGATGGGTTGCGCCTCGGGCATGGGCCTCGGCGTCGCGCTCAACGTGTCGCGGCCCGTCGTCGTTCTCGACGGCGACGGTGCTGCGCTGATGAAGCTCGGCAGCTTCGCGACGATTGGCGCCTACGCACCGGCCGGCCTGATCCATATCGTGCTCGACAACGGCGTCCATGATTCGACCGGCGGCCAGCCGACAGTTTCGAGCTCGGTCGATTTTGCCGGGGTGGCGCTGGCTTGCAGCTACCGCTACGCCGTCTCGTGCAACACATTGGATGGGTTCGAGCGAGCGTACCGCGCCGCCGCATCCGCTCCCAAACCTGCCTTGATTCATGCACGCATCGCCCCGGGCTCGATGAGCAAGCTTGGGCGCCCGACGATCGCGCCCGAGGATGTGGCACGGCGCTTCAAGGGATTTCTTGCGGAACCCGCGAAATCGAGCGCCGCCCCGCCTTTCGCTATAGGCGCTACCCGGTGAAGCTGTCTCTCGCGCTAACCACGGCGCTGGGTTTGGCGCTCGCGCTTGCGCTGGGTGGATATTTCGGCTTCGCCGAGATCTCCAACGGCCTCGCCAGCGTCGGCTGGGGAGTGCTTTTGGTGATCGCGTTCCACCCGTTGCAAATGATCTACTCGGCGCTTGGGTGGCGCGTATTGCTGCCGGTGGAGCGGCCGCCTCGGTTGAGCACCCTTTTGGGCGTGCGTTGGATCAGGGAGGCCGTGAACAATCTGCTCCCGGTGGCTCAGATCGGGGGCGAATTCGTCGGCGCCCGCCTTCTCCGCCGCGTTGGCGTGCCGCTCGCGGCGGGCGGCGCCAGCGCCGCGGTCGACCTCACCATGGAAATGGTCAGCCAGATCATCTTTACGCTGCTCGGCTTGGCACTGCTCATCCCCGGCTTGCACGAGACGCGCATCCTGCCGTGGATGATCGGGGCCATCGCGCTGGCGGCGGTTGTCGTAAGTCTCTTCATCGTCGCGCAGCGCTTTGGCCTGTTTCATCTCGTTGAGCGCGCTCTGGTCAGGCTCGTCGAGCGCGGATCGCTGTGGTCGTCCCTGGGCGAGATCGGCGGATTGCATCGCGCCATCGTCGTGTTGTACGCCGCCCCGGCGAGGCTGGGATTGGCATGCGGCTATCATCTGATTTCGTGGCTGCTCGGTGGGCTCGAAGTCATGCTCGCTCTCTACCTCGTTGGGGTGTCGGTTGATTTCCGCGAGGGCCTGATCATCGAGAGCCTAGGCCAGGCGGTGCGCGCGGTGGGGTTCGCCATCCCGGGCTCGCTCGGCGTGCAGGAAGGCGGCTATATCCTCATATGTGGATTGCTCGGCATCAGCCCGCAGGCGGCGATCGAACTGTCGTTGCTGAAGCGCATACGCGAGGTCGTATTGGGGCTTCCGGCGTTGATCGCGTGGCATGCCATCGAGACCCGGCAGCTCGTCACCCGGGTTGGAGCGGCGGCGGCCGGAGCGGACAGGGAATGATCGCGTGATCGGGACGTCTTGGAGCCATCGCCTGGCGCGCTTCCTCGTCCGGCCTTTGGTCGGGACGGGGATTACGCCCAACCATTTGACCACGCTGAGGCTCGCGACGGGCATTTTGGCCTGCGCCGCGGTGCTCCCCGCCGACGGTCGCTGGTTGGGCTGGGCCGGGTGGCTCTGGCTCGTCTCGGCGTTCCTCGATCGCGCGGATGGCGAGCTTGCGCGCGTTGGCGGCATGTCGACGCCGGGTGGCCATCACTATGACTTCGTCGTGGACAATGTCGTAAATTCGGGCTTCTTCATCGCACTTGGGTTTGGCTTCCACAAATCGGCTTTGGGCGCCGCCGCTGTCGCGCTCGGTCTCGGGACCGGAGCAGCGCTCTATATATGCGGCTACTGGTCGGAGGCGCTGGAACGATTGGAGGGACCGGGCAGCAAGGCCTATTCGGGCGCATTCGGCTTCGATGCGGACGACCTGCTCTATCTTCTGGCGCCGATCATCTGGCTCGGCTGGAGCGCACAACTCCTCGTCGCGGCCTGTTTCGGCGCCACTCTCATGATGCTGCTGACTGGCTGGCGTCTGCGACGGCTTACCGGCCGTCACGTCGCTGTTGGTCGAGCCGAATAGGGAGGCTGACATTCCGCGAACCCCACTATTGTTTACACCGGGACCGTTGACGACGCAGATCGAAACGCGCCGGGCCATGCTCAGCGATTGGGGTTCGCGCGAGCCAACATTCATTCGCATGACGGCCGAGCTGCGGGGCCGCCTGCTCGATATCGCCGGTGGCCAGGACAGCCATGTTGCCATTCCGCTTCAGGGCAGCGGCACCTTCATCGTCGAAGCGGCCATCGGAACGCTGGTAGGGCCCTCGGACGTGCTTTTGGTGTTGGCGAATGGAGCCTATGGCGAGCGAATGATCGAGATCGCGCACCGCCTCGGCCGCAGAGTCGAGGTGCTGCGCTGGCCTGAGGACCAAGCCGTCGACCCTGGCACCGTCGAGCGCGCGTTGGCCGATAACAGCGCGATCACGCACGTAGCGCTTGTACATTGCGAGACGACGTCCGGGCTTCTGAATCCGCTCGCTGCGGTCGCGGCGGCGGTAGCGCGGCAGGGCCGCGCATTTATCGTCGACGCGATGAGCAGCTTCGGCGCCCTGCCGCTCGATCTGCGGGAGACGCCCATCATGGCGGTGTTGGCGTCGAGCAACAAATGCCTCGAAGGCGTGCCCGGCATCGCTTTCGCGCTCGTCGAGAAGAGCGCGATCGAGCGCGCGAAAGGCACGTCGCCATCGCTTAGCCTCGATCTCTATGACCAATGGCGCGGCTTGGAGTCGAATGGGCAGTGGCGCTTCACGCCGCCAGTGCAGGTTGTCGCGGCGCTGGTCGAGGCGATGCGGACACTCGAAGCTCAGGGCGGTCCGGCCGCGCGGCTGGCCCATTACCAGACGAACTTCAGGACTCTGGTTGAAGGGATGGATCGCCTCGGCTTTCGCGTATTTCTCGATGAGAGCGTTCAAGCGCCGATCATTGTCACCTTCCGGTCGCCGGAGGATCCACGCTTCCGCTTCGACGAGCTCTACACTGCGCTGGCGGCGCGCGGTTTCGTGATTTATCCGGGAAAACTGACCGACGCGCCAAGCTTTCGCATCGCCTGCATTGGCGCGCTCGAGCCCGAGGATTTCGTCCAACTCGTCGTTGCCATCGGCGAAATCTTGGCTGATTTTGGCCTATCGGCCACTGCGGGAGTTGATACGTTGCACGATCTGTCGCGCTGAGAGGCGATCGAGCATTATGCCGGTCTCGCCACCATCTTCGTCCGGGCCATCGGCGATCATCCTCGCGGCGGGTGTCGGGCGTCGTCTTGGCGTCGCAGCACCGAAGGTGCTGCTCAGCTTCGGCGGCAAGACCCTGCTGGAACGGCATCTCGCGGCTCTCCGCGCCAACGGTATCGACGACATCGCCATCACCGTCGGACATCGGCCAGACCTTATCCGCGCCGAGCTCAGCGGCCTCGGCGCGCTCGATCGCGTGACCCTGGTCGAAAATCCGCGCTATCGCGAGGGCAGCGTTGTTTCGCTCGCCGTTCAGCGCGCACACCTGGCGGCGGGCAGACCTGTGCTGCTGATGGATGGCGATGTGCTTTACGACCGCCGGATGATTGCCCGCTTGCTGCAGGCCGCGCCGGAGAACGTGCTTCTGCTCGACCGGGCGATCGAGCCGGGAGACGAACCGGTGAAGATCTGCCTGTGCGGCGAGGTCATCGTCGATTTCGCGAAACTGCCTGAGCATGCGCATGACCGCCACGGCGAATCCGTGGGCTTCTTCCGCTTCTCCGGAAGCATGGCGGCGGCGCTGGCGGAATGCGCGACGGCCTATGTCGAGGCCGGGCGCGGCGCCGCGGAGTACGAGGCCGCGATCCGCGATCTGATCCTCGCGCATCCAGATCGCTTTGGCCATGTGGATATCAGCGACCTGCCGTGGACCGAGATCGATTTCGAAGCCGATGTCGCGCGAGCGCGACAGGAGATTTTGCCGCTGCTCCAGGAGGTGGCGAATGCTTGATGTCACGAACCGCGAGAACCGGGCCTCCGAGCCGCCGCGCTCGTCCGGCGACGTACTCACAGCGCAGCAGGTGGCGGATTATCGCGACAAGGGATGGGTGCTGGCGCGCGGCTTCGTCGCTCCCGCCGCAGTCGAGATGCTCGCGCGCTGGACCGATGAGCTGACGGTGCGGCCGGAAGAGCCAGGTAAGCACATGGTCTATTACGAGCCGAGCCTCACAGAACCCGGCAAGCGCGTCATCCAACGCATCGAGAATTTCTGTCCGCATCACGTTGGCTTCGATGCCTTCGTGCATGGTCGCGAGCTGCGCCAGGCAGTGGATCAATTGCTCGCGGCGCCCGCCTGCCTTTTCAAGGACAAGATCAATTTCAAGATGCCGGGTGGCGCAGGGTTCGAGCCGCACCAGGACCAGCAGGCGGGCTGGTCGCGCTACGCGCGCATGTTCGTCACCGCGCTGGTCACGATCGATCGCGCGACGATCGAAACTGGTTGCCTGGAGATGGGCGATGGTGCGCGGGTCATCGGCCTCATCGGCGAAGAGTGGCGGCCGCTCGCGGCGGCGGAGATGACGGGCTTCAGCCTTGTCCCCGTGCCGACCGAGCCTGGCGACGTGCTGTTCTTCGACAGCTACGCGCCGCATGCCTCGAAACCGAACATGACCGATCGCGCGCGGCGGATTCTTTATCTCACTTACAACGCCGCGGCGGAAGGCGACTTTTGCAAACGCTATTTCACCGAGAAGCGCGACAGCTTCCCGCCGGACATAGAGCGCGCTCCCGGCGTCGAGTACCGCTTCCGCGTCTGACCGCGACGCGGCTTACAGAGCCGTCTGCCGGTTTTCCGCGGCTGCGGCTGATACTCATTCCGGGCATCGAGCATTCGGCCAAGCTCGGTCTGGCGGCACTCGGACACGTGTCCGGTCCATCGGTTCAACGAACGTGCCAATGGTGAACGTTTCGATGAGCGGCCGCTACCTGAGATCCTTAAACCTAACTAAAACCAGCCGCTGTATCACAGCAAAGACGACGGCGGCCGAGACACCGAACATGAGCGCTCCGTTCGCCGCTTCCAACGGTCCCAGCAGCCGCCACGAGGGGGTTAACAGCACATCCCCGTAACCCAATGTCGTGTAATTGACCGCCGAGTGATAATAGGCGATTCCAAACTCCTGAAATTCGCCGCACAGCAAGAGCAGCGCTGCCCAAAAGCCGATTTCGATCAGATGCGCCGCGAACGCGAATGAGATTACCAGAGTGACGATTACAATATCGACCAACGCGCCTGCGCCCGCGTGGCCGAGTCTCGTCTCATATCGAAGAAAGCTTACCGTCGCGGTCACAGCGAGCGCATGGACGACAATCGTGCACAGGACTACGCCCGCGCCAACTATCAACGGGAGTAGGATCGCGAATTGAGCTTGCTCGACGTTGTTCGTAACGATCCCCAGGAGTTGCATCAATGTCTCGCCGCGCGAGTGGGCATGGGTTTACGCAGACGCCACTCGGCATCCCGTAACATCACTTTACCCTGAAAGCTTCAGGCCGTGACCAGGGCGGCCGGAACAATCGCATTCGGCGCTGTTCCCAACGGAAAGCTGCCTGAGCTAGACTTGCACGATCGCAATTTGTGGGAGCGACCGGTCCATGCCGACCGCAAGCGAACGACCGGAGACGATCGTGCCGGCGAGCACCACCGATTCGAAGCTCATGCAGGAAGAACAGGCGCAGGCCCGCGCGACCGACGGCTGCCTCGTGGTCGGCATCAAGCATATCGACGACATCGTCGCCGACCTCGGCCGGGCGCTCGCCGGCGCCTGAGCCATGCCGGCCGCCACTCCATCCTGCGCGCCGCCGATCCTGAGCGGCAAAGATCACGCCGCGCCCTCGGTCTTTGAGCCCGTCAACCTGCTGCGCGAGGCGCGCCGGCAAAAGCACGTGCCGGACGTCGCGGTGCCGGAGATCTGCCTGCTCGATCCGGATGGCGACATCTTGCGCGCCTTGCGCCGCGACGGCCGCGCCGAGGTCGCGCCGGGTTGGGCCTGCTATCACACCGAGCTCTGGGAGTTCGCGCATGCGGGCGAGCGCTTCGGCATCATCGGCTGCGCCGTAGGCGCGCCCTTTGCGGTGCTGCTGGCGGAGGAACTCTTCGTCAGCGGCTGCCGCTTTCTTCTGAGCGTCACTTCGGCGGGCCAGATCGTGGCGCGCGGATCCACGCCCTATTTCGTGCTGATCGACCGGGCGCTCCGCGACGAGGGGACGAGCTATCACTATCTGGCGCCCGCGGAGTTCGCGCTTGCCGAGAACCGCCTCGTCTCGGCGGCTCTCGTTGCACTCGAAGCAACGGGCCAGTCGGTCTATCGCGGCGCCGCCTGGACCACCGACGCGCCCTTTCGCGAGACCGCGGCGGCGATTGAGCGGGCGCGGGCACTGGATATCCTCGCGGTGGAGATGGAATCGGCGGCGCTCTATGCGTTCGCGGCGGCGAAGGGCCGCGACGTGCTGTGCTTTGCGCATGTGACGAACCAGATGGCGGTGACCGCCGGCGATTTCGAGAAGGGCGACGATGACGGCAGCGCCGCCTCGCTCGCGGTGATCGCGACGACGGCGCGGGCTTGGCGGGGCCTCGTCAGCGGATGAGCGACGCGGCTCGCTTCTGCGGCATGGCGGTGATGGCGAAGGCGCCGCGCGTCGGCGACGTCAAGACGCGGCTCGTTCCGCCCCTCTCGGCGGCGGCGGCGGCGGCGCTCGGCGGCGCCTTTCTCAAGGATGCGGCAGACAACATACTCGCCGCCGCGACGCAGGCGCCGATCGACGGCTACGTCGCCTATTCGCCGGCCGGATCGGAGGAGCTGTTTCGCGCGATCCTGCCGCGCGCGATCCGGCTGCTGCCGCCGCGGCACGCGGGGCTCGCCGCGAGCCTCCTCGACGCGACCGCCGATCTTCTCGCGCTCGGCCATCGCGCGGTCTGCCTCGTCAATGCCGACAGCCCGAACCTTCCCACTGCGGCGCTCGTCGCGGCAGTCGAGGCGCTGGCGCCGCCGGGGGACCGGCTCGTGCTCGGACCGGCCGAGGACGGCGGCTACTGGCTCATCGGCCTCAAGGCACCGCACGGCCGCCTCTTCGAGAACATCGCTTGGAGCACCGACGCGGTGCTTGGCCAGACGCGCGAGCGTGCGGCAAGCCTCGGCCTCGACACCGTCCTGCTGCCCAGCTGGTACGACGTCGACGATCTCTCAGGGCTCCGCCGCCTTGCCGCCGAATTACAGGATGGCGTCGGCTATCCCGCGCGTCATACCGCCGAGTATTTGCGCGGCCTCCTCGCGGAAGACGCCGGACGATGCCGCCTCGCGGCCGAGCGCACCGCATCAAGCGACAAACGGTGAGACGTAATCTCGGGCTGGAATTGGCCGCGTGCGCCATACTCATGCTTGCTCTGGTGGCGCTGGGCCTCCTGGCGCAGCGTCAGGAGGCTATTGGCTGGTTCGTTGCCGTGGCGATTGCGCAAGGGCTCGTCTACCTCGCCGCGGTAGCGCTCGCCTGGCACGGCCGCGGTTCGCGGCGGGCCTTGCTCCTGATCGTCGCCGCGGCAGCGCTCTTTCGCCTTCCGATCCTGATCGCGCCGCCATCTTTATCGACCGACATCTACCGCTATGTGTGGGACGGGCGGGTGCAGGCGGCAGACATCAATCCCTATCGCTACATCCCGACCGACGAACACCTCGCCGATCTCCGCGACGCGGCGATCTTCCCCAACATCAACCGTAACAATTACGCGCGGACCATATATCCGCCGGTGGCCGAGGCCTTCTTTTTCATCGTGACGCGTATCGATGCGAGCGTCACCGGAATGAAGGTCGCGATGATCGCGTGTGAGGCGGCGGCGGTCTCTTTTCTCATTCTGCTGCTGCGCGACCGGGCGCTGCCGGTCGAGCGGGTGCTGATCTATGCGTGGCATCCGCTGCCGCTCTGGGAGTTCGCCGGCAGCGGCCATGTCGACGCGCTCGTGGTCCTGCTCGTCGTGGCGGCGCTCTGGGGCCACCGGCATCTGCCGCGATGGCTTGGTGGTGTCGCGCTCGCGGGCGCGGCGTTGGTCAAATTCATCCCGGCGGTCATCCTGCCGGCGCAGTATCGCCGCGGCGACTGGCAGTTGCCGCTCGCCTTTGCTGTGACAGTCGCGCTCGCTTACCTGCCTTATCTTGGCGCCGGCCGGCACGTGCTCGGGTTTCTCGGCGGTTATGCCGGCGAGGAGGGCTTCTCAAGCGGCGCCGGCTTCTATCTCTGGCAACTCCTGGGCAAGGTCCTGCCGCTTTCGGGCGTCAGCGCGGCCTATTATGTGGCCGCCGCCATACTGCTCCTCGCCATGATCGCTGGGCGGATGGTGCTGGCGCCGCCTGCCGATTCCGCCGCCGCATCGGCGCTGATTGCGACCGCGTTCACGGTTCTCGTCTCGCCGCACTATGCCTGGTATTTCGCCTGGCTCGTGCCATTTCTCTGCCTCGTGCCTTGGCTCTCACTCTTCTGGCTGACGCTGGCGAGCGTGCTGCTCTATCTCGTTCCGGTGGGCTCGCAACTTGTAGCCGATGGCGATAGGCTTGCCATCGAATCGCTAATCTACGCACCCTTCGCGGCGCTTGCCTGCGCGGACGGGTGGCGCCGCCAACACCGATCCGTGGGAGCCGACGCAAGATGACGAGCCCAGCCCACGCCGATGCGCCCGATCCGCGCCGCTATTTTGCGCATGTTCCGGCCGAGCGCGGCTCCCATGCCAGCGACGATCCTGTGTGCCTCTATCTCGAGACGACGAACCGCTGCAATCTCCTCTGCACGACCTGTCCGCGCACATTCGAGACGCTCGAGCCGCCGGCCGACATGAGCTGGGATCTGTTCCGGAGCATTGTCGACCAGTTTCCGAAGATCGTGCGCGTCGTGCTGCACGGCGTCGGCGAGCCGATGCTGGTGCGGGCACTGCCGCGCATGATCCGGTATCTCAAAGACCGCGGCACTTATGTGCTGTTCAACACCAACGGCACGCTGCTGACGCCGCGCAAGGCGCGGGATCTCATCCATTCCGGCCTCGACGAACTGCGGATCTCGCTCGACGCCGCGGAGCCCGAAGCCTTTGTCCGGGTCCGCGGCCTGCCGTTCTTTCCGCGCATCGTGCGCAACGTCCGTGCGTTCCGCGCCTTGCAGCGTGAGCTTGGCGCCGAAACGCCGCGCGTTTCGCTCTGGCTCACCGGCCTCAAGGAGACGATCGGGCAATTGCAGCAGTTCGTTCGTCTCGCGCATGACTGCGGCATCGCCGAAGTCTATTTGCAGCGCCTCGTCTATCTACCGGAGGGGATGGGGCTCGCGCGGGCGGAACAGGCGCTTTTCGCGTCTGACGACGCCGCCGAGGAGCGCCGCCTCATCGCCGAGGCGGAGGATGCCGCGCGGCGGCTCGGCATCGCGTTCAACGCCTCGGGTGCGACCGATCCCGGCAACAGCCTCAAACCCGAGCGGCAGGACCGGCCATGGTCGCTCTGCCGCCGGCCGTGGACGCTCATGTATTTCACGGCGCACGGCCGCGCGCTGCCGTGCTGCATCGCGCCTTTCTCGATGCGCGGCTATGATAATTTTACCCTTGGCGACGCGACGCAGCAGAGCTTGCGCGAAATCTGGAACGGCGAACGGTACCGCTCATTCCGCGCCGCATTATTGAGCGACGATCCGCCGCCCAGCTGTGCCGGCTGCGGCTTGCGATGGAGCCTCTGAGGCGGAGCGGCCTCGTGACCGGCACCGCATTGACCGCCCCACGGCCGCGCATCGCACTCGTGATTCCGGTTCTGAACGAGGAGGAGGCGATCCCGCTCGTTTTGGCCGAGGCGCCGCGCGAGATCGTCGACGAAATCGTCGTGGTTGACGGCGGAAGCGCGGACCGGACAGTGGAGCGCGCGGCCACCGCCGGCGCACGCGTCGTCGTCGAGCGGCGGCGCGGCTATGGCCGCGCTTGCCTCGCTGGCGCGCGTGCGGCGGCGGAGACCTGCGCGATCGCGGTCTTTCTCGATGGCGACGGCAGCGACTGCCCCGGGCGGATCTCGGAGCTTGTCACGCCCATTCTCGGCGGCGACGCAGACTTCGTGATCGGCTCGCGCAGCCGCGGCGAGCGCGAGCCGGGCAGCATGAGCGCGCACCAGCTTGTCGCCGGCTATGCGGTGGGCGCCGTGCTCCGCCTCCTCTACGGCGTGCGCTACACGGATATGGCGCCGTTCCGCGCAATCACGCTCGACGCGCTCTTCCGGCTCGGCATGCGCGAAATGACCTATGGCTGGAATCTCGAGATGCAGATTCGGGCGGTTCGCGCCGGACTCCGCATCCTCGAGCTGCCGGTGCCGCATCGTCGCCGCGCCGGAGGCGCGTCAAAAGTCTCGGGCAGCCTCGCCGGCACTGTGCGGGCAAGCGTGCGAATTTTGCTCACCCTGGCGCGGGTCACACTCGAGCGGGAGGATCCGGTGCCGGCCGGATTGAAAGGGGGGAAGAATTCATGAAACGGACCGGGAAATTCCGCAATTCTTTGTGACGGCTCGAAAGACGGCCGGCCCGAGTCTCTGGTTTTCCGGGAACCTTTGGGAAGAGTAGGCGAAGGTGGGAGGAGAGACGCGATGAACCCGAATCCGTGGAACGACGTCGCCCAGTTCATGCTGCAGGCAGGCTTTACGACCATCGTCTTCTGGGCCCTGGTGATCGGCAGCATCGCCATTGCAATTTACGTTTGGCGCACCATTCCCGAGCAGCGGCAGGCCAACCACATCTGGAACTGGGCCTTCCGCTTCTTCATCGGCAGCATGTGGTGGCAGCAAACGTTGTGGAAGCTGCCACCCTATTATACCGATCATCCGGAGAGCAAATTCGGCGACACGGGCCTCGCCTATTGGATGACGGTCGAAGGCAAATCCGCAGCGATCCCGGCCCAGGCCGACTTCGTCAATCACATTGTCCTGCCGCACTTCTATCTGTTCGCGCCGATGGTGTACGGCGCGGAGCTTCTGACCGCGATTTCCCTCATTCTAGGCGTCTTCGTGCGGCTTTGGGGCGCGATCGGCGCGCTGCAGATACTTAATCTCTGGCTCGGCCTCTATAGCGCACCGGGCGAGTGGCCGTGGACATATTTCTTCCTGCTCGTGCTGCAGCTTGTCTTTACGGTGCACCGCTACGGGCGAAGTCTTGGTATCGACGCGATCCTCGTTGCGCGTCCGCGTCGCTCGCCAATTATCGAATGGATTAGCTGAGCTCATTCAGCCGTAGAATGTCCCAAAGTGATGGGCCGGGTTGGGACATCGCCTCACGCGCCTGCTGCCGGGATGACCTCTTCCTTGAACAGACGGACACTGCGACGAAGCTGCGACGGGTTTTCGAGGTCGATGAGGAACCCGCAAATCATCACCCCTACGCCGCACGCTGCAAAAGCGCGCATCGCGCGTGTGACGGTGTCCGGGCTGCCGCAGATCATGTCGTCGGCGTTGCGCGCAATCGCCCCGCTCGGGTTCTTGACGAAGTAAGCCTCGGCCTCCGACCTGGCCTGTTCGTCAGTCTCCGCCACGTGCACGGCCTTCCCCACCGCCGACCATTCCCGGGCAAGCCTGATCGTCTCCGCGTCGTGGCCGGAGGCTGCAAGCGCCACATGATAGAGGGCCATCTGCTCACGAGCCCCCACCGGGTCCTTTATCGCCGTGAACACCGGCCAGCCGCGGGCGGCGGTATCAGCGATCGCTGCCTGATTGAGCGTCCCGCGTGCCAGGATGGGGTGCGGCTTGCGGAAGGACGAAGGGTTGACGGCGACGTCGAGCCTTCCACGGTCCGCGCCTACCGCGAACTCGAGCGGTCCGCCTGTACCGTCGTAGCCCCAGATGTCGACGACCGTACGCATCCCTTGCTCGAACAGTGTGTTGCGCTCCGCGAGATCACGCCCGAACGCCACAAGGTCGGTGTCCTTGAATCCGGGGCCGAAAACGACGACGAGCCGCCCGGAGTTCAGCTGGTCGATCAGATTGCACGACTCGACGAGCCGCACCGGGTGATGCAGCGCCGGATTGACCGTGGCGAGAATGAGCGTTGCCTGCGTCAGTCGAGGCGCCAGCGCGCACGCGAACAAGAGCGAATTCTGATAGCCTTGATTCTCGTGAAGGTGGTGCTCCGTCAGTGAGATCGCGCTGAAGCCACTGGTATCTGCCTCAAGCGCGAGGTCGGTCAGGCAGTTGATGAGCGGAAGTTCATTCCGTTTGTCTTGGATGCGAGTGCTAAGATGCATGCAGAACTTCATGGTAGTGCTTCGCGTCCTTTCTTCTTTGTCAAATGGAGGCCGGCGCGACCGCCGCTACCAGTTATGCCTCGTAGAACGGGTATCATATCATAGCGCTCCTTTCAGACGGCCGCACACCCGGCGCCGATGGTGCGGACGACTTTATCATCCGCAGCTTATCGCAACACCGCCGTTGGCGGTCCGATTTTGACCGGGGTTCGGTGACATTGCGCTTCTACGATCAGCGTGTGCGGGTAAACTGGCCTAAACGTTCCCGACCGCAGGTCGCTGTCTGGTCCGATCGCGAAGCACGTGGAGAAGCGCATGGTTGAGCGTCGGCTTGCGGCAATCATGGTCATGGATGTCGTGGGATACAGCCGCCTCATGGGCGCGGACGAGATGGGTACACTCGTCGCACTCAACGCGCACAGGCGAGAGCTGATCGATTCGGTTATCGCTGCGCATCGCGGGCGCTTGGTAAAGACCACGGGCGACGGCCTGCTTCTCGAATTTGCGAGCGTCGTCGATGCGATCGCCTGCGCGGTCGCAATTCAACGCGGGATGCTGTCGCGGAATGCGCAAGTGTCGGAGGAGAGGAGGATTGTTTTTCGCATTGGCGTGAATATCGGCGACATCATCATCGACGGCGAAGATATTTTCGGCGATGGCGTAAACGTCGCGGCTCGGCTCGAGTCTCTTTGCGAGCCAGGTGGTGTCTGCATTTCCCGCGCAGCTAACGAGCAGATCAGAGACAAGCTATCTCTGTCCTTTGCGGATCTCGGCGAGCATATGGTGAAGAATATCGCGCGTGCGGTCGGGGTGTTTGGCCTCATGGCGACGGACATCGCAACGCTTCCCGAGATTCCGGTCAGCGAGCCGCGGCGAGCGCCTGCCGTCGTCGTGGATCGCTCGTCGCACAAAAGAATGACAATCGGCATCGGGGCGTCCGTCGCCGTGATGCTCGCCATAGCGGCGGGCGGAAGCTGGTGGCTTGCGCGCGGCGGTAACAGCGGTCCGGCGCCAGACATCGAGCAGAGTCTCGTCAAGGCGTTGGCCGAGAGCGCGCCCGGGACATCACCCAAATACCGAGAAAACACGGCGAGCGCCTTTGCGAAGCTGGGCGCGCATCGCGCGATAGCCCTTGCACCGCATGCCGAGGGCACGTGGCGGAGCGGCGATTGGCCGACCCGCGAGCTCGCCGAGGAGAAGGTGCTGGAGAAATGCCAACTATCCTATGATGAGCCGTGCGTGGTGCTTGGCACCGACGACGCGGTCTCGCCGGCGGGGTCCGATCGAACACGCGCCATCCGCGACATGCCGCGCGTTCGTTATGCGGGCCTGTTCAATCCCGAACGGCTTCCGGGCGTGCGGGAGAAGGATCAGCAGCGGCCGGACGTCGCGGGCTATGCGACGAGCCTTGGGCCGAAGGCAATCGCCTATCATGCCAATGGCAACATTTTCGTTGTGACGAATGCGCCAAGCCAGCGCGCCGCAGAAGAACAGGCTTTGCGCGCCTGCAACGACCGACCGCATACCGACGCGCCAGGTCCGTGCTTTCTCTACGCTGCGGGAAACAGGGTGGTGTTGCCTTTGCGGTCCACGATGCCGATCACTCCGGCGCCGCCGTCTGGGCCTGTGGCCGCACCAAGTTCTCCGTCTACCGATCGCTTTCGATCGGTCCTCTCGAGCAAGATGGCAACAATTGCGCCGTCGCAACCGGCGGCAGTGCGCGAAGCGCAAATCGAGGCGTATCAGAATTCGAGCGGACACAAGGCGATCGCGGTGTTCCCGCCGGCGAACAGCTGGCGCAGATCGGGGCTCGGCACACAAGCGGCAGCAGAAGCGGGTGTTCTCGAAGGTTGCGAGGCGCGTTTCGGAGGGGCGTGCGTGTTGGTCGCCGTGGACGAAACATTCGAAGGTCCGGTTGCCGCGGACGGCAGCTGGCCGCGCCGAGCGATGGCACGCACCGAATATGACGGGCTCTTCGATCCGCAGCAGATTCCGGCAATCGACGAAAATGTACGACGGCGCTCGGACGTTGCTGACTATCGGGGGACGCAAGGCGCCAAGGCCGCCGCATTTCATCCGTGGGGGCGGATCTTCATCGCCAGCGGCACGCCGACGCAGCGCGAGGCTGAGGAACAGGCGCTGGCGCAATGCAACGCGGACCCGCAGCGGAACGGACAAGACGGTTCTTGCCTTCTATATTCCGTCGGCGACCAAGTCATTCTGCCTAAGCGAATGACGGCACCAATGAGCTTGGCCTCACCGATGGTGAAATAACCAATATGTCGGTTCTTCCCGCATGTCGATCTTTGCGCATGTCGCGACCCAACGTCCGCTTTCGAGAAGCGGCCGGCATTGCCCGCGCGGTCGAACTGGGCGCAAGGCTGACTTGTTGCGAGCAGCCGTTAACATGCTTTGGTAACCCGATCTCCTTGGCCCAGGCATCCAGAACGATCTAATCTCAGCCCCATGCAATTCGCCCACTTCTCTCATGTCTGGGGCAAGGCCGGGATGACGGCCGCCGAGCGCTATGCGCAGCTGTGGCGCGAACTTCAACTCTGCGACGAGCTCGGATTCGACTATGGCTTCTCGGTCGAGCATCATTTCTCACGTGACGAGAGCTGGATGTCGTCCTGCAATCTCTATGCGGTGGCGGCGGGGACGCGTACGCGCCGTATCCGGCTCGGCGCCATGGGCCATGTGGTGCCGCTCCACAATTCGATGCGGCTCGTGGAGGAAATCGCCCTGGCCGACCAGATGCTTGGCGGCCGCCTTGAGATAGGCCTCGTCCCCGGCGTATCGCCTCGCTTCTTTTCGCCCTTCAACGCCGATTTCAATACGAAGCGCGAGCTCACGCTCGAATTCGTGCCATTCCTGCGCGCCGCGTATGCAGGCGAGGCGCCCTTCTCGTTCGAGGGCCGCTTTCATCACGCGAAGGATGTGGCTCTTTCGGTACTCCCAATGCAGCGCCCGCATCCGCCCTTGTGGATCGAGACGCGGGATCCTCCGACCTTGGAATTCTGCGCAAGGGAAGGAATCAACACAGGCTATTTCATCACTTACCCGCGCGCGGATGCGTGTCCGCGCTACGCAGAGTACTTGGCACAATGGAAGCGTGCGGGATGGGAGACGAAACCGCGGATCGGCTATTCGACGGTTGTCTATGTCGACGAGACCGACGGACGCGCTATCGAAAAGGCATTAAAGGACGCAAGCCAAGCCTATCGCGGCTTCTTCGGAAACCCGCGGACTCTCGCCGAGCTCAAGCGGGCGCAGGAAGAGGGGGCGAGGCGTCACGAGGAGAAGGGAGATTTCAAAGGAGGGGAGATCGTGCGGAATCTCCTCGATCCAGACTATCTGCTGAGCAACGAACTCATCATTCTAGGTTCGCCCGACACTGTCGCCGCGAAGCTGAAGCGGCTGGCGGCGGAGGGCCATTTCAATGTCTTCATGGGCGAATTCAATTTCGGCAATCTCGCGGAACCAGATATGATGCGCTCAATCCGGCTCTTCGGCGAGCACGTCATCCCGGCGTTGCGCGAATTCGAGCCGTTCTCATAGAGAGGCCCGCTTTCGAGCTAAGAAAACAACACGGGGGGGGACCTCAAGGGAAAGTCGTGAGCCAGCCTCTGCTTGTCATCGATGGCGATTCCTTCGCACATCGATCCTATCACGCCCTCCCGAAGACCATTCGACGCCGAGGTAACAAGGGCGGCGGAGCAATCGTCGGATTCGCCAACTTCCTCCTGCGCCTTTACGAAGACGAGCGTCCGCGTGCCGTTCTTGTCGCGTGGGATACGCTCGAAGCCGCGACCTTTCGGCACGAGGCGTTTGCGGGTTACCAAGCCGGGCGTCACTTCGATGACGAGTTGGTGGAACAGCTCGGGGTACTACCGCAATTCGTCAGCGCCTGTGGTTTCGTCAATGCCAAAGCTCCGGGCTACGAGGCCGACGACTTTCTCGCTGCGGCCGCCGCCCGAGAGGAGCGCCGGGGCGGCACCGTCACCATCGCAACGGGGGACCGAGACGCCTTTCAGCTCGCCCCCGAGAGCACGACGATTCTTCAGCCTCTGGGTGGCGGCATGATGGCGCGGATCGGGCCTGCGGAAGTGCGCGACCGGTACGGGGTCGATCCCGGCCAAGTTCCCGACTTCATCGCTCTTCGTGGCGACCCTTCGGACGGGCTACCTGGAGCGAAGGGCGTAGGACCCAAGGGCGCCGCCGCCCTGTTGCGCAAATATGGGACCTTGGAAGCTGCGCTCAAGGATGGCCGCTGCGCGACGCAGGCAAAAGAGCTGCGTCTCTATCGCTCGATCGCCACGATGGATAAGTCCGCGCCTCTGCCATCGCTCAGGAGTCAAACACCGACGTGGGACAATGCCGCTGCGCTCGCCCACCAATGGGAGCTTAATCGTCTTGGCGAGCGCCTGGACGCGATCGCGAAACAAGCAAAGGAGTCTCGCGGGCAACGTCATCGCCGTTCTTGAATAAAGTGCGCAGGGTTCATAGAATTTTTCTCCAGTGCTGCGTGAGGATCCTGTCATGAGGTCAGCCGCGAGCGGAGTTGCAGTCGCCGAGCACGGACGCGCGCATCAAGACGCTCAGCGGCCGATCACCATCGCGTTCGCCGATTACGACCGCACGCGGCCGCTGATCGACGGGCACGTTACGGCAAAGGGCATCGCGCTCAGCGCCACCAATCAATGGGTCGGCGATTTTTGTCATCGTCCGGTCTACGAGGAATACGACGCCGCCGAGATTTCGCTTTCGTGGTTTGTCGCGGCGCTCGACCGGGGTGAGCCGTGTATTGCCATTCCGATCTTCCCGCTGCGCGATCCGATCCTCGCCTACGTCTATACGCGCGCGGATTCGCCCGCAACACGGCCCGCCGACCTCGCCGGCAAGCGCATCGGTGTCGAGGGCTATCGCTACACGGTGAATTTGTGGCTGCGCGGCCTCTTCAAGGACCATTACGGACTCGCGCCCGAGCAGGTGACGTGGGTGAGCGGCGAGCCGGAGGGCGCGGGCTACATCATTCCGAAATCCGTCACGGTCGAGTTGCGGCCCGGCAAGACCGCGGCGCAAAAACTGCGCGACGGCGAGGTCGACGCCATCTTCAGCCCGCGCGTGCCCGTGGAATTTCGGAACCGCGAACCTTGGATCAGGCGGCTTTTCCCCGATTGCCAGGCCGAGGTGCAACGCCTCGTCCGGCGCCTCGGCTATGTGCCGGTGAGCCACACCATTGTGATGAAGAAGGACTTGGCCGAGCGCGAGCCGTGGGTCGCGTCGAGCCTTTACGAGGCTTTCGTCGCGGCCCAGAAATGCGCCGATGAATGCTGCCAGACCGAGAAGATGGTGTCCTATGTCGACAGCATGTTCCTGCTCGAAGAGCAGCGCGCGGCTTATGGCGACGATCCCTACCGGCACGGTTTCGCGCAGAACCGCCAGGTGATGGAAACCTTCGTGCGCTACGCGCACGAGCAAGGCTATATCTCGCGGCGGATGCCGATCGAGGAACTGTTTGTTCCGGCGACGCTCGATCTCTAGCTCGCGGCCTCTGCGCGCGCTCGCTATCGGCGCTGCGCTTTGGTTCGGCGCGCTTGTGCCGGCACTTGCGGCCGACCATGTCCGCGTCGGCAAGTCGCTCGGCAGTCTGTGGGCGTTCCTGCCGGTCGATGTCGGCGCGGCGGAGCACATCTTCGCCCGCTACGGCATAGAGCTCGAGATCGTCGACATGGGCAACGGCAACAAGCTGCAGCAGGCGCTTGCGTCCGACAGCCTCGATTTCGGCCTCGCGGCGGGGACCGACCTTGCTTTCCCCGCGAAAGGCTCGCCCGTGCGGGCCGTGGCCGCCTTTGCCGCCGAGCCGCGTACGGTCGTCATCATCGTCCGCCAGGATTCGCCCTTGCGCTCGGTCGCGGATCTCAAGGGCAAGCTGCTCGCCATGCCCGGCGCACCCTCGGTCGCGCAATGGCTCGTCTGGCAGATGGCGCTGGCCCAAGGATGGAGCAAGGACGACGTAAAAACCGTGGCGCAAGGCTCGGTTCAGGCGAACGTTGCCGCGCTTCTCACCAACGAGGCGGACGCCATCGTCGATCCGGTCGAGCTGGGATTCAAGCTGTCGGACGAGAATAAGGGCCGCATCCTCGTGCACCTGGCGCAATTCGCGCCGCACTTCCATTCTCATGTCATCTTCGCGCGGAACTCGCTCATTCACGATAATCCTGGCTTGGTCGATCGCTTCCTCAAGGGATTTTTCGCGTCGATCGCGTTCATGAAGGCCAACAAGACCGAGACCTCGCGCATCGCCGAGGACGCGTTGCATGAGAGCCAGTCGATCGCCGACCGGTCGTACGATTACGAGCTCACGATGCTGTCCGACACCGGGAGCTTCGATCCGACCGCGATCGCGGTGCTGAAGAAATCCTTCGTCGACATGGGGCTCCTCGACCGCGAGCCCAAGGACGACGAGATCCTCACCGAACAGTTCGTGCCGGTGAAGTTCTGAGGTCCGGCGCAGCTGTCATTGCGAGGAGCGCTAGCGACGAAGCAATCTGCCGAAGATTGCTTTGTTCCGCTCGCAATGACAGGTGGATCGAACCCGTCTCCGCGTCTTACGGCTTCACCGGCACGAAGCGGGTCGTCAGGATTTCGTCGTCCTTGGGCTTCCGGTCGAGAATCTGCAGGTCGACATAAGACTGCTTCAGCACCGCGAGTGCTTGCGGGTCGAACGTGCCCTTGTCGTCGAGCCATGGCGCTAGCTCGTCCCAGATGCGGCCCATGATCTCGGGCGTGCTGTGCAGCTCGCGCACGGCAATCGCCGTCGTCTCCTGCTTATGCGTCTTCATATAGTCGATGGCGGCGAAGAAGCCCTTGAGAAAGCGCGCGACGAGATCGGGGTTCTTGTCGATAAGCTCGTCCCGCGCATAGACCACGTGGGCGTGGAAATGCGGCGCGAACGGCGCGAGGCTGAAGGCGACGTGGCCCTTGCCTTGCGCCTCGAGCATGTAGCCAAGCTCGGGCGGCCCGATCGCGGCATCGGCCTGCCGCGATTCGATCAAGGCGATCGCGCCGCCCAGCGAGCCTGCGGAATTGGCCTTCACGTCGGCTTTGCTCCAGCCTTGCGCCTTCTCCATCTGCCAGAGGAGCCATTCGCTCACAGAGCCGACGCCCGGCATGGCGACGATCTTGCCCTTGAGGTCCGGCGGCGCCTTCACCGGCGAGCCGGCGGGCACGATGATCGTCACGGTGCGCGGCTCGCCGGCGAACGCTGCGACCGCCTTGACCGGCGCGCCCTTGGCGGAAAACGCCATCTCGACGCCGCTGCTCAATCCGAGATCGACGCTGCCCGACGCGAGCGCTTGGAAAAGTTTGGCGCCGCTGCCGCTGTTCACGATCGTGGGCTCGATATTGTATTTGGGCCAGATGCCTTCATCGACGCCGACCTGAAGCGGCAGGAAGGCCCAGATCGGCCACACGGCAGTTCCTACGTTCACCTTGTCGAGCGCGCGCGCCGCCGGCGCCGCGGCGAGGAAGGCAAGGATCGCGAGAGCGAATTTTCGCGTGCGGCTCATGTCGTCTTTTCCCTCAAATTCCTGGCTGGAAGGTTTCGGGCCGCGCGTCCATCGACTCCGCCACGGCGTCCGACCACGAGGCCGTGTCGCGCGGCAGGAGGCAAGAGAGGCCGCGATAGCGGTAGCCCGCGGCATCGGTCGGCGGATCGGTACCGTCGGCGCAGGCGAGCGCCGCGTCGATGAGGCGCTTGCGCGTGTTGGCGATGACGATGTCGGTGCTGCCGAGGAATTCCCTCGTGCGGTCGAACGCCGCGCCGATGCTTTCGGTGATCGCCGTGTCCTGGTCCTGGAAATTGGTGATGCGCTGCCACGGCTGCGAGCCGGGCGCGCCCGGCTCGGCATAGCCGTTCGACTTGTTGCGCGCGGCGATGAACGTCCCGGGGATCATGGTGGAATGGATGCCGGTGGGCGTGCCCTCGCGGAACCAGCGCAGCTCCTGCGCCGCGAGCGCCCGCGTCGGGTGCCACGAGATGCCGAAGGCCCACACTTTGGTGTCGTCGACCGGGACCCACGCGTGGCCGCCCAAGGCGGCGTCGCCCGGAAAGGACGGCAGAGCCGTGAAGCACGGCATGAGCCACGCGCCGATGCGCCAATAATGATGCTGCGGATCGGCGTCGCGCCGCGCGCCTTGGAGGATGCCGCACGGCGTGTGCACGATCTCGAGCTTCGGATAGCTGCCTTGCGCCACCGCCTGGCGCAAATCCGCCATGTCGTGCTCGGCCACTTGCTCCATCGCCCCGATGCCGTGGAGAAATGCCAGGTGGCTCGAATCGATGTCGCCCTCGAGCCCTTGCAGCCAGTGGCAATCCTGGTAGCGCTTCGAGACATAGACATGGCTTTCCGGCACGCCGAGCCATTCGAGCTGCGGCAGCGGCGGCCGCTTCTCCTGCGGTCCCATATACGTCAGCACGATGCCGTTGCGCTCGATGCAGGGATAGGCGAGGTGCCGCACCTTTTCCTTGAACTGGCTTGCCGGCGGCTCGTTCGGCATGTCGAGGCAGGTGCCGTCGATGCCGTATTTCCAGCCGTGATACCAGCAGCGTAGGCCCCCTTCGCCGTTCTTCGCCAAATGGAGCGAGGCGCCGCGATGCGAACAATGCTCGCCCAGAAGCCCGACGCGGCCTTGCGTGTCGCGGAACGCGATAAGATCCTCGCCCAGAAGCCGCACGCGCACGGGCGCACCATCCGCCTCGAGCTCGCGCGCGAGCAGCGCCGGCAGCCAATAGCGCCGCAGCAGCTCGCCCATCGGCGAGCCCTTGCCCGTCTGCGAGAGAATCTCGTTCTCGCGTGGCGTCATTGCGGCGCGGGGCCCGGCCAGAGCCCGAGCTGGGCCAGGAACGCGATCGCATGCTGGTCGTAGGCCCAGGGCGCCTCCTGCATCACGGCGTGTCCGGCATCGGCGACGGCGCGGAACTCCGAGCCCGCGATGTGGGCGTGCAAGAGCTCGGCCGCGGCGTGGTTGCGATCGGCCGTGCCGCTGATGATGAGGGTCGGCATGGTGAGCGTGCGGAAGAACTCGTCGGGCTCAGGATCGTTCATCAGCGCCTCGTTCATGGCGATGATGCTCGCGACGGTTGCGGGCGTGTCGAGCTCGCACACCATGCGCGCATAGTGCTGGACGTGCGGCAAGGCCTGCGCCGGTGGCGAGAAATGGTCGAGCACCTGCTTCAGACGCAACGCGAGCCCTTCCTCGGCATAGCGCTTCGCCCAGACGCGCATCGCATCGCGCTTCGGCAGGTAGCCGCAGCCCGACAGGATCAGCGCCGGTACGCGGCGGGCCTGCGCGCTCGCCATGCGCATCGCGATGTGCGCGCCCATCGAATTGCCGTGCACGATGCAGGGCCCGTTAGAGATCCGGTCTACGATCTCCCACGCGGCTTCGGCCTGGTCAGCGAGCGTCACCCCGGCCTGCGCCGGAGCCGAGCGGCCATAGCCCGCGAGATCGACCGCGATGGTGCGGAACCACGACGAGAACCTTGCCGTCTGATACATCCATAGCCGGTGATCGTCCGGGGTCGAATGCAGAAAGATCATCGGCAGGCCCTGGCTTCCCTGCACGACGTGGTAGAGCGGTCCCGGAATGTGGCGCGCCAAGGCAGCGTCTCTCCCCGTTTTGCTGTGCGCAAATTATAGTGAGAGGAGAGGGAGGACAACATCATGGCCATACCGCACCGGATCGACGTCCATCATCACATCGCGCCGCCCGGCTACATCGCCACGCTCGATCCGCAAGGCATCCGGCTCGCGCGCGAGACGCGCGGATGGTCGCCGGCGCAGTCGATCGAGCTGATGGACGAGGGCGGCGTCGAGACGGCGCTCACCTCGATCACGACGCCGGGGCTTTGGTTCGGCGATCCGGCCGCCGCGCGGAAGCTCGCGCGGCTCTGCAACGACTACGGCGCGAAGCTCGCGTCTGACCATCCGGGACGCTTCGGCATGTTCGTCAACCTGCCGCTGCCGGACATCGACGGGAGCCTGCGCGAGATCGAGTATGGGCTCGACGTCCTGAAGGCCGATGGCGTCGTGCTCTTCACGAGCTACGGCGACAAGTGGCTCGGCGATCCGGCGTTCGATCCCGTGTTCGCGGAGCTCGACCGGCGCCGGGCCGTCATCTACACGCACCCGACCACGGCCACCTGTTGCACCAACATCATGCCGGTGCTCAACGACTCCGTCATCGAGTACGGGACCGACACGACGCGCGCGCTGACGCAGATGATCGTCACCGGCCGGGCGGCCCGCTTTCCGAACCTGCGGCTCATCTGGTCGCACGGCGGCGGCCAGATGCCGTTCCTCATCGTGCGCATGATCCGGCTCGCGCGGAACCCCGAGCTCGCACGCCACATGCCGCAGGGCTTCGTGCAGGAGGCGCGGCGCTTCTATTACGACACCGCAGCCGTCTATGCTGCCGGACCGATGCTGGCGTTGCGCCAAGTCGTGCCGGTCGAGCGCATCCTCTATGGCACTGACGTGCCCTGGGGCAATCCCGCAGAGATTGCCGACGAGCTCGCCAAGTGCGGCGTGTTCGATGCGGCGGAACTCGCCAAGATCGACCGCGAGAATGCGCTGCAACTCTTTCCGCGCTACGGATGAGGTGTTCGAGACGAAGCGCAAGGGCGGACGCTAGCTGCATTTCCCCAAATCGCGGTAAGCTTTGAAGGCGCGTCGGTATTTGCGTGGAAGATCTTGCCCTCGTCCGCCGGGCTGACGGGCGCGGGCGGGTCGGCGCCGGAAGCAAAGTGGCGATAGGTGCGGAAACCAAGATTGGAGCGAGAACGATCGATGACCGGTGAATCGTTCAAAGAATCTTTCGTCGAAGCCGATGGTTTCCGCATCCGATACGTCGAAACCGGAAACGGCCATCCTCTCATCTGTCTGCACGGCGGTGGCGGGCTTCGGCTCGCGCCCGCCCATGATCTCCTGGCGCGCGATTACCGTGTCATCGCCTTCGAGATGCCGGGATTCGGCGCGTCGCCGGAAAACCGCCGCTCGACCTCAACCGAGGACCTGGCGCGGAGCATGAATGCGGCGGTCTCGGCATTGCGGGTCGAGCGCTACAGCCTGATGGGCACTTCGTTCGGATCCAAGGTCGCCTTGTGGATGGCCATTCAAGGGCCGGAACCGGTTGACGCTGTCGTCCTGATATCGCCGGCGGCGATCCGCGCGCAAGAAGGCCCGGTGCCAACGCGAGTTTCGCCGGAAGAAGGAGCGAGGCTCCTGTACGCGCACCCGGAGCGGCAGCCTAAGGCGCCGCCCCCGCCCCCTGAGCTGGTGGCGAAACACGCCGCTCTGACGAGCCGGTTACTCGGGCCGCCACGCGACGCACCATTCGAGGCAAGGCTCAGGCAACTGCCCCATTCGGTCCTCGCTCTCTTCGGCACGGCCGACAAGGTGACGCCGCCCGAGGGCGCGCATTTGTTCCGCGAGATAATCCCGAACTGCCACATCATGCTGGTTTACGACGCGGCGCACGCGATCGACGCGGACCGCCCCGAGGCGGTCGCATCCATCGTCGGCGATTTCCTCGCGCGCAAGGATCAGTTCCTGGTGCGGAACACCAGCGACCTCCTTCACCGATGATGCACATGAAAGCGTCTTTGTTTTGCAACCCTCAGTACATGGCGTCAGCGCCGCAGGATGTCTGGCCGCTGTCCGGCAAATATTTCGATGCCGATGTCGCGGTACGCTCGCTGCAGACGACCCTCGCACAGTTCCGCTTGGCCGACGAATTCGGGTTCGACTGGGCGACGGTTGCCGAGCATCACTATTCGCCGTTTTCGCTCAGTCCAAATCCGATGGTGCTGGCGGGAGCGGTTTGCCAAGTGGTGCATCGCGCAAAGATAGCCGTTCTGGGTCCCACGATCCCGATCCTGAATCCCGTTCGGGTCGCGGAAGAGCTGGCGATGATCGATGTCATGTCCGGCGGCCGGCTCGTCGCCGGCTTGATGCGCGGCACGGCCAACGAGTATGTCACCTACAATATCAATCCCGCCGAATCCCGCGACCGCTTCGCAGAGGCGGTGCAGCTGATCCGTCATTGCTGGACCCAGCCGGAACCCTTCGGCTGGGCCGGACAATATTATGAATATCGAACGATCTCGATCTGGCCGCGGCCGGTGCAACAACCGCACCCGCCGATTTTCATGTCGGCGGCAAGTCCTGAATCCGGCGAATTCGCCGCCCGCAATCGGCTTGGCGTGGGCTTCGCCTTCACGACGGTCCCTCATGCAAAAAAGGCCGTCGCCCACTATCGCGCGTGCGCACGGGCCACGGGCTGGGACCCCGGCGCCGACCAGGTAATCTACCGGGCTCTCTTTCATCTGGCGGATACCGACGAACAAGCCTTCAGTGATATGGCGACTCTCCCGCCACGGGTGAGTCTCACGGATCAAAACAAGGCCGTCTCCGAAGCCGCCCGCAAATCCGGATATTACGGTGCCGATGTCGTGGGACAGACGCAGCGCAATTCCCGTCGGGAGCTGGGCGACCGGATCGAGCTCGGGCAGGTCATCGTCGGAAGTCCGGAAACGGCCCTGAAGCAGGTTCGACGCATCCACGGCGAACTCGGCGCCGGCATCATCGACTTTGTCGTTGGCGTCCAGCTCGGCGAGCGAACCATGCGATCGATCGAGTTGCTTGGATCGAAAGTGCTGCCGCGAATGCGGGACCTTTGAGCCGGGCCGGCATGAAAAGGGCGAATAACGGGGGAGGCATGCGATGAAGAACGGCACGATCGTCGATATCGGCGAATTGCTGGCGCGGCAGAAATTCTCCCGATGGCACTTCGCGACGTTGACATTCTGCTTTCTGGTCCTGTTCATCGACGGATTGGATTTCAATGCGATCAATGTCGCCGCCCCGGCGATCCTCCGCGAGTGGCACATCGAGAGGAGCGCGATGGGCCTCGTGTTCGGGGCCGGCAATCTCGGGGTCTTGATCGGGACGATCCTGTTCGGCTGGATCGGCGACCGCTACGGCCGCCGCCCTGGTCTCGTGCTCGGCGTGCTGACCTATAGTCTTCCTGCGCTCGTCACGCCGTTGGCGGCATCGACGATGCACCTTGCCGCCTTGCGGTTCCTCGCCGGCTGCGGGATCGGCGGCGTCATCCCCAATGCCATCGCGATGCTCACTGACATCGCGCCTGCGGCGCTGCGTGCGAGCTTCGTGGTGATCCCGCTCCTCGGCTACGCATTCGGCGCCGGCGCGATCGGGGGCGTCGCCGCGGCCTTGATCCCGACCCATGGCTGGCAATCGGTCTTTCTGACCGCCGGGCTTGCCGGGACCATCTATGCCGGGATCCTCGCGCTGTGGCTTCCGGAGTCGGTCCGGTTTCAGACCCTGGCCGATCCCGGTTCGGCGAAGTTGCGCGAGCGCGTCGCGCGGCTCATGCCCCATGAGCCGATCGCGCCCGAGGCGCGCTTCGTACTGGCGCGCCAGGCGTCGGTGCCGTTTTCCATCCGGATGCTCTTCAAAGGGCGCTTGGGGCTTGCGACGGCGATGCTGTGGCTCGCGTTCTTCGCGGAGGCCCTGACATTCATCACGTTCCTTGGCTGGCAGACCGTCCTTTATGAGAGCGCCGGGCTCTCGCCGGTCCAGGCCTCGCTCACCTTTTCCTACGGAGCCATGGCATCGACCGTTGTGCAATTCGCGATGGCGTTTCTGCTCGATCGTTTCAGCATGAAGGCGGCCGTCGCCATCGGCATCGTCACTGTCGCCGGATTCGTGCTGTTCGGCACGCCGGGCCTTCCGGTTGCGGCGATCATGGCAGTGGCCATCGTGACCTTCGCCGCCAATGCCGCCACACACAATTCGCTCAATGGACTGGTTGGCGCCTATTACCCCACCAATATCCGCAGCAACGCGATCGGCTTCGCAACCGGCATGGGCCGGATCGCCGGAGTGATTGGGCCCGTGATCGCCGGATACCTGCTCTCCGCACGGTTGCCGCTGCAGGAGCTTGCCATCATAATTGCCAGTCCGTACGCGGTCGTGATCGTTGCCTGTTTGGTCTTGGGGTACCGGTACAAGACCAATCTTGCCACCGATGGAATTGCTGAAGCGCCGCCTGCGGAGCCCACGGTGCTCGATCACAAGATCGCGCCGGGAGCGACGTGACGAGAACGCGCCGAACACCGCATTAGAGAGGAGCGCCGCCATGCTCTATGCCGATGTCTATGTCGACGAACCGATCGAGAAGATCGTCGATGACTGGGACTTCCTGCACGAGAAGGTGCTGCCGAAATTCATGGGCTTCCGCCCCGTCGGCGATGGCGTCTACGGCATGCGCCAGATTCTGCCCGAGGCTCCGCAAAGCGTGGACCAGCAGCAGCGCGGCAGCGGGCCCGTCATCGCGGTGAAGAACCGCCGCCATTACGAGATTGGCCCCAAGGGCGTGGTGCAAGTGAAGCGCACCCCTCTTGTCGCGCATGTCACACTCGCCGGCACGCCGCATCACACCGAGTTCGTCTATGGCTATTGGCACATCAACGATGTGGACGAGATCTCGATCGACGTGCCGGCAGCGGCGGACCGGCCCGGCTATGTGATCCTGATGCAGGGCCATCCGAAGGGAAACGAATCGGATCGCATCGCCTGGTACTGCGAGCAATGCACCGAGCTCGTCTATCTGAGCGAGCTCGTCACCGGCAATCTCGGTTTCAAGGATTTCTGGAACTGGGAGCGGACAGCGGTTCGCGACTATAACGGCGACCCGAAGCTGCGGACCTGCTGGAACTGCGGCCATGTGAACCGGCTCGGCTATCTCGCCTTCGCAACCCAGGACACGCCCGAGGAAAGAGAGTCGCGCCTCAAATGGTGACGGCGGAGCCGACCCTCTCCTTCGATGTCGATGTCACCGCGGGCGATGGGCGGTGGGCCCGCAAGGGCCATCACGCGATCTGGTCGGGACGGCGCGAGGCGAACGAGCCCCCTTACGTGCTGCATGAGTGGACGGAGCGCGGTGTCCGCCCCTTTCTCCGACGTGACGACAATGCGCATTTGCGCCGCGTTCCGGCCGGCACGCCCTACCACATCGCGCGGCTTTTCGGCTTCTGGGTGATCAACGATGTCGACGCCCTGCTCTTGAGCGCCAAGCGCGGCGAGACTGATTACTACATGCTGGTGATCGGCGGCCGCAGCGACGGATTGCGCCACGCGACCTGCCTCTTCGTTTGTCCCAAATGCGCGGCGCGGTTTGGCGAAGAAGGTTTTGAGTTGCGCGGCAAGTACGAGGACTTCATCGCCTTCGCGAGCAAGCGCGTGCGCGCCTTCAACGCCGAGGCTTCGCAGCGCACCTGCCCCAAATGCGGGCACGTTCATCCGCCCACCTACGGCTTCGATGCCGAGGCCGACACGGCGGAAGAGCACGCGGCAAGGGTCGCGGACTGACACCGATGGCGCTAACGCCGTTTTGCAAATCGGACGAGCTCGCGCCGCAAACCATTCTGTGCAAGCGCCTGCCGGGAATTGGCGAAGTGGCCGTCGTGCGCCTCGCCGAGAGCGGTGAGATCGTCGCCTTCGAGCCGCGCTGTCCCCACGCGCTGGGGCCGCTCGCGGCAGGCAAGCTCAAGGGCAACGTGCTCGTCTGCCCATGGCACTTCTTCCCCTTCGATCTGCGCACGGGCAAGGTCGCGGGCGGTGAGAGCATTTTGCAGCTCACCCGGTACCCGGTGACGGAAGCGGGCGGTGAAATCCTTGTTGACGTAGAGACCCGTCCTGCGAGTTCGCAATCTCGCCTTCCGGCGTGAGGAAAGTGGCCGCGGGCTGTTAGGGCCATATGGCCGTCCTCCTTCCCGCGACGATCGCCCCGCCGAATGATTCTGCTGAGTCTCAACTCGAGGCAATGCTTGCCAGGCTGCCGGCGGATTGGACCATTCTTGTGGAACGTCGGATCGGCGGCACGTACGGCCCTTATGTCCCATTCGTATTGCTGCACCGCGACATCGGCGTGGCGCTGGTCGATCTCACGCCAGCCGACCTCGACGCCGCAATAAATGCGCTACGCGCGCTCACGATGCAGGCGGGGATCGGCGAGCCGCCGATCGTCGCGGTTACGGTTGTGGCGGGCGAGATCGACCACATCGCGAACCTGCTTGCGGCGGCTTTCACCAACGTGGCGCCTCTCGACGCAGTCGATCCGCACTGGCAGGAGGTGGTAATTGGGCTTCTGATGTCGGCCGAGGACGTGCCGATGGCGCCGCTTCGTTCCGCCGCGCCGGTTTGCGAAGAAGACTTGGACGAGCCGCCTCCGCCGCGGCGCAGCGGATTCGACAGGTACTGGCCGTTGACGATAACCGCCGTCGCGGCGGTGATCGCAGAACTCATTTTCTACCACCGGGTGCGTCGGTTAAATCAAGGCTCGCCGAAACCGTCGCGGTTGGGGTTCCTCCCCAGCCGTCCGCGGTGTCGGCCGAGACTCCACCGCCGCCGCAGCAAATTGCGCGCGAGGAGCAGGCGGCTCAGGGCGCGCCGCCCGTCCCCAAAGACATCATCGCCGTATCAAGGCCGCACCCTGTGAAATGGGCCCGGCGAGGGGCGCGCCATTCCCTCGGGGTCGGCAACAGCCGAAGTGCCGGACGCTATTACGACGGGGACGATAAATGGCTTAGTCGGCAGTGGGGTGTGGCGCTTCCGGGCGCACCCCAGTTGCGCGACAGCGGCGGATAAAGTTCAACCGCGCGCTCAGGGCAACGAGCACGACCTAGCCCCGAACGGACAGCGCCCGAAAGCACAGAGTCTCGCCGTCGTAACGCAATTGCCGAATTCCCGCCGCTCCGCTGCCAGCGGACTGTCACGCGCCGCACATAGCATTCGCTACGGCGCGCGATCGCAACGAGGGGAATTCGGCGATGAGGCTGAAAAGTCGCTTGCTGGCCGGCGCAGCTGCCGCGCTCGCGCTTGGTGCGCGCGTGGGCAACGCCCAGACGCCGCAGCTCAACACCCAGATCGAGCTGCTGCAACAACAGATCCAGCAAATGCAGCGGCAGCTCCAGGCGCTGCAAAGCCAAGTGAACGCGCAGGCGCAGCAGCAGCAGCGCGCGGCTGCGCCGCCCGCATCCGCACCCGCTGCCGCGAGCGCGCCTGGACCGCACGTGACGCAAACTCCCGGCAACCGCTTCGGTATCGAAAGCGCCGATGGCAATTATTCGATCGCGCTGACCGGACGGCTCCACCTCGATACCGGCGGTTACGTGAACTACCATCAGGCATCGCATTCAACGACGCCTGCGGACCTCAATTCGGGCGTCAATGCCCGTCGCGCGCGGCTCGGCGTCGTCGGCAAGTTCGCGGGCGACTGGAACTACACCTTCATCTACGATTTCGGCGGATCGTCGGACTCCTTCAACTCCGGCGTCAGCGGATTCAGCTCGTCCGGCATCGAGGCCGCCTACCTCACCTACAATGGCCTTTATCACGGGCCTTTCCCGTTGGCGTTCGACCTCGGTTACCAGGACACGCCCTTCACCCTCGACGAGGCGACCAGCTCCAACGACATCATGTTCATGGAGCGCGCGTCGCCCGAGGTGATCGCAACCGAGTTCGGCTCCGGCGACAACCGCTCGGCCGTCGGCGTACGCTCCAATGACAGCCGCTATTGGGCCGGAATTTACGCCACCGGCCCGACATCGGGCGCCGCGCACAATTCGGGTGAGCCGCTCTCGGTATTCGGGCGCCTGACTTATCAGGTTCTCTCCGCGCCGGATTATTCGCTCCATTTCGGCGCCGATATCGAGCACATGTTCAAGCCGCAAGTGTCCGTCGTCGGCGGCGCGGAGACGTTCACCTTGTCCGACCGTCCCGAGCTGCGCATCGATCCGACCTCGCTCATTTCCGCTCCATTCGGCACGGCGAGCGGGTTTGGCCCGGTGCATGGCGGTTCCGTCTATGGTCTCGAGGCGGCCGGCGGGTACGACAATCTTTTCTTTCAGAGCGAGGGCTATAATTATCAGGTTGATCGCGTGGGATTGCCGAACGACGAATTCTGGGGCGGCTATCTCGAAGGCAGCGTTACCTTGACCGGCGAGCACCGCACCTACATCCCTGCGACGGGCGCCTACTCCGGCATCAATCCCACGCATCCGTTCTCGCTCAAGACCGGCGGCTGGGGCGCCTTCGAACTCGCCGCCCGCGTGAGCTATATCGACCTCAACGACAATTTCATCGCGACCGCGCCTTCGGGCGGGGCGCTCACCACGAACAGCGTCGAGGGCGGACAACAGACAATCTATTCCCTCGGCCTAAACTGGTACGTCAACCCGAACATGCGCTTCATGTTCGACTACCTGCACGGGACCGTGAAAAAGACCGGCAGCGTCGCGACCATCGGCGCTGCCTGCACGGGCGCGTGCGGCAAGGAAACCGGCGCCAATTTCGACGCCCTCGCGATGCGGGCCCAGGTGGCGTTCTAGAGCGGCGGCGACAACGCTCCCGTCAGGCCGCCGTCAAACCACCGCTCGCGACGATGAACCGCGCGATTTCATCGACGCCGTGGTTCTCCTTGAGATTCGTGAACAGGAACGGGCGCTCGCCGCGCATGCGTCGCGCGTCGCGTTCCATGACGTCGAGGCTCGCGCCAACGAGAGGCGCCAGGTCGATTTTGTTGATGATGAGGAGGTCGGATCGCGTGATCCCCGGTCCGCCCTTTCGCGGGATCTTGTCGCCCGCGGATACGTCGATGACATAGAGCGTGAGGTCGGCCAGTTCCGGGCTGAACGTCGCCGCGAGATTGTCGCCGCCCGACTCGATGAACAGCAGATCGAGCCGCGGGAAGCGCCCGCAGAGATCCTCAACGGCGGCGAGGTTGATCGACGCGTCCTCGCGAATTGCGGTGTGCGGGCAACCGCCCGTCTCGACGCCGACGATGCGCTCGGGCGCGAGCGCGCCCGCGCGGGTCAGGAACTCGGAATCTTCCTTCGTGTAGATGTCGTTGGTGATGACGCCGATCTCCCACCGGCCGCGCATATGTTTGCAGAGCCGATCGACGAGCGCGGTCTTGCCGGAACCGACCGGGCCGCCGATGCCGACGCGCAAGGGTCCGTGCTCGTGATTAGTCATGAGCGGAAGAGCCTCGTGTACTGTGTTTCGTGACGCATCGAGCACCTGTCGATGAGAGGGGCGCACGTGGTGACGGCGTCGAGCGGCGTCCCGAGCGCGCGTTCGCCGGCGCGGCCGACCGCCGGTGCCAGTGCAGCGACGATACGCTGGCCATCGGTTTGGCCAAGCGGAATGAGCCTGACGCCCGCCGATACGAGGTTGGCGGCGAAAGCGTGGAGGAAGCCTGAGACGGCAAGCGGCAGCGCGATCTGATGAAGCGCGCAGGCCACGCCGAGCGCGACCGGAAGCGCCGGCGCTCGACCGGCCCAGCGCCCGGCCAATGCCTCGAGTTCGGGGTGGGGCCAGGCAGCGCGCGTCGTCGCCAGGAAGGCGCGGCCCTGGGTTTCGCTTTCCAGCGCAAATTCCGCTGTTCCCCGCCACGCAGCGGCAATGCCGCCCAGCATGTCGAGCCGGTCGGGATCGCGCGCGGCGCGCCACGCGGCGGCAAGGAGAGCCGCATCGACGAAGCCCGCGCCATCCTCGAGCGTGGTTGCGGCATAGGCCGCAAGGGTCGCGCCGTCGCCGACGAGCCTGGCCTCGACCGCGTATTCGATGCCGTGACTGAAGCTGAAGGCGCCCAGCGGATAGGCCGGGGAGAGCCACGTCAGAAGCCGGTAGAAGGCGGCGTCAGTGATCGTGCTCGACATGGTAGGCGCCGGGCTCCGGGGTGAAGGGCTCGCAAACGCGGCGCAGGCTCGCGCCTTGTGCGCGCAGCATATCCGCCAACACGGGATCATCCTCGATCAGGATGCGATCGGGCTGGATCGCCGCCGGAACGTGCCGGTTGCCGATGTGCCAGGCGACGCGGCACAAGAGCGCCGGCGGCCCCGTCACTTCGATAAGCGGCTCAGGCTTCGCGCGGACCTCGATCCAGCCTCCGTCCTCGAGCGCGAGACCGTCGCCGTCGCCCATCGCAACCGCGTGCGGAAGATCGAGCAGGAACCACTCGCCGGCATCGGTCGCAAGCCGGGTCCGCCGCCGGTGGCGCGCCTCGTGGCCAAGCGTCACGGCGCCTTGCGCCGCCTCGCGCGGCCAGTGTCCGCTTGGTTCGACCCTGACGGCGCGCTTCATGGCGTCAGAACAGGAAATAGCGCTGCGCCATCGGCAGCACGGTTGCCGGCTCGCAAATCAGGAGCTCGCCGTCGGCGCGCACCTCATAGGTTTCGGGATCGACGTCGATCTTGGGCGTGCGGTCGTTCAGCACCATGCTCGCCTTCGAAATGCCGCCGCGCGTGTTTCCGACGGCGAGGAGCCTGCGCGCGAGCCCAAGCTCGCGGCCAAGCCCGCGCCGCAGCGCGACGCCGCTCACGAACGTGACGGCGCTTGACGTGACGGCGCGGCCGAACGCGCCGAACATCGGCCGGTAATGCACCGGCTGCGGCGTCGGGATCGACGCGTTGGGGTCGCCCATCGGCGCGGCGGCGATCGTGCCGCATTTCAGCACAAGGTCGGGTTTGACGCCAAAGAATGCCGGCGACCACACGACGAGATCGGCGAGCTTTCCCGCCTCGACCGAGCCGACATGCGCCGCGATCCCTTGCGCGATCGCGGGGTTGATCGTGTATTTGGCGATGTAGCGCCGCGCCCGGAAATTGTCGTTGCCCGGACGATCCTCGGGCAGCGCGCCGCGCTGGCGCTTCATCTTGTCGGCGGTCTGCCACGTGCGGATGATGACCTCGCCGACGCGGCCCATCGCCTGGCTGTCCGACGACATCATCGAGAACGCGCCGAGATCGTGCAGGATGTCCTCGGCCGCGATCGTCTCGCGCCGGATGCGGCTTTCGGCGAAGGCAACGTCCTCCGGAATCTTCGGATCGAGGTGGTGGCACACCATCAGCATGTCGAGATGCTCGTCGAGCGTGTTGACGGTGTAGGGCCGCGTCGGATTGGTCGAGGAGGGAAGGACGTTGCGCTCGCCGCACACGCGGATGATGTCGGGTGCGTGACCGCCGCCGGCGCCCTCGGTGTGGAACGTGTGAATGGTGCGTCCCTTGAAGGCCGCGATCGTTTCCTCGACAAAACCCGATTCGTTGAGGGTATCGGTGTGGATGGCGACCTGCACGTCGTAGCGGTCGGCGACACCAAGGCAGCAATCGATCGCGGCGGGCGTCGTTCCCCAATCCTCGTGCAGCTTGAGCCCGCAGGCGCCGCCTTCGATCTGCTCGACGAGCGCGTCCGGCAGCGACGCGTTGCCCTTGCCGAAAAATCCCAAATTCATCGGGAAGGCCTCGGCCGCCTCGATCATGCGCGCGATGTGCCAAGGGCCGGGCGTGCAGGTGGTGGCCGCGGTTCCCGCGGCCGGGCCGGTACCGCCGCCCATCATGGTGGTGACGCCGGAACAGAGCGCTTCCTCGATCTGCTGCGGCGAGATGAAATGGATGTGGGTATCGATCCCGCCGGCCGTCACGATCTTGCCTTCGCCGGCGATCGCCTCGGTGCCCGGGCCGATGATGATATCGACCCCGGGCTGCACGTCGGGATTGCCGGCCTTGCCGATGGCCGCGATACGCCCGTCCTTCAGACCAATGTCGGCCTTGATCACGCCCCAATGGTCGAGAATGAGCGCGTTGGTGATCACGGTGTCGACCGCGCCCATGGCACGGCTTGCCTGCCCCTGTCCCATGCCGTCGCGAATAACTTTGCCGCCGCCGAATTTCACCTCCTCGCCATAGACGGTGCGGTCCTCCTCGACCTCGATCACAAGCTCGGTGTCGGCGAGACGCACCTTGTCGCCTGTGGTGGGTCCGAACATGTCGGCATAGGCGGCGCGCGGGATCTGCGTCGGCATGTCTCAGCTCCCGAGCGGTCCGGCGACGGCGCCGCGAAACCCATGCACCACGCGGGCGCCGGCGAAAGGAACGAGCCGCACCGAGCGAGCCATTCCTGGCTCGAAGCGGATCGCGGTGCCGGCCGGAATATCGAGCCGCCAGCCGCGCGTCTTCGCGCGATCGAAGATGAGCGCCGGATTGGTCTCGAAGAAATGGTAATGCGATCCGACCTGGATCGGGCGGTCGCCGCTATTCGCGACCTCAATCGTCAGGGTCGGGCGGGCGGCGTTCAGCTCGATCTCGCTGGGGGCCGGAATGATCTCTCCAGGAATCATGGGGCGCGCCTCAGCGGATCGGCTGGTGGACAGTGACGAGCTTGGTGCCGTCGGGAAATGTCGCCTCGACCTGCACCTCGTGGATCATCTCGGCGACGCCCTCCATGACCTGCGCGCGCGTCAGCACGCTCGCGCCGGTGCGCATCAGTTCGGCGACGGTGCGGCCGTCGCGCGCTCCTTCGACCACGAAATCGGTGATGAGGGCGACCGCCTCGGGATAGTTGAGCTTCACGCCGCGCTCGAGCCGTCGCCGCGCAACCATTGCGGCGGTCGCGATGAGCAGCTTGTCCTTTTCGCGCGGCGTCAGGTTCATGGTCGGCTCACTGCAGCCATGGAAGCGTGCCGAGAGGCCGCAGTCGCGCGAGAAGTTGCGCGAGAGCGTTGCGCACGCGTGATGGTTCGGAGTGGAGGAAGCGCGCGACGAGGACGCCATTGACGAGTGTGGCGCCGCCCGCTTCGGAATCGGCCACGCGGCGCGCCTCGGGAAACATCGCCGCGGCGTCGGGGCCGACGTAAATCGCCGTGGCGAGCGCGCGCGCGCCGCCGAAGCCGATACCGTCGAGCCGCCCGCCGATGTCGCCGGCAAGCCCGAGCCGATCGATCCAGACGAGCCGCCCGCAAGATTCGATTTGCCACGCGTCGCGCAGCTTGCCGTGCCGGAGCGTCTCACCGCGCGCAACGCGGCCGAAGACCAGCATTTCGCACGCCAGAAGCCGGCCGCCGGCGGCGACGTTGGCCCGCACGCTGCGGTCGAGGCACGCGCCATCGAACAGGATCGTTTCCTGGGGCAGCCACTCGAGGAACGCGCGCTCGCCGACATCGAGCCTGGTCTCGACGCGGGCATGGGGTCCGAGCGAGCGATAGATCTTCTCCGCCGCCTGGCTCGTGACCGTCGCGGAGGCATCGGCCGCGACGGAGACCGAGACTGCGATGGTGTCGCCCCCCGCGAGCCCGCCCGCCGTGTTCACGAGGACCGCGAGCGGGGGCGCGGCCGCGGGCGGCCGCGGAAAGAGCGCGCGACAAGGCGAATGCTGGTCGAGATCGGCGAGAGTGCTCACGCCACCAGAACAAGCAAAAGTGAGGCCAAGTCGGCCTGCGGCGCGCTGATGCGGCGGCGGCGCCGGCCGCACCGGGGGCTTCGCCTCATGCCATAAGGTAGCGACGGACATCGTGCTCGCTCATTGCGGCGGCGGAACCGCCCGGCACAACCTCGCCACGGTCCATCACTGCGAAATCGTTGGCGAGGGCGCGTGCGAACCCAAAATACCGCCCGGCCGGCAGTATTACCATCCCGATGCGGCGCAGGCGACGTCAGTTGGCGAGCGGTGCGCGCCAAGCGAAGGCGCGGCTTTCAAGCCGCGCGAACACGCCATGCTCGAGGATCAGCATCAGCACGACAAACATCAGGATCCAGGCGAGAACCTGTGCCATGTCGAACTGCTCGAACCAGAACGAGAACATGTAGCCGATGCCGAACTTGAGGCCGAACGTCTCGGCAAGAGCCACGATCTTCCACGTTTGGCCGAAGCCATAGCGGAACGCCGAGAAAATAAACGGCGTCAGCTGCGGCAGATAGACCTTCCGGATGAGAAGCGCACGCTGCGCCCGGAATGCCACGCCCATCTCGGCGAGCAGCGGGTCCATCGCCTTGGCGCCTTCGTAGATGTTCGCCGCGACGAAGGGTGTCACGATCACGAGGACCGCGACGAGACCGCCGGCCTCGTCGTAGCCGAACCACATGATGGCGACGAACACCATCAGGATCGACGGCACGGTGAGCAGGAGGGGAATAAGCGCCATGAGCGACCGCTCGACCTGACGGCTCAGCCCCATTGCGAGACCGATCGCGATACCGAGCAGCATCGCCGCGATGAAGGTGGCAAAGATGCGCGCGAGCGTGATCCCGACGTGAAAATACGCGAAATGTCCTTGCGGCCCGCGTGTCACGAAATCGCTGACGATGGTCCGGCCGATCACCGCCGGGCCCGGAAGGACATCGGGCTGCTGCATCAGGCGCGCGCCCACCCACCACAGCGCGATGAGAAGCGCGATCGAGCCGGTCCGCAGAAAAAATCCCTTCGTGCGCCTGCTCATGCTAGGCGCCGTTCTCGACGACCGAGAAGAATTCGCGCACCAAGGTCTTCTCCAGATCGAACACCGCGCCATCTTCGGGCTTGCGCGGCCGCGGCACGTCAATCGCCACGCGCTTGAAGATGCGGGCCGGCCTGGTCGTCATCATGTAGATGTGATCGGAGAGGAACACGGCCTCGGCGAGGTCGTGCGTCACGAACAATATGGTCGGTCGCGCGCGCATCAGGATCTCCATCAGATCGAAGCGCATCTTGCGCGCCGTGATGGCGTCCAAATGGCTGAACGGCTCGTCCATCAGCAGAATGCCGGGCTCGATCGCGAGCGCGCGGGCGATTGCGACGCGTTGCTGCATGCCGCCCGAGAGGTTGAGCGGATAGTTGCGCTGCTGCCCGCCCAATCCGACCATCTCGAGGTGGCTGCTCACGAGATCGCGCCAGCGCGCACGCGGTATTTTCTGCGCCTCGAGCACGAAATGGATGTTGTCCTCGACGGTGAGCCAGTTGAGGAGCCGCGGACTCTGGAAGACGTAGCCGATGCGCGGGCGCGCGTCCTTGCCAGCGCCCGGCGCCACAGTCACCGTCCCCGCGTCGCACGTCTCGAGGCCGGCGATGATATTCAGCAGTGTCGACTTGCCGCAGCCGGACGGCCCGACGATGGTCGCGAACTCGCCCTCCTCGACGGTCAGGCTCACGTCGTCCATCACGACAAAAGGATCGCCGCCGCCCGGCGCCGGAAAGCGCTTTGTCACGTTCGACACGGTCACGGCCGTCGCGGGCTTTGCCTTTGTCCTTGCCGTGCCCGGAACAATGGTGTCGCCCATGGAGCCTCAGATCGCGGCCTGGCGTCGCCAAGCGAAGCTTCGCCGCGCCCAGAGACGGAAGACGAAAAGATCGACCAGCGTCATCACGATCATGAAGCTCATGCCCCAGGCGAGCATCATGTCGACGCGCGTCTGCTGGAACCAGAACATGAGCTTCTGGCCGACGCCGGAGCCGACGCCGAACGCCTCGCCGACGAGGACGATCCTCCACGACAGCGACAGCGCGATGCGAAGCGACGAAAAGACATATGGCATCAGTTGCGGCATCAATACCTTGCGCAGCATGAGCGCGCGGTCGGCCTTATAGACCCGGCCCATTTCGAGCAGGTTCTTCTCCACCGCCTTCGTCCCCTGCCAGATGTTCAGTACGACGAAGGGCAGCACGATGAGGAAGACCGTCAGAACCGGCGCGACATTCGAAAGGCCGAACCACAGCACCGACAGAAAGGCCCAGCAGATCGCCGGAAAGGTCAAGAGCACCATGATCCAGGCGTCGAGGAAGATTTCGACGTCGCGCTTCAGGCCCATGACCAGGCCCAGCGCGATGCCGAGCACCATCGACAAAGCGAAGCCTTCGGCAATGCGCACAAGCGTCACGGCAACGACGTCCCACGACGCGGGGTCACTGTAAATCTCGACCATTCGCCGGGCGAGCAGGATCGGGCCTGGGAAGAAGATCGGTATGAAGAAGTGTGATACCGCCTGCCAGGCGATGAGGCAGAGCACGATCGTGGCCGCGCCCGGCACCATCGCTTTCATGCGTCCGACAGCGGCCATTCGCGAAGGGATCGCTAGGGCTGCACCAGGAGCGCGTGTTTCGCCTCGTCCGGCACGGCCTTGATGACGCCGAACTTCTTGGCGACGTCGAGAAACTGCCACTCGGCGGCGACGGACTTCTTGTCCCAGGTCGTCAGGAACATCAGGTTCTCGGCAAGCAGCTTCTTGTACGTCGTCATCTCCTCGGGCTTCGTCACGCCGGCAAGCTCGCCATACTTCTTCACTGCCTCGTCGAAATTCTTCGGGTCCGCGATCCAGCGGAACGAGTCCATGGTCGCCTCGGCGAAGCGCTTGGCGCGGTCCGGGTTCTCGTCCACCCAACTGCGCCAGGCGACGAGCGGTGCCGCCCAGACCACCGGATAGCCGGTCTTCTTGCGCCAGTATTCGTTGGTGTCGAAGAGAATCCGGTATTTGTCGGGCTGGGATTCCGCGGCAATGCTGAACGAGCTGATGTTCAGCATCGCGTCGACGGACCCGTTATCCAGGAATTTGAGAAGCGCCGGCGGCGCGATTTGCTGAAGCTTGGTGTCCTTGTCGACGTCAAAGCCATAGCCGTCCATCATTGCCGCGCGCGCAGCCTGGTAGGAGCCCGCCCCGGTCGAGAACGTGCCGAAGGTCTTGCCCTTCAGGTCCGCCACGGTTTTATAAGGCGCGTCCTTCTTGACGATGACTGGATTCACGACGGTAAGTCCGCCGCCGATGATCACCCAATCGACGCCCTCGTTCATTTTCGCGATCGCGTCGATGCCCGAGTAGGTCGAGACCATGCATTCCTTGCTCGGTAGGCCGGCAAGGAAGCCTGCGAACGGGCGCGGGTCGACATCGACGTCGATCCCATGCTTGGCAAAGACGCCGGCATCCTTGGCGCCGTTGTAGTTGAGGACAAAGATGCTGTCGCGCGGGATGACGATCTTGACCGGGTCAAGCGCGTGCGCTGGCGATGTCCCGCCGCCCAGCCACAATGCCAGCGCGGCGCCGCACAAGAGCGCGAGGGTTCGCTTCATCATCTTCCTCCCGTTACTTTTAGCTGCAACCTACTAATGCTGCGCGCACACTGCAACGGTGAGTTTGGCAATGCCAGCCCTCCTTCCTCTATGGGAACGAAGGGCCGTCCTGTCGGGGAAGCACCTCATCGAAACGGGACCGACGCCGTGCGGCCACCGTTTTTCGGCGCGCTACCGTCCAGCACCGGGCCGGAAACTGCTCAAAAACTCGCCCCGAAAGGGTTGGAGCAAAGGGGCTGGAGCTGCGCTTGTCTGGCCGCTCACTATCCCGCGCGCCGGTCGATGTGGCCGAGGTTCGGCCGCCCGATCGGAAAGGACAGGTCGCCCATCTCGGGCCGCAGCCATCGCTCCATCGAGGCCGAGCGCTCGCACGAGGTGAGCTCGTACTCGTGCAACTGGTCGTCTTCGCCCGGCCGCGTCCGCCACAATCCCAGATCGAGCGCCATGCCGCCATACACGTCGAAGGCGTGGCGACGCGCCAGCGCCCCTTCGATCATGCCGACGAGCCAGGTCCAGCGCCAATGGCAGACGACCCAGAGATGATGAAGCCGCATCATCGCCGCGAGCGTCGTGCCGCCGGTCACGTCCTGCGAGAGCCAGACCGAGCCGGTGAAGACGATATGGCAGGTCCTAATGGTTCGGGCGATGACGGCGGTGACGACGCACTTGTCGGACTCGCCCCAAAGGCCCGGCCGCGTCGCCCAGAACCGGCCGCTCTCCATCTCCTCCGCCAGCGTGCGCTCGCACCACAGCAGGCGCGAGGCGATGCAGCCCTTGGGCTCGCCGTCGCGCATCAGCGCCAGCACCAGCGTGTCGGCGGGCGTGGCGGTCGGGTGGTAGCGAAAATCGTTGGTCTGGGTGAGGCGTCGCATTCGTCCGGCGCTCGCGCGGTGCAGGTTCGCCACCGTCGCGAGCTTGTGACCGATCATCGGCCGAAGCCTTTGTGCTTCGAGCGCGGCGATGAGCGGCGGGATCACCTGCATTCCCGCGATCTGCACGCGCTCGATCGGAATCGATTCGAGGGGGTCGAAATCGTCGATGTAGTTGGCAAGGCTACCGTCGAACGAGTCGTCATCGTTGCGGACAAGATGAATGTTTTTCATGTTTGGCTCGCGGAGGCCACTTTGGACCCAGCGTCCTCGCGCGGCCCCTGTGCGCCAAGGACTCCCCTATTGTGCGAAATATCACGTCCTTTCCGTACTTTTTTGCGCACGATTTACTTCAAATTCCCGGCTCGCCGCTGCCGCAGCGCACGGCAACCATTAACAAATCGACGAATTTTCCTTCGCTGGAGAGCGGCAAGATAATTGCCTGGTATTGGCGCCTGATCCCGTCGATCGCGTCGTTGCCAATCCAGCCGAGCGGTTCGGCGGTCGCGACCACGTGCTCGAACTGCCGCCGCGCCAGGGTCTCGAGATCAAGGCTTGGCACGTCGGAGAGATTCATCCCGGTCAGCTCCTGTCCGATCCACCAGCTGAGCTCGCTGCCCTGGAGCCGGACGCGGAACTCGGGCCCGGGATGGCTCACGTCGATCAGCATCAGGTGGCCGAGGATGAAACGCATCTCGAGGGGGTCGATGTCGGCCCGCGACGGCATGCGGCGCGCGCCACGCTGTGCCAGCCAGTATTGGTAAAGCCGGACGAGGCGGCGCTCGGTGACGGGTGGAGCGCGGTCCTCCGCCTCGTCCAGCAGCGGTGGCCGTTTCTTTCTTCTGGGAGTCGCCATTCCTACCTTGCCATTCCTGGCGCGAGCGCGGGCGCGAAGGCGCCCGGAGTGAGCGGACGCCGCATGGATCCCAAGGCCCCGGACAGGGACAGACAGGGCCATTGCGCGCGGCGTCCTTAAGAGCGAGAATGACCCGTTAAAGCCGTCAAAACTGGTGTCGCGACCGCCAGCATTGGGGTTTGGGACCGTGAAGGACTTCCAGGAGCGATTCAGCGAGGCGCTGCGCAAGCGTCTCTATCCCAACACCAATCTCCATTTGAAGGAGATCGCGCTCGCGGTCGGGCGGGCGGAGAACACGGTGGCGCGCTGGTGGCGCGGCGAGACTCGCATCCTCGGCGAGGACCTCGGCAATCTCGCACGCTTCTTCCATCGCCGCGGCGACACGAAATTCCTGTCGGAATTGTTCGGTGAATTCGTCGCACAGGATGCCTCGCCCACATTCGATGAAGCGACCGCAGTCGCGCTCGTGCGCGCTGTCCTTTCGGGCAAGGTCGAGGGCCGCGCCGTCACCGAGCAGCACAGCTGGTTCACGGCCGACGGCAGCCACGAGGCGGCGCCCGCGGGACATGCGGAATATGTGCGCCGCGCCCTCAACATGGGGTCTCCCGCGGGGAACCTCATCGATTATGCGACGCGCGTGCTTGGCTGGATCGGCGTCGTCGAGCGCTCGGACGGCAGCATCATCGTGCGCCACGACGGCCGCCGCATCTCGGCGCTCGCGGCCGAGCGGGCCTGCGAATGGCTCGAGGACCGCAACGACACGGCGGTGCGCGTGCGGCGCATGGTGCATGTCGACGGCGCCTGGATCGAGGCCGAGCATTCCGGCGCGCGTGCCGCCGCCTTCGCCATCGGCAAGGCGGCATTCATCGTGCGCGTGCGTCGCATGCCGTGGACGGTGCAACGCCTTCGGCTCGACAGCGTCGCCGACCCGCGCCAAATCGCGCTGCTGCAGGTCGCCAACGCTTCGCCCGAAAAGCTTCTGCATGCTGCCGCCGAGATGGGCGCCTTCACCACGACGAGCGTGTTCCGCATCGATGGCGAGAACGTCGTATCGCACCACGTCGCCACCGGCTTCGGCTTCGACACGAGCGTTGTCGAAGGGCTGAACGTGCTTGCGCGGCCCGATACCGACTACGCGCTCATGGTGCAGGCGCGCATGCTGCGCACGAAGCGCGAAGGGCCCGAATTCAGCGAGCTGAGCGGCACGATCGACGACATCTACGTCAAGTACATGAACTTGGCGCTGCCCGAGCCGGGACCCGACGGCCGGGTGCTGTCGGCGACGGTGATGCTCACGAAGGAGCAGCGCGCGGCCTAGTGGCCGCGCCGCGGCACTTCCAACACCTCACTCCGGAACGGCGGCGATCGCCTCGGCGAGCTGGCCCTTCCACACGCGATCGAGGATCCAGCTCTCGCGCGCGCCGTCGAGGACGAGGCGGCGATCGGCTTCGCTGGTGGCGTGGCGCTCGATCACCTCGAACAGCAGATTGGCGTGGCGGATGTCGGCCGCCATGTGCTCGACGTTCGAGGGCTGCTCCTTGAACGAGATGCCGGCCTCGTCGCGGAACTTGTGCGCCATGCGGTGGGCCATGCCGCCGCCTTTGACGATCTCGTCGGAATTGCTGACCTCGAGACAGCCCGCCGCCGCCACCGCCTTCTGCCACGGGCTGTTGAGCGCGATATAGCGCCACGCATAGCAGCACGCGATGCAGCCGTCGCTCGGCCGCGCGCGCTCGAAATCCTGCCGCGAGAGGCCGATCGCCTCGCCCTCGCGGATCGAGAGCTCGTAATGATCGGGGATGCCGCGCTCGAGATCGCCTTCGAGCTCTTCGCGCTCGTGCTCCCAGATGAGCTTCTTGACGCCGATCGGCGCGAGCGACTGCGCGCCTGCCCACGCCTCGCGTCGGTTCATGGTCCAGTGCGTGCGCTCCATCACATAAACGGCGGCGCGCGCGCGGTTCATGCGCAAGCCGAGAAGGCGTTTGAACTGCGGCGACTGGAACTGCGCGTTCGCCATCGCGCAGAGTTCGGCTTTGAGGGCTTCGGCGCTGTCGCGCGTCTCGAGAACCGTGGCCATGCTCATCACTCCTGCCCAGGTCTCGCGCGATTGGACGCGGGATCGTGCGCTCTGTCAATGGCGCGGGCGATGGGGTTTAATCGAGTGTTCACCGAGCGTGCGAAGGAAGGTGTGCGATGGCGATGACGGCCGATGTAGCTCCGGCATATCAGGTGCAGGTCGAGGACGTGGCCTATCGCCAGGACGGCGCGAAGCCGCTCATGGCGACGCTCTATCTTCCGCAGGGAGCGGGGCCGTTCTCCGGCCTTGTCGAGGTGCACGGCGGCGCCTGGACCTCGAAGGACCGCTTCAACAATGCCGCCACGGCCAAGGCCGTCGCCGCCGCCGGTGTCGTCGTCATGTCGATCGAGTTTCGCATGCCGCCCGAGGCGCCCTATCCCGCCTCGCTCCAGGACATCAACTTCGCGATCCGGTGGCTCAAGTTCCACGCGCGCGACTACAAGAGCGCGGCCGATCGCGTCGGCGTCTACGGCACGTCGAGCGGCGGCAACCAGGCGCTGCTGGCGGCGCTGCGCCCGACCGATCCGCGCTATGCCGCGCTGCCTTTCCCCGAGGCGCCCAACCTCGACGCGAAGGTCGCCTATGTCGCAACCGGCTGGGCCGTGATGGATCCGGTGCAGCGCTATCACCTGGCGCAGCAGCGCGGGGCCGAGGGCCTCATCAAGGCGCACCATGCCTTCTGGGGCGACGAGAGGATGATGAGCGACGGCGATCCGCCGCTCATTCTCGCGCGCGGAGAAAAGGTCGATATGCCGCCCGCCTTTCTCTTCCAGGGCACCGCGGATCAATGGACGCCGACCCCGACGGTAGAGAATTTCGTCAAGCTCTATCGCGAGCGCGGCGGCAAGGTGGAGCTCAAACTGTTCGAGGGCGAGCCGCACGCTTTCGTCAACGACCATCCCGAGCGCCCGGCGAGTGCCGAGGCGATCGCGATGCTGGCCGCTTTCTGCCACAGGTTTGCGGGCTCCGGTCCGTCCTGAAGAAATTGGCGCCGCTTCGGGCGTCTTTCGCATGGCTTCGCGTGTTTGTTGGGTATGGCGCTCTCGCTCAAGAATCGGGTCTGCGCCCGGTGCGGCCAACCAGCGGTCGATGCGCGCGTCGACGTTGACGGCTCGGTGACCTATCTCTGTGCCGGGCACAGCCCTGCGGCCCAGGCGCCAAGCGAGGGCGCTCCCGCGGCGGGAAAACTCGACGCCGCTCACGGTAAAGGCAAGCCTAACGGCGGCTGATGTCTCATTGACACGGCTTTCCGCGGTCGGCCATCATCGCTTGCATTCGCGGCGCGAGCAGGAGGCAGATCATGGAAGGCGGTTCGAAGATCGGCGAGAAGTTCAATGTCGGCGGGGTGATGCTCGAACGCCCGTTCAAGATCCGGCGGCTCGGCCATTTCGGCTACAACTGCTACAAGATGGAGGAGGCGATGCATTTCTATCGCGACCTCCTCGGCTTCCGCGTCACGGACTCGCTCGACTTCGCCCGCGTCATTCCCGCGCCCAACATGTTCGACGGCGTGCCGACTACGGTCGGATGGTTCATGACGCACGGCACCGACCATCATTCGCACGTGATCTTCCCCAAGGCGGCGTTGGACCGCATGGGCCGCGGCAGCGCCGGCGGCCACGTGACGAACCCCGAGGTGACGACGAACCAGATCACATGGCAAGTTGGTACCTTGCGCGAGGTCGGCAACGGCATCGATTGGTTCCGCTCGATCGGCATCAATCCCGGCCGCATCGGCCGCGACGTGCCGGGCTCGAACTGGCATTCCTATCCGTCCGATCCCGAAGGCCACACCAACGAGATCTATTACGGCATTGAGCAGATCGGCTGGAACCTGCGTTCGAAGCCGCCAGGCGTCAGGAAGCGCGGCTTCCACGACAAGCCGGAGCTGCCGCAGATCTGCGAGTATCAGGAGCTCGAGGAGTTCAAGGCCGAGGGCATGGACCTCGACGCCGGATTCCACCACGTCGAAAAAGGCCCGTTCAAGTACGATGTCGGCGGCGTCATGCTCGCGCGCCCGTTCAAGGTCATCAAGATCGGCCCGGTGCGGCTCTTCGTGCGTGACATGGAGAAATGCCTCGAGTTCTACACCAAGATCCTCGGCATGCGCGTCACCGAGGAGGTGGAGTACGAAGGCCACCGCTGCGTCTTCCTGCGCGTCAACACCGAGCATCATTCGCTGGCGCTCTATCCGGTCGCGCTCAGGGAGAAGCTCGGCCTCTCGCCGCACACCTCGTGCATGAGCTTCGGCAATCAGGTCGGTGACTATCAGCAGCTGCGCGACGCGATCGAGTTCCTCAAGGCGAACGGCGTCACGATCAAGCACCTGCCGCCGGAGCTCTATCCCGGCATCGATTATTCGGCCTTTGCGGTCGATCCCGACGGCCACACGATTCAGCTCTATTACTACATGGAGCAGGTCGGCTGGGACGGGAAGGTCCGCCCGAAATCGAAGCGCCGCAAGGTGCGGAACGACCGTTGGCCCGCATCGGTGACGCAGCTCGCCGACACGTTCGACGGCGAGACGCTGCTCGGGCCCTTGGGCTGAGCCGGAAACCGACGCCTTGAATTTAGACCCTCTCCCCTGGGGGAGAGGGTAGGGTGAGGGGGGTGACGAACGCCCGACGGCTTACCCCTCACCCGCTCGGCGCTCTCGCGCCGTGCTTCCCTCTCCCCGGTGGGGAGAGGGTTAATCCCGACCCCGCAATCCCCCCCCCGTCGAGCACACCATTGCCGAGGCAAAGGGTGCGCGCCTATGATTGGCGCGACCCATTCGCCGCCAAGGAGCGCGCCATGACCACGCCTGCCGCGACCGCCTCGCTCGCCGAACGCGCCGACGCGCTCGAGCACCAGATGATTGACGAACTTGAGCGGGTGATTCCGACCAAGTCCGTCCTCTACATGCTCGCCGACGGCAAGCGCGAGTTCGACAACGGCATGAAGGCCAAGGAGAAGCATCCGAACGCGCACATGCTCATGGATCAGGATCCGCGCCTGCCGCGCATGCCGGACAAGCCGCAACTCCTGGACTTCTTCAAATACCGCTTCGCGCCGGCAAATCATCTCCTGCAAAGCGCGACGCATGCCCTGAAGGCCGGCATGGACGAGAAGATCATCCTCGCCTGCCTCCTGCACGACATCGCGGTTTCAGGCTTCATCCGCGTCGATCACGGCTATTGGGGCGCGCAGCTCGTCGAGCCTTATGTCGACGAGGAGGTGAGCTGGGCCATCCGCTCGCATCAGGCGTTGCGCTTCTTCGCCGACGAGTCCGTCGGCTACGCGTACCCCGAGATGTACATCAAGCATTTCGGCGCCGACTACGAGCCCGACGACTACATCAAGGCCGACTACGAGAAGGCGCGGAAGCACAAGTGGTATATGACCGCGCGGCTCATCTGCGTCCACGACATCTATTCGTTCGATCCGAACGCGAAGGTGAGCATGGACGATTTCGTCGACATCGTCGGCCGCAACTTCAAGCAGCCGAAGGAAGGCTTGGGCTTCGACGGCAGCCCCGTCGCGCACATGTGGCGCACGCTCATCCGTCCGACGAAGTACCTCTGAGCTCGGGCCAGAGCTGAAGCGCGCTCTCCCCTAGGATCGAGCGCCGGTCCTCCTCGCTCAAGAACGCGAGGTCGCGCCGCGTAAGCTCCATGCGCTCGGGGATGCGGTCGTACTTGTCCCAGTGCGCGAGATAGTTCGATCCCCACATGATGCGCTTGGCGCCGAAGCGCTCGACGAGCGCGCGGAAGAATGCCTCGGGCGTGCTTTTCCCCGCGCGCGACTGGTGCGAATTGTTGGGCGTCGTCTTGACGTAGACGTTCGGGAACTCCGCCATCCGATAGAAGGGCTCGAATTCGCGATAGGGCGGGTCGCACATCGGCTGCGCCCACATATGCTCGAGCGCGACCCTGACGCGCGGGTGCCGCTCGATCGCGCGACGCGCCGTGGGAATGTCGTCAAAGCGCGCCGAGATGCAAATGGGAATGCGCAAGGCCGCGGCCGCCTCCCACACCGGGAAGCTGCGCGGGTCGTCATAGCTGCCGCCCGGCACATGCGTGAGCCGCACGCCGGCGACGCCTTCCTTTTCGACGAGCCGCTGCAACATTTCGGCCGCGTCCTTCGCATACTGGTCGATGACGCAGATGCAGCGGAAGCGCTCGCGGTGCGCCAAGGCCGAGGCGACGTGATAGGAATTGTCGAAGCGGTAGGTGTAGTACGCCTGGACCAGAAGCGCGCGGTCGATGCCGACCTTGTCCATCGTCGCGATGAGCGTCTCGGCGGTGAAGTCGGGCCAGTCGTAGGCGTCCTTCACCTTGGGATATTTGCGAAGGTCGTCGGAGATGACGTGCACATGCGTATCGACGATCATCTGTCCCTCCGGCAAATCCGTTGACGCTCGCGCGCCCCAGGCGCCACCATGCTAGGCGTCAAAGTCCGAGGAGGAAAGAATGGCCGAGCCGAGCCGCATTGCCGAGATCCCGGAAGACAAGCTCACGTCGGAGCAGAAATCCGTCTTCGACGCGCTGGTGAAGGGCCGCGGACGGCTCCTCACGCCCTACAAGATCTGGATCCACAGCCCCAAGACCGCGGCGGCGATGGAGCAGATCGGCACTTATCTCAACAAGCACGGCTCGCTTTCCGAGCGCGAGGTCGAGCTCGGCATCGTCCTCATCGCGCATCACTGGAAGGGCGAGTATGTCTATGCCGCGCACGTGAAGCGCTGCCTCGAATTGGGCGTGCCGCAGGGCGTGATCGACGCGATCAAGGCGAACCGCGCGCCCGATCTCGCAAGCCCGCGCGAGCAGGCGATCTATGATCTCGCCAAGATGGGCGAGGAGGCGGGGGCAGGGGCCGATGAGCGCTTCGAGCGCTGCGTCAAGGCGCTGGGCCGCAACGGCGTCGCCGAGGTGCTGGCGCTCCTCGGTTATTACAGCGCCGTCGCCATGGCGATGAAGCTGCACCGCGTGCCGATTCCTGCGGCGTGAGGCGGAGCAGGCACGGGAGAGAGGGCAGGGGGCATCGTGGGCAAGGTGACGCTGGATTATCGCGGCGAGGTGGCCGTGATGACGATCGAGAATAACGGCCGCCTCAACGCCATGGACGACCAGGTCGCGGCCGGCCTCGCCTCGTGCAGCGCCGAGGCCGCGGCGCGCGAGGGCGTGGGCGCGCTCGTGCTCCGTGGCGCCGGGACGGAAGCCTTCTGCTCCGGCGTCGACCTCAAATTCGCGGCCGAGTTCGGCGACCGCGGCAAGGCCTTCGCCAAGGTCGGCGCCGGCGTCGATGCCTTCCTCGCGACGCTCGCCGAGTTGCCCTTCCCGTCGATCGCGCTTCTCCATGGCGTCTGTTATGGCGGGGGCGTCCACCTCGCCGTCTCGTGCGACTTCCGCTTCGCCGCGAGCTCGCTCCGCTTCGCCATTCCGGCGTTGAAGAACAAGCTGCTCTATCCGATCCCGGCGCTCGAGCGGCTGATGCATCTCGTCGGCCCTGCGCGGACGCGCCGCCTCGTGCTCGAGGGCGCAGCGCTTCCGCCCGAGACGCTCACCGCCTGGGGGATCATCGATGAATTGCGCCCGGCCGAGGCCATCGACGAGGCTTGTTTCGCCTTTGCCGCGCGGCTCGCGGCCCAGCCGCGTGCGGTCGTGCCGCACTACATGAAGATGCTGCGTGCGCTCGACCGCGATGACGCGGCCGAGGCCCGGGGCCTCCGCGACGAGGCCCGCCGCCAGATCCAGTATTGAGGTTTTTCAAGTAGTTACGAGCTTCCTGCGGAACGAAGCCAATTCGGCATCTCCCTCTCCCCACCGGGGAGAGGGTTGGGGTGAAGGGGCCACTGCGACGGTGCCTGCCTCCCCCTCATCCGGCGCTGCGCGCCGACCTCTCCCCGGCGGGGCGAGGTATTTCGCCAAACGAACCCAATCTCGCAGGACGCCCCTAAATCTGCCAAACGAACCCAATCGCCGTTTTCACCGAACGAAGCCAATTCGGCGACGCCCTCTCCCCTCCGGGGAGAGGGTTGGGGTGAGGGGGGCCATTGCGACGGTGCCTGCCTCCCCCTCACCCGGCGCTGCGCGCCGACCTCTCCCCGGCGGGGCGAGGTGTTTCTACCGAACGAACCCAATTCCTCAATCGACCGCCATGAGGGCGTCGAGCGCAAGCGCGCCCTCGGCATGGACCACGAGCGGATTCACTTCGATCTCGCGGATGGCGGGGCAGGTCCGCATCAGGTCGGCAAGCACCAGCGCCGCCCGCGCTGCCGCGCCAAGGTTGGCCGCCGGCGTACCCCGGTGGCCCTGCAGCAGCGCCGCGCCCTTGAGGCGCAGCATCTCGGCCACGATGTCGGCCTCGGTCCGGTCGGGCGTGAGGAGGCGCACGTCGCCCAAGGCTTCGGTCCAGACGCCGCCGAGCCCGACGAGCAGCACCGGCCCCCACTCGGGATCGCGCCGCGCGCCAAGAATCATCTCGACGCCGGGCGCTGCCTGCGCCTCGACCAGCACGCCGTCGAGCGCCAATCCGGGCCTCGCGCGCGCGATGTTGGCGTGAAGCCGCTCCCACGCCGCGGTGAGCGCCGCCGCGTCGGCGATGCCGGCGATGACGCCACCCGCCTCGCTCTTGTGCGGCAGGTCGCGCGACTGCGCCTTGAGCACGACCGGGAACCCGATCCTCTGCGCCGCGCCTAGCGCCTCGTCGAGCGTCCGCACAAGTGCGCCCGCCGGCACCGCTATTCCGAGCGCCGCAAGAAATCCCTTGGCGCGATGCTCGGCGACCGCGCCGCTCGGGGGCAGCGTGGGGAGGGTGAGCGTCGCGGCCGGGCGCCGCTGCCGTGCGAGGAGACGCCCATAATCCTGCACCCGCGCCATGGCGCGGAGCGCGCGGTCGGGCGAGCGGAAGAGCGGCACGCTGGCGGCGCGCGCCATCTCGAGGAATTCGGACGCGAGCGGCGTCTCGTCGCCGAAGAGCGAGAACGCGACGGGCTTCGCCGACGCCTCGATCACCGGCAGGAGCGAGCGGGCGCGCGCCACCTGCAGGAAGGGCGCGCCCGGGATGAAGGCCGCGACGAGCGATCCCGTGCCCGGATCCTCGAGCAGCGCCCCGGCCGTGCGCCCGAAAATATCGAGCTGCGAAATGCCGATCGTGGTGATGTCGAGCGGGTTGTCGATCGCGGCATAAGGCGGCAGCATCGCCTTGAGCTTCTCTTGCGTCGCGGGCGCAAGCGCCGGCAGATCGAGCCCTTCCTCGGCGCAGAAATCGAGTGCCACGCCGCGGAACGCGCCGGAGTTGGTGACGATCGCGGTACCCTCGGGCGGCGGCGCGGGCCAGCGCGCAAGCAGCGCCGGCGCGTCGAACATCTCGTCGACCGTATCGACGAGGATCACGTTCTCGTTTTCGAGCACCGCGCTCATCAGCGCGTGATCGCCGGCGAGCGCGCCCGTATGCGAGAGCGCCGCGTTCCGCGCCCGCTCGGTGCGGCCGGGATGGAGCATGATGATGATGCGCCCGATCTCTCGCGCCTTGCGCGCGAGTTCGAGGAACAATTTGGGCCGCCGCACCTGCTCGACGAAGAGCACGATCTGCCGCGCAGATTCGCCCGCGAGCGCGTCGGCGAGGAAATCCTCGATCCCCGCGACCGCTTCGTTCCCGGTCGAGATCGCGGCTGTCACCGGTACGCCCTTGGCGATGAGCCCTAGGCGCAGGTTCGTGGTCATGGCGCCGCTCTGCGCGATCACCATGGCGCCTTGTGCGGCGCGCGGCGGCGGATTGTCGCCCAAGGGCTCGAATGTGATGGCCGTGCCGTCGGCGAAATTGGTGTAGCCGATGCAGTTGGGGCCGAGCATGACAAGGCCGCCGCTGCGCGCGGCATCTTCCATGCGCTGCTGGTGCGCGCGGCCGTCGCCTCCCATTTCCGCGAAGCCCGAGGCGAAGACGACGGCGCTTCCGGCCTCGGCGCGCACGCACGCCTCGACCGCGTCCGGCACCGCCGCCTCCGGCACGACGAGTGCCACGGCGTCGATCCCTTTCGGCAGGTCGTCGATCGTCGGCACGCACGGCCGACCCGCGATCTCGGCGCGCGAGCGGCTCACGAGGTGGATCGCGCCGGTAAAGCCCGAGCGCTCGAGATTGACGAGCACGTTGTTGCCGATCGTGCCGCGGTCGGGCGAGGCGCCGACGATCGCGACCGAGCGCGGCCGCAAGAGCCGCCCGACCGGAAGTGCCTCCGCCATCGTCTATTGGACCTTGAGGCCCATCAGGTTCGCGAGCAGGTTGCGCTGGATCTGCGATGATCCGGCGGCCACCGTCGCCGCGCGCGAATCGCGGAAATAGCGCTGCATGTCGAATTCCATGTTGTAGCCGTATCCGCCCAACACCTGCATGCCCATGTTCGCGACCTTGACGTAGGTCTCGGAGCAGAAGAGCTTCGCCATGGTGATCTCTTTCAGCGCCTGCTCGCCCTTCGCGACGAGCCATGCCGCGCGCCACATCAAGGTCCAGGCGGCCTCGACCTCGGTCTCCATGTCGGCGAGCATGTGCGCGATCGCCTGGAACGTGCCGATCGGGCGCCCGAACTGTTTCCGCTCCTTGGCGTAGGAAATCGCGAGATCGACGATCGCCTGCGCCGCGCCGCACGAGCCCGCGGCCGAGGTGACGCGCTCGACCTGAAGCCCCGACAGCACCACGTCCCAGCCCTTGTTCTCGCCGCCGACGATGCGGTCGGCCGGCACGCGCACATCGGTGAGGAAAATCTCGTAGGTCCCGGTGCAGCGCCGGCCGAGCATGTCGAGCTTCCGCATCTCGAGACCCGGCGTCGTGTTGTCGATGAGGAGAAGCGACATACCCTGGCGGTAATGCGCCGCCGTGTCGGTCTTCACATACATGTTAATGATGTTGTTCTTCGCCGCGGCGCCGGTCGCCCACAGTTTCTGGCCGTTGACGAGCCAGCCGTTGCCGTCGCGCCGCGCTTGCGTGCGCATCGCGCCGATGTCGGACCCTGCATCCGGTTCCGACATCGAGATCGTCATCTTGATCTCGCCCTTCAGAAGCTTCGGCAGCCAATGGCGGCGCTGCTCCTCGGTTCCCTTGCGCAGCACGTTGAGGCCGCAGAACACGCTACCGCCATAGGCCATCGAGAGGTCGGCGCTGCGATAGGAAAGCTCGGACGAGATGATCGCCATGTCGATGACGGTGCCGCCGAGCCCGCCGTACTGCTCGGGAAACGGCATGGCAAGGAGCCCGGCCTTCACCCACTCGTCGTAAAGCTCGTACGGATAGGCCTGCTCGCGGTCGAGCCGGCGGATCGTCTCGGGCGTGGCGTGCCGATCCATGAGCTTCCGCACGCTGTCGCGCAGCATCTTCTGCTCGTCGGAGAAATCGAAATCCATGGCCGCCCTCCCGGCATTTCGGGGGAACGCTATAGGATGGCGGGAGGGCCGGCAACGTGCGTCCTTGATGCCGGTCCCGTCTTCCTGCAAGCTCCCGTGGCACATCTGCGGAGACATCGCCCATGCCCGACTCCCTCCCCGGCGGCAAGACGGTCCTCGTTTCGATCGAGAACAGGATCGCCTGGGTCACGCTCAACCGCCCGGAAAAGCGCAACGCGATCAGCCCCGAGCTGTGCAACGAAATGCTGCAGGTTCTGGACGCGCTCGAAGCCGATACGCGCGTGGGCGTGCTGGTGTTGACCGGCGCGGGCGATGCCTATTCGGCGGGCATGGACCTGCGCGAATTCTTCCGCGCGAGCGATCCGCTGACCGTCGAGGAGCGCGCCGTCTTCACGCGCTCTTCCGCGCAGTGGCAATGGCGTCGGATCGGCAATTTCCTCAAACCCACCATCTGCATGGTGAACGGCTGGTGCTTCGGCGGCGCGTTCAACTCGATGACCGCGTGCGACATCGCCATCGCCGCCGAGGATGCGCAGTTCGGTCTTTCCGAGATCAACTGGGGCATCATCCCGGCCGGTAACGTTTTGAAGAACACATCCGCCGTCATCAACCGGCGCAACCTCCTCTACTACACGCTGACCGGCGAAGCCTTCAACGGCGTCAAGGCCGCCGAGATGGGGCTCGTCAACGAGGCCGTGCCGCGCGCGCAGTTGAAGGAGCGTGTCCTCGAGCTTTGCAACATCCTGCTCGCCAAGAATCCCGCGGCGCTGCGCGCCTGCAAGCAGGCGTGCCGCCGGGTCGGCGACATGTCGTGGGACGACGCCGAGGATTATCTCTTCGCCAAGCTCGACCAGCTCCGCTTCCTTGATCCCGAGAAAGGGCGCGAGAAGGGCATGTCGCAGTTCCTCGACGACAAGACCTATCGTCCTGGCCTCGGCCCCTACCGGCGCGAAGGCTGAGGCGATGCCGGGCCGCATCGTCGACGTTCATCATCACGTCACGCCGCCGGCGCGGCTCGCCGACATGCTCGCACGCAAGGTCGGCGAAAAGCCGACGCTCGAATGGACGCTCGACAAGTCGCTTGCGATGATGGACCGCGGCGGGATCGAGACCACCATGATCTCGATCCCCAACGTCTATCAGGGCGACCGCGCGGTCATTCGCGCTCTCGTGCGCTCGTGCAACGAGTTCGCGGCCAAGATCGTGGCCGATCATCCCGGCCGCTTCGGCCTTTTCGCCTGTTTGCCGCTGCCCGACGTCGACGGCGCGCTCGCCGAGATCGAGCACGTGTTCGCGCATCTGAAGGCCGACGGCGTCGGCATCATGACGAGCTACGAGAATCGCTGGCTCGGCGATCCAGCGTTCGCGCCGGTGCTCGACGAATTGAACCGGCGCAAGGCGGTCGCCTTCGTCCACCCGCTCGCCGCCGATTGCTGCCGCGGCATCCAGGCGCCGACCGTGTCCGATGCCACGATCGAATACGGCACGGACACGACGCGCGCCATCGCCAGCATCGTGTTCGGCGGCGCGGCCAAGCGCTGCCCCGACATCAAGTTCATCTTCTCGCACGCCGGCGGCACGCTGACTTCGGTGATCGAGCGCTTCGTGCTCCTGCCGCGCATGCGGCCCTCGCTCCAAGGCGCGATCGTCGAGAGTCCCGAGGCGATGGTGCGCCGCTTCCACTATGACATCGCGCAGGCCTCGCACGGCGTGACTTTGGGCGCGCTCCTGCGCATGGTTGGCGCGGCGCAGGTGCTATTCGGCACGGATTTTCCCTATCGCACGGCCGTCGAGCACAGCGAGGCGCTCAAATCTTTTGGGCTCGGCGCCGCCGATCTCGCGGCGATCGAACGGAACAACTCGGTGCGGCTCGTGCCGCGCCTTAGCTCTTGAGAGAAGGAGGAAGCTATGCCGACAGCAAACATCAGGGGCGCCACGATCGTCTACGAGGTGCTCGGCACGAGCGGTCCGTGGCTGGCGCTGACGCCGGGCGGCCGGCGCGGCAAGGACGAGGTGAAGTCGCTCGCAAGCCGCATCGCCGACGGCGGGTTCCGCGTCTTGATCCACGACCGGCGCAACTGCGGCGCCTCTGACGTCGTGCTCGAGGGCGAGGAGGCGGAGTATGAGACCTGGGCCGACGATCTCTTCGCGCTGATGACTCAGCTGAAGGCGCTCCCCGCCTATATCGGCGGCGCCAGCTCCGGATGTCGCATGTCCGTGCTGTTCGCGCTGCGCCATCCCGAGGCGGTGAAGGGCCTGCTCCTGACGCGCTGCACCGGCGGCGCGTTCGCGTGCAACCGCCTCGCCGAGAACTATTACGGGCAGTTCATGAAGGCGGCGGAGCAGGGCGGCATGCAGGCCGTCGCCGAGACGGAGCATTGGCGCGACCGCATCGCCGCCAATCCGGCGAACCGCGCCCGCATCCTGGGCATGGACCCGAAGCGCTTCATTGCGAGCTTCGCGCGCTGGCGCGAGCCGTTCGCCTCGGGTGCGGACCTGCCGATGATCGGCGCGACCGAAGCCGAGCTGCGCGGCCTCAAAGTGCCGACACAGGTTATTCCCGGCCACGACCGCACGCATGGCCGCGCCACCGGCATGCGCGTCGGCGCGCTCATTCCCGGCGCCGAGATCGTCGATCTCATGGGGCCGGATATCGACGCTGATCTCGCCGTCGAAGCGTGGGACGAGAAAGAGGTAGAGCTCGCCCGCGTCACGGTCGACTTCATGCGCCGGGCGGAGAAGAAGCAGGCGGCATAGCGGCAGCGAACACCGCTTCCGCAAGGCTGCCGGCGGCGCCGTATTCGCGCAGAACAGCGCGCGGGTCAGGCGCAGCCGCGCCCTGCCGGAGATAAGCGCCAAGCTCGCGCGCGTGCGCGACGAGCGCCCGGCCGAACGGCGTCCGCGCCCGGTCATATTCGGCAACTGCCGCCGCCACGCTCGGCGCCGCGGCGAGTGCATCGGCGAGGCATTCCGCATCGCCTGCGGCCTTGGTCACGCCGGTGCCGACATGCGGCCGCGCGACGAAGGCGGCATCGCCGAGGAGCGCCACCCGGTCGAACGCGACGCGCGGCACTTCGAGATCGAAGATCGGCTGCAGGAGGGGCTGGCGCGTCGCTGCCACGAGCTGAGCGAGCTGCGGCGCAAGCACCTGCGCGGCGTGCTCGCGAAACTCCGCGACGACGGCGCGGCGAATGAGCGGCGGCGGGATGGCCGTGCCGTGACAGCGCCCCTCTTCGTCGGTGCACAAGAGCGGCAATTCGCGGGAATATTCGACGAGGCGAAACCACACCCAGTTGAAGCGCCGCTGGCCCGCGCGCGCCCTTGCCTCGCGGTCCGGCATCGGCAAGGCAATAAAGAGCTCCTGCGGCGGGAGGCAGAAGGTGAAGCGCTGCAACAGCCCCGTGACGACCTCGGGCGGCAGGCGACTTTCCTCGGCGACGCCGCGCCAGGCGACATAGCCGGCATAGGTGGGCTCGAGCTCGGGTAGCACGATCTGCCGCACGGTCGAGGAGAAGCCGTCGGCTCCGATCAAAATGTCGCCCCGCTCGCGCGTGCCGTCGGCAAAGATCGCGGTGACGGCGTCCCCATCCTGCTCGAACGCGGTGAGCGGCATGCCGGCGCGATAGCATTCCGCCGGCAGCGCGTCCCGCAGCGGGCGGTAGACGCGGTCCCACGCGCTGTTGGTGGCCGGCACCGCGCGCTCGGCGATGATGGCGCCGGCGCGATCGAGACAGACACGCGAGGTGACGGCGACTCCGACGGACGGATCGGGCGCGATGCCGATCTTGGCCATGGTGGCGAAGAGATCGGGCCGTGTGCCGATCCCGGCGCCGCGGTCGGCCAAATCCTCGCGGCTGCGCTCGAAGACCGTTACGTCCCAGCCCGCCCGTCGCAGCAGGCCGGCCGCGAAGAGCCCGCCGACCGAGCCGCCGATGACGAGCGCGCGTCCTCTCACCTCTTCGCCGCCAGCAGCTCCTCGAGCGTCTGACGCAAGAGCTTCGGACCGGACTCCGAGCCGTCGAGCGGGCGCGACACGCGGTGCTTGATCTTCCACCCGTTCTTCGTGCGCACGAGGTCCCAGCGGTTGGCGCCGACGCGATAGACGCGATGGCCGCGCCCGCTGCCGTGATTGGGCACGGTCACGGGGTTGCCTTCGGTCTGTGGCACGAGGATTTGCAGGTAAGACGTCACAATCGCCGTGTCGCCTTTGATCTGGATGTGCGGCAGGCCGGCGAAATGGCAGATGCCGCCCTTGATTGCTGCCTTGTGCTCGGGCCGCTGCACCACGGCGCCGATCTCGGTGCGGCCCGAAACGGAATAGGCGCCCAGATCCATCACACCGTCATCGACCCAGCATTCGCGCACCCAGTCGTCCGAGCCGGTATCGGCGCCGGGCGGATGCGAGGCCACGAGATTATAGATCTCGAGCCAGTCCTCCATGGTCTGGAGCCGCTCCTCCACGCTCTTTCCGCTCATCGCTCATTTCCTCGCATCGGTGTAGGGATAGATCAGGGTGCCGGACTTGTACTCGTCCGGATAGATCACGACCTGCTTGGAAAAATCCTTGAACTCCTCGACCGAGTGACCCTGGACATGCTGGAACTGGCTTACCAGCACGCGCGGCTTCGCCCATTCGCCGTCGGCGTCGAACGAGATGTCGCCGGCCACGGTCGAGAAGCTGTGCGTGTGGATGTATTGCCCGATCTTGTCCTGGTCGAGGCCCTTCGTCGCCTCGACCGCCTGGCCCAGGATCTGCAGCGCGCCATAGCTCATCGGCGCGAAATTGTAGCCCAGGGGATCGATCTTCTCGCTTGCGGCGCGTTGCGCATATTTCGCGAGCAGGTCGCTTACGCCGGGAAAATTGAACTTGGGACCGGGCACGAACAGATCGGCTGTACTGACGACGCCGTTGAGCAGCGGTCCGAGCTGGACCTTGAAGGTGCTCGAGACGAGCCCGATCATGTTGCCGCCGAACATCTTGGTCTTGAGCCCGACCTCGTCCGCGGCATGCAGCATGCCGATCGTGTCGGGCGGATAGCTCGCGTTGTAGACGATGTCGGGGCTGGTGGCGTTGATGGCGCGGATGACCGGTGCGTAATCGGTCGTGTCCGGCGGATAGGATTTGTCATAGACGATCTCGAGCCCGCGGCGCTTTGCCTCGGCGCGCGCGGCGTCCGCCGATGTTTGCGAGAACTCGGCGTCGGCGGCCGAGATTGCCACCGTTTTGGGCTTCGGGTTCTGCTCGAGCGCTACGGTGAAAAACCCGCCAGCGACCGCCGTGCGCGGATCGCCGCCTGTCGCCACCATCGAGAAATATTTCGGATAATGGAAATTGTGGTTGGCGAGAAGCGCGGTGATTCCGAGCGTCACCATGTTGTGCTGCATCAGCACCGGAATCGCCGGCACCACCATGTTGGTGGCGTAAGGTCCGATGCAGAGATCGACTTTGTCGACCTCGATGAGCTTCGTATAGATGCCCGGCACCGTCGTGGGATTGCTTTGGTCGTCGTAGTAGATGAGCTCGACCGGCCGGCCGAGGAGCCCGCCCTTGGCGTTCTGGTCGTCCTTCCAGATTTCCATCGACAGCAGCACCTGCTTGCCATTGACGGCGACGCCGCCGGTCAACGATACGCTGAGACCGATCTTGATCGGCTGGCCGGTCTGTGCGGAGGCCGCGCTTGCGGCGAGTACCAATGCCGCCGCGACCGTCAGCGCGGCCGCGCCCCTACCATTCTTCATGACGTGCTCCTCCCGCGTCCGAGGATATGCCGCGATGCGGGCGATGGAAAGCGCCCCGCCGCGCCGGATATGATGGCGGCGGAGGGTGCGCCATGACCGACTACTGGGTCAGCAAGCTGTTCTACGACCTGCAGACGCCGGAGACCGCGCGCGAATATCGCGCCGACCGCGCGGCGGTACTGGCGCGCTATCGGTTGAAGCCCGAGGTGCACGCCGCCGTCCTCGCCGACGACGTCGCGGTGCTCGCGCGGCTCGTCAATCCGTACCTGCTGCGCTATTACTTTTCCATCATCGGCACGCCCGACGATGTCTTCATCCGCCGCCTGCGCGAGGCGGCGCCCCCTGCCAACTCCGCGAAAGGCTGAACCCGTGCTCCACCCGGAGCTCGTTAAGCCAGAATGAGCATGCCGTGATCATCGTCGCCGTCGATATCGGTGGAACCTTCACCGATCTCATGGGTTTCGACGAGCGCTCGGGGCGCTTCGCGCAGGCGAAGAGCCTGTCGACGCCGGCCGATCTGGTCCAGGGGGTCATCGACTGCATCCGCAAGAGCGGTCTTGGCGCGGACTCGATCGACGAGCTGATCCATGGCTCGACCGTAGCTATCAACACGCTGATCGAGCGCAAGGGCGCCAAGACCGGTCTCATCGTCACGACGGGCACGCGCGATGTATATTTCATCGGCCGCGGCAACCGGCCCGAATCCTACAACCTGTTCTTCCATCGTCATCAGCCGCTGCTTCTGCGCCGGAATGTGCGCGAGGTGAGGGAGCGCGTGATCGCCGGCGGCGCGGTCCATGAGCTTCTCGACCCGGCGGGCGTCGAGGCCGCATGCCGCGTGCTCGCGAACGAAGGGGTCGAGGCGGTCGCCGTGTGCTTCCTGCACTCCTACGCCAACCCCGCGCACGAGCAGGAAGCGGGGGCGATCGTCGCCCGCGCGCTGCCCAAGGCCTATGTCTCGCTTTCGCACGAGATTCTGCGCGAGTACCGCGAGTTCGAGCGCACTTCGACCACCGTCGTGAACGCCTATATCGGGCCCAAGGTCGGCGGTTATGTTCGAAGCCTCGAATCAAGCCTGGGCGGGATCGGCTTCCGCGGCAATCTCTCGATCATGCGCTCGAACGGCGGCGTCATGACGCCCGCTGTCGCGACATTGCGCCCGGTGGCGATGATGGAATCGGGGCCCGTGGGCGGCATCATCGCCTCGGCGCGCGTCGGCCACGCCTTGGGCTACGACAACGTCATCTCCTTCGACATGGGTGGCACGACCGCGAAGGCGAGCCTGGTCAAGGACGGCGCACCGACCATGTCTGCGGGCTATCACGTCGGCGGCTATGCGAGCGGCCATCCCGTCATGGTGCCGGTGATCGACGTGGTCGAGGTGGGCGCCGGCGGCGGCAGCATCGCCTGGATCGACGAGATTGGCGCGCTCAAAGTGGGGCCGCAGAGCGCCGGCGCCGATCCCGGCCCGATCTGCTATCGCGGCGGCGGCACCGAGCCCACGATCACCGACGCCAACGTCGTGCTTGGCCGGCTCAATCCCGACGATTTTCTGGGCGGCGAGATGCGGCTCGACGGCGAAGGCGCGCTCGCGGGCGTGCGCGCGCGGGTCGCGGAACCGTTGCGCCTCGATCCCATCACCGCGGCACAAGCGATCATCGACATCGCCGTCAACAAGATGTCCTTGGCCGTGCGCGAGGTCTCGGTCGAAAAGGGCTATGACCCGCGCGACTTTGCGCTCGTCGCCTCGGGCGGGGCGGGGCCCTTGCACATCATGGCGATCGCGCGCGAGCTGCACGTGCCGACCGTGATCGTGCCGCTTTTCCCTTCGCATTTCTCGGCGCTCGGCATGCTGCTCGCGGACGAACGCCATGATCTCATCCGCACGCACTATGCCGATCTCGCCCGGCTCGATTTCGCCGAGCTTGTCGCGATCCACGACGAGATGGTGAAGGAAGCCGAGGCGCAGCTCCGCCGGAAAGAAGGCGCCGAGTTCGAGGCGCATCTCGATCTGCGCTATGTCGGGCAGGAATTCACGCTTTCCGTGCCAGTGCCGCCAGAATGGCTCCGGCGCGCCGACCGCGCGGCGATCCGCGGCGCCTTCGACCAGCTCTACGAGCAGCGCTATGCGCACCATTCGCCGGAGGAGCCGGTCGAGCTCGTCAATATCCGGCTCGCCGCGATCGGCAAACGCCCGCGCCTCTCATTTCCCGAGCTCGCGGCGGGAACGGCGCCCCGGCCTGAAACGCGGCGTCCCGTTTATCTCGGCGGCGCCACGCCGGTGCAGTGTCCGATCTATCCGCGCGCATCGCTCCCCGCGGGCGCGCGCATCGACGGGCCCGCCATCGTCCAGGAACACGGCACGACGACCGTGCTCTTCGCCGGCGACCGGCTCGAAGTGGCGCCGTCGGGAGAACTCATCGTCGCGGTTGGAGGCGAATGATGGCAGAGCGCTTGAACACGGTGACGCTCGAGGTGATCCGCAACGCGTTGCCGGCGATCGCCAACGAGATGGCGGCCGATCTGCAGCGCACCTCCTACAACATGATGATTTACGAGGTGCGCGACTTCTGTACCGCGCTCATCGCGCCCAACGGCGATCTCGTGTCGCAGAACGTCGGCGGTGTATCGCATTTCGTGGCCGACCTCGGTGTCCTCATCACCGATGGCATGAAGCGCTACGGCAAGGATGGGTTCAGGCCGGGCGACGTTGTCATCACCAACCACCAGGCCGTGGCCGGCCAGCATCTGAACAACATCGTGATCTACACGCCTTATTTTTTCGCGGGCGAACTCCTGATGTTCGCCATCGTGCGCGCGCACTGGATCGACGTGGGCGGCTGGAGCACCGGCTTCGGGGCGGGTCCGCATGTGCCCGACCCGTGGCTCGAAGGGCTCCAGCTCAACCAGCTCAAGATCTACGAGGAGGGAAAGGTCAACGAGACCCTCTACCGCGTCATCAGCGACAATATCCGCTTCCCGGAATCCTCGTTGGGCGACATGAAATCGCAGATGGCGGCGTGCCGGCTCGCCGCGCGGCGGCTCGACGAGCTGTTCCACAAATACGGCCGCGACACGCTGGTGGACGCGATCCAGCGCATCTTCGACGAGACCGAGCGCAAGTGCCGGCACGTCGTGGCGCAAATCCCGGACGGCGTCTACGAAGCTGAGGCCTCGCTCGACGATGATGGCGTGCTGCGCGGCGACAAGGTGCCGCTCCATGCCAAGGTCACGGTGAAGCAAGGCCACATGACGATCGACCTGTCGAAATGCTCGGGCGAGCGCAAGGCCGGCATCAATGCGCGTACCTATGCCGGCGCGCGCGTCGCCTACAAGGCGCTGACCGGGCCGCTCGATCCCGTGAACGAAGGCTCGTTCCGCGCGCTCGACGTCATCATCCCCGAAGGCAACATCATGATGGCGCGCTATCCGGCGCCGATGTCGGGCTGGAGCCTGGTCATCCCGTTGGTGGTCGATACGATCGTGCACGCGCTTGCCGACGCGATGCCGGACCGCGTGCCGGCGGCCCATCACGGGCTTTTGGGCGGCGCCGTCGTGTTCTTCGGCAATGATCCCAAGACCGGCCGGCGCTTCGTCGTGCAGAGCATCGAGGGTGGCGGCTGGGGCGGACGGCCGGGCGAGGATGGCGAGTCGGGCGCCGTCTCGGTGTGCCAGGGCGACGTTCGCAACGGCTCGATCGAGGGGATTGAGCTCAAATGCCCGGTACTCGTGCGCGCCCGCGGTTTCCGTGCCGACTCGGGCGGGGCCGGGCTCCACCGCGGCGGGCTGGGGCTCGACACGGTGCTCGAGAATTTCGTCGAGGGACGCTGGAATTTCGAGCGTACGCGGCGCGACGAGTGTCCGCCTTGGGGCATCAAGGGTGGCAAGCCGGGCAACACGGGTGACTACCTTCTGCGCCTGCCGCAAGAGAACGAATTCAATTCCGTCGAGGGTGCGCACCGGCCGGTGCCGGCGCATGCCGAGGTGATCGTGCGTACCGGCGGTGGCGGCGGCTGGGGCGATCCGTTGGCGCGCGATCCCGAGCGCGTACGCGCCGATGTGCTCGAGGAGCTGGTTTCGCCCGAAGCTGCGCGACGCGATTATGGGGTGGTGCTGACCCGGGATTTGGCGCTCGATAGCGCCGCCACGACGGCCTTGCGTGCGCGGCTCAGGAACGGCGCCAATACGCATCGCTAGGATGCGCTAAGGGACGCTTTCCGCTATGAGTGCCGGCGCGCGGCGAACCGCTCGCCGATCCAGCCGAGCCCGCCCACGATTACACCAATGGCGATGATGACGATGCCGACGAAGCGGAGGTCCGCGCGCCCGAAGATGGTCGCGAGCACCCGCAAGGCGAATCCCGCCGTGACGACCACCGCGGCGCCAATCCAGAGCCAGACCACGAGAAGCCGGTCCTTGCCGCCGCCGCCGCCGATATCGCTCTGGGCCATCACAAATCCGATGCGCACATCCGGCAAAATTCTAGCCCAGCGCCGCTCGCGCGGACAGGCAAATACGATCAAATTTCCATCGATTATCGTTGTACCGAGCGAACTTTTTCGCCCGTTGCGTCAGAAAATCCGGGCGTTATGACGGTAATCATGGCACCAAAGTCGTACGCCGCCCTGATGTTGTGCCTTACATTTGCCACGGCTTGGCTCGCGCCGGCGCGGGCGCAGCAGCCAGGTCCGGGCCGTCCGCCCGCGGTCGGCGTCGTCGCCGTCACCTCGCAGCCCGTGCGGCCCTCGCTCGAATTCGTTGGCCGTGTGCAGTCGACCCAGCGCGTCAATCTCATCGCGCGCGTCACCGCCTTCATCGAAGAACAGCACTTCACTGAAGGTGCCGAGGTCAAGAAGGGCGACCTGCTCTACCGGCTCGAGCAGCCGCCCTTCCAGGCTGACGTCGCGGCAAAGCAGGCCGCGATCGACAATCTCAAGGCGCAGCTCGTCAATGCCGCGGTAACGCTGAAGCGCGCCCAGCTGCTCCTCACTACGCCCGCGGGTCAGCAATCGAACGTCGATGCCTCCCTGGCGACCCAGCAATCGCTCCAGGCGCAGATCGAGGGCGCCCAGGCGGCACTCAGGCAGTCGCAGATCAATCTCGACTACACCGAAATCCGCGCCCCGATCGACGGCAAGATCGGGCGCACGTCCGTGACCGTCGGCAATGTCGTGACTCCCACCTCCGGCATCCTTGCCACGATTGTGAGCCAGGATCCGATGTACGTGGTCTTTCCGGTCCCCGTCCGCACCGTGCTGACCCTGCGCCAGCGCTTTGCCGCGACCGGCGGGCTCGGAACGGCCGTCGTCAAGATTCGTCTGCCAAGCGGCGAGCTCTATAGCAGAACGGGCAAGCTCGACTTCATCGACAACACGGTGAGTGCCTCGACCGACACGATGACGCTCCGCGGCATCCTGCCCAACCCGCCGCTCGCGAACACGGCGCCGAACGTCCCGCCGCCGCGCGAGCTGGTCGATGGCGAGCTCGTCACGGTCGTGCTCGAGGAGGGAGAGCCGATCGAGGCGCTTGTTATCCCGCGTGCCGCCGTGCTCGCCGACCAGCGCGGCGACTACGTCTACGTCGTCGCCGCGGGCAACAAGGCCGAGCAGCGCCGCGTCACGCTCGGCCAATCGACGCCCACGACCGCGGTCGTGTCGAATGGCCTTATCGAGGGCGAGCAAGTGATCGTCGAGGGGGTGCAGCGCGTGCGCCCGGGTCAGGCGGTTTCGCCCGCGCCGGCCACGCCGACCACCCCTCCGAACGCAGGCACCGCCGAGCAGTCCTCGCCAGCAGACCCGCGATGATCTCCCGCATCTTCATCGCCCGGCCGCGCCTCGCGATCGTGATCGCCATCGTCATTACGCTTGGCGGCCTCCTCGCGCTCACGCGCATTCCGCTCTCGCAGCTTCCCGACATCGTGCCGCCGCGCGTCACTGTCTCTGCCAACTATCCAGGCGCTTCGGCCGCCGTGGTCGAGGCAAGCGTGGCGCAGCCCCTGGAGGCGCAGATCGTCGGCGTCGACAAGATGATCTACATGAAGTCGACGAGCGCCAATGACGGAAGTTACAACCTCACGGTGAGCTTCGCGCTCGGCAGCGATCCCGACGTCGATGCCGTCAACGTCAACAACCGCGTGCAGACGGCGCTGGCACAACTCCCCTCCCAGGTGCAGACGCAAGGCCTCACCGTGGCGAAGCGCTCGGCCGCCGTGCTGCAATTCGTCGTCTTCTACAGCGAGAATCCAAAGGAGCTGAGCCCGGTCTTCATCACGAGCTACGCCACCATCAACGTGCTCGACGAGCTGTCGCGCGTGTCCGGAGTGGGGCAGGTGCTGTTATTCGGGCGGCTCAACTATTCAATGCGCATCTGGTTCGACACCGCGCGCCTCACCAATCTCAATCTTTCGCCCTCCGACATCATCACCGCGATCCAGGCGCAGAACGTGCAGGCGCCGGTGGGCCGCGTTGGCGCGCGGCCCATCGCCAATGATCAGCAGTTTCAGATGAACGTCGAGACGCAAGGACGTCTAACGACGCCGCAGCAATTCGCCAACATCGTTCTGCGCGCCAATCCTGACGGTTCGCTCCTGCGCGTGGGCGATGTGGCGCGGGTCGAGATGGGAGCGCAGAACGAGGACAACGAGACGCGCATCAACGGCGAACCCGGCGTCGGCGTCGCGCTCTACCTCGCGCCGGGCGCCAACGCCGTCCAGACGTCGAAATTGGTGACCGCGACGCTCGCGAAGCTCGAGCGGCGCTTCCCCCCGGGCATGAAGGGGCTCATCGTCTACGATTCAACGCTCTTCGTGAGCGACACAATCAACGAGGTGTTGAAGACGCTGCTAGAGGCATTCGCGCTCGTCGTCTTCGTCGTGTTCGTCTTCCTCGGTAGTCTGCGTGCAACCGTCATCCCCGCTGTGGCGGTGCCGGTGAGCCTCATCGGCACGTTCGCGATCCTGCTGGCGCTCGGCTACTCCGCCAATACCGTCTCTCTCCTTGCCATGGTGCTGGCGATCGGAATCGTTGTCGACGACGCGATCGTCGTCGTGGAGAACGTCGAGCGCGTGCTCGAGGAGGAGCCGCATCTCTCCCCGTCCGAGGCGACGCTGAAGGCGATGCGCCAGATCACCGGTCCGATCATCGCAATCAGCCTCGTGCTGCTTTCCGTGTTCGTGCCGGTGGCCTTCATTCCGGGCATCTCCGGCGAACTCTTCCGGCAGTTCGCCGTGACGATCAGCGTCGCGATGCTGATCTCGGCGGTCAACGCGCTGACGCTCTCGCCCGCGCTCTGCGCCCTCGTCCTGCGTCCCGGCGATAAGCCCAAGGGCCTTGTCGGGCTTGCCCTCAAAGCGATCGGCCGGGCGCGCGACGGCTACGCGTTCGTGGTCTTTCGCCTCATCCGCGTCGCGTCGCTCTCCCTCGTGATCGTGCTTGCGATCGGTGGTGCCGTCGCGCTGCTGTGGCGCGCGACGCCTACGAGCTTCCTGCCCGAGGAGGATCAAGGCGCGTTCTTCGTCATGCTCCAGCTTCCTGACGGCGCCTCCGTTGCGCGCACGTCGCAGGCGACGAGCCAAGTCGAGCACATGCTGATGCAGATGCCGCAGGTCGATGGCGTCTTTTCCGTCATCGGCTTCTCCATTCTCGACAGCGCGAGCGAGGGGAACGCCGGTTTCGTCGTGGCAAAGCTCAAATCGTTCGCGGATCGTCCTTCGCCTAGCGATTCGGCGCAGGCCCTGATCGGCCGCGTCTTCGTGCAGGCCTCCCAGATCCGCGCCGCCACCATCATCGCCTTCAACCTGCCGCCGATCATCGGACTCTCGACGAGCGGCGGGTTCGAATATCAGCTCGAGGCGCTCGAGGGCCAGGATCCGGCAACCATCGGCAGCGCCATGCAAGGCGTCGTCGCCGCCGCGAACCAGGACCCCCGCCTCGCGCGCGTATTCTCGACCTTCACCGCGACCAATCCTTCCGTTTATCTCGATATCGACCGCGACAAGGCCCAGGCGCTCGGCCTCAACATGAATGACGTGTTCACCGCGCTCCAGGCGACGCTGGGCGGGTTCTACGTCAACAATTTCAACCTCTATGGCCGTACCTGGCAGGTCAACATCGAAGGCGAGGCCTATGACCGCCGCGACCTTTCAGACATTACCCAGATCAACGTGCGCAACCGCAACGGCGACATGGTGCCGATGCGCGCCATCGCCAACCTGCGCATCGTCACTGGCCCGCAGGTCATCACGCGCTACAACAACTACCGCTCGATCACCATCAACGGCGGTCCGAGCCCCGCTGCCTCGTCGGGCGATGCGCTCCAGGCGATGGAAGAGATTTCGGCGCGCACGCTTCCGCCCGGCTATTCGTTTGAGTGGACCGGCACCGCGTTTCAGGAGCGCCAGGCGACTGGGCAGACCGGCCCATTGCTCGCCATGGCGGTGGTGTTCGCGTTCCTTTTCCTGGTTGGGCTCTATGAAAGCTGGACCATTCCGCTGCCGGTGCTGCTCTCGGTCGTGGTGGGCGTCCTTGGCGCATTCCTCGGCATCGTCGTGGCGCATCTCACGCTCGATCTCTATGCCCAAATCGGCCTCGTCGTGCTGATCGCGCTCGCTGCCAAGAATGGCATCCTGATCGTCGAATTCGCCAAGGAGCAGCGCGAAGCCGGTATGCCGATCAGAGAGGCCGCGGCGCTTGGCGCACGCATCCGCTTCCGTGCGGTTATGATGACGTCGATCGCGTTCATTGCCGGG
>DATIXQ010000129.1:0-74756 GCA_035518375.1 Allostellaceae bacterium | reverse complement strand
GCTCCGGCCTTATGAATGGGTGCTGTCGCTCATCGCTATGAGCGTCGTGCGCGTTGCGATCGGCGTGGTTCCGGCGGTGCTGCTCGCGATCCCGCTCTATCACTATTCGCTGTTCGCACTCGGATTGCCGCTCATCGCCTTCTTCACGCTGCTCGTCGCCATGGGCTGGGGCATCGGGCTAGTGCTGGGCGCGCTCCTCTTGAGGCACGGGCTCGGCGCCGAAAGCCTCGCCTGGGCCGCCGTTTTCGTGCTCGCGCCGGTGTCTGCCGTTTACTACCCCGTGGCGAGCTTGCCGCACTGGCTGCAATACGTGGCGTGGTCGCTCCCGAGCGCGCACGTGTTCGAGGGCATGCGCACAGTGATGTTCGAGCAACGCTTCGCCTGGGACCATTTCGTTGCCGCGGGCGCGCTCGACCTCGTTTATCTCGGCATTGGCGCCGCCGCGTTCCTCTACGCCTTCGGCCTCGCGCGCCGGCGTGGCTCGCTCATGGCGCAAGGCGAATGAGGGCCTAGCCCTCGTCCTTCTCGCTTACCCCGGCCTCGCCGAAGGTCGCCATCCCGGTATGGCAGGCGACCGCTGCCTTGACGATGGCGATGCCGAGCGTGGCACCCGAGGCTTCGCCCAACCGCATGCCGAGATCGAACAGCGGCCTCATACCGAGCCGCGCGAGAAGTCTCTGATGGCCAGGCTCGGCCGAGGCATGCGCGGCGAGGCAATGGTCGAGCGCGTGTGCATCGGCCTTGGCGAGGACCGAGGCCGCCGCGGTCGCGACATAGCCGTCGAGGAGCACGGGCACGCGCGCGCGCCGCGCCGCCATGACGGCGCCGACGATTGCGGCAAGTTCGCGCCCGCCGAGCCGGCGCAGCAGCTCGAACGGGTCGTGCGCCGGGGCCGCGTGAAGATCGACGGCGCGGCGCACGACCGTCACTTTGTGGCGAAGCGCGGCGCCGGCGACGCCGGTGCCGGGACCGACCCAATCGGCCGCGTCGCCGCCCCACAGCGCCGCCGCGAGCGCTGCCGCCGCGGTCGTGTTGGCGATGCCCATCTCGCCCACCGCCAGAAGGTCAATGCCGGGCTCGACCGCCGTCATGCCATAAGCAATCGCGAGCGCGCATTCCTCTTCGCTCATCGCCGGCCCCGCGGTGAAATCCGCCGTCGGCTCGTCGAGCGACATCTCGTAGACGCGGAGATCGGCATCGACCGAACGGCAGAGCTGGTTCACCGCGGCGCCGCCGGCGATGAAGTTCTGCACCATCTGCGCCGTGACCGCGGCGGGATAGGCCGAGACGCCCTGCGCCGCGACGCCGTGATTGCCGGCGAACACGGCCGCGCGCGGATGGTTCGCGGTCGGCGGATGACGGCCCTGCCAGGTCGCCATCCAGTGCGCGATGTCCTCGAGTCGGCCAAGCGCGCCCGCGGGCTTCGTGAGCTTTGCCTCGCGCACGGCGGCGGCGGTGCCGGCCTCGAGCACCGGGCCCGGCAGCTCGGCGAGGATCCGCCGCATTTCGTCGAGCGTAGGGGCGGGCGACGCGTCCGACATCCGGGCCTCCTTGGTGATTGCCGGCACTTTCCCAGAGCGGCCGCGCACGAGACAAGGAAAAAGACGCGCCTTGGGGGGCTGGGTCGCGGCGCTGCTTCGGTTTATGATCCCGCGTCATGCGTATCCCTGGTCTGAGTGACGGCGATCGCCGCATCGGCGAGTTGGTGCTGGCGTTGCGGTTCTTCACGCGGCTGCCGCTCGGCACTGCCGCGGCGCCGGAGCCGGGCGCACTCGCGCGCGCGTCCTGGGCTTTTCCGGTCGCGGGCATCGTGGTTGGCATCGTATGCGCGCTTGTTTACGCCGTCGCCGATCTATTGGCGGTTCCGCCGCTTGCGATCGCGCTCGTCGCGATCGGCGCGGGCGCGGTCGTCACCGGCGCGCTGCACGAGGACGGGCTCGCCGACACCGCCGACGCCTGGGGCGGGCGCGACCCGGCCGAGCGGCTCGCCATCATGCGCGACAGCCGCAGCGGCGCCTATGCCATCGTCGCCGTCGTGCTGAGCATCGCGCTGCGCGCCGCCGCGGTCGCGGCGCTGCCGGGCAAGGGCGCGGCGCTCGCGGCCTTCCTCGCCGCCCATGCCGTGGCGCGCGGCGGCCTGCCGGCTGTGCTGTTCCTGCTGCCGGCCGCCCGCAGCGACGGGCTCGGCGCCGCAGCCGGCGTGCCCGAGCTTGGCGAGGTGCTGTGGTCGCTCGCGATCGCGGCGATCGTGGCGCTCGCCGCGCTTGGCATCGTCGCCGGCATCGGCGCTCTTCTCTTCGCCGGCATCGCGATGGCGGCGATGGCCTACCTTGCGCGGCGCCAGTTCGGCGGGCATACCGGCGACGTGCTCGGCGCGATCGAGCAGAAAGGCGAGACGGCGATGCTGCTCGCGGCGGCGGCGTGGGCATGGTGACGCGCTGGTGGTGGGTGCGGCACGCGCCGGTGACGGCGAACAATGCATGCTGCTATGGCCAGACCGATTTTCCGTGCGACTGCAACGACAGCGCCGCTTTCGCGACGCTCGCCGCGCGTTTGCCAAAGGACGCAGTGTGGATCGCGAGTCCCTTGCGCCGCACGCACATGACGGCGGCCGCGCTCGTCGCCGCCGGCGCCCATGGTCCCGATCCGAGCCCCGGCCCCGATCTCCACATCGAGCCGCATCTCATCGAGCAGAATTTCGGTGAATGGCAGGGCGTCAAATATAGCGAGCTGCAAGCGCGCCGCGGTGACGAGTGGCTGCGCTTCTGGCTTGCGCCCGCGCACGAGACGCCGCCTGGCGGCGAGAGCTTTGTTACGCTCACGCAGCGCGTTCATAGGGCAATTACGGAGATCGGTGAGCGCCACCCGGGCCGCGATCTGGTCATGATGTCCCACGGCGGAACCATTCGCGCGGCGCTCTCGCTCGCGCTGAACCTGGCGCCGGAGAGCGCGCTCGCGTTCGCGATCGACAATCTCTCGCTCACCTGCATCGAGCATTTCCCCGAGCCCGGCGGCGCGCATTTCTGGCGGGTCGTCGCGGTCAATCAACCGCCGCGCTGATTCGGCAACATCCGCACAAAATCGCCGCTCCAGAGTGGCAAGAGTTGCGGCGCCAAGTTTCCGTTACCGGGAGAGAACATTTGTTGCCGAATGCAGCGGAAGCATCGCTCGGCCCGTCCTGTTGGCCCAGGAGGTGCAACGAGACGGAGCCTTACCAGAATGGCGCGACGCCAAGACGACGTTCGCATGATGCGTGACATAGCAAAGCGACTTCGCGACATTTCTTCCACTCTCCCGCCACAAATGTCGGAGCGGGTTCGGGGGATCGCCGCCGAGTTCGAGCGGCATGCCGATGCGCTTGCGCGCGAGCGCGACTCCAAGCAGTAGCATAAGCTCAAAATCGCCCGCCGCGCGTGGCCTTTGCCTGGCCCCGGGCTCGTGCTAGCGTGCGCCCACGCGACGAGACAGGGAAGTCCGGTGCGATGCCGGCGCTGCCCCCGCAACTGTAAGCGGCGAGGTCGCGGCAACAACCACTGGCGGATGTCCGCTGGGAAGGTGCCGCGGCTCAAGACCCCAAGCCAGGAGACCTCCTCGGCGCGGCAACGGGACGACCATCCTCGGGCGGAGGACGAGTCATAGAAACGGCATCGCACGCGACCATCGCTATCCCGCGCCTGACGCTGGTGCTGGGCGGCGCGCGCTCGGGCAAGAGCCGCCACGCCGAGACTCTCGCCGAGAGCTTTGGCGGCGCGCCGCTCTATGTCGCGACCGCCGAGCCGGGCGACGCGGAAATGCGCCGGCGCATCGCCGAGCACCGCGCGCGCCGCGGGCCAGGTTGGACCACGATCGAGGAGCCGCTGGCGCTCGCACCGGTGCTCGCGGAGTGCGCGCGGGCGTGCGTGCCCGTGCTGGTCGATTGCCTGACGCTGTGGCTCGCGAACGTGATGGCGGCGGGACGCGCGCCCGCAGCCGAGATCGACGCGCTGGTGGCGGCGCTCGCGCGGCTTACCGGGCCGGTCGTGCTGGTCGCGAACGAGGTCGGGCTCGGCATCGTGCCCGAGAAGGCGCTCGCGCGCGCCTTCCGCGATCATGCTGGACGCCTCAACCAGGAGATCGCGCGAATTGCCGAGCGCGTTGTCTTCATGGCGGCGGGCCTGCCGCTCGTCCTCAAGGACGAAGCGAGAGGAGCGTGCTGATGCGCAAGCTTCCCATCACCATCGTCACGGGCTTCCTCGGCGCCGGCAAAACGAGCCTCGTGCGCCATCTTCTCGCCCATGCCGAAGGACGCCGCATCGGCCTCCTCGTTAACGAGTTCGGCGAACTCGGCATCGATCGCGAGCTGCTGCTCGGGTGCGGTGACGCTTGCGCCGACGATCAAGTGATCGAGCTTGCGAACGGCTGCATCTGCTGCACCGTCGCCGAGGATTTCCTCCCGGCGCTGACGCGGCTCCTCGACGCGCCGCAGCCGCCGGATCATGTCGTCGTCGAGACCTCGGGCCTCGCGCTGCCGAAGCCCCTGCTGCAGGCGCTTGCCTGGCCCGAAATCAAGGCGCGCGTCACCGTCGATGGCGTCGTCGCGGTGATCGACGCGGCGGCGCTCGCGACGGGGCTCGCGGCGCCGCCGCCCGGCGCGGGCTTTGCCGCGCACGATGATCCGGTCGAGGAAGTGTTCGGCGATCAGCTCATGGCGGCCGATCTCGCTGTCCTCAACAAAGCGGATCTCGTCGAAACGAGCGCGCTCGCGGATACGCGGCGAAGGCTCGAGGTGCGGCTGCGGTCGGGCGTTTCCTGCATCGGCGCCATGCATGGCGCGCTCCCGGCGAGCGTTCTCCTCGGCCTTGCCGCGGCCGCCGAGGACGATATCGCCGCGCGCCCGTCCTGCCATGATCTCGAACCCGCGCACGATCACGACGATTTCGAAAGCTTTGTCGTCGCGTGTGCGCCGGTCGCCGATCCCGCCCGCTTTGCCGCGCGCCTTGCCGAGATTGTGGCGCGGCATGGCATCCTGCGGCTCAAAGGGTTCCTCGACGTGCCCGGCCACGCTTTCCGCCACGTCGTCCAGGCGGTGGGCCCGCGCGTCGAGCGCTATTTCGATCGCCCGTGGCAAGCCGGCGAGGAGCGGCTGTCGCGCCTTGTGGTGATCGGCTTCAAGGGGCTCGACCGCGCGGCGATCGCGGCCGCGATCGAGGGCTGAGCGATGCATCTGCTCGCAACCCAGCCGGGAACGATCAGCGACGGCCGCGAGCCCCTCGATCTCGCGCAGACGCCGGGCGACGTGCTCGTGCTCTCGGCCGCGGATAGCGAGATCGCCTGCCTCGCCGTGGCGCAGCGCCGGCTGTGTGCGCATGATCCGCGCTGGCCGAGCCTCCGCCTCGCGAGCCTCTTGCGGCTCACGCATAATTACTCGGTCGATCTTCACGTCGATGCCGTCGCGGTGAAGGCGAAGCTCGTGGTCGCGCGCGTGCTCGGCGGGCGCGGATATTGGCCTTACGGCGTCGAGCGGCTTGCGGCGCTTGCGCGTGCCGGCGGTCCACTTCTTGCCCTTCTGCCTGGCGACGATCAGCCCGATGCAGAGCTTGCCGCGCTCTCGACCGTGCCGCCCGCCGCGCTCCATCGCCTGTGGCGCTATCTCGCCGAGGGCGGCGGCGCCAACGCCGCGGAGTTTCTGCGCTATTGCGCAAGCCTTGTCGGCCGCGAGACGAAGTGGCGCGAGCCGCAGCCGCTCCTGCGCGCCGGGCTTTATTGGCCGGGCGCGGCGAGCGCCGATCTCGACGCGATTGCGCGCCACTGGCGCGCCGGCGCTCCCGTCGCCGCGCTCGTCTTTTATCGCGCGCTGGTTCAGGGCGCAAACCTTGCTCCCGTCGATGACCTCGTCGCCGCGCTCGGCGCACGCGGGCTCAACCCGCTGCCGATGTTCGTTTCGAGCCTCAAGGATGCGCAGAGCGCGGCGCTCATCGCCGATACATTTGCACGCACCAAGCCCGAGATCATCCTCAACGCCACGGGCTTCGCGGTGGCATCGCCCGGACGGCACGAGGAGGGCCCTTTCGCCGGTGCCGACGCGCCGGTGTTGCAGGTGGTCTTCGCTGGCGGCGGCAAGGCCGAATGGGCCGAGCGCACGCGTGGGCTCGACGCACGCGACATCGCCATGAACGTAGCGCTGCCGGAGTTGGACGGCCGCATCCTCGCACGCGCTGTGTCGTTCAAGGCGCCGCCGCAACGTGATCCGCTGACAGAAGCGGACCTCACGACATACGAGCCGGTCGAAGACCGCATCGCCTTCGTCGCCGATCTCGCGCGCAACTGGGTGCGGCTGCGGCGGACGCCGCCGGCCGAGCGCCGCATCGTGCTCGTCCTCGCCAACTATCCGAACCGTGACGGCCGCATCGGCAACGGCGTCGGGCTCGACACGCCGGCCTCGGTCGTCGTGGCGCTCCATGCGCTCGCCGCGGCGGGCTATCGCGTGACGGACATCCCGGCCTCGGGCGACGCGCTCATCGCGCGGCTGCTCAAAGGCCCGACCAACGCCGCGCCGGGCCGCGTTGCGGACGAAAGCTTCCCACGCAGTGACTATGGTACCTGGTTCGCGACGCTGCCGCGCGCGGTGCAGGACAAGGTCAACGCGCGCTGGGGCGCGCCCGAGCGCGATCCCTTCTTCCGCGAGGGCGAGCTCGACTGTGGTCTTTTCGTCATCCCGGCGCTGCGCTGCGGCAATGTTACCGTCGCGGTACAGCCGTCGCGTGGCTACCACCTCGATTCCAAGGCCGCCTACCACGATCCCGATCTCGTGCCGCCGCATGCCTATCTCGCTTTTTATGCCTGGATCGCCGACGGTGTGCGCGCGCATGCGGTCGTGCATATGGGCAAACACGGCAATCTCGAATGGCTGCCGGGCAAGGCGGTGGCTCTGTCGCAAGAGTGCTTCCCGGAAGCGGCACTCGGGCCCTTGCCCCATCTCTATCCCTTCATCGTCAACGATCCGGGCGAGGGCACACAGGCGAAGCGCCGAACGCAGGCGGTGATCGTCGATCACCTGACGCCGCCGCTCGCGCGCGCCGAGAGCCATGGCCTTCACGCCGAGCTCGAGCGCCTCATCGATGAATATTACGCGTCCTCGCTGGGCGATCCGCGCCGCGTGCCCGTGCTGCGCCGGCAGATCCTCGAGCTCGTGCGTGCCGATGGGCTCGATCGCGATTGCGGCATCGCGCCGGGTGAGCCCGAGCCCGAAGCCTTGAAGAAGCTCGATGCCTATCTCTGCGAATTGAAGGAGATGCAGATCCGCGACGGGCTCCACGTCTTCGGGCGCGCGCCCGAGGGCGGCGCGCTCGCGGGTCTCCTCGTCGCGATCGCGCGGCTGCCGCGCGGCGCGGCGGCGCACGAGGCCTCGCTCCTGCGCTCGCTTGCGGCCGATCTCGGCCTCGCATTCGATCCGCTCGATGCCGATCTCGCGGCGCCGTGGGAGGGCGCGCGTCCTGACACTCTCGCCGCGGGCAGCGCCTGGCGCACCGCCGGCGACACGGTCGAGCGGCTGGAACAACTTGCCGCCGCTCTCCTCCGCGGCGAGCACACGTGCGACCCGGCGTGGACACGAACGCGCGCGGTGCTCGGCTGGATCGAGGCCTCGCTCCGTTCCGCCGTCGCTGCGAGCGGCGAAGCCGAGATCGCGGGCCTGCTGCGCGGGCTCGACGGCCGCTTCGTGCCGCCGGGCCCGGCGGGCGCGCCGACGCGCGGCCGGCCCGACGTCCTGCCGACAGGCCGCAACTTCTTCTCGCTCGACATTCGCGCCGTGCCGACGCAGGCCGCGTGGCTGCTTGGCTGGAAATCGGCCGCGATGCTCATCGAGCGCCATGCGCAGGAGCATGGCGACTACCCGCGTCGCGTCGCGCTTTCGGCCTGGGGCACGGCCAACATGCGCACGGGCGGCGATGATGTGGCGCAGGCTCTGGCGCTGATGGGCGCGCGCCCGCGCTGGGAGGGCGAGACCGGCCGCGTCGTCGGGTTCGAACTTCTGCCGGCGAGCGTCCTCGGCCGCCCGCGCGTCGACGTGACGCTGCGCGTCTCTGGCTTTTTCCGCGACGCCTTCCCCAATCTCATCGATCTCGTCGACAGCGCCGCGCGCGCCGTGGCCGCGCTCGACGAGGACGAGGAGGTGAACCCGCTCGCGGCGTCGTTCCGCCGCGATCGTGTGCGCCTCGAAGCCGCGGGCGTGGCGAAGGCCGAGGCTGCGCGCCGTGCCGGCTACCGCGTCTTCGGCTCGAAGCCGGGCGCTTATGGCGCGGGGCTGCAGGCGCTGATCGACGAGCGTTGCTGGGAGACGGACGCCGATCTTGCGGCGGCCTATCTCGCCTGGGGCTCCTATGCCTATGGCGCGGGCGCCGATGGCGCACCCGAGGGCGGCATGTTCCGCGACCGGCTTTCGGGCGTTGAGGCGGTGCTCCAGAACCAGGATAACCGCGAGCACGACATCCTCGACAGCGACGACTATTACCAGTTCGAGGGCGGGCTCGCCGCGACGGTGCGGCATCTCAAGGGTGCCGCGCCCATCGTCTATCACAACGACCATTCGCACCCCGAATCCCCGCGCATCCGCACGCTGGAAGAGGAGGTGGGCCGCGTCGTGCGTGCGCGCGTCGTCAACCCGAAATGGATCGCGGGCGCGATGCGGCACGGCTACAAAGGCGGGTTCGAGCTGGCGGCGACGGTCGATTATCTCTTCGCCTTCGCCGCCACCGCGCACGCCGTCGCCAACCATCATTTCGATGCCGTCTATGGCGCTTATGTGGAGGCGCCCGAGGTGCGCGAGTTCCTGGTCGAGCACAATCCCGCGGCGTTGGCCGAAATCAAGGCGCGGCTCGCCGAGGCGATCGCCCGCAACCTGTGGACGCCGCGCCGCAACAGCGTCGCCGACGAGCTGCGCCGATGAACGACGTGCCCGAGACCGAGGCCGAGCGCAACGCGCGCCATGCCGAGAAGATGGCAAAGCGCAAGGCGGCGCGCGCCAAGATCCTCGCCACCAAGACCGAGGAGCGCGGCCTCCTCATCGTCCACACCGGCACCGGCAAGGGCAAATCGACCGCTGCCTTCGGCATGGTGCTGCGCGCCCTTGGCCACGGGATGCGCGTCGGCGTGGTGCAGTTCGTGAAGGGCGCGTGGCAGACGGGCGAGCGCGCGGTGCTCGCGCGCTTTCCCGAGCTCGTCGCCTGCCGCGCCATGGGCGAGGGCTTCACCTGGGAGACGCAGGACCGGACGCGCGACGTCGCCGCCGCGCGCGCCGCCTGGGACATGGCGAAGGAGATGATCGCCGACCCGGCCTATCGCCTCGTGCTGCTCGACGAACTCAACATCGTGCTGCGCTACGACTACCTGCCCTTGGACGAGGTGCTGGCGACGCTGCGGCAGAAGCGGCGCGACCTGCACGTCATCGTCACCGGGCGCAATGCCAAGCCCGAGCTTATCGAGCTTGCCGATCTCGTCACCGAGATGACGCTCGTGAAGCATCCCTTCCGCGCCGGCGTCAAGGCGCAAGCCGGGATCGAGTTCTGATGGCGGCGGCGCTGATGATCCAGGGCACGGGCTCGGGCGTCGGTAAGTCGATGCTGGTCGCGGGCCTGTGCCGGGCTTTGGCACGCCGCGGCCTGAAGGTACGCCCGTTCAAGCCGCAGAACATGTCGAACAACGCCGCCGTGACGGCGGATGGCGGCGAGATCGGCCGCGCCCAGGCGCTTCAGGCACGCGCCGCGGGGATCCCGCCCTCCGTGCGCATGAACCCGGTGCTGCTGAAGCCGCAAACGGATGGCGTGGCACAGCTCGTGCTCGACGGATGCGTCGCAGGCTCGGTCTCGGCGGCGCAGTACCATGCAATGAAGCGCGACCTCCTGCCGCGCGTCACGGCATCATTTCGCGCGCTCGCGGAAGAGGCCGACATCGTGCTGGTCGAAGGCGCCGGAAGTCCGGCCGAGGTCAATCTCCGCGCCCACGACATCGCCAACATGGGATTTGCGACCGCGCTCGAGGTTCCGGTCGTGCTGGTGGGCGACATCGACCGCGGCGGCGTCATCGCCGCGCTCGTCGGTACGCACGCGCTCCTCGAGCTCGAGGAGCGCGCGCTGCTCAAGGGCTTCGTCGTCAACAAGTTCCGCGGCGATCAGCGCATCTTCGCCCCCGCCCTCGATACGATCCGCGCGCGTACCGGCATGGTGCCGTTGGGCGTCGTGCCGTGGTTCGCCGAAGCCGCCGATCTTCCGGCCGAGGATTCGCTCGATCTCGCCGCGCGCGAGCCGCGTCCCGCGCGCGCGGGCACGCTCCGCGTCGTCGTGCCGCGCCTGCCGCGCATCTCGAATTTCGACGATCTTGATCCGCTTGCGGCCGAGCCGGGTATCGCGCTGACGCTCACCGCGCCGGGACGCCCGCTGCCGGATGCCGACCTCGTGCTCCTGCCGGGCTCGAAGGCGACGCGCGCCGATCTCGCGGCCCTTCGCGCGGAGGGCTGGGACATCGATATCCTCGCCCATGTGCGCAAGGGCGGCGCTGTCTTCGGTATTTGCGGCGGCTACCAGATGCTCGGCCGTGTCGTGGCCGATCCGCGCGGCCTCGAAGGTCCTCCCGGCACGAGCGCGGGGCTCGGGCTTCTCGATCTCGAAACGACGCTCGATGGCGAAAAGGTGCTGCGCCCGGTGCGCGGCGTCACTTGCGCCGATCGCACCCCGGTCGCGGGTTACGAGATGCATATCGGCCGCATGTCGGGCCCAGCGCTCGCGCGGCCCCTGTTGCGGCTCGACACGGGCGAGGATGGCGCGGTCTCGGCCGATGGCTGCGTCGCCGGCTGCAACGTGCATGGGCTTTTCGCCGGCGATGCCTTCCGCGCAGCTTTTCTCGCGCGGCTCGGCCAGGCCCCGGACCCGGCGCTGCGTTGGGAAGAGCGCGTCGAGGCGACGCTCGATGCGCTCGCCGCGCATCTCGAGGCTGCGCTCGATGTGCCGCGCCTACTGGAGCTTGCCGGTGCGCGCTGAGCTAGAACATGCGCAGCGCGCCGAGCGCCACCAGCACCAGCCCTGCCTGGACAAGGCACGCGGCGGCGTAGAGACGGAGCGCGCGGGCGATGTCGTCCGTCGTCGCGCGGGCGCGGCCTTCGCCGAGCCACGCGCCCTCGACGAGCGCGCCCTCGTAGCGCCGCGGCCCGCCGAGCGCCAAGCCGAGCGCGCCGGCCGCCGCCGCCTCGGGCCAGCCGGCGTTGGGCGAGCGGTGCTTGCGCCCGTCGCGCAGCATCGTGCTGAAGCCGGCGCCGGCGCTCATGGCCGGGAGCGCGAACGCTGCGACGCCGAGGAAGAGGGCGGCCAGCCGCGCCGGCACGAAGTTCAGAAGGTCGTCGAACCGCGCCGCTGCCCAGCCGAACGCGAGATAGCGCGGCGAGCGATGGCCGATCATGCTGTCGAGCGTGCTTGTGGTCTTGTAGACGAACATTCCCGGCAGGCCGAAGAGCGCAAAGTAGAGCGCCGGTCCCACGACGCCGTCGCCGAAATTCTCGGCGAGCGATTCGATCGCGGCGCGCGCCACGCCGTGTGCGTCGAGCGTGTCGGGATCGCGCCCCACAATGCGCGCGACCGCGGTGCGCCCGGCGGCGAGCCCGCCGCTCTCGAGCGCATCGGCGACCTGCGCCACGTGTGCGAAGAGGCTGCGCTGCGCCAAGAGGATCGCGACCACGCACGCCTCGACGATGAAGCCGAAGGGGAACGCCGCGAACGCCATTTCGAGCGCCACGCCCGCCGCGCCGGCCGTGAGGACGAGTGCGACCACCGTGATGACGCCGCGCGCCCGGCGCGCCGCCTCGCTGCGCTGCGGCCGGTTGAGATGCCGCTCGAGCCACGTGACGGCCGCTCCCACCCACGCCACGGGATGCGGCACCTCGTGCCACACGGGCGCGAAATCGATCGCGCCGTCGAATGCGAGCGCGAGCAACAGCACGACCAGCGACGATGTGCCCAGCAGAACCGGCATGGCGGCCGAGACTCCGCCGCGCCATCGGGCCCCGTCAACAGGCAACGGAGGGACATGTGAAAAGCGGGGTGATGCTGTGCGGCCATGGCAGCCGCGATCCGGAGGCGATTGCCGAATTCGACGCCTTCGCCGCGAGCCTGCGCGAGTTGCTGCCGGCGACCGAGGTCGCGACCGGATTTCTCGAATTTGCGCGGCCTTTGATCCGCGACGGGCTCGACCAGCTCGTGGCGAATGGCGCGCGGCGCATCCTCGCGGTGCCCGGCATGCTGTTCGCGGCGAGCCATGTGAAGAACGATCTTCCGTGGGAGATCAATAGCTTCGCGGCAGTTCACGATGGCATCGATGTGCGTTTCGGGCGCGAACTGGCGATCGAGCCGAAGCTCCTTCAGGCGGCGCGCGACCGCATTGCGGCGGCCGAGGAGCGCGCGGTGCGGGCCGTGCCACGCGCGGAGACGCTGCTCCTTGTCGTTGGGCGCGGCACCAATGATCCCGACGCCAATTCCAACATCGCGAAGGTCGCACGCATGCTGTGGGAGGGGATGGGCTTCGGCTGGGCCGAGGCCGCCTTCAGCGGCGTCACGGCGCCGCTCGTGGAGCCGGCCCTGCGCCGCCTTGCACGTCTGGGCTTTCCCCGCATCATCGTCTTTCCTTACTTCCTCTTCACTGGCGTCCTGGTGAAGCGTATCTACGCGGCGTCGCGTAATGTCGCGGCCGACCATCCCGCGATCGAGATCCTGCCCGCGCCCTATCTCAACGACCACCCGCTCGTGCTCGATTGCTTCGTCGATCGCGCGCACGAGGTTGAGGACGGCGAGCCCGCCATGAACTGCCGCCTGTGCAAGTATCGCGCCCAGATTATCGGCTTCGAGGCCGATGCCGGCGCGCCGCAGGCGGGGCATCATCATCATGTGCGCGGCGTCGGCGTTGATGGCCATTCGCATCCGCATCAACACCATCACCATCACCACCCGCACCGCGAATGAGCGAGGCGACGCACTACACCTATCTGCGCGACGGCGACGCAATCCGGCGCCGGTCCTTCGCTCTGATCGCGGCGACGCCGGAGTTGACGCGGCTTGCGCCCGACCTGCGCCCGCTCGCCATCCGCATCGCACACGCGGCCGGCGACACCGGCATCCTTGCCGATCTCGTATCGTCGCCCGCGGCCGTCGCGGCCGGCCGCGCGGCACTCGCGGCGGGCGCGCCTGTGTTTGCCGATGCGCAGATGGTTGCCGCCGGGATTACGAAGAGCGCGAACCGGATCATCGCCACGATCGCCGACGCGGAGGTGCCGTCGCTCGCACAAAAGCTGGGCACGACACGCGCGGCCGCCGCTGTCGAGCTGTGGCGCCCGATGCTCGCGGGCGCCGTCTGCGCCATCGGTAATGCGCCGACCTCGCTCTTCCATCTTTTGGAGCTCGTCCGAGACGGCGCGCCGAAGCCCGCGCTCGTGCTGGGTTTTCCCGTGGGCTTCGTCGGCGCGGCCGAGGCGAAGGCGGCGCTTGCCGAAAATCCATTCGGTCTTCCTTACGTCGCGCTCTTGGGCCGCCGCGGCGGCAGCGCGATCGCGGCGGCGGCGGTCAACGCGCTCCTCGCCGGAGACGCAGCGTGAACCCGTGGCTTACTGTCGTCGGCATCGGCGAGGATGGTGTGGCGGCGCTCGCGCCGGCCGCGCGCGCGCTCGTCGCCGCGGCCGAGACGCTCGTCGGCGGCGCGCGGCACTTGGCGCTCGTACCCGAGGGCCGCGCCGAGCGCATCGCATGGCAAAGCCCGCTTGCCGCCACGCTGCCCGAGATCGCGCGGCGGCGCGGGCGTCGTGTCGTCGTCGTGGCGAGCGGCGATCCTCTGTGCTACGGCGTCGGCTCCATGCTGCTGCGCGAGTTCGCGCCCGAGGAGATCATCGTCTATCCCGCGCCCAGCGCGTTTCAGCTTGCGGCGGCGCGACTCAAATGGCCGCTCGACTCCTGCATCTCGATTTCGCTTCATGGCCGCCCGCTCGATGCGCTGCGACTCCACCTGGCGCCCGGCGCGCGCATTCTAGCGTTGAGCGCCGACGGTGCGACGCCTGCACAGGCGGCGGAATTGCTCCGCGCGGCCGGGTGGGGCCCGTCGACGTTGGTCGTGCTCGAACATATGGGCGGTCCGCGCGAGCGCCGTGTCGAAGCGACGGCGGCAGAATGGTGCGAGACGGTCGCTGATCTCAATCTGCTCGCGATCGAATGCCGGCCGGGGCCCGGTGTGCGCGCCTTTTCGCGCCTCGCGGGCCTGCCCGACGATGCCTTCGCGCATGACGGCCAGATCACGAAACGCGAAATTCGCGCGGTGACGCTCGCCGCACTCGGGCCGCTGCCGGGCGAGCTTCTGTGGGATGTGGGCGCGGGCTCGGGCGCGGTCGCGATCGAATGGTTGCGCGCCGGCGCCGCGATGCGCGCGGTCGCGGTCGAGCGGAATCCTGCGCGCGCGTCGCTTGCCGCGCAGAACGCTGCGGCCTTGGGCGTGCCCGAGCTCGAGATCGTGTGCGGGGCGGCGCCTGCCGCGCTCGATGGATTGCCCGCGCCCGATGCCGTGTTCGTGGGCGGCGGTGTTGCCGACCCCGCCGTCTTCGATGCGTGTTGGCGCGCGCTCAAGCGTGGGGGACGGCTTGTCGCCAACGCTGTCACGCTTGCGGGCGAGGCGGCGGCATTGCAGCTCGCGGAGGCGCATGCCGGCGAGCTCGTGCGCATCGCCGTTGCGCGCGCGGAGCCGCTCGGGCGCGGGCGCACGTTCCGCCCGCTGCTCGCGGTGACGCAGCTCGTTGTGAAGAAGCCGCCATGATCGAAGCGGCGAGCCGCGGCTGGCGGGGCTACGGTCTTCTGTTGCTCCTGTGCCTCGGCCTTTATCTCCCGGGCCTCGCTTCGCTGCCGGTGACGGACCGTGACGAGGCGCGCTTCGCGCAAGCGACGCGACAGATGCTCGAGAGCGGCGACTTCCTCCACATCCGCTTCCTCGACGAGCCACGCAACGCCAAGCCGGCCGGCATCTACTGGCTCCAGGCGGCGTCGGTGGCAGCGCTGAGCGACGCCGGGAGCAACGCGATCTGGCCTTATCGCGTGCCTTCGCTCCTCGGCGCTGTCGGCGCGGTGCTCCTGACCTTCGAGTTCGGCGCGCGGCTCTGCGGCCGGCCGGCTGCGCTCTGCGGCGCGGCGCTCCTTGCCTCCTCGCTTGGTCTCGTCGCCGAGGCGCATCTCGCCAAGACGGATGCGGTGCTGCTTTTCTGCTGCGTCGCGGCCCAGGGCGCGCTCGCGGAGATTGCGCGCGCGGCGCGCGGCGGCGCCGTTTCGTGGGGCTGGCCGTTTCTGTTCTGGACGGCCGAGGCCGCGGCGGTTCTGGTCAAAGGCCCGGTCGCGCCGGCGCTCGCGCTTCTCACTTGCCTCGCGCTCGTGCTCGCGATGCGCGACGCGCGCTGGCTCCGGCAACTGAGGCCGCTTTGGGGCGTACCGGTCTTTCTCGCGTTCGTTCTGCCGTGGCTCATTGCGATCTCGCTTGCGACCAGCGGCGCGTTCCTCAATCAATCGATGGGCCACGATTTCCTCGGCAAGATCGTGGGTGCGCAAGAAAGCCACGGCGCCTGGCCCGGGACTTATCTCCTGCTGCTGCCGCTTACCTTTTGGCCAGGCTCGCTGCTCCTTCTCGCTGCAGGCGTCGGCGCGTGGCGGGAGCGCCGCGATCCGGCCGTGCGCTTCCTCGTCGCGTGGGCGGTGCCGTTCTGGCTCGTGCTCGAGCTCGTGCCGACGAAATTGCCGAATTATCTCTTGCCGGCATTTCCGGCGCTTGCGCTTCTGGCCGGCCGCGCGGCGGTCGATGCGAGCGCGGACTTGCCCGCATGGGGCCGTCATGTGGTCGCCTCTCTCTGGGGGCTTCTGTCGCTTGCCGTTGCTGGATCACTGGCGCTTGCGCCGCATTGGCTGGGCCAGGGATTTGATGCCGTGGAGCTCGCGGCGGCGGCCGCGGTCGTTGTTGTGGCCGCGCTCGCCGTGCGCGCTCTCCGGCACGCCGTAACGCCGGGCCTCGCGCTCGGCGCCGCGGTGCTGGCGCTCCTTGTCGTTCCGGCGCTGGCGTACGAGGCGCCGCGCCTCGATCGGCTTTGGCTCAGCCGCGCGGCGGCGGCGATGGTGGCGCGGGTGGTGCCGCGAGGCGCACCGGTCATCGTCGCCGGCTATGACGAGCCGAGCCTCGTTTTCCTGCTCGGCAGCAGGACCGAGATCCTGCCGCCACAGCAGGCGGCGCAGGCGCTCGCGAAGACACCGGGCGCGCTCGCGCTTGTCGCGGGCCGTGCATCGAACGCCTTCGCCGCCGCCGCCGCGGGCGCCGGCATGACGCCGCAAGCGATCGGGGCCGTGTCAGGTCTCAACTATTCGAATGGCAAGACCATGACATTGACCCTCTATCGGAGCGCACCGGAATGACGGGCCATGTCTTTGGTCTCGGCGTCGGGCCCGGTGATCCCGAATTACTCACGCTGAAGGCATTGGCGCGGCTGCGCGCGGCGCACGTCGTGGCCTATCCCGCGCCGGAGAACGGTCGGAGCTTTGCCCGCTCGATCGTTGCGCGCTGGCTTTCGCCGGCGCAAATCGAGATTCCGGTCCGCGTGCCGATCGAGAGCGGAGCGCCGCCCGAAAGCGTCTACGACGCGGCTGCCGCCGCCATCGCGGCCGAGCTCGAGCGGAACCGAGACGTCGCCGTCCTGTGCCAAGGCGATCCGTTCTTCTACGGCTCGTTCATCTATCTCTTCGCGCGCCTTGCCGCGACGCACGAGGTCGAGATCGTGCCCGGCGTCTCCTCGCTCGCGGCCGTCGCGGCGGCCGCCAAGTGGCCGCTTGCGGCACGCAACGACATGCTCGCCGTAATCCCGGCGCCGCTCGATGATGCGGCGATCGAGCGCCGCATCGCTTGCGCCGACGCCATCGCCATCGTCAAGCTCGGCCGGCATTTCGCGCGCATTCGTGATCTGCTCATGCGCCTCGGGCTTACGCCGCACGCGCGCTATGTCGAGCGCGCGAGCCTCGACAATGAGCGCGTGCTGTCGCTTGCCGAGGTCGCGCCGGAGACCGTGCCCTATTTCTCGATGATCGTCTGCCATCGGCGCGGAGAGGCGTGGCGATGAGCGCGGATTTGCCCGCGGGCGCGGCGGTGGTCGTGCTCGGCACGAGCGCCGAGGCGCTCGGCCGGCGCATCGCCGCGCATTTGCCGGGCGCCCGGCTCCACGCGCGCGCGGGCCGCGGCATCGCCTGCGACGTCTCCTACCGCGAGCTCGTGCCGCATCTCGCCGCGCTCTTTGCCGGCGGAACGCCGATCGTCGGGATTTGCGCGGCCGGCATCCTTGTGCGCGCGCTGGCGCCGCTCCTTGCCGAGAAGCGCGCGGAGCCGCCGGTCGTCGCGGTGGCCGAGGACGGCTCCGTCGCGGTGCCGCTTCTGGGCGGCCATCGCGGCGCCAATCGGCTCGCGCGCGAGATTGCCGCGCTGATGGGCGGAAGCGCTGCGATCACGACGGCGAGCGATCTCGTCCTCGGTGTGGCGCTTGACGAGTTGCCGCCGGACTGGCGCGTCGCCGACCCCCAGAAATTCAAGGAATTCGCGGCCGCGCTCATCGCCGGCGAGCCCGTCGCGCTTGCGGTCGAGGCAGGCAACGCCGACTGGCTCGCTGCGGCGCGGCTTGAATTTGCGCCGGAAGCGGCGCGCGCCATCCGAATTACAGACCGCGCGCCCGCCGCGGGCGAACGCGCGCTCGTGCTTCATCCGCCGGTGCTGGCCTTGGGCGTCGGCTGCGCGCGCGAGTGTCCGCCGGACGAGCTCCTGAGCCTTGCGCGCGAAACGCTCGCGGCGCACGGGCTGGCCGAAGGCGCGGTGGCCGCTGTCGTCTCGCTCGACCTTAAGATGGACGAGCCCGCGGTTCATGCTCTCGCGGCTCAGCTCGGCGTGCCGGCGCGGTTCTTCTCCGCTGCCGCTCTGCGCGAGGAGACGCCGCGGCTCGAGAACCCGTCAGAAGCCGTGTTCCGCGCGGTCGGCTGCTATGGCGTTGCTGAAGGTGCCGCGCTCGCGGCCGTGGGTGCCGAGGGCGCACTCGCCGTGCCGAAGCAGATCTCGGCCCATGCCACCTGCGCCGTCGCGCGCGCACCGGCGCCGCTCGATCCGCACAAGATCGGGCGCGCGCAGGGGCGGCTCGCCATCGTCGGGATCGGGCCCGGCGATCCGCGCTGGCGCACCGCCGAGGCAGATGCGGTCATCGCTGCCGCAAGCGATATCGTTGGATTACAGCTTTACATCGATCTGCTGGGCGCCGCGGCGCGCGGCAAGTCGCTCCATGCGAGCGTCATCGGCGACGAGGAGGGCCGCGCCCGGCGCGCGCTCGATCTTGCCGCCGCGGGACGCGCGGTGGCGCTCGTCTCGTCGGGCGATGCCGGCATCTATGGGCTCGCGAGCCTCGTGTTCGAGCTTCTCGACCGCGAGCAGCGCGAGGCGTGGGCGCGCGTCGACATCTCGATCGTGCCCGGCCTGTCCGCGCTCCAGGCCGCGGCGGCCCGTCTTGGCGCGCCGTTCGGGCATGATTTCTGCGTCCTCTCGCTTTCCGACCTGCTGACGCCTTGGCAGGAGATCGAGCGCCGCCTCGAGGCTGCGGCTGCAGCCGATTTCGTCGTGGCGCTCTACAATCCGCGCTCGGCACGGCGCGAGCGGCAGCTCGCACGCGCACTCGAGATCCTGCGCGCGGCGCGAGGTGCCGACACGCCGGCGGCGCTCGCACGCAATCTCGGCCGCGCGGGCGAGCGCGTCGTTATCACGACGCTCGGGGCGATCGACGAGGGCTCAGTCGACATGCTGACGCTCGTCGTCGTCGGAAGCAGCGCGACACGGCTGCTGCCGGGCCGCGCGCCGCGTCTCTATACGCCGCGCGGATACCGCCTGCCGTGAGCGCCAGGGTTCACTTCATCGGCGCCGGCCCCGGCGCACCCGACCTCATCACCGTGCGCGGTCTGCGCCTCGTCGAGCGCTGCCCGGTCTGCCTCTACGCGGGCTCGCTGGTGCCGGCGGCGGTCGTCGCGGCGGCGCCCAAGGGCGCACGCGTCGTCGATACCGCATCCCTCACGCTCGACGAGATTGTCGCTGAGATGGCGGCTGCGCATGCGGCCGGACGCGAGGTCGCGCGGCTCCAATCCGGCGACATCTCGCTCTACGGCGCCATCGCCGAGCAGATGCGTCGCCTCGATGCGCTGGCGATACCGTACGATCTGACGCCGGGCGTCCCATCCTTTGCCGCGGCCGCCGCTGCGCTCGGCGTCGAGCTGACGCTGCCCGATGTGACGCAGACGGTGATCCTCACACGTACGTCGGTACGGTCTTCGGACATGCCGCCGGGCGAGGAGCTCGATCGGCTCGCCGCGAGCGGCGCCACGCTGGCGATTCATCTCTCGATCAACAATCTGGGGCCGGTCGTGCGCGCACTCACGCCGCATTACGGCGCGCAATGCCCGGCGGCCATCGTCTACCGCGCGAGTTGGCCCGACGAGCGCATCCTGCGTGGCACGCTCGGCGACATCCGCGACGCGGCGAAGGCTGCGCGCATCACACGCACGGCGCTCATCCTCGTCGGCCGCGCCCTTGGCGCATCGAGCTTTTCCGAAAGCCGTCTCTACGCGCCAGACCACCATCACGTGTTGCGGCCGCGGCAACGATCCTAGGGCTTCGCGGCCAGTGCCTGTTGCACCGCAGGTCTGCCCGCCGCCCATCCAAAGGTGTCGCGTCCGGTGAAATCCTGCTTTCGCGGGTCGGCGCCACTTGCCAGGAGAAGGCGCACCGCAGCGGCTTTTCCCTCCGAGGCCGCCGTCATCAGCGGCGTCACGCCCTGGCGGTTGGCGGCGTCGACCGATGCCTTGTTGGCGAGGAGAAAGCGGATGAAGTCGATCGCGTCGCGCTCCACCGCGTAATAGAGCGCGGTGTTGCCGAACCGGTCGGGCGCGTTGATATGCGCGTTGTTCTCGAGCAGCGCCTTCGCCATTGGGATGTTGTCGAACGTGGCAGCGAAATCAAGCGCGGTCCGACCGGTCGAACTCTCGATCGCGTCAGCATCCCGGTTGCCCGCCTTGAGGAGTGCAACGACCTGCTGCATATCGTTGTGCGACGCCGCGTCCGCGACGCTGTACCAAAGATCCCATTGGCCTTGCGCGCGCGCCTGACCGATCCATCCCAGAACGAACGCCACCGCACATACAGTCCTGCGCCACCCCGTCACACGGACAATTCTCATCATTCGATCCTCGCTGCGATCCACGCGAGTGCCTCGCCAACGCTCACCGCCGCGGGACCTGGCTCAGGCGGCGGCCGGCGCAACAGCACGACCGGAATACCCGTCTCCCGCGCGGCCGCGAGCTTTGCCGGCAAGGCGCCGCCGCTTGCCTTCGCGACCACTGCCTCGATGCCGTAACGATGCAAAAGCCGGCGCTCGTCGTCCAGTGTGAAAGGCGGGCGCGCGATCACGAATTCCGCGTCGCCGAGGGGAGCTTTCTCGTGCTGCGGCTCGATCAGCCGCACGACAAGGCGCACGCCGCGAAGGTCCGCGAAAGCCGCAAGCTCGCGCGCGCCGATGGTAAGGAAAGCGCTCTTGGCGATACGCGCGGTCTCGCGCGCGGCGGCGTCTGCATCGGTCACCTCGATCCAGCGGTCTCCCGCGCCGGCGCGCCATGGCGGCCGCACGAGTGCAAGCCGCGGCACCGCGGCCGCATCGGCCGCGAGCCGCGCGTTGCGCGAGATCGCGACGGCGAAGGGATGCGTCGCATCGACAAGGAGCGCGATGCGCTCGGCGTGGAGATAGGAGTCGAGTCCACTCGCGCCGCCGAATCCGCCGCTGCGTACGATACCGGGCAGGGGCGCGGGCCGCGCGGTGCGCCCGGCAAGCGACGTGATGACGCGGAGCCGCTCGCCGTACCGCTGCGCAAGCTCGCGCGCGAGCTCGCCCGCCTCCGCGGTGCCGCCGAGGATCAGGACGGCGGGTGTCTCAGGGGCCGGCATGCGCAAGAAGCTTGCCGGCGCGATCGAAGAGCACCACGTCGACGGCGATGCCCGGGCCCAGCCGGTCCAGCGCCACCTGCCGCGCGTCCGCGGCGACGCTCGCCGCGAAAGCTTCGGCAAGCGGCGCCTCGAGCGCGGCCATCGCCGCGCCGACGCTCGCCCCTTCGTCATCGGCCGCAACCACAGTTTCCGGTACACCGATGCGCGCGAGCCGGCGCGCGATCTCCGTGCCGCCGATGCGGCTCCGCGCGGAGTGGAGGTCGAGATGCCCCTCCGCGAGCTTCGTCATCTTGGCAATGCCGCCCGCGAGCGTGAGGCGCGGCACGGGATGACGTCGGAGGTATTTCAAGACGCCGCCGGCGAAGTCGCCCATGTCGATGAGCGCCAGTTCCGCGAGCCCATGCAGCCGCTGCACAGCCGCTTCGGACGTGCGGCCGGTCGCGGCGGCGATATGCGTCACGCCCGCAGCGCGGGCGACATCGATGCCGCGCTCGATCGAGGCGATCCAGGCCGAGCAGGAATAAGGAACGACGATGCCGGTCGTGCCGAGGATCGAAAGACCACCGATGATGCCGAGCCGCGCATTCATCGTCCTGGCGGCGAGCGTCGCGCCGCCCGGGATCGACAGCGTCACCTCGACATCGGGCGCGGGCTCGACCTCGCCGAGCGCCGCCGCGATGATCGCGCGGGGGCCCGGATTGATCGCGGGCTCGCCCACGGCGAGCGGCAAGCCCGGCAGTGTCACCGTGCCGACCCCTTCGCCGGCGTGGAAGACCACGCCCGCGCCTCTCGACGCGCGCGTCACTTCGGCGATCACCGTGGCGCCGTGCGTCACGTCGGGATCGTCGCCCGCGTCCTTGATGATGCCGGCGCGCGCCATTCCGTTTCTCCGTTCCTTCACCGCGAGCGCAAAGCGCGGCCGCTCCCCGCCGGGGAGCGCGATCGTCACCGGGTCGGGGAACTGGCCGCTGACGAGCGCCTCGAACGCGGCGCGCGCCGCGGCGGCGGCACATGCGCCGGTCGACCAGCCGCGCCGAAGAACGGGCTTAGGGTGCGCCATGCGCGAAGTCTAGAGCCGGATCGGTTCGCATGGAAATCGCGTGGCGAGGCCATGTGCTAGAGTTTCGGCAATGGAGCTCGACCACGAGATTTTCGCACTCCCCGAGTTCGCGCCGGGTTCAGTCTGGCTCGTCGGCGCGGGGCCGGGCGCGCCCGGGCTCCTGACGGTGCTCGCGCTTCACGCGCTGCAGTCGGCTGATGTCGTCGTCTACGACGCGCTCGTCGATGAGCGCATCCTGCGTCTCGCGCGCGCGGGCGCTGTGCTCGACTATGCCGGCAAGCGCGGCGGCAAGCCGTCGCCGCAACAGCCCGACATTACGCTCCGCCTCCTCCGCTTCGCGCGCGAGGGCAAGCGCGTGCTGCGCTTGAAGGGAGGCGATCCGTTTCTTTTCGGGCGCGGCGGCGAAGAGGCGGCGGCACTCGCGGCGGCCGGCATTCCGTGCCGCGTCGTGCCTGGCGTCACTGCCGGCATCGGCGGGCTTGCCGCGGCCGGCATCCCGGCGACGCATCGCGACACGAATTCGGCGATCGCCTTCGTCACCGGCTATGCCAGCGGCGGCGAGGTGCCGGATGGCATCGATTGGGCGGCGCTCGCGCGTGGAGCACCCGTGCTCGTCGTCTATATGGCGCTGAAGCACCTCGATCAGATTGCCCAGCACCTCATCGCTGCCGGGCGCGCGCCGGACGAGCCCGTCGCCATCATCAGCAAGGCCACGATGGCGGGACAGCGCGTTCTCACGACGAGCCTCGCGCGCGCCGCCGCCGATGCCCGCGCGGCTGCGATCGAGCCGCCCGCCATCGTCGCCATCGGCCCGGTCGTCGCGCTCGCGCCAAAACTGAATCTGCTGACGTGAGCGCGCGGGGCCTCATCCTCGCGGCGCCATCCTCGTCGAGCGGCAAGACCGTCGTGGCGTTGGCGCTCGCGGGCGCGCTCAAAGCGCGCGGCGTGCGCGTCGCGCCGGCGAAATCGGGGCCCGACTATATCGACGCGGCGTTTCTCTCCGCGGCGGCGGGTGCGCCGTGCCGCAATCTCGACGCGTGGGCGATGCGGCGCGAGACGCTTGCCGCCGCACTCGCTGCCTATGACGCGGCCGATCTCGTTCTGTGCGAGGGCGCGATGGGCCTCTTCGACGGCAATGGCGCCGATGGTGCGGGCTCGACCGCGGCGCTCGCTCGAATCCTAGGCTGGCCGATCGTGCTCGTCGTCGACGCCGCCGGCACAGGCGCGTCGGTCGCGGCGCTTGCCCAAGGCTTCGCCCGGCACCGGCCGGAGACGAAGATCGCCGGCCTCATCCTCAATCGCATCGGCAGCGCGCGCCATCGCGCGCTTCTCGCTTCGGCACTCGCGCGCGATGTGCCGGAGGTGCCAGTGCTGGGTGCGTTCTCTCGCGATCCCGCGCTCGCGCTGCCGTCGCGCCATCTGGGCCTTGTGCAGGCGGCCGAGCATGCGGCGCTTGCTGCGATGCTTGCGTGTGCGGCGGCAAAGGGCGAGGCCGAGCTTGACGTGCCGCGACTTCTGGCGCTTGCCGCGCCCGCCGCGCTCGCGCCACAACATGGTGCCGCACCGTTGCCGCCGCTCGGTCAGAACATCGCCGTCGCGAGCGACCGCGCCTTCGCCTTCGCCTATGACCTCGTGCTCGAAGGCTGGCGCGCCGCCGGTGCCGCGCTCAGCTTCTTTTCTCCGCTCGCCGACGAAGCGCCCGAGCCTTCGTGCGATGCGGTCTACCTGCCGGGCGGGTATCCCGAGCTTCACGCCGGCGCGCTCGCGGCCGCGCGCAATTTTCGCGAGGGCCTTCTCGCCGCTGCGACGCGCGGCGCAAAAATTTATGGCGAATGCGGCGGCTACATGGTGCTCGGGCGCGGCCTCGTCGATGGCGACGGCGCGCGTCACGAGATGATGGGGCTTTTGCCGATCGAGGCGAGTTTTCGCGAGCCGCGCCTCCATCTCGGCTATCGCGCGGCGCGCCTCGTTCGCGCGTCGCCGCTTGGCGCCGTTGGCGCGCGCTACCGCGGCCACGAGTTCCACTATGCGACGGTGAGTGACGAGGGACCGGGCGGGGCGCTCTTCGCGCTCGCCGACGGCGAAGGCAACGCGCTCGGCGGCGCGGGCCGCATGAGCGGTTCTGTCATGGGCTCATTCGTCCATCTTCTCGACCGCGCGCCGTGAGCGCCCGCGCGAGCATCCTTGCTCGCGGCTGAACTTTGTATAAGCTTGGGGCGTGGGCCGATCCTCGCTTCTGCGGATGAATCTCGAATCGCTGTCGCTCATGGGCGGCGCGGTGCCGGTGCGCGTCACGCAGCATCCGCGCGCGCGCCGCATGGCGCTGCGCATCGACCCACAAGGCGAGGCGGTCGATCTCGTGCTCCCGCCGCGCAGTTCGCTTGCGCGCGCGCTCGAGTTCTTCGAGACGAACAGGCGCTGGCTCGAGCGGCGTCTCGCGGCGCTGCCGCCGCGCACGGAGATCGCTGATGGCGCCGACGTGCCGCTCTTGGGCGTGCCCCATCGCATCCGCCATGTGCGCTCGAGCCTCGGGCGCGGTGCTGTGTGGATCGAGGGCCGCGAGATCCTGGTGAGCGGCGACAAGCTGCATCTTGCGCGGCGCGTGCGCGATCATCTGCGCGAGCACGCGCGCCGCGAGCTATCGACCCGCGCCCGTGTGCTCGCCGGTCAGATCGAACGCACCATCGTCCGGGTCAGCGTGCGCGACACCCGCACGCGCTGGGGCAGTTGCTCGGCCGCGGGCAATCTGTGCTTTTCCTGGCGTCTCGTCTTTGCGCCGGAAGAGGTGCTCGACTACGTCGTGGCACACGAGGTCGCGCATCTCGTGCATATGAATCACGGGACCCGGTTCTGGCGTCTTGTCGAGAAGCTTTGTCCGGGCTCCGATCGCCAGCGCGTCTGGCTCAATCGCAATCGCGCGCGGCTGTTGCGGATCGGCTGAAATTCAAGCGACGAGGCGCACGAGTTCGCCGATCGCGGCCCAGGAGCCGACGCTCGCCGTCGCGATGAGAAGCCACGAAGCCCGGACCGACCAACGTGCCGTGGCGTCAGGCATTGGGGCATTTCCCTGATAGTCTGACCTAGAGAAAGCCTATCGTCCGGCCCCGTCGCCGGTGCGTGGCAAGAATGGGGCAAGGGGGCGTGCTCGCATCAACCTCCAAAGAATGAGAAGACTCGGCACACAGAGGCAAGTCGCGAGCAGGAAGAAGGGCGCCCAACCGATCCGCTCGACGAGATAACCACCCGAAGCGGTGAAGAGCGTGCGGGGTGCCGCCGCCAACGCCGAGAGCAGCGCATACTGCGTTGCGGTGAAGGCCGGATTGCAGAGGCGCGAGAGATAGGCCACGAACGCGGCCGAGCTCATGCCGCCGGTCACGTTCTCGACTGCGATCGTGAGCGCGAGTATGGCCGGATCGGGCCCGGCCCAAAGCTGCACGATGTACATGAGGTTCGACAGCATCTGCAGGATGCCGCAAATGAGGAGCGCCGGCATGATGCCGAGGCGATAGACGACGCTTCCTCCGGCGATCACGCCCGCGACGCTCGCCGCCAATCCGAACACCTTGGCGACGTTCGCGATCTCGATCTTGCTAAAGCCCAGGATGATATAGAACGGATTCGACATCCATCCGGCGAGCGCGTCGCCGAGCTTGTAAAGCACGACGAAGGTTAGGATTGCCAGCGCGTGCTCGCGACTCACGAACTCGGCGAAGGGAGCGATGACGGCGCTCTCGAACGAGGCACTGCGCGCGGGCGCCGCCACATTGGGCTCGCGCGTCATCAGCACGGCCGCGATGCCGACGACGAGAAGCCCCGCCATGATCGCGTAAGACGCGAACCAGCCGGAATACGTCGCGAGGTAAAGCGCGCCGGCGGTCGACGCGACCATGCCGACGCGATAACCCACCTGCGTTGCCGCCGCGCCCGCGCCCTGCTGCAGCTCGTCAAGCAGCTCGACACGATAGGCGTCGATGACGATGTCCTGGCTTGCCGACAGGAACGCGACGAGTGCCGCCAGCGCGAAGAGAAGAGCGAGCGGCGCCCGCGCCGGATCGAGCGCGCCCAACGCCACGAGCGCAGCGGCGAGCGCCAGCTCGATGGCAATCGCCCAGCTGCGCCGCCGCCCAAGTGCGCGCGTGAGCAGCGGCAGGCCGACGCGGTCGACGACCGGCGCCCACAGGAATTTCAACGTGTAGGCGAGCCCGACATTGGCGAAGAGCCCGATTACGGTGAGCGATACGTGCGCCTCTTCAAGCCAGATCGAGAATGTGGATCCCGTCAATGCGAGCGGTAGGCCACTCGCGAACCCCATGCACAGGACCGCCAGCATGCGACGGTCGCGATAGACCCGGAGCCAGCTGGTCAGCGACAAAATCCCTCGTCGCGGGCGAAGCGCGCGGCGGCGCGCGCGGTCGAAAGACGCACGGCCGCTACGGCTTCTTCTCCGCGTCGGCCGCGACCTGCATCTTGATGATGCGGTCGGGATTGCTCACCGCGCCGTTGCGGTCGGGATCGCCCTTCTTGATGGCGTCGATGAACTCCATGCCGGAGCTCACCTGGCCGAAGATCGTGTATTTGCCGTCGAGGAAGGGCGCCGGGGCAAAGCAGATGAAGAACTGGCTGTCGGCGCTGTCGGGATCCTGCGCCCGCGCCATCGACACCGTGCCGCGCACGTGATGCGCCTGCGAGAATTCGGCCTTGAGCTTCTGGCCCGAGCCGCCGGTGCCGTCGCCCTTCGGGTCGCCCGTCTGCGCCATGAAGCCGGCGATCACGCGGTGGAAGACGATGCCGTCATAGAAGCCGCGGCGCGCCAGCTCCTTGATGCGCGCCACCGTCTTCGGCGCGAGATCGGGGCGCAGGTCGATGACCACGCGACCGGCCGGCACGTCGAGGTAGATCGTGTTTTCGAGATCAGCGGCGCTCACGGGACCTCCCGTCATGAGAAGAAGTAGAGCCGCTAGAGCGGCGATAGAGGCTCGTAGCAACATTGCAAGAATCCACCGCTGGGCGAAGGGGCGGCGCCCTTATCGCATGGCGGCGTGCCGAAAGGAAGCGAAAGCGCCGCCGCTCAGCCGACGCGCTGGCCCTTCGGCAATTCGAACAAGCCCTTCGGCAGACTTTCGATGAACCCTACGACCTCGTCCGCCTTCACGACATCGGCGTATTTTGCATGCATGTCGCAAAGGTTGATGGCGTGGCTCGCCTGCGAGCGGTCGAAACAGCCTTCCTCGACCACGGTGGTGCGGAAATTGTAGCTGAAGCTATCGATGACGGTGGCGCGCACGCAGCCGCTCGTCGTCGTGCCGCACACGATGACGCTGTCGGCCCCGAGAAGCGTGAGATAGCTCAGGAGATTCGTGCCGTGGAATCCGCTCGGCTTCTGTTTCGGCACGACGATGTCGGAGGGCTCCGGCGCGATCTGCGGCATGATCTCGTTACCGTCCTGGTTCGTGTGAATGACGGTCGGCGCCTCGTCATTGCGGTTGTTCTTCCATGACCAGCTGCCGGCATCCCAGTTGTCGGGCCGCCTGATGCCGGTGGTGTAGATGACGGGGAGGCCCTTCACGCGCGCGGCGTCGATGACCCGCTTCAGCACCGGCAGCGCATCCCACGCATCCTCGCCGCAGGAATTGCGCCAGCGCTTGATCGACTCCAGGATCGGCTCGCGCTTGTCGCCGCAGAAATTGAAGTTGACGTCGATGATGAGGATTGCCGGCCGCTTGCCGTAGCCCGCGCGCGCGCCATAGCCGGCACCGCCGAATACCTCTTTGTCGCGCGGCGTGAGGAACTGGAACCACACCGGCTCGGACATCGCGGCTCTCCTTCGGTTGCTCCCGCCGATACTCGCCTAAGGCTGCGGCGGCGGCAAGCCCGTCGCCGACGCCGTGCGCTCGAGCGTGCGGCGCGGTGCGCGCTCCCCGTCGCGCCACTCGAGCGTCGCGAAATTGTGGCAGTTCTGGCAGAGCGCGCGCCATTCGCCGCTTTCAACGCCGCACGCGCTGCACACCCAGGCCGGGTCCGGCACCATCGCGCTCGCCGCGCGCGTAAGCCATTGCCGCGCCGCTGCGAGGTCGCCGTGCTCGGACTCCTCGATCTCGGCCATGAGCCGGCACACGCGGGGTGCTGCGGTCTCGCCAGTGTCGCCGAGGACCGGGGCGAGATGCCGCCGCGCTTCGCCCCAGAGCCGCGCCTGGAGCGCCGACGCCGCCAAGGCGATGCGGCTTTCGATGTGGTCGGGATTGAGCGCCGCCAAGCGAGCTACATGCTTCATGCGCGGCAGCGGCTGCTCGTCGGCGAAAAGCTCGGCATGGGCTTCGGCGACCGCGGGATGGGGAGCCGCGCGCCATGCCGCCTCGAGTGTGCGCCGCGCCCGCCGCTTCTGGCCGCGCACCGACAGCATGCGCGCATAGCGCACCGACGCCGGCGCGAACTCGGGCGCAAGCGCGTTGGCCTTGCGCGCGAGCCGCATCGCCTCGGGGCCGCGGCCTTCGGCGTCGGCTTCAACCGAATGCTGGTGCAGGATCACGGCGTGGCGGCGACTGCTCAGGGGCTGGGCCAATGCCTTGCGCCGCTCGGCCTCGACGAGCGTCGCCTCGGCCGCCTGCCAGCTGCCGCGCCGCGCCTGCAATTCGAGCAGATACGTCATCACCCACGGCGTCTTCGGCCGCAATTCCTTGGCGCGTGTCGCGAGGTTGAGCGCCGTGGCCTCGTCGCCGTCGCGCAGTGCCTGCATGATGAGGCCGCGCAATCCCAGGAATTCGGTTTCCGGCCGCTCCAGCATGGCGGTGAAGTAGTTCGCGGCAGCGCGCTCGTCGCCCGTGAGCTGTGCCGCCTGCGCCGAGAGGAGGAGCGTGAGCGGCGGCTCGGCGAGAAGGCTGTCGGCGCGGCGCGCGAGCTTCTGCGCTTCCTCGGCATCGCCCGCCGCGACCGCGACCATGCCTTGCGTCAGCGCGCGATAGCCTTCGCGCCGCCGCCGCTCGCGCCGTGCCCGTGCGAAGTTCCGCGGGCTGTGCAGGATGAAGCGCAGCAGACTGACGAGCACGATGACGACAAGTGCCGCGATCGCCGTTGCGAGCGCCAGCACCGCGACGCTCGTCTCGATCTCCCAGCCTTGCCAGGTGATGACGACACCGCCGGGGTGCTCGGCCACGAAGACGACCGCCGCGACGAAGAGCGCGATCGCGACAAGCGCCGGAATCGCGCGCATCAGCGGCTCTCTTGCGATGGCGGCGTGGGCGCCGCCGCAATGCGCCCCGCCACTTTACGCGCGAGACCCGAAACCGCGCCTTCCGCATTGAGCCGCTGCTGAGCCGCCGTGACGAAGGGTTTTGCCGCGTCGGCCGCGGGACCGCTCAAGCCCTGGAGCGTCTTCACTGCGCCGGCGAGGTCGCCGGTGCGGAGCGCCGCTTCGGCCGCGCTCACCGCGCCGCCGGTCGCGTCGTCTGACGCGCCAGCGTCGATGCGGCGCACGGTGACGAGGCCCTTCAGCTCCGCGAGCACACGGTCGCCGATATCTCGGTTGGCGGCCGGCTGGGGCGCGGCTGCCGCGTGCAGGATCGCCGGTGCGGTCTCGGCGCGAAAGCGCTCGGCCAACAAGGCGGCGCTCGGAATGCCGGATGGCGCGGCGTTTGCGAGCGGTTGCAGTGCCGCCGCGACCGTGTCGTCGCCATGCGCGAGCGCGAGCGCGCCCGTAAGCTCGCCATCGAACGGGCCTGAGCCGGCGAGCGCCGCGCGCAGGCCGGCCAGCGCGGCGAGAAGCCGCACGTCGCCGACATCGCCCGCGGCCTGGGCAGCGGCGAGCTGGCCGAGCTTCGCATCGAGATCGTCGAGGCGCGCGCCCATCTGCTGCAGCGATTGCGTCAACGCGGCGGTGTCAGGCACGTTGATCGCGCCGACGCGCGCTTCGAGCGCGGTGAGCTGCTGCGCAACCTGTTGCAGCGCCGCCGTGTCCGGAGGCGCTGCCGCGCCCGGGGAACCCTGCTGCTGCGTTTGTGTCTCGAGCCGGGCGAGCCGTGCAGCGATGCCGGCGCGTGCCGCCTCCGCTGCGTCAAGCCGGGCTGCGAGCGCGTCGGTCCCGCCTTGCGGCTCCGATCCCCACGGCAACAGCGGCCGCAGCGGCGGCGCCCAATAAGGTGACGTGCCGACGAGCGCGAGCGCGAGCACAAGCAGCGCCAATGTCCATGCCGCCGCGCGAGATCTGCGCGCCGGCGCCGGCGGCGGAGCCTCGGGAGGTGCCGCTGGCGCTGGCGGCGGCGCTGCCGCTTCGGGCGTCCCGTCGTCCTGGCGCGCGTCGCTCATGAAGACTCCGCTCTCAGCGTAGGGCTTTGCTCCGCAACGGCGCGGTCGCACGCTTCGAGAAGCGCCGCGCTGGTGGGGGCGGAGGCGACATGAAGTGCGCGCCAGCTCACCTCGAGCTTCTCCGCGACCGCCGCGCTCAGCGCGACCGCAATGACGGCGCGGCAAGGCGCCTCGAGCCCGGCGGCTCGCACGAGCCTAACAAAGGTCGCCGCCGTGCGGGGAGAGAAAAAGATCGCCGCCGCGAGTCCACCCTCGCGCAGGAGCCGGGTCGTTCCGGCGCTGAGGCTCTGGGCCGGCTCGGAACGGTAGAGGACGGCGCGGCGCACCGCGTAGCCGTGCGCGGCGAGCGCGCCGCCAAGATCGCCCGCGACCTCATGCGCAGCGGCGTGGAGGAGCGCGCCGCCTTCGGGCCTGAGCCGCTGCTCCGCGAGAAGCGCCAGGTCCGCGACGTTGCCGCCGGCGCTCGCGACATCCGTGAAGCCCGCGGCACGCGCCGCGGCGGCCGTGGCATCCCCCACAGCGAGCGCCGGCAGGTCGCGCCGAGCCGAAGCTGCCGCAAACGCGCGCACGCCGTTGGCGCTCGTGAAAAGCAGGGCTTGGGCGCCGTCGAGGAGGGGCGCCAGCACGTGCGCGCCGTCGTCGAGGAACCTGATCTCGACGAGCGGCTCCAGCACCGGCTCGATGCCGCGCACGCGGAGGGCTGCGGCCAGCTCCTCCGCTTGCTCGCGCGGGCGGGTGACGAGCGCCTTCACGCGATGAGGCCCGGGCGCACGCGCGCGCGGAGGTCTGCGCCCGCATCCTCGCCCATCGCGCGCATATAAATCACCGGTCCCTCGCGCGCGGCGCGCCAGATCGCGCTGCCGTCGAGCTCGATCACCATCGCCTCGATCGCAAGCCGCGAGCCGGCGATGGTGGCGAGCGCGGCGATGGGTGTACGGCATGTGCCGCCCAAGGCGGCGAGCACGGCGCGCTCGGCCGCCGCGGCGCGCGAGGCCGCCTCGTCGTCGATCGCGGCGAGAAGTTCGCGCACGCGCAGATCGGTCTCACGCGCCTCGATGGCGATGATGCCCTGCCCGGCAGCGGGCAGCATGTCGGCAGGGTCGAGCAGCGCGGCGGCGGCGTCGGTGCGGCCGAGCCGGTTCAGCCCCGCCGCCGCCAGCACCGTCGCGGTGCATTCGCCTGCTGCGAGCTTTTGCAGCCGGGTGCCGACATTGCCGCGCATCGGCACGATTTCGAGGTCGGGCCGCGCTGCCAGGAGCTGCGCCTTCCGGCGCACCGACGAGGTGCCAACGACGGCGCCGGGCGCGAGGTCGGCGATGCGCCGCGCGCTGCCCAAGGCCACGAGCGCGTCGCGCGGGTCCTCGCGCGGCAGGCAGCACGCGATTTCGAGCCCCTGCGGCAGGACCGTCTCCATGTCCTTGAGCGAATGGACCGCGAGGTCGATGCGGCGGTCGAGCAACGCCTCCTCGATCTCCTTGGTGAAGAGCGCTTTGCCGCCAATGTCGGCGAGCGGCCGGTCGGTGATGCGGTCGCCGCTTGTGCGCACCGGCACGATCTCGATGGCGCCGGGCGCGGCGAGCTCCACGTGCGCGGCGGCAAGACGTGCCACCGCTTGATGCGCCTGCGCCAAGGCGAGCGGGCTGCCGCGTGTGCCGAGCCGGAGGACCGGAGCCATGGCGCCTCTTAGCAGAGCGGTCGCCCCGATCCCAACCCTCCGGGCGAACGGGACCTGATGCCGCATGGGCTATAGTCGCGGGATGTTGGTGTTGGGCATCGAGACGAGTTGCGACGAGACCGCGGTCGCCGTCATCAGCGACGAAGAGCCGCGCATTCGCGCCAATCTCGTCTTGTCGCAACTGGCCGAGCACCGCCCCTTTGGCGGCGTCGTGCCCGAGATTGCGGCGCGCGCCCATCTCGATCACCTCGATGGCCTGATCGTCCGCGCGCTCGAGACGGCCGGCGTCGGGTTTGAAGCGCTCGATGCGGTGGCGGCGACCGGCGGCCCCGGCCTCATCGGCGGCGTCATCGTCGGCGTGACGGAGGCGAAGGCGATCGCGCTCGCGCGCGGCCTGCGCTTCGTCGCCGTCAATCATCTCGAGGGCCATGCGCTGTCGGTGCGGCTCGAGGCGGAGGTGGCATTTCCCTATCTGCTGCTGCTCGTCTCGGGCGGCCATTGCCAGCTCCTGCGCGTCGACGGGGTCGGGCGCTATCGCCGGCTTGGCACCACGATAGACGACGCCGCCGGCGAGGCGTTCGACAAGGGCGCGAAGCTGCTGGGTCTTGGCTTTCCGGGTGGTCCCGCGATCGAGCGCGCGGCTGCGGCGGGCGATCCCGCGCGCTTTCCGCTGCCGCGCCCGATGCTTGGGCGCGCGGGATGCGACTTCTCCTTTTCCGGCCTCAAGACTGCGCTCTCCCGCCGCGTCGCGAACTGCGCGGGCGAAGACGGCAGGCTCGATGAGACCGACCGCAACGACCTCGCGGCCGCGCTCCAGGCGGCGATCGCCGATTGTCTTCTCGACCGCACGAGGAACGCGATCGCGCTTTGCGATGGCGGCGTGCGCACGCTCGTCGCTGCCGGCGGCGTCGCCTCGAACCGCGCGCTGCGCGCACGGCTCGAGACGCTCGCGGAAGGCGCGGGTCTCGCCTTCGTCGCGCCCGCGCCCGCGCTCTGCACCGACAACGGCGCGATGATCGCCTGGGCCGGGATCGAGCGCCTGCGTCTCGGCCTTACCGACACGCTCGCCTTTGCTCCGCGCCCGCGCTGGCCGCTCGATCCTGCCGCGGCGCCGGCTCCCGGCGCCGGGGTCAAGGCGTGAGAGCAACGAAGGGGGTCCGCTTGCGCCCGTTCTCCGCCGCCTCCATCCTCCGGCCAGGAGGCGCATGAACCGCATCTTCATTCTAGGTGGAGGGGCGTGGGGCACGGCGCTCGCGCAGACGCTCGCGCGCGCGGACCGCGAGGTTCTCCTCTGGGCGCACGAGACCGATACGGTCGCCGCCATCAACGCGGGGCACGAGAATCCGGTGTTTCTGCCGGGCGTGGCGCTCGATCCGGGCGTCCGCGCCACCGCCGATCTCGCCGAGGCCGCGCGCGCGGAGCTCGTGCTGCTCGCGGTCCCGGCCCAGTTCGTGCGCGCGGTGACGGGCGGACTTACGCTGGCGCCGGCCGCGCCGGTCGTCATCTGCACCAAGGGCGTCGAGACGAGGACCGGCGCGCTCATGAGCGAGGTCTTGAGCGAGACCTTACCCGGCGTGGCTGTGGCCGTTCTGTCCGGACCGACCTTCGCCTCCGAAGTGGCGCGCGGCCAGCCGACCGCGGTGACGCTCGCCGCCTCCGACCGCGTGCTCGGGGAAAAGCTCGTCGCGGCGCTCGGCAGCCGTGCGTTCAGGCCCTATCTCTCGGACGATCCCGTGGGCGCCGAGATCGGCGGCGCGATCAAGAACGTCGAGGCTATCGCCTGCGGCATCGTCGTTGGCCGCGGCCTTGGCGAGAATGCGCGCGCGGCCCTGCTGACGCGGGGCTTGGCCGAGATGATGCGGCTCGCGGTCGCCAAAGGCGGGCGGCACGAGACGCTCTTCGGCCTCTCGGGCCTCGGCGACCTCACCCTCACCTGCACCAGCCTGCAGTCGCGCAACTATTCGCTCGGCGTCGCGCTGGGCGAAGGCCGCACGCTCGCCGAAATCCAGGGCGCGCGCCGTTCCGTCGCCGAAGGGGTGAGCACGGCTCCGGCCGCGGTGGCGCTCGCCACGCGAGTCGGCGTCGAAATGCCGATCGCCGCCGGGATCGACGCCATCCTCCACCGCGGCGCTGCCATCGACGAGGTCGTGGCGACTTTGCTGGCGCGGCCTTTTCGCTCGGAATCAGGGCTATCCGACGCCAAGTCATAGTAGTGTCGCCAAATCGGCCTACAACGGCTGGTGACAAACCGGAAATTCCGGTATCGTGACCGACGTCGATTTGGTGGGCTCCCGCCTTGGTCTTACGGCTGCTGCGCATCGTCCCCGAAGCTCCTTCCGACATCGCCGCCGCGCGACCCTCCCGCCGCCCCTCGGGCGCGATAGATTCCCATTGTGTCTCAAACCCTTACCTACAGAAGGACGAGCCATGGCCAAACGCCCGAACCGCGCCCAATCGAATGTCGAACCGTTGTTCGGGAGCCCGTGGGATCATGGTGCGGAGGGCGAGGGCGATCGCGATCAGGCCTATGTCCGGACGGTCCGCCCGCGCAGCGATACGCAGCGCGCGCTCATGGCGGCGTTCGGGCGCCACAATCTGATCCTGGCGCTGGGGCCGGCCGGCACCGGCAAGACCTATCTCGCCATTACCGCCGCGGTCGAGGCGCTCGAGGCCGGCCGCATCGGCCGGATCGTCCTCACCCGGCCTGCGGTCGAGGCGGGCGAGCGGCTTGGCTTCCTGCCCGGCGACCTCGAGGAGAAGCTCGCGCCCTATCTGCGCCCGCTCTACGACGCGCTTGCCGAGCGGCTCGGCGGCCGGCGGCTGAAGCAGCTCCTGGCCGAAGGCGCGATCGAGATCGCGCCCATCGCCTACATGCGCGGCCGCACGCTCAACAACGCCTTCATCGTCATCGACGAGGCGCAGAACTGCACCTACGGCCAGATCAAGATGCTGCTGACCCGGCTCGGCTGGCATTCGACCATGGTGGTGACGGGCGATCCCGACCAGAGCGACCTGCTCGAGGGCCTTTCGGGCCTGACCGAGATTGCGCGCCGGCTTGAGGCGCTCTCGGGCGTTGCCGTCGTCCGCCTCACGGAGCGCGATATCGTCCGTCATCCGCTCGTCGGTGACATGCTCGGCGTGTTGTAGAGATACAACGGCACGCGCGGTAATCTCCGCGCGATGAAGCGCGCGGTCGCGCTCCGCCATGTCGCTTTCGAGGATCTCGACGCGCTCGCCGCCGCGCTCGTGGCGAGCGGCTACGAGTTCCACTATCGCGACGCCGCGATCGACGGTCTCGCCGCGCGCGAGCTTGCCGCCGCCGATCTTCTCGTCGTTCTCGGTGGCCCGATCGGCGTCTACGAAGAGGCCGATTATCCTTTCCTCGCGGCCGAGACCGCGCTCATCGCGAGGCGCCTTGCCGAAAGGCGCCCGGTGCTTGGCATATGTCTTGGCGCGCAGCTCATGGCGAAGGCCCTGGGCGCCAAGATTTATCCCGCGGGCTTCAAGGAGATTGGCTGGGCGCCGATCGAGCTCACCCGCGCCGGCAAGCAGTCGCCGCTCGCCGCGCTCGATGGCGTGCCGGTGCTGCATTGGCACGGCGACACGTTCGATCTTCCGGCCGGCGCCGAGCTTCTCGCCGCAAGCCCGCGCACGGCGCACCAGGCCTTCGCCGTCGGCCGGCATGGCCTCGCGCTGCAATTCCACATCGAGACGACGGCGAAAGGCCTCGAGCGCTGGTATGTCGGGCATACCTGCGAGATCGCCGCGAGCGACGGGGTGAGCATCGCCGAGCTGCGCGCCCAGTCCACGCGCCACGCGCCGGGGCTTGTCGCCGCCGGCGAGCGCGTGCTTGCGGCCTGGCTCGCCGGCTTCTGATCGCGCGCTATCGCGACCAGCCGATCCTGCCTGTTGCCGAACGCGGCGAAACGAAGCCAAATGGCGTTTGCCGCGAGGAGGCGCATATGAGCGAGCTTCGCTATCTCTCGGGCTTCGGCAACGAGTTCGCGACCGAGGCGGTGCCGGGGGCGCTGCCCAAAGGCCAGAACTCGCCGCAGAAGCCGCCTTTGGGCCTTTATGCCGAAGGCGTTTCCGGCACGCCCTTCACCGCGCCGCGGGCCGAGAACCGCCGCACCTGGCTCTACCGCATCAGGCCCTCGGCCGCGCACGGGCCTTATCGCCGCGTCGGCAGCGGATTGATCCGCTCGACTCCCTTCGACGAGGCAGTGCCACCGCCGAACCGCCTGCGCTGGGATCCGCTGCCGCTGCCCGCGGCGCCGACGGATTTCGTCGACGGGCTCGTGACGCTAGCCGGCAATGGCGATGCCTCGCAGCGCTTCGGCGTCGCCATTCATTGCTATGTCGCGAGCCGCGCGATGGTCGACCGCACCTTCGCCGATGCCGACGGCGAGCTTCTGCTCGTGCCGCAGGAAGGGCGTGTACTGCTGCGCACCGAGCTTGGCGCGCTCGAGGCCGCGCCCGGCGAGATCGCCGTCGTGCCGCGCGGCGTCAAGTTCCGCGTCGAGCTGCCGGACGGCACGGCGCGCGGCTATGTGTGCGAGAATTACGGCGCGCAGCTTCGCCTTCCGGAGCTTGGGCCGATCGGGGCCAACGGGCTTGCCAATCCGCGCGATTTCCTCGCCCCCGTCGCGGCCTACGAGGACCGCGACACGAAGACCGAGCTCGTGCAGAAATTCGAGGGCAATCTCTGGGCTGCCGAGCTCGACCATTCGCCGCTCGATGTTGTCGCCTGGCACGGCAACTACGTCCCCTATAAATACGATCTCGCGAATTTCATGGTCATCAACACGGTGAGCTTCGACCACGCCGACCCGTCGATCTTCACGGTGCTGACCTCGCCCTCCGAGCATGCCGGAACCGCCAACGTCGATTTCGTGATATTTCCGCCGCGCTGGCAGGTGGCCGAGCACACGTTCCGCCTGCCGTGGTTCCACAGGAACGTGATGAGCGAGTTCATGGGCCTGATCCACGGCGCCTACGAGGCGAAGGCGCAAGGTTTCGTGCCGGGTGGTGCCACGTTGCACAACTGCCTCGCCGCGCATGGGCCCGACCGCGCGACCTATGCCGAGGCTTCGACGGCCGAGCTCAAGCCCTATTATCTTGCCGATACTCTGGCCTTCATGTTCGAAACGCGGCTCGTCTGCCGCCCGACGCGCTACGCGCTCGAGACACCCGCCTTGCAGCATGACTACGATAGCGTCTGGAGCGGCTTCGAAAACCACTTCCGGGGAAGATGATGGCACTCGACGAAACTCACGACCCAAAGCGCAAGAGCTGGGTCGAAGCGGCGAACGCGCTGGGCACGGATTTCCCGCTGCAGAACCTGCCGCTCGGAATCTTCCGGCGCAAAGGCGTGCCGGAAGCGGCGCGTGGCGGCGTCGCCATCGGCGACCGCATCGTCGATCTCGCGGCTGCACATCGCGCCGCGATCTTCTCGGGCGCCGCCGCGATGGCTGCTGCTGCGGCCAGCGGCGCCACGCTCAATCCTTTGATGGCGCTCGGCAATGGGCCCACGAACGCGCTGCGGCGCGAGCTGTCCGAAATGCTCGGCAGCGAAGGCTCGGCGCGGCGCGCGAGCATCGAGCCGCATCTCGTCGCGATGGCGGATGCCGAGCTGCTGCTACCGGCCGAGATCGGCGATTTCTCCGATTTCTTCAGCTCGATCCATCACGCGACCAACGCCGGCCGTGCCTTCCGTCCCGAAAATCCGCTGATGCCGAACTTCAAGTACCTGCCGGTTGCTTACCACAGCCGCACTTCCTCGATCGTGCCGAGCGGCACGAATTTCCGGCGGCCCAAGGGCCAGATCCGCCGGCAGGGAAGCGACGCGCCGCTCTTGAGCCCGTCGCGCTCGCTCGATTGCGAAGTGGAGTTGGGCTTCTATATCGGTGCCGGCAACGCGATGGGCGAGCCGATCCCGATCGCCCGCGCGGAAGAGCACATCTTCGGCTTCTGTCTTTTGAACGATTGGTCGGCGCGCGACATCCAGGGATGGGAGTCGCAGCCTTTGGGTCCGTTCCTCGGCAAAAGCTTCTGCACGACTGTGTCGCCATGGATCGTGACGAAGGCGGCGCTGGAGCCCTTCCGCGCTGCGAACGAGGCGCACGCGGCGGGCGATCCCGCGCCGCTGCCGCATCTCGCGCAGCAAGGCGAAGGTGGCTTCGACATCGCGCTCGAAGCGCTCATCGTCACGCCTAAAAGTCGCGAAGCTCGCGGCGCGCCGATGCGTTTTGCCCTCTGCAACGCGCGGAACGGCTATTGGACGGTGGCGCAAATGGTGGCGCACCACACGTCGAACGGCTGCAATCTGCGTCCGGGCGATCTCCTCGCGACCGGCACGCTGTCGGGGCCGCAGCCGGGCACGCTCGGCTGTCTCCTCGAGATCACGAAACGCGGCAGCGAGGCGATGAAGCTCGCGAACGGCGAGGAGCGGCGCTGGCTCGAAGACGGCGACGAGGTGATCTTCCGCGCCCGCGCCGAGAAGCCGGGCGCCGTCGGGATCGGTTTCGGCGAGGCGCGTGGCCTCATCCTTCCGGCGGCATGAGGGTTCTTATGATGCGCACCTTGCTTGGCGCCGTGGCGCTGCTCTGGGCCGCGAGCCTGCCGGCTGCCGCCGCGGACCTTAATCCCGCGCTCGCCGCGCTCTACGAGAAGGCGAAGGCCGAAAAAGAAGTCGTGCTCTCCGGACCCGCCGCGGTCGAAGTCGAATGGGTCCCGGAATATTTCGCGAAACGCTTCCCCGGCATCGAGGTGAGGACGGTGGCCGATCTCCAGGCGGCCACCAAGATCATCGCCGAAGCGCGCGCCGGGCGTCATTCCTTCGACACCTGGAGCTTTTCCTTGGGCGGCATGATCGAGGTCGAGAAGCGCGACCTCCTAGAGAAGATCGACTGGGCGCGCTTCGGCCTCGCACTAGGCAACGTCGCGTTTGATGGCCACGCGATCGCGACGCACAATTTCGTCTATTCCGTCGTCTACGCGAAAGACCACATCGCCGCGTCCGAATTGCCGCGCACGTGGGACGATCTCACCGATCCCAAATGGACCGGCAAGCTCACGGCGCAGACCTTCCTGCTCCCGCGGCTCATGGGCTTTCTGGCGCTCGGCTGGGGGCCGGAGCGGACCGAGCGCTGGGGCCGTACGCTCATTGACGAGCGCAAGCTCCTCGTCACCAACGCGCCCGCCGAAGCGCTCTTGAAGAGCGGCGAGCGCGTGCTCGCGGTCGGGGATTCGGTGGCGCTCTCCTACCGCTACACCGCCGACGGTGTACCGAGCGGCTATGTCGTGATGGACACGGTTCCGGCGGCGCAGTTCGCGGTCGCCGTCTTCAAGGATGCGCCTCATCCGAACGCGGCGCTCCTGCTCGCCGCGTGGCTCGCCTCCGACGAGGGGCGCGCGCTTTACGAGAGCGTCATCCACGAAGCCGACATCCGCCCCGGCTCGACGTCCGCGCTCGCCGCGGAAATCCATGCGAAGGGCTCTAGGATCGTGCTCGAAGACACCGACACGATGGATCAGCGCGCGAAATACTACGAGAGCTTCTCCGCCCTGGTGCGCGGCGAGAAATGACGCTTCGCCCGCCGTTCGCGGCGCGCTTCAGGGAAACCGGCGCGGCTGGAACGGCGATCCTCGCGGCGGCGGCGGCATTCGCGCTTTATCTCATTTCGGCGCCGCTCGTGATGCTGCTCGCTGCGGCCTTCCGCGGGCCCAAGGACGATCTGCCGTTCGAGCCGGGCTCGCACTGGACGCTCGATAATCTCGCCGCGATCTATCTCGATCGCCGCCTCTACGCGGTTGTCGTGCCCGGCACGCTCGAGTTCGTGGCGGGCTCGGTGGCTTTGGGCTTCGCGGTGGCGTTCGCCCTCGCTTGGCTCGTCGAGCGCACGGACATGCCGTTGCGCTCGCTTATCTATACGAGCGTGCTCTTCCCGCTGCTTGTGCCTGGCGTCGTGCTGGCGGTCGCGTGGATCTTTCTCCTCGGGCCCCACGCCGGCTGGATCAATCTCGCGTTTCGCGCCGCAACTGGAACCGCGGGCGACGGCCCCATCGACATCTTCAGCATGGCCGGCCTCATCTTTGCGCAAGGTGTTGCGCTCGTACCGTTCCTGTTCCTGCTTCTGTCGGCGGCGTTGCGCTCGATGAACCCGGCGCTCGAGGAGGCGGGAAGTGCTGCCGGTGCGCCGCCCTGGTCGAGCTTCTGGCGCGTTACGCTGCCGGTGTTGCGCCCGGGCATTCTCGCTCCCCTTATCCTTGCCGTGTTGGTGGCGCTCGAGCAGTTCGAGATGCCGCTCGTCATCGGCCTGCCGGCGCGCATCGACATCTTCAGCACGCGTATCTATTACGAGCTCAATCCCGATACCAACCTGCCGGCGTTCGGCCGCGCCGCCTCGGTCGCGCTGCCGTTTCTCGCGGCGGCGATGGCGCTGCTCGTGCTCTACAACCGCCTTGTCGCCGAATCGCAGCGCTTTGCCACGGTGCGCGGCAAAGCGTTCCGGCCGCTGCGCTATCCGCTCGGCGCCTGGGCCGCGCCTGCCGTCGCGCTCGTTTTCTTCTACCTCGCCATCGCCGTCGTGCTGCCGGCGGCCGTGCTGCTGTGGACGAGCTTCTACGGCTATGCGCCGCCGTCGCTCGCCCTTCTGCCCAAAGCAAGCCTCGCGGCCTACCGCGCGCTCTTTGCCCGCGGCGATTTCTGGCTCGCGCTCCGCAACACCTTCATCGTCGCGGGCGCGAGCGCCGCGATCGTGACGACGTTGGGGGCGCTTCTCGCCTGGACCGTGCTGCGCTCGCGCCTGCCGGGACGCGCGGTCGTCGATTTTCTCAGCATCGTCTCGATCGGCCTGCCGTCGGTGATCGTTGGCCTTGCTGCGATGCTGCTTTATCTCTCGCTCCCCATCGGCATCTACGGCACGGTCGGGGTGCTCGTGCTCGCGTATTCCTATCGCCTCGCGGTGGCGACCCGCCTCTCCCGCGCGAGCCTGACGCAGCTCGATCGCGAGCTCGAGGAGGCGGCCTATGCCGCCGGCGGGCGTTGGCTCGAAACCATGCGCCGTGTCGTGCTGCCGCTCATCGCGCCGAGCCTCGTTGCCAATTTCGTGCTGCTCTTCATCATCGGCTTTCGCGAGTTCACGCTGCCGACGATTCTCGCGAGCCGCGACAACACCGTGCTCTCGGTCATCATGTGGAATCTGTTCGTCGCGAACGACAGCGCGGCGGCCGCGGCGGTGGGGAGCCTCATCGTCGTCTGCGTCGTGCCGGTGATTTTCCTCGCGCGGCATATGCTGCGCGACCGGTGAGCGGGCGCTAGGATCAGGGCGCTGGAGGAAGGCACATGGAAGGCACGAGCAACCGGCAGCCCGATGACGGCACGGCCTATGGCCGCGCGCCGCAGCATCACGACGCCGAGATCACCGAGGTCGCGCCCGGCACGCCGTGCGGCGAGTTCATGCGCCGCTATTGGCACCCTGTGGCGCTCTCCGAGCGGATTGGGCCCACGCCGCAAAACGTCCGCATCCTCGGCGAGGACCTCGTCATCTTCCGCGACCGCAAGGGCCGGCCGGGTCTCCTTTACCCGCGCTGCTGCCATCGCGGCACCACGCTCTATTACGGCCGCGTCGAGAATGACGGCATCCGCTGCTGCTATCACGGCTGGCTCTTCGACGTGGAGGGGCGCTGCCTCGATCAGCCGTGCGAGCCCGAGGGCGGGCGGCAGCGCCAGAAAATCCGCCAGCCCTGGTACCCGGTCGAGGAGCGCTATGGCCTCGTCTTCGCCTACATGGGTCCGCCGGCGAAGAAGCCGGCGCTGCCACGCTATGACCGGCTCGAGGATCTGGGGCCGGGCGAGCGGCTCCTCGCCGATGGCGCCAGCACCGGCGGCGGCGGCGACACCACGGTCGAGATCGTGCCCACGAACTGGCTCAACGATTGGGAAAACGTGATGGACCCGTTCCATCTCCCGATCCTGCACACGACCTTCAGCGGCGTGCAGTTCGTGCCCGAGTTCGGCGTCATGCCGGTCGTCTCCTGGAACGAGGCCGATCACGGCATGCGCTACGTCGCTTATCGCAAGCTCGATGACGGGCGCGAGATGGACCGCATCACGCAGGTGCTGTTCCCGCATGTCCGCATCGTGCCGGACGTGCATATGAAGGAAGGGCCCGCCAGCCGCGTCGGCTGGGTCGTGCCGGTCGACGACACCAGCTATCGCCTCTTCCACGCGGGTCGCGTGCCTGAGAACTTCGTGCCGCGCGAGCCGCGCAATTATGACGGGCGGCTCTGGTCGCAGCTCAGCGAGGAGGAGCACCAGCGCTTCCCCGGCGACTGGGAGGCACAGGTGGGCCAAGGCCCGATCAGCCTCCATTCGGAAGAGCATCTGGCGACGTCCGACAAGGGGATCGCCCAGCTCCGCCGCCTCTTGCGCCGCCAGATCAAGAAGGTGGGCGCGGGCGAGGACCCGATGGGCATCGCATTCGATCCTGCCACCGCGACGGTGAAGGTCCAGGCCGGAAACTTCTTCCGCCGCTAGCCTCGCGCTACTCCGCCGGTCCTTCCGTGAGGAAGCGGGTCACGTCGCCCAACACCGGCGTCACCCATCGCAGCGGCCGCGCGAACGAGCCGATGAGCGTGATGTGGCCAAGGAACGTGTAGCGCTCGGTCTCGACCGTCGCGCCCTTCTCGCGCAGCCGCGCCGCGAGTCGGGTGACGTTGCCCGGGCTCACGATCGTGTCGAGCCGCCCGGTCACGAGCAGCATCGGCGGCGCGCTGCCGTCGGCATAACGGATGGGCTGCGTCAGCCTGAGGTCGTTCGCGGTGCTGAAGATGATCTTGAGCGTCGGATCGGTGAGAGGCAGGAAATCATAAGGTCCGGCAAGCCCGACGACGCTTTTGATGCGCGCGCGGTCGGGTCCGAGCCATTCCGGATCGAGCGCCAGCATCATGGCGTTGTAGCCGCCGGCCGAATGGCCCATGAGGCTGACGCGCGCGGGATCGCCGCCATAATCGGCGATGTGCGCGAAGGTCCAGCGCGTGGCCGCCGCGCAATCGGCAAGGAAATCCGGGTATTTCACCTCGGGATAGATCCGGTAGTCGGCGATCGCGACGACGAAGCCCTGCGCTGCAAGCGCCTGGCCCAGAAACAGGTAATCGGCCTTGCTGCCGCTGTCCCAGTTGCCGCCATAGAAGAACAGCACGACCGGCTTCGGCCCGCCGTCGGTAAGCGGCAGGTAGAGATCGAGTTTCTGGCGCGGGTCGTTGCCATAGGAGAGATCCGCGACGAGTCGGAAATCGTCGCGCGGGGCAAGCCCATTGACGAGATCGGCCGACGAGCATGCGCCAAGAATTAATGGCAAGAAAAAAAGGAGTTTCATCATCGAAGATGCCTCGTTGGCCCGCGCTCGCTCGTGGCGCGAAAAGCGTCCCGCGCCCCATTTTTACCGCACGGCGAATCTTGCCGCTTCAACCGTGAATCCCTTATGAAGGGAAGATGATTCGCTCGCGCGTCGCCTGTCTTGCCGCAGCGCTCTTTCTGTTCGCGGCCGGGCACGCGGCGGCCGAAGCGTTCCCCGATCCCCTCAAGCTCTACGGCAGCGATATCGCGTTTGCGGTGTGGCGCAAAGGCACGCAGATCGGCGAGCATCGCGTGACTTTCGCGCGCCAGGACGATGTTCTCACGGTACGCTCGATCCTCGATCTCGCCGTCAAATTCCTCGGTCTCACCGTTTATACCTTCCACTATACGTGCCAGGAGATCTGGCGCGACAACAAGCTCGACGCGCTCACCTCGACGATCGATGACAACGGCACGAAAACGGCGGTCAACGCGAAGGACGAGGGCGGCGCGCTCGCTGTCACAGGGCCTGACGCGCACGAGCGAATCGCGCATTCCATTCTTCCCTCCAGCCATTGGGATGCCCAGGTGATCGATGCAACCCGCGTGCTCAACACGCTGTCCGGCAAGATCAGCGAGGTGAAGCTCGAGCCATTGGGTGTCGAATCGGTTGCCGTGGGATCGACGACGCGTCCGGCGACGCATTACCGCTATGTCAGCGACTTCAAGGCCGAGAGCTGGTACGACGCGGGCGGGCATTGGCTCAAGCTGCGTTTTCCGGGAAAGGACGGGACGCCCATCGATTATGTCTGCGAGCGCTGCGTGGCGCCGCAATGATCCAGCGCGTCTGGATCACCGGTGCCTCGAGCGGCATCGGCCGCGAGCTCGCGCTCCACTACGCACGGGCAGGCGCTACCGTCGCCGCGAGCGCGCGTCGGCGCGAGGAGCTCGACGCGCTCGCCGCGATGGTGCCGGGGCGAATCCATGCCTTCCCGGTCGATGTCGCCGATGCCGGCGCGATGGCGTCCGCCGTGCCCGCGATCGAAACGGCGATCGGGCCGCTCGACCTCGCCATACTCGGCGCCGGGACATTCACGCCGCTCGAGATCGATGGGTTCGACGTCGCGCTCTTCCGCCGCCATGTCGAAATCAACTATATGGGCGTGGTGCATGGGATAGCAGCGCTCTTGCCGCACTTTCTCGCGCGTGGCAGCGGGTATTTCGCGGTCATTGCCTCGGTCGCGGGATATCGCGGCTTGCCGACAGCTGCGGCCTATGGCCCGACCAAGGCCGCGCTCATCAATCTATGCGAGGCGCTGAAGCCTGATCTCGACAAGCGCGGCGTCGGGATCAGCATCGTCAATCCCGGCTTCGTGCGCACGGCCATGACCGAGGCCAACAAATTCGCGATGCCCTTCCTCATGGAGCCGGAGGACGCCGCGCGCCGCATCGCCGAAGGGCTTGCCGCCGGCCGCTTCGAGGTCGCGTTTCCGCGCCGTTTCACATTCATGCTGAAGCTCGCCCGTCTCCTGCCATACGGGCTCTATTTCCGGCTGGTACGGCGCGCGACCGGGCGCTGAGCGCCTCGCGCTCCGCAAGGCGCCGGCGGATGATGGCGTGGCGCCGCGGCGTCACGGGAAAATTCCACACGAGCGCGACCGCGACGGATTTGAGCGCGACCGGCGCCAGCGCGTAGGTCGCGGCGAGGGCGAAAAGCGCGCGTGGTCCATTGCCGCCATTGGGATCGAAGCCGACGAGGTCGAGAGCATAGAAGGCGCCACCTGCCGCCGCGCCGAGCGCGAGCTTCGTGCCCATGCCCCAGATCGCGAAATAGAACCCGGCGCGCGCCGCGCCGGTGCGGAGATTGTCGAGGTCGACGACGTCGGCCTGCATCGCCGGCGGTAGCGCGAGGTCGGCTCCCAGCGCCGCGCCCGTGACGAGGCAGACGACGAAGAACGCTGCATCCGCGCCCGGCTGCAACAGCGGCACCCACACGAACGCCGCCATCGCCATCAGCATGGCGCAACACCAGACGCGATGCTTGCCAAAGCGCCGACTTGCCACGAGCCAGGCGGGAATGGCGCATGCGCCCGCTGCGAAATAGGTGAAGATCATTACGCCGCGCGCCATCTGGCCGGCGATGAGCCCATACTGCAGGTAAAACGGGAAGAGCACGGCGGGGACGCCGGTCGCGAGCCCGTTGACGAACCAGGCGCAGAACAGCCGCAGGAACGGCCGGTTGGCGAGCATCGCGCGAAGATCGACGCGGCCGACGCGCTCATTCTCGCGCACGCGGCCTTCCGGCACGCGCCAGGCGAGGAGCGCGATCGCCGGTCCGCCGCAGAGGATCGCGAGAAGCGCGATCGCGACCATGCCGCGCCGCTCGGACAGACCCATAAGCGTCGCCGCGACCGGCAGCGCGCCGGTCGTGACAATGCCGGCAAGCGTAAGTCCTTCGCGCAAGCCGGTGATCCGCGTGCGCTCGTGGTAGTCGGGCACGAGCTCCGCGCCCCATGCGGTATAGGGAATCTGCACCGCGGTGAAGCCGAGATAGAGAAGCGCGAGCCATAGGAAGAGATAGGCCGCGCCCGCGCCGGCGGGCGGCGCGAAGAGCGCGAAAAGCGCGGCACCGGCGATGATCGCGCCCACGACGATCCATGGCTTGCGGCGACCGAACCGAGTCTCGATCCGGTCGCTGCCGAGCCCGATCAGCGGATCAAGGAGGAAATCGACGGCGCGCGCGACAAAGAGGACCGTCCCCGTGCCTGCGAGGCCAAGCCCCACGTCGCGCGCATAGAGCGTCGGCAGAAAGGTGAAGACCGGGACGAGCGGAATTGCGAGCGCGAAGCCCGGCGCGGCATAGGCGAGCGCCCGCGACAGCGGCAGGCGCGCCTCGTTCATCCCCGCCGCTCGAGCCGGTAGAGCCCCACGTCGAGCGTGCCCGAGCGGAATCCCGCCTCGCAATAAGCGAGATAATATTCCCACATGCGCTTGAAGCGTCGATCGAAGCCGAGCGCGGCGATGCGCGGCCACGCCGCCTGGAAGCGTTCTTGCCACAGCGCGAGCGTCAAGGCGTAGGAAGCGGCAAAGCGCGGTCCTTCGACGAAGGCGAAGCCCGCGCCCTCGGCCTCGCGCTTGAGCACGCCCGGCGCCGGCAGCATGCCGCCCGGAAAGATATAGCGCTGGATGAAATCGGGGCAGCGGCGATAAGACTCGAAGCGTTCGTCGGCGATGGTGATCGCTTGCAGCACGGCGATACCATTCGGACGCAGCAGCTCGTGAAGCCGTGCGAAGTAGGTCGGCCAGTGCTCGTGCCCGATCGCCTCGATCATCTCGATCGAGGCGATGCGGTCGTAGCGGCCGCGCGCGTCGCGATAATCCTCGATCCGGATCTCGACCTTGTCCGCGAGGCCGGCGTGCGCCGTCCGCGCTTCGGCGTACTCGCGCTGCGCGCGCGAGAGCGTGAGCGCGGTGACGCGGCATCCGTGGGCGCGCGCGGCCTCTTCCGCGAAGCCGCCCCAGCCACAGCCGATCTCGAGCACGCTCTGGCCGGGCGCGAGCTCGGCGAGCGCCGCGACGCGGTCGTATTTGCGCTGCTGCGCTGCTTCGAGTGCTTCGTGCGCGTCCTCGAAGAGTGCCGAGGAATAAGTCATGCCGCGGTCGAGCCAGAGCGCGTAGAAATCGTTCCCGAGATCGTAGTGATAAGCGATGTTGCGCTGGCTGCCCGCCCTCGTGTTGCGGCGAAGCGCGTGACGCACGCGCTCGAGCACGCGCGTGGCGAGACTGCCATCGGCCTCTAGGCCGAGCGCCCGCTCGTTCAGCACCGCGAGCCGCACGAGGCCGACGAGGTCGGCGCAATCCCAATCGCCGTCCATATAGGATTCGGCAAAGCCGATCGTGCCGCCGAAGACGAGGCGCCGCGCGACGCGCGGATGACGAATCGCGAGGCTGATCGATGGCTCGGCGCCGGCATGCCCGAACGCCAGTACCGCCCCGCCGGGCGTCACGAGCGTCAAGCGCCCGTGCGCGATCCCGTTGAGCCGCCGCAGCAGGATGCGGCTCCAGAAATCGTCGAGTTCCGGCGCCGAAGGGACCGGGCGGGCGGCGGCAAAATGTGCTGGATTGTGATCGTGCATGGGCTCGTCTTTGGAGGTCAGGGCTCCGCCGGCTGGCAGATGGTCACGGGGTCGGTGGGTGGCGCCGGGTGCGGCAGAACCTTGAGGCCCTTGCGCCAAAGACGCAGCGCTTCCCAGTGGATGCCGCCGATCACCTTGAGGGTCATCAGCGGATAAGAAAGAAAGGCACCGATGAGCGCCCGGTCGCTCAGTTCCGCGCGCGTCCCCGCCAGGCTCGCGTGGAGGATAGGGCCCTCGCGGTCGCTCTGGCGGATATAGACGGCGATTTTTTCGCCTGGCGCCGCGAGGCGAAACTCGTAGCGGCACGCCATCTCCATGAAAGGCGAGACATAGAATTCCTTGGCGCAGCTCTGGCTCACGACGCCGCCCGGCCCCGTCACCGGGATGAGATAGGAGTGCTGCTCGCCGAATGTGTTCGAGACCTCGTAGAGAATGGCGCGCAACGCGGCGTCGGGCCCGTGGCAAAAATAAATGCTGAGCGGGTTGAAGACATAGCCGAGGACGCGCGGGAAGCAGAGGAGGCGGATCGCGCCACCGTCGAGCGCGATCCCCGCGCGCGCGAGCTGTGCCTCGACGTAAGGCCTGAGCCTCCGATCGCGTCGCGCGCCATGGTCGCGGTCGTGGAACGAGAACAGGTTGAAACGGTTGTGCGAGAGGAGCCTGAGCCGCCGCGCGAGATCCGGCAGTTCGTCGAGATCGACGAGAAGCGAGAACACGCGATAGCTCAACTCATGCCGTACCGGGCGCAGGCGCTGATGCGTGACGGTGCCGAAGTAAAGCGCCGAGCCGCTCATTCGGCTGCCTCGCTGAGCACGGGCGCCGCCGTGCGCCAGATGCGGCCGGATTCCTCGGCGACCGACCACGGCCGCCGTACGCCGCCAAGATCCTCGGCCACGGCGAGCCCAGCCTGCAGCCCGTCCTCGTGGAAGCCGGCGCCGAAATGCGCGCCGCAGAACCACGTGCGGCGGCGCCCTTGCAGCGACCACAGTTCGCGCTGCGCCGCGCCCGCCCTCGGATCGAAGCCCGGATGGTCATAGACGAACTCGGCATGGGCCGCGCGCGGCTCGCGCGGCGGGTTGAGCGTCACGAAGAATTCGCGCTGGCAGGTGAGCTTCTGGAGATTGTTCATCCAATAGGTGACGGTCGGCAGCTCGCCATCCGCGCCGGAGCGGCCAAGATAATTCCAGCTCGCCCAGGCGCGCCGCCTCACTGGCATGAAGCTCGCGTCGGAATGGAGCACGGCGCGCTTGCGCGCATAGCGGAACGCGCCGAGGAGCCGCCGCTCCTCGGGATCGGCGTCGGCCAGCATGGCGAGCGCCTCGTCGGCGTGTGCCGCGATGACGACCTGGTCGAAGCGCCGCACGCCGCCCTTGTCGTCCTCGACCGTGACGCCATCGTGCCGCCGCCGCACCGAGCGCACGGCGGTGCCAAGCGCCACCCCGTCGGCCAGCGTTGCCGACATCTTCGCAACATAGACGCGGCTCCCGCCGATCACGGTGCGCCATTGCGGCCGCCTCGTCAGGCGCAGGAGCCCGTGATTGGCGCAAAAGCGGACGAAGTCTCGCGCCGGATAGTGGCGCATGTCGGCCTTTGCGCTCGACCAGATCGCCGCCGCCATCGGCAGGATGTGCTCGTCGACGAACGCCGCGGAATAGTTCTCGGCATCGAGATAGGCGCCGAGCGTCAAGGTGTCGGCGTCTGCGGCGGCGAGGAGCCGGGGCGCCGCGCGGTAGAACCGTGCGATGTCGCCCAGCATCCTCCAGAAGCGCGGGCTCACGAGGTTCCGGCGCTGGGCGAAGAGGCCCCCGAGATCGCTCCCCGAATATTCGAGCCGGCCGCCGTCGAGCGACACGGCGAATGACATGTCGCTCGCGTGGGTTGCGACGCCGAGCGCCTGGAAGAGCGCCACCAGGTTGGGATAGTTGACGGAATTGTAAACGATAAAGCCCGTATCAATTGCTACAGGGTTGCCGTTGGCGTCGGAGACATCTACCGTATTGCAATGGCCGCCGAGCCGGGCGGCACGTTCGTAGAGCGTGACGTCATGGCGTCGTTTGAGAAGCCAGGATGCTGCCAGGCCGGCGACCCCCGACCCGATCACGGCGACGGTGAGGGGAGATGAGGCGGTTGTCATCCCGAATCCCGCGCGGATACGGCCGTCGGTCCTGGGTTAACCAAGACGATACGTCGGCGCGAAGATTTTGGATCACCGCACAGTTCGCTGGTGAACCAAAATCTTTGCGGGCACGTACCAAGCCACGATGTATGCAGATCTTGCGATCCTGCCCGGCGCGGGCTTGCCTTGGCGCGGCACCGCCGCTCGCCTCGGTTTATTCGCAATGACGGCCCCCCGCGCCGATGCCGCCTCCCCATCGTCCGATTTTGCCCGTCTCTTGCGGGCAATTGTCGAACGCCACGACCAGAATTCCTTTGCCGCCTTGTTCGACTACTACGCTCCGCGGGTCAAGGCTTATTTGAAACGACTCGGCGCATCCGACGCGCTCGCCGAGGATCTGGTGCAGGAAGTGATGCTGACCGTTTGGCGCAAGGCCGACTCGTACGATCCCGCCAAGGCTGGGGTCGGCACCTGGATTTTCACCATCGCCCGCAATCTGCGCATCGACGCGGTGCGCCGCGAGCGGCACCCCGAGCTTGATCCCGACGATCCGCTGCTCGTGCCCGACCCCGAGCCGCTGCCCGATCGGGCGGTTGAGGCGGCGCAGGAAGAGGGCGATGTGCGCGCGGCGCTTCGAGATCTTCCGGCCGACCAGGCCGAGGTTGTCAATCTCGCCTTCTACGAGGGCAAGTCGCATGGCGAGATCGCCGCCGCGCTGGCGATCCCGCTGGGCACAGTGAAGTCGCGGCTGCGTCTGGCGTTTCGCCGGGTGCGCGGGCGCCTGGGAGCGCACGCATGACGCCGCGCCAACATCCGAGCGAGGCGACGCTCCTCGCCTATGCCGCCGGCTCCTTGACCGAGGCGCTGGCGCTCGTCACCGCGTCACACCTTTCCTATTGCCCCGATTGCCGCCACCAGGTCGCCGAGGCGGAGGCGATCGGCGGCAGCATGCTCGAAAGCTTGGCGCCGGTCGCGCTCGAGACCACCGCGCGTGATCGCGTATTCGCGCTCCTCGACAGGCCCGAGGCTCGGCTTGCCGCACGCCCGACGCAACCTTTCCAGCCCGTCGATCCGCGCCTGCCGGCGCCGCTTGCACGCTATCTGCACGGCGGACTCGAGAATATTCCGTGGCGTTTCCTCGCTCCAGGCATCCGCCATTTCGAGGTCCTGCCGCACGACGTCTTGCGCGGCGGCAATCTGCGCATTCTGCGCATCGGGCCCGGCAAGTGCCTGCCTCGGCATGGCCACACGGGGACGGAGCTGACGCTTGTCCTGAGCGGCTCCTATTCAGACGAACTTGGCCGCTATGGCAGCGGCGATATCGGCGAGACCGACGACGACATCGTGCACGAGCCGATCTCGGGCCGCGACGAAGACTGTATCTGCGTCATCGCGACTGAGGGGCCGCTCAAATTCGACAGCCTGCTCGCCCGCACGATTCAGCGTTTCACCGGCTTTTAACTTCATGATCCGGTCCAGGCGGACCCCCGTATAAGTCATTAGCAAGGATCTCGCGCTTTCAAAACGCGTTTTGTCCTTGCGGACTTGGTCCCGCCCGGAGCCCCCTCACCGGGCGGGGCCTTTTCTTTTACAAATACTTTATTTCTACTGAAGCGTGATTTGACGAATCTTTTTATCGACGTGTGTCGGCCTCGGTGATCCGCCCTCGTAAGCGTTCCGTAATTAACCAATATGAAGCGGCCCTTCCGGCCCGAAAGTCAGGCACATGCGCGATGAACTCCACACTATTTCCCTGAAGGCCTTTGTCCGGGCGCTGGAACGCGCGCAGCGTGCCTATCTGATTTCGGGCGTGGCGCGTGAGCTTGCCGCAGCACGCGGCAGGGTGGTGTCGTCGAACGAGCTGCTCCAGGCGATCTACGGCTGCAGCACGCGGGAGCCGGAAGAGGCGGCGATCGGCCTCAAGGTCGCGATCTACAAGCTGCGCAAGACCGGCTTCAACATCACGACCCATCCCTGGCGCGGCTATAGCCACCACGCCGCCTGATCGGCGGCTGCGTTCTGCCTGGTCCCTTTGCGGGCCGCGGTTATCTAAGGATACAGAATAGCGCTCACCCGGATTTTGGCGGCCTTTTTTTGCCGGCGCGCGGCGCGACGGGTTGTGCCGCGCTCTGCTCGGCCGCCTCCTTCGCGAGGCGCAGCGCGCGCAGGCGCGCAATCTTCTCGTCTTCCTTACGGCGCTCGTTCTCGCGGTCGCTGACGCGCTCGCCCTCTTTGTGCTCTTTCGCCGTCAAGAGCTGTTCGGCCCGGCGGTAAGCGGCGTTGCGATGGTTTTCCGGTGTGTTCATGAGCTGATCCCTTCAAGCCGCTTCCTCAACTCTTCGGCGCTTCATCGCTCGGTTCGTCGCTCGGCGCCGCTGCTTCGCGCGCGGCCTTGCGCTTCTCGACGGCTTCCTGCTGTTTCAGCAGCTTTTCCTGCTTGCGCTCTTCCTTGACACGGTTGCGCTCATTGCGCTGTTGCCGGTAGTTCGGTCTGAATGCCATGGGCACTCCCCTGTTTTCCTGGTCGCACGAACGCCGCGCTACGCCAGGGCGGCGGCATAGCCGGCCTGTGTCAGAGTGAGAACGCCATCGGCGACGCTGAGCCAGCCATGATCCTTGGCGTAGCCCACGGCCCGATCAAACTGAATGCGCGTGACGCCATGCGGCGAGAGCAGCGCATGGAGCGTCGCCGCGGCAAGCATGCGGCCCGGCGTTGCTTTATAGTCGTCGACGAAGCCGCGCAGGATGTCCTGCGCCGACTGCTCGGTCGTCGCGGAGCTGGCGGGGGATTCCCCGTCGAGTGCTTTGTCTTCGGCGGGGCTGAACCGTCGCTTGATCTCGCCCGCGTTCATTATGGTCGTCCCCGAGGGGTCCTTGATCGCGTGAACGACAAATCCGAGCTTCACGAAATGCGCCGCGCGTTCGAGCGCGGTCATCTCATTGCTGGTGCGCACGATACTCCAATTTCCGTCGCTCCGCGCGGCGGTGTCCCAGTGGACGGTCCACGGCGGACCGCTGTCCGCTGCCACGAGGTGATCGCCGGTGACCACCATCTTGCGCATTTGCGGCCTGGCCATTGGAGCCTCTCTTTTCTGCCGGCACGGTCCGGTCGATGACAAGCGCCCGTGGCAGCGGATCAACTGTTGTGGCTGCGCCGCCGGCAAGTTGACTCGCGCGCTCGATGACGCGGAGGCGCCGCCGCGTCAGCTTTTCGATTGCGCTGACAAACGCGCGCTCGGAGGGATCGCACAGGGCGATCGCCACGCCCGAAGCACCGGCACGCGCCGTGCGTCCGATGCGATGGACATAGTTTTCCGCCTCGTTGGGGATGTCGAAATTGAAAACGTGGCTGATGCCGTCTACGTCGATGCCACGTGCGGCAATGTCGGTCGCCACCAGGACGCGGATGCGTCCGTCGCGAAATCCTGCGAGCGCGCGCTGCCGCGCGAGCTGCGACTTGTTGCCGTGGATGGTCGCGGCATGAATTGGGATCCGCGCGAGCCGCTCGGCGACGCGGTCGGCCCCGTGCTTGGTGCGGGTGAACACAAGCGCGCGCGAAATCGCCGTATCGCGGAGGAGTTCGGCAAGGATGCGGTGCTTTTCCGGGCTCGGCACGAAGATGATGCGCTGGTCGATGCGTTCGACGGTCGTCGCAGGCGGCGCGACCTCGACCCTGACCGGCTTTCGCAGGATGCTCTCCGCAAGCCGGCCGATGCTATCGGGCAAGGTCGCGGAGAACAGCAAAGTTTGGCGTTCCTTGGGAAGGAGCGCGATGATCCGCTTCACGTCCGGAAGGAAGCCCATGTCGAGCATCCGATCGGCTTCGTCGAGCACGAGCATTGCGAGCTTCTCGAAGCGCACGAACTTTCGCGCGGCGAGATCGAGCAGGCGTCCGGGCGTCGCGACAAGTATGTCGACGCCGCGCGCGAGCGCATCGATCTGCTGTTGCTGGCCCACTCCGCCGAAGACGACCGTACCGCTCAGTGACGGCAAGTGTCGCCCGTACCGGCGGAAACTGTCGGCGACCTGAATCGCGAGTTCGCGCGTCGGCGTCAGCACCAGGGCACGCGGCGCCCGGGGGCCTCTATCAAAGCGCTGCGAGGAAAGGCGTTGGAGGATCGGAAGTGCGAACGCGGCGGTCTTGCCGGTCCCGGTCTGGGCGAGGCCCAAAACGTCTCGGCCCGCCAACGACGGCGGGATGGATTGCACCTGGATGGGGGTGGGTGTCAGGTATTTCTCGGCGGCGAGCGCGAGTAACAGCGGCTCGCCAAGCTGAAGATCAAAAAATGAAGATTGCACTCTATGACTTTCTTGGACAGGCGTGGGCTCAGCCGCGCCGACCAAGCGCGTGCAAACCGTTCGTGGTTTGCCCTGGGTCGATCCCGGCCCACGCGACCGGGAAGTTCGATTGACGCGGAGCATTTTCGAAAATCGCCGCCCCGGGATCGGGGAGGCGCACCTCGCGTGTGCGCGAGATAATGCTGCTAAGCTAAATGGCGGTCGCAGGTAGGAAAGTCAAGTGACGAACCTCTAGAGATGGTCGCGGGGACCCAAACCCACTACCGTCTCTTTTGGCAAGGAGGAAGTAATGAACATCGCGGTCATCGGCGCCTCGGGCAAGGCGGGCTCGCGCGTCACCGCGGAACTCCTGCGCCGCGGCCACCGCGTCACGGCGATCGGGCGCCATCCCGAGGCTGTGCAGCCGCATGAGCGCGTCGTGGCACGTGAGGGTGACGCGCGCGATCCCGCGGCGCTCGCGCCCCTGATCGCCGGGCACGACGCGGTCGTATCGGCGACGCGATTCGTGCAGATCGATCCGGCCGTCCTCATCGCTGCCGTGAAGGCGGCTGGCGCAAAGCGCTTTCTCGTCGTCGGCGGCGCAGGATCGCTCCTCAATGCCGCCGGCCGCCAGCTCGTCGATGGCGACGATCTGCCGCCGCAGGTACGCCCCGAGGCGCGTGCCGGCAGTGGTTTCTTGGCGCTCTTGCGGGCCGAGAAAACGCTCGACTGGACCTTCCTCTCGCCGTCGGGCCAATTTGCTCCCGGCGCGCGCATCGGCAAGTTCCGCCTCGGGGGCGATCATCTCCTTGTCGCCGCCGACGGCACGAGTTCGATTTCGATGGAGGATTTCGCGATCGCCATGGCGGACGAGATCGAGGCGCCGCGCCACTCGCGCCGGCGCTTCACGGTCGGCTACTGAGATAGAGGAAACCGGTCGGCGCTTGAACAGCGCGGCTGCCGGCACTAGGCTTGGCCTGTACGCAAAATTTTATGGCGGCGCGGTCGCCACGCGTGATTTTACAGAACGAACCCAATTTATATGAATAAAACAATTAGTTAGTTTTGGGCCCGAACCGGCAGGAGCCGGGCGGGGCGGCGGGAGGAAGCGATGAAGGTCGATTACGTCATCGTCGGGGCCGGCACGGCCGGCTGCGTGCTCGCGAACCGCCTGTCGGAGGATCCGACCGCCAAGGTGCTGCTGATCGAGGCGGGCGGGCGCGATTGGAATCCGCTGATCCATATCCCGGCAGGCTTCACCAAGCTGCTCGATCATCCGACCGCGAGCTGGCGCTTCCGCGCCGAGCCCGATCCTGGCACCGCCGGCCGTGCCATCCTCTATCCGCGCGGGCGGGGCCTCGGCGGCTCCAGCTCGATCAACGGCCTCATTTATGTGCGCGGCCAGCCCGAGGACTACGACCATTGGGCGCAGCTCGGCAATCGCGGCTGGTCGTGGGACGACGTGCTGCCCTATTTCAAGCTCACCGAGAACTGGACCGGCGAGAGCAACGAGTGGCGCGGCACGGGCGGGCCCCTCTCGACGAGTCACATGTGCGACATGCCGCCACTGTGCCAGGCGGTGATCGCGGCTGGGCAGGAGGTGGGGCTGCCCTTCCGCGCCGACGTCAACGCGCTGCCGCATGGCGGCATCGGTCCGTGCCAGCAGACGCGCGGCGGCCGCCGGCGCATGTCGGCGGCGCGGGCCTATCTGCGGCCGGCGATGAGTCGCCCCAATCTTTCGGTCGTGCTTCACGCGCTCGTTCGCGGCGTGCTGTTCGATGGCACGCGCGCCATCGGCCTCGAGTACGAGAAGGGCGGGCGGCGCGAGCGCGTTGAGGTCGACCGCGAGGTCATCTTGTCCGCGGGCGCGGTCGGCACGCCGCACCTCTTGCAGCTTTCCGGCGTCGGCGACCCCGAGCATCTCAAGAAGATCGGCGTGCCGGTGCGCCATGCGCTGCCGGGCGTCGGCCAGAATCTGCAGGACCATTTCATCGTGCGTATGACGCACCGTGTGATCGGCCTGCCGACCATCAACGAGCGTTCGCGCGGCCTGCCGCTCGCGGGCGAAGTGCTGCGCTATCTCGTCAAGGGCGACGGCATCCTCACCTACAGCGCCTCGCTCGTTGCCGCGTCGGTCAAGGTGCTGGAGGAATCGGCGACGCCGGACGTGCAGTGCTCGTTCGCGCCGGGCAGCTTCAAGGAGGCGCAACTCGGCGCCTTCGAGGACGAGCCCGGCGTCACCGGCGGCATGTGGCAGATGCGGCCCTTGTCGCGCGGCTACGTGCTCGCGAAATCACCGAACCCGGCCGAGGCGCCGGCCATCAATCCGCGCTATCTCTCGCACCAGACCGATTGCCGCGCTGTTGCCGGCGGGCTCAATTTCCTGCGCCGCCTGTTCAACGCGCCGGCCATCAAACAGCATCTGGGCGCCGAAATCCTGCCGGGCGCCGGCATCGTCGGCGACGAAGAGCTCGTCGATTACGCGCGCAAGAACGGCTCGACCGTCTATCACGCTACCTGCACCTGCAAGATGGGAAGCGATGCGATGGCCGTGGTGGACGATCAGCTCCGCGTGCACGGGCTCGAGGGCTTGCGCGTGATCGATGCTTCGGTCATGCCGAACGTCACCTCGACCAACACCAACGCGCCCACCTTCATGATCGCCGAGAAGGGCGCGGCCTTCATCCGTGCCGCGGCGCGTGCCCGCGCCGCGGCGTGAGGCAATGGCTCAGCGGTCGTATTCGGCCGAGATGTCCTTGCCGGTATAGTCCTTGAGGAACGCGGTCGCGATGATCGACACGATCCCGCTCGAAGAGCGTACCACTCGACAAGCGGGTCGCCGGCGTCAGGCTACCAGGCGCAGACGAGGCCCTCGGCGAAGGTCTCGCGCCAAGTCGAGCCCGGCGGCACGAGCCCGTCATAGGGTCTAATGCCGCGATGGGTCGCGGGATCGGTGCCGGGCGCCGGCTCGCCGCGCTCGACCGCGGCGATCGCCTCGAGCAGCACGTTGCGGAGCGTGACGATGGCGCGGTCGCTCGAGCCCAGATATTCCTGGCTGCGGTCGACGATCGGCCCCATCCCTTCCTGGAGCGCGAAGTCCTGCGTGTTGATGCCGTCGATGCCGGTGAAGGTCTGAGTCTTCTGCACCTGACGGTCGATCAGGTAGTCGTTCGCGAGGTTGCGCTTCAGCTTGAAGGTGCCGGGGATGAGGTCGTCCTTGCCGCGGCCGGAATTGTGCTCGAACGCCTCCTGCATCTCCTCGCTGATCGGCATGGCCGGATCGGCGCTGTAGCCCCAGTTGTAAACGTTGGTCTCGCCGTCGTCGATCGGGACCCAGAGATGTCCGTCGAGCTTCGGCACGTGGTTGTCACGGCCGATCCCGTTCAAGCCGCCGCGCATCTGCTGATACGGCAGGACGTAGTGATAGAGCCGGACGTAATGGCCGTCCTCGCCGGCCTTGCGCGTCGAGACGTAGTAATAGCCGTAATCGGTGCGCACCACGTCGAGCCGCGGCGCGCGGTCGCGCAGGCGATACTGGGTCGTGTTGCCGAGCGACATGTTGTGGAGATACGACGAATGCGCCGTGTCGAGTCCGCCCTCGAGCGCCTGGAGGTAGTTGCACGACTCATAGGTCTTCGACACGTAGCGATGCGTGTCGGGCGCGCGCATCCATTCGTAATCGGGCGGCTCCGGCATCGCCTCCTTGGGGCCCATATAGGCCCATACGACGCCCGCCTTCTCGTAGGTCGGATAGGCCAAGACCTTCGCATCCGCCTTCATCGGGCTGTCGCCGGGCTCCGACGGCATGTCGACGCACTGGCCCGCGACGTTGAACTTCCAGCCGTGATAGACGCAGCGCAACCCGAGCTCCTCGTTGCGCGCGAAGAAGAGGGGTGCGCGGCGGTGCGGGCAGAAGGCGGCGACGAGCCCGGTCTTTCCGCCGGTGTCGCGGAAGGCGATCAGGTCTTCGCCCAGAAGCTTGACGCGGATCGGCGCGCCATCTTTCTCGGGAAGCTCGCTCGAAAGGCAGGCCGGCTGCCAATAGCGGCGCAAAAGCTCGCCCGCCGGCGTGCCGCGGCGCACCCGGACGAGACGTTCGTTCTCTTCGCGTGTGATCATGGGCGGATATTTTAGACCTGGGCCGTGAAACGGCAAGGGTGTCGCGGCCCCGCCCTTTAACTACATGCGCAGGAACTCGCGCGCGTTGGCGTAAAGGATCTTGTCCTTCTGCTTCGCGCTGATGTCGCTGCGCTCCTTCAACTCGCGCACCGTGCCGGGATATTCCGAATCGAAGTGCGGATAGTCCGAGGCCAGGAGCACGCGGTCCTCGCTGAACTCGGCGAGCGAATGGGCGAGGCCACGCTCGTCCGCCTCACACGTCACATAGCAGTTGCGCTTCACGTACTCCGACGGCAGCCGCGTCACCTTGGGCGCGAAGCCATGCACCATGCGCTTGTAGTCATCATCCATGCGGTGCATCCAGTAAAGGATCCACTCGGCGCTGCATTCGAAGAAGGCGACGCGCAGGTTCGGGAATCGCTCGAAGATGCCGCCTGTCACGAGTGCCACGAGCCCGGCCGTGCAGTTGAACGGGCGCCCGAGCACGTGCATCGCGAAGAAATTGTCGAAGCGGTTGACGAGCTCGCCGAAGCTCGCCGGATGCAGCATGAGAGGCACACCGAGCTTCTCGGCCTCGGCATAGAATGGATAAAACACCTCGTTGTCGATCGTGTGCCGATGCGAATAGGGCGTGCAATGCACGGCCTTGTAGCCAAGCTCGATGACACAGCGCCGCAGCTCGGCGACCATCCCCGGCGGGTCGGCCCACGGCACGATGCCGACCGGCCAGAGCCGTTCCTCGTGCCCTGTGACGAGCCGCTTCGCCCAGTCGTTGTAGGTGCGGCAGAGCGCACTGCCGAGTGCGCCTTCCGTGTAGGTCGGGATGCTGAGCTGGGTCGGAAACAGGAACTGATAGTCGATGCCCTCGGCGTCGTTGTCGGCCAAACGCCGTTTCATGTCGTAGCCGCCGACCTGGCGCCGCGCGATCTCGCCGCCGCTCCAGTTGGCGGAAACGTCATAGACGACGCTGTGGTTGAAGTGCTCGCTCGCCTCATGCGGCCAGGGATGGAAATTGTGCCGGAACTTCGCGCGCACGCTCGCTTCGTTGTTAAGACGGACCGGCGTCTCCGCGGCGAACGCGCCTTCGAGGCGGTAGACATCGTCGAGGAAATATTCCTCGCGCAAGTGCGAATCCATGTCGAAGACGGGCATCTCATCCTCCCTCTCGCGCGCGTGAGGTTAGCACGCGGCTTCAAACGCTCGGGATCGCCTTGAGCGCCGGCAAAAGCTCGCCGATCAGGCTCGGCGGCCACGGGATCGCCAAGAGCCGGTCGAAGAGCGCATAGATGAAGAGCGTCATCACCGCGGCCATGGGCACCGTCAGCGACCAGCGCTCGCGCCCCTCGATCCGCATGTAGGCGACGATGAAGATGGGTACGGTCGGAATGAGGCCGAGCGTCGCCATCGAGCCGAGGAAGGCCGCGATCCAGCCGAAGAACGCGCCGCCGCGCGCGAATTTTTGCGCGGTGGGCAGGTCGGCGACACGCGAGGTTATGTCCATGTGGATTGGGCCGCCCGCCGTTGTTGCGGGCGCCGCCGCGGTCCGCCGGAAAAATTCGGAGATGGCTGCAAGCGTGCCGAACAGCAAGGCGAGTGAGCCGACGATCATCGGCACGATCTTCGCCTCCGCCGTCCACGACGAAGTCTCTGTGAGCATCGCCGCGAACAAGATGACGAGCGCGGCCGGGAAAAGCGCGCGCGCCGTAAAGCGCGGCTCGGCAAGGTGTCTCATCGTCACGCCGAAGCCGCGGCGGCGCACGTCCTGCAATAGCGGGCGCAGCAGGCTCGCGAGCGTCAGCAAGAAGAGCGCCAGCACCGCCGGCCGCAGCATCCAGTGCGTGCCGTAGCGCGCGATCGAGATGAAGAGATAGCGCTCCAGGATCTTGCCGAGGATGAAGCCCAGAACGAGCGGCGGGCGCGGCCAGCGCAGATGCTTCATGCCCCAGCCGAGCAACCCGAAGAACAGAAGCGAATAGAGATCGCCCCATTGCCGCGTGCCCTCGAACGCGCCGATATAGATGAGGCTCAGTACCACGGGCAGAATGAGCGTGTGGCGCAGCGTCGCGAGCCGCGCAAGCTGGCCGCTGAAAAGGAAGCAGAGGCCCGAGCCCAGGATGTTCGCAAGCGCGATCGACCACACCATCGCGTAGGTCACGTCGAGATTCTTGCTGAGCATGTCGGGGCCGGGCACGAGCCCGTGCATGAGAAAGGCCCCGAGAAGGATCGCCATGCCCGCGCTCGCCGGCACGCCGAACGCGACGGTCGGCACGAGCGCGCCGCCCTCGCGCGCGTTGGTCGCGCTTTCGGCGGCGATGACGCCGCGGATGTCGCCCTTGCCGAAGGTCTCGCGCGCGCCTTTCTCGGTCTTGAGCGCGTGGCCGTAGGAGAGCCAGTCGATGACCGAGGCGCCGATGCCGGGGATGGCGCCGACAGCCGCGCCGAGCCACGAGCAGCGCAGAATCAGGAACCAGTTGCGGAAGACGTCATGGACGCCCATCAGCATGCCGGTCTTGGTGTCGAGCCGTGCGATCCCCGACACGACGGGCGTGCGTGAGATCGCGAGGTCACACAGTTCCGGCAACGCGAAGATGCCGAGCGTCAGCGGCACGAGCGGCAGTCCGTCATAGAGATAGAGGCTGTCGAGCGTCCAGCGCGGGGTGCCCGTCTGCGGGTCAGTGCCGATCATCGACAGCATCACGCCGAAGCACGCGCCGGTGAGCCCCTTCAAGGGCGCGTTGCCCGAAAGGACAGCTACCATCGACATGCCGAAGACCGCGAGCGCCAGAAGCTCGGGCGAGCCGATGCTTAGCATGATCGGCCGCAGCACCGGCAGCGTGACGGCGAGAAGCGCCGCGCCGAACAATCCGCCGATGAGCGCCGCCATGTAGGAGGCGCCAAGGGCGCGCCCGGCGAAGCCTTGCTGCGTCAGCGGATAGCCATCAAGCGTCGTTGCCGCCGAGGCGGCATGGCCGGGCACGCCGAACAGGATCGCGGTGATCGGGTCGGCCGTGGTGGTCGAGGCGCCGAGCCCCAAAAGCAGCGCGAATGCGGTCGGCGGGTCGAGGCTATAGGTGAACGGCAGCAGCAGCGCGGTCCCGGCGACACCGCCGATCCCCGGCAAGATTCCGAGCCCCAGCCCCATGCACACGCCGGCAAAGAGATAGAGGAGCCGGTGCGGGTCCATGAGGATGAAGAGCGCATGTTCGGCCGCGCCCAGAACCGTCATGTCCATGGCGGGATGCTATGCCGTGAAAGGCAGGGGGACAATGAGCGGCGAGGGGCTTCCGGCCCGTACCTTCATCTCATATGCTCTTCACGCAACCGCAAAGGCGCGCCATGGACGCAACGCTCGCCGTCAAAGTCACGCCGCTCTCGCCCGCTTGCGGCGCCATGATCGAGGGCGTCGATCTTGCCGAGGATCTGCCCGACGCCACAATCGCCGCGATCAAGGGTGCCTGGGCGAAGCACCTCGTCCTCGTCTTCCGCGGGCAGAACATCACGCAGGAGCAGCAGCTTCGCTTCGCCGCGCACTTCGGCGAGCTGGGCGAGCGTAAGACGGCGCAGGCGCGCGACGATATTCGCTCCCGCGCCGAGGGCGTGCTGCAAGATGACAACCGCGTCATGCTCGTCTCCAACATGAAGGTCGACGGCAAGCCGGTCGGCGCCTTCGGCGACGGCGAGATGTGGTTCCACATCGATTCCGGCTATACCGCGCGGCCCTATAAATACACGTTCCTCTATGCGGTCGAGCTGCCTTCGACCGGCGGCAACACGCGCTTTGCCAACATGTACAAGGCCTACGAAGCGGTGCCGCCCGCGCTCAAGGCGAAGCTCGCGGGGCGCAAGGCACTCCACATCCATGAATACAAGCGCACCGCCAAGGTCGACGTGCCCGACGATCTCTCGAGCTCGCTTCACTATTTCCATCCGGTGTTCACGACGCACCCCGAAACCGGACGCAAGACGCTCTTCGTCGACCGGCTGATGACGGCGCGGATCGCGGGCATGAGCGCTGCCGAAAGCGATGCAATCCTCGAGGAGCTTTATGCAATCGGCGAGGATCCGGCCAACATCTACGAGCATCGATGGCGCCTCGGCGACGTGGTGATGTGGGACAATCGCTGCACCATCCACGCGCGCACCTGGTTCCCGCCGGAGGAAAACCGTCTCCTGCGCCGCTGCACCGTCGCGGGCGGGCCGCTTTCGGAATGATCCGGGCGTTCGAGCGCTTCATCGTGGACTTGCGCGAGCTCTGGGCGCGCGAGCCCGACATGGCAGCGCGCATGGCGCTCGCGAAACCACTTCTCGAGCGCCTCGTGCTCGATCCCGAGCTTAAGGCCGCGTCGGCGCGCTGGCCCTCGACCGAGGGGCGTAAGAACCTTTTGCTCCATGTCGACGAGGAGCACGGCTTCGCCATCAATGCCGTGGTGCGCGAACCGGGCCGTGTCGGCGGCGTGCACGATCATGCTCAAGCCTGGGTGCTCTATGGCCTGCTCGATGGCAGTGAGAGTCTCGAGCGCTACGATCGCCTCGACGACGGCTCGCGGCCGGGGTTCGCGGAGCTGCGCCTGGCTTCGGTCACGGCCGGAACGGGCGGCAAGGTCGATCTCGTGCCGCCCTTCGCGATCCACGCGGAGCAGGGTGGTCTGGCGCGCTCCGTCGCGATCATTCTGCGCAGTCAGCGCGTCGGCGAAGGGACCGTGCTGCAGCATCACTACGATCCCGCCGCTCAGACGGTCCGCGACGGCTGGGGCCCGACCCAGATCCCCTACGACCTTTCCGCAGGCGCCTCGAGATGACGCTCGCGCTACCGCCGCTCGCAACCACCAGCGTCGGCAGCTTTCCGCGGCCGCTATGGCTCGCGACGACCGAGCGCGGCCATGCTCGCTTCCGCCCGCTCGACGCGCCGGCGCTCGCCGAGGCAAAGGACGATGCGACGCTTTTGAGCCTCTACGAGCAGGAAGAGCTCGGCCTCGACATCGTGACCGACGGCGAGCAGCGGCGCGAGCGCTTCATCTATCATGCAATGACGACGTGGGACGGCGTCGACCTTGTCAACACCGGCACGAAGACCGCCTTTCGCGGCCGCGAGAATTATCCGCAGGTGGTCCCGCGCATAATCGGCCACCTCGTCCGCCGCGCGCCCGCTTGCGTCGAGGATCTGCGTTTCGTCAAGGCGCATACCAAGCGCCCGGTGAAGATCGCTGTGCCGGGTCCGCTCACCATCGCCGACAGCACGTTCGACGCGTTCTACCGCGACGAGGCGGCGCTGACGATGGACGCGGCCGCGGCGCTTAATGGCGAGCTTCGCGACCTCGAGGCTGCCGGCTGCGACATGCTGCAGATCGATGAGCCGGCGATGACGCGCTATCACGAAAAGGTCTCGTCCTTCGCGGCCCGCGCGCTCGATCGTTGCCTCGACGGTATCACGGTCCCAACCGTCGTCCATCTCTGCTACGGCTATCCGGGCGGACTCAATCTTCAGCATCACATCACCTATCCGCGCCTGCTCGATGCGCTGATGACGACGCGGATCGGCGGCGTGTCGGTCGAATTCGGTCGCAGCAGCTTTGATCCCGCGGTGTTGGCGCCGTTTCGCGAACGGCTCGTGCTCTATGGCTGCGTCGATCCGGGCGCGACGCCGGCGCCCAGCGTCGAGCAGGTGAAACGGCGTGTTTCAGAGCTCTTGGACCACGTCGCGATCGACCCGCGGCGCGTGCTTCTCGCGCCCGATTGCGGCCTCATGACAATCGGGCGGGAGCTAGCGCGCGCCAAGGTCAGGGTCATGGTCGAAGCGGCAGAACAATTGCGGCGCGGGCTTTAAGCGCCGCAAGCAGGGGAGGGTAGAATGAAGTTTTGGGCGCAGCGCACGCTGTTCGTCCTGTGCGCGTCGTTCGCGAGCATTGCTTTCGCGCACGCCGACGACTTCTACAGGGGCAAGACTGTCACCATCATGGTCGGGTTCTCGCCGGGCGGCGGGTTCGACATTAATGCACGGCTCCTCGCGCGCCACATCGGCAAGCACATTCCCGGCAATCCCGATGTGATTGTCACGAACCTGCCCGGCGCGGGCTCGATCACCGCGGTCGTGCGCCTCGACACCGACCTGCCGAAGGACGGCACCGTCATCGACACCTTCAATTTCGGGCGCATTGGCGATTCGCTGCTGCAGCCGGACCAGACCAAGATCGATTTCCGCAACTACTCTTGGATCGGCAGCATCAGCGTCGATCTCACGACCTGCTATCTCTGGCGCGACAAGGGGCCGAAGAGCATCGCCGAGATGAAAGCGGGCGGTCATTATTATTTTGGGCTCGCGGGCGTCGGCACGTCCGAGGACCTCAACACCAAGATTCTGAAGAACATCTTCGGCGTCAATATCGACCAGGTCGCGGGCTATCCCGGCAGCGCCGAGATTCGCGTCGCCATCGAGCGCGGCGAGCTTGACGGCGATTGCGGCGCGTGGAGCAGCATCCCCGAGGATTGGACCAAGAGCGCGAAATTCCACCCGGTGTCGCGGTCGGGCGAGCAAGCCGCGCCCGATATGCCGCCGGGCATTCCCTATACCGTCGACGCCGCGCCCAGCGACTCGGCGCGCAAGATCGTGCGTCTCCTCCTCGCCGACAGCGAGGTGGGGCGGCCGTACATCGTGTCTCGCGCCGTGCCGAAGGATCGCGTCGAGATCCTGCGCCACGCGTTTGATGCGACGATGAAGGACAAGGATTTTCTCGCTGAGGCAGCGAAGTTGCGCCTGCCCGTGCAGCCCAAAACCGGCGAGGACGCGGCGAAGGTCGTCGCCGAGATTTACGGCGCGCCGCAGGACACGGTCGCGGCCGCGCGCAAGATCGTCGCGAAGTAGCTCACATCGGCATGCCGAGCGCGCGCGGAAGCGCGAGCGAAACGGCAGGGAACAGCGCCAGGATTGCAAGCTTCACGAAATCGGAGAGGAAGAACGGCGCGATCCCCGCGAAGATGGTCTTCAGGGGAATGTCGGGCGCGATGCCATGGAGGATATAGGGGATGATCCCGATGGGCGGGGTCAACTGCCCGTGCTCGATCACCATGATGTTGATGACGCCCCACCAGATCGGATCGAAGCCCAATCCGACGACAAGCGGAAACACCACCGGCAGCGTGATGATCATCGCCGCAACCGATTCGAAGACACAGCCGGAGACGAGATAGAGCGCGAGCAGCAGCACGATCACGAGCCACGGCGGCAGGTGCGCCGCCTCGATCGCACCGACGAGGAAATCGGGGAGCTTCGTCAGCGTGATGAAGGAGTTGAAGATATTCGCGCCGAACACGATGACGAAAATGAGCGCCGTCGTCTCGGCCGGCGGCGTCAGCACCTCGAGCGCGTTCTTGCGCGTCATGTGGCCGCCGGCGAGCGCGAAGCCGCATGCGAGCACGCAGCCGACCCCCGCGGCCTCGATCACGGTGAAGACGCCGCCATAGATGCCGCCCGTCACGAGCAGCGCGAGCACGATCGCGCGCCAGCACGTCGCGAGAAGCCGCATCCGCTCGCGCCACGAGATGCGCGGGCCCGCGGGTCCGCTGCCGGGCTGCACCCGCACGTAGAGCGCCACGACGACGACGTAGATGAGGACAGCGAGGAGCGCCGGTAGGATCGCCGCGACGAACAGTGTCACCACGAATTGCTGCGTCAACACGCAATAGAGCAGCATCAGGCTCGAAGGAGGGATAAGGATGCCAAGCGTACCGCCGGCTGCGATCGAGCCCATGGCGAAGGACGGCCGATAGCCGCGCTCGCGCATCTCCGGAAGTGCGATGCGGGTGAAGGTCGCCGCGGTCGCGATCGAGGAATGGCAGACCGAACCGAAGGCGCCGCATCCGGCGATGGTCGCTGCCGCCAATCCGCCGCGATGATGGCCGACGAAGCCGTGGAAGAGGCGGTAGAGATCGCCGCCCAATCCGGCGACGGCGGCGAAGCTTCCCATCAGCAGCAGCATGGGGATGGCGGCGAGATTGGGATTGGTAAGCGCGTCCGATGGAACGGCCGCGAGCATGTGGAGCGCTGGGCTTGGCCCCAGAAGGATCCAGATGCCGGCGATGCCCGTCACGCCCATCGCGACGCCGATCGGCACGTGGAGCGCGATCAGCGCGAACATCGCGGCGAAGCCGGCGGCGCCGAGCCAGAGCGGATCCATCGCGCTAGCGCCCGGCGCGCACGCGGCGCGACGCGCGCAAGACGACGACGAGCTGGAACGGCACGGCGAGCGCAAGCACGGCCGTCACGGTCCACCACCACGGCGCCTGCGGCACTTGCAGCACCATCGAGCCGAGGCCCGATTGCGCCGCATCGCGTGCGAGTATGGCAAACTGCCAGGCGAGTGCCGCGAAGAAGGCGAGCGTCAGCGCCGCGCCGAAGAGTTCGAGCCATAGTGTCGCGCGCGGGCCGAGCGCGTGGCCGAGAAACCGGATCGTGACGAAATGCCGGCCGGTCATGCCGGCCGGCAAACACAGCACTACGGCCACCGCCATGTTGAGCCCGGTCAGGTCGTCGATCGCGAGCACAGGCGCGTTGAAGAGCCAGCGCATCAGCACGTCGGCAAGCACCGTCGCCGAGATGAGGATGACCGCCACCGCGCCCACGAGGGCAAGGACGCGCGCCGCGCGGTCGGCCGTGTCAGGCGGCGTGGCCATCGGCCGCTCCCGCCGCCGTGGGGCGCGGCATTCGCGCTATTTCACGAATTCCGGCGCGCCCGGCACCCGCACCACCTTGTCGAGTGCGTCGATGAGGCGCGCGCCCGGCGGCAGCGTGTAAAAGCCCGAGCGCACGCGATAGCACGCGGCGTTCATGCCGGGCGGCGGCGCGCCGGCGCCGAACTCTCGCACCGTCTGAAGGAGAAGTCGGCGGATCTTGGCGATGGCCGTATCGCCGACGCCAAGATGCTCCTTTGTGCGGTCGGCGATCGACCCCATGCTCTCCTGGATGCCGCAATCCTGCACGCCGAGGCCGCGGATGCCGGTGTAATGGCCGCTCTTCTGCAAGTCGCGATCGACCAGGTAATCGTTGTCGCGGTTCTGTACCTTGCGGTCGGTGCCGGGAATGAGCTCGGGATGGATGAATTCGCCGCTTTTCGAGACCGCGAGTTCCTCCTCGGTGAGCGGGTGGTCCGGCCAGTATTCGACGCTGTAGTTCATCGTGTGCTCGTCGTCGATCGGGACCCACGCGTGCGCGCCCAAAGGCGCCACCGAGATGAGCTTGTGGAATGGCATGAGCATGACGTTGGCGGCGCCGGCGAGACCCTGCGGCGTCTCGCGTCCGCTGATGACGACGAGGCCGAACTCCGCCGGCACGACCTCGTAGCGCGACGGCACCGGGAACGGGCGGCTGTGGAGCACGTCCGCCGTGCCGCGGTGAAGGAATGCTAGATGTGCGGAATCGAAGCCGCCTTCGAGAGCCTGGAGCCAGTTGCACTCTTGCACGTGGCGCGTGACATAGCGGTGGCTCGCCGGCACCTCGGTCCATTCGAGCGCGGGGAATTCGGGCTTGTGCTCGGGCGGCCCCATGTAAGTCCAGACAAGCCCGCCGCGTTCGAGGCACGGGTAGGCGGTTTGCTTCACCTTGTGCTTGAAGTCGCTGCCCACGGGCTCGCTCGGCTGATCGACGCAGTTGCCGGCGATGTCGAACTTCCAGCCGTGATAGACACAGCGCAAGCCGCATTCCTCGTTGCGGCCGAAGAAGAGGGATGCCGTGCGGTGCGGGCAGAATTCGTCGAGCAGCCCGACATGGCCCATCGTGTCGCGGAACGCGACAAGCCGCTCGCCCAGGAGCTTCACGCGCACCGGCGGGCCATCAGGCTCGGGCAGCGTGCTCGAGAACAGCGCCGGGATCCAATAACGCCGCATCAATTCGCCCATCGGCGTGCCGGGCCCGGTGCGCGTCAGCAGCTCGTTCTCTTCGCGCGTGAGCATGAGGCTCTCCTTTGCCGCGCCGCCACCTTATCACGGGCGCAAAAGGCCGGTAAGGCGCGCCCCATCAGAGTGGAACGCCTTGCTCCGCGACGATCTGCTCCCAGTAGTTCCACAGGAGCTGCGCGCCGCCCGTAGCGCGGCGCTGCGCCCCGAGCGCGTCCCAGATCTCGCGCGGGAACGGCTTTGCGCCGCCCAGGGATTCGGCGTCGATCTGATACTGCGCGTTCTCTTCGATGAAGGTGCAGGCCTGGAGGCAGAGCTCCGCCGTCTCGCCGACCACGACGGAGCCGTGGCCGCGCATCTGACAGGCGACGCTTTTGCCGAGCGCGCGCGACAGCGCGGCCGCCGACTCGTCGCCGACGACTAGGCGCGGATCGTCCCAGGTCGGGATGCCGCCATGCGCGACGGCGCCTTGCGAGAACACCGGCACGATCTCGCGGCCGGCGATCCCCAGGAGCGTCGAAGCGCGCGCGTGCAGATGCGCGACGCTCAGGATCTCCGGCCTGTCGCGGTGAATCTGCGTATGGATGCGCCATTCGATCGGGATCTGCATCGGGCGGTCGCCACCGGGATGGAAATGGATCTTGCCGGCGAGGTCGAAGGCGAAGATCTGGTCGGTGCGGACCCGCGTCTTGCGCGATCCGGCGCCGGGCGTGATGAGGACGATGTCGGTGTCGGGCACGCGGATCGAGATGTGGCCGAAGAGACCGATCGAACCTTGCAGGCCGACGATGCGGCACATGACGGCGAGCTTGCGCCGCAACGCCATTTCCTCGTCGCTGACGCGGCGGCCCGTCTCAGCCACGGCTTCCCCCTCCGCCCTTCCACGCGCCGATCGCCGGCCGCGCGAGCCGCAGATTGTCGCGCAAGGTCGCGCCTTCGTAGTCCTTGTGATAGAGGCCGCGGCGCTGCAATTCCGGCACGACGAAGCGCACGAAATCGTCGTAGGCACCCGGCACGTGCGTCGCGCCGACGACGAAGCCGTCGCAGGCGCGGCCCACGAACAATTCCTCGAGCCGGTCGGAGATCTCGCGCGGGCCGCCCACGATCGCGCCCGACACGCGGCCGCGCGAGTTGAAGCTGATGAAGTCGCGCACCGTCGGGTTCTTCTTGCCGCTCGTCCTCACGACGCCATCGCGGATCGAGAGAAGCCCGGAGAATCCCGCGAGTTCACGGTCCGACAGCGGCTCGTCCATGTCCTTCGTTGCGAAATCGAAATTGAGCCCTTCGGAGAGGAGCGCGAGCGCGTCGATCTCGAGCGGTAAGGTTTCGAGCAGCGCCATCTTGTCCTCGGCGGCGGCTTTCGTCTCGCCAGCAACGCAGGTGAGCGAAAGACAGATCGACATGGCGTCGGGATCGCGGCCCGCGCGCTCCGCCTCGCCCTTGAGCGCGGCGTATCCCTCGCGGCCATGCGCGAGATTGGCGGCGGTGGCGAAGATTACCTCGCCCCAGCGCCCGGCAAAGCGCCGGCCGCGGCCGCTCTGACCCGCCTGGATGATGACAGGATGGCCTTGTGGCGTGCGCGGCACGGTGAAGGGGCCGCGCGAACGGAAATATTCGCCGGCGTGGTCGAGCCTCCTGACCTTCGCGGGATCGGCGAAGCGGCCGCTCTTCTTGTCGACGCCGATCGCATCGTCGTCCCACGAATCCCAGTGGCCCAGGACCACTTCCATGAACTCGTCGGCGCGGTCGTAGCGCAGATCGTGCTCCATGACGGCGCCGCGCCCCATGTTGAGCGCCTCGCCGTCGTTCAAGGAGGTCACGACGTTCCACGCCGCGCGACCGTTCGTCATCAGGTCGATGGTGGAAAAGAGCCGCGCCACATGGAACGGCTCGTAATACGTCGTCGAATATGTAGAGCCGAGGCCCAGCCGTGTCGTTGCTGCCGCCATCGCCATCATGACCGGGATCGGGTCCATCTTGACGCAGCGTATGCCGTGCTCGACTGCGGCCGCGTGATCGTCGCCATAGCGGTCTGGCATGGCGAGCCGGTCGTCGAAGAAGGCAAGATGGAACTTGCCGCGCTCCAAGACGCGGCCGATCTCCTGGTAATAGTCGGGCGTGCAGAAATCCGTGCGCGAGTCCGGGTGGCGCCATGAGGCCGGCAGGTTGCTGCAGTTCTGCGCCTGCAAAAACCCGACGAGGACCATCTGGCGCGGCGGCATCAGGTCAATCCCAACTCCGCCGCGAGCCCATAGGATTCGGCGAGGCGGCGCAGGTGACCCCACGTCGTGTCGTCGATCTCGACGCCCTTCACGCGCCGCTCTTTCTCGCGCGCGTATTCGATCTCGCCGGGATAGAAGACGCCGGCGCTGCCTTCCGCGGGCGGCGTGTCCTTGAGGTAGCGCGCGAACGCCGCGACCTCGTTCTTGAACTCGGCCAAGGGCCGGAACGCCGCGACATTGAAGACGGCGAGGAAGCAGCCATCATTGTGCCGCCCAGTCGGCTCGATGCCGAAGCCCAACCCGGTGAGGAGCCCGCACAAGATCTCGACGATGGCGCCGAGCCCGCTGCCCTTGTAGCCCTCGCCCGCGCCAAGCGGCAGCAGCACGCCGCCTTTCCTGAATTCCTTTGGATCGGTCGTCGGCTTGCCGTCCTTGTCGATGATCCAGCCCTCGGGGATCGCGCGTCCCGCCGCGGCTGCGAGCGTTACCTTGGAAAGCGCGACGGCGGACGTTGCCATATCGAGATAGAGCGGCGCCTCGAGGTCGGACGGTACGGCGATGCAGATCGGATTGGTGCCGAGCCGTGCCTCGCGTCCGCCGAAGGGCGCCACCGCCTTGGGCGAGCGGCCGGAATCGGCGGTCAGAAGCCCGATCATGCCGGCCTCGGCCGCCATCAGCGGATAGACCGCGAGCCGCCCGATGTGGCTCTGCCGGAAGACGGTGGCGGCGGCGACGTCAGACTTCGCCGCCTTCTCGATCGTCATGCGCATGACGCGCTCGGTCACGACATAGCCGAAGCCCCAGTTGCCGTCGACGACGGTCGTCGTCGCCGACTCGCGCAGAATGGTGAAGGGCGCGCCCGGCACGATCTCGCCGCGCTTCATGCGCTCGACATAGCCGGGGATCTGCAAGACGCCGTGGGAATCATGTCCCGCGAGATTGGCGGCGGCGCAGCGCCGCGCCACCGTCTCCGCCTCCTCGGGTCGCGCGCCTGCTGCTTGCAGGATCGCCGCGCCGACGCGGGCCAGTTGCTCCGCGCTGACGGTCGGCATGAGTCAGACCGCCGCTTTACGCAGCGCCGGGATCACGCGGCGCGCGTAAAGCTCGAACGTCGTCATGCGCTGCTCCTTTGGCGCCGAGCGGTCGACGTTGCTGAGGAAATGGCCGGCGCCGACCTTACGGCATTGCGCGATGATCTCCTCGGCCGCGCGTTCGCCGGTGCCGGCGATGAACTCGTCGTCGCCGACCGAGAAGCCGTGCGTCGGGCCGGGGGCGTCGGGCACGGGCGATTCCGTGTAACGCGGATCGTGCTTCAGCGCCTGGCGATAGTTCCTGAGCTGGACGCGCGAGGCTTCCTCGGCCGCCGCTTGGTCGGTCCCGAGCGAGATGTTGCGGCGGATGGCGAGATCGTCGGGCCCGACCTTGCGGCCGACGCGCGCGGCCTCGTCGCGATAGGCGTCGAAGATCTCGCGGATGCGGTCGATCGGGTGGAATCCCGTGCAGAGTTTCGAGCCGCGCCGCGCGGCCTTCCTCGCGGATTCGATCGAGACGACTGTCGTCCATTTGGGCGGCGAGGGCTGCTGCAAGGGGCGCGGCTCGATGCGCAGTTCGTCGAAATTCCAGAACTTGCCGTGATGCGAGATGATCGGGTTCGCGAGCGCCTTGTCGAGAATCTCCTGCGCTTCGGCATTGCGCGCGTTCGCCTCCTCGACCGTAAGCCCGACCCGCTCCATCTCCTGCGGAATGCCGCTCGCCGTGCCGATCTCAAGCCGCCCGCCCGTCAAATGATCGAGCATGCCGATCTCCTCGACGACGCGCCAAGGCTGATAGTACGGCAGCACGACGCCCATGACGCCGAGACGCAACGTCTTCGTCTGCCTGGCCATCGTCGCGATGAGGAGATTGGGCGACGGGCTGTAGCCCAATCCGAAATGATGCTCGCTGAAGAAGATGCCTTCGTAGCCCCAGCCCTCGGCGCGTCGCCACAGGTCGATGTGCCAAGCGAAATGCTCGGCCGCGACGCGCGGCTCGACCGGCTGCCCGCTACGCCCGCCCGGCGTGCTGAAAAGCTCGAAAATCCACGGCTTGATCATGAGGCGCGCCCCTCGAAGAAATGCGGCGGATCGAACGGATCGATGTCGCGCCAATTGGCGCCGTGCGGGAAGCGGATGGCGAGCGCGCGGATGCGGTTGTAGTGCGCGGCCCCGTCGAGCCCGAACGGCAGCTTTCCGGACTCGTGCTGGTCCAGCGCTTCGAACAACATGCGCCGCGCGCGCACGATCACGGCATCGCTCGTGCCGAGATATTCGCGCGTGCGATCGGCAACGGGCCCCATCGACTCCTCGATGATAAAGTCCTCGTAGGTGAAATTCTTCATGAGGCCGCTCCAGTGCCCGTCCTTCATGGCGCGGCGGTCCTGGTGCCAGATATTGTCGGCATCGCCGCGGTCGGCGGCGTAATCATCGGAATCGGAGCCGGTACCCCACAGCATCTGCTGCTTATAGGCATCAGGCACCGGGCCGAACGGATTCATGTAGTAGTACCAATGCGCGCTCCATTCGTCGTCGATCGGCACCACGACGACGACGAGGCGCGGCTCGCCATGCTCTCCTGGAATGAAGGAATAGTACGGGAACACGACCTCGCGGATGCGCGCATAAACGCTCCCGTCCTCGAGTTCGCGCAGCGCCGCCTCGCGGAAGCCGCAGGGCGTCTCCAGGAATTCGAAGCGCGGGCTCGTGTTTGCGACCGAATAGCGTACGAGCGCGTTGTCGCCGCGCCGCGCCACGCCCGGCGATATCGAGCTCCGGTGCAGCATGCCGAGATGCGCGGAATCGAGCTGTCCCTCGAAGCCCTGGAGCCAATTGCCGTGGATGACCGCGCGGCGCACGATCGCCTCCGCCGGCGGCGCGTGGAATTCGAAATCGAAGAAGCGCGGCGGACTCGCGCGCCGGCCGAGATAGACCCACACAAGCCCGCCCGCCTCGCGCACGGGATAATGATGGACGGGCACGCGCGCGGCGAATTCGGCGCGCCGCTCGGGCGGCTCGGACGGGCAATCGACGACCTTGCCCGAGACGTCGATCTTCCAACCATGGAAAATGCAGCGCAGCCCGTTCTCCTCGTTGCGCGCGAGCGTGAGCGAGGCGCAGCGATGCGGACAGGCTTCGTCGAAGAACCCAACGCGCCCGTCGGTCGCGCGGAAGGCGACGAAGTTCTGGCCGAGAAGCCGCACGCGCCGTGGCGCACCGTCGGCCTCGAGCGCGGCCGAACGCAGCGCAGGGGTCCAGAACTCGCGCAGCATCTCGCCCATCTTCGTGCCGGGGCCGACGCGCGTGAGGAGTTCGTTCTCGGCCTCGGTCAGCACTGCGCCCTCCCCATCATTGCGTGACGAGCGGCTCTACGTACCGCATGTCGATCATCGCCTTGCCGTCGGCGTCGGCGGGAAGCATGTTCTGCGCCTTGAACCAGGCGATCTGACGCAGCACGTCCTGCACGTCGAGCCGCGCGTCCGGATCGTCGTAGGAGATTCCGTCTTTCAGCTGCTCCGCGGGTTGGCCGAGATGTTTCGCGATGAGCGCCAGCGTCGCTGCGGCCGTGGGCCCGTCCTTGCGCTTGCCGTCGGGGCCGGTGAAGGCATCGTAGTAGTCGCGCGCGCCTTTCTTGTAGGCGCGAAGGAAACGCTCGACCAGCGCCCGCTTGTCGTTCGCGGTCGTGGTCGCGGCGAGCAGGAGCGTGTTCTGCCACGGCGTCTCGTCGCCGACCCAGGCGAGAATATGTGCCTTGCCGGCATCGCTGAGCTTCAGCGCGATGGTGTTGACTTCGACCCCGCCGTCCACCTGGCCGCCGGCGATTGCCGACGCGAGGTTCGAGAGCCCTTGCAGCGGCACGAGCCGCATCGTCTTCACGTCGACGCCGTGTTTCTCGGCCATGAGCACGGTCTCGTAGTGGACCGGGCCGCCAATCTGGACGATGCCGATGGTGCGGTTGCCGAGATCCTTGAGCGATTTCAGGCCCGCATCCCACGCCTTGTCGGAGGCGAGCATTGCGGAACCCCGGAAACCCGGAACCTCACGTCCCTGGCCGCCGATGATCTTGAGGCCGCCTTTGTAGGCCAGGTTGTAGGCGGCTGCTGTCGCTGCGGTCGCGCCGAAATCGAGCGCGCCGGCGACGACGCCCTGCGCCACCGACTGCGCGGCATCGAGGCTCACGGCTTCGGCCTCGAGCCCTTCGGCGGCGAAATAGCCCTTGTCTTGGGCAAGGAAGACCGCGCCCGCCGCAGTCACCGGGCCGATGCCAACCTTGATCGACTCGGCGTCAGCGGCCGGCGAGAGCGCCGCAGCGACCACCAATACCGAAGCGAGCCGTGCCGCACCCCAGCCTTTCATCTTTTTTACCTCCCGGCGTGATCGGTCAGCCCAAGAATAGCGCGGAAGGGGCACGCGGTGCCATGTGGAGGAACGGGCGGCACTGTCTCAATTTGAAATTTCTGCCGTCTCGCCGCCACGCTTCCGGTAGGTCGCTGGACGGTTTGGCTTCGCGGCGCGACCGTCGATAAGAGCGGCGATATCACTCATCTCCCAAAGCCGCGTC